>CAWFCU010000009.1:0-254424 GCA_963814445.1 uncultured Chitinophagaceae bacterium
AAGGTTTATCAAAATGTAACAAAAAAAAACTTTACTTCTCTTCATTGCATCTTACTTTTCTTTTATAGAAGCCGTTAAATATTTTTCTATTCCTTTCAATACATTCAGTGCAATTGTTTCCTGGCCTTTTGCTGACTCAAGAAAGGCAAGGTCTTTTTCATTACTTATAAAAGCTACTTCAATCAGCACTGAAGGGCATTTACTATTCTGCAAGATCCATACACCATTTTGCCTTTGTGCAGGGTTTTGGGCTACCGGCAATGGATAGTTCTGGTTGAACATTTCGATCATAGCAGAAGCAAGCACTTTACTTTTAGTCGAATTTGAATATTGATTTTTTGATACCAACACATTGATGCCTGATTTCATGTCGGCAGAATCTTTAGTGGCAGCATCTGCATGAAACGAAACTAAAAGGGCTGCTTTTTTCAAGTTTACAAAATCTGCTTTCTCTTGCGGAGATTGGTAAATATCTGTTTCACGGGTGAGAATGATCTCGATATTCTCATTGCTGTTTAGTTCTTTTACTTTTTTTGCAAGCGCAAGACTGATATCCTTTTCATAAACATTGTCAATACCGGCAGCGCCAAAATCTTTACCGCCATGGCCTGCATCTATTACTACAATAGTTTTTTCTCCTTTGTAAATGGGTTGCTGACTTACAGTTTTAAAGGTAAACGCTGCAAATACACACAGGAGTAATGGCAGTGCCAGTATCCTGCTATAAAAACCGATCGTGTTGTTGTTTTTTGTGAGCATGGTTAATCGTCTTTTTATAGGTGAATGGAAAAAATTGTTAGTGAGTTGAAAGTTGTGTTGCGGATAAGCAGCCTGTAATATCATGGCTGCAAATGTTGATGTATCATTATTATCAACAGCTTTTTTATCTGCAATAAATTCATGTATCATGCCCAGTTCTTTTTTTATCAGCCAGAAAAATGGATTGCACCAGCAAATGATAAGGAGCAGGTTCATGAACAGTTTATCATAACTGTGTTTGCCTTTTACATGCGTCATCTCATGCTGGAGTATTTGTCTTCCATTGGTTGAATCAATATCAATATGGCTATTCCAGAAAACAAAATGCAGAAAAGAAAAGGGAGTGTTCTTTGCAGTAGTTGTAATTAGTGAAATGCCATCTATCTTTTTTGCCGGGTTTTTAACTGCCAATTTTATGATTATAAATATAGAATGGGCAAATGCAAACAGCAATACACTACTTACTGTTAAATAGGCAAACAGTATCCATTGCTGCATACTCCAAGAATTATTTTTTGTTGCCGCCATCAATTCATCAGCATGTTCTCCATTGCCGGTAACCACCTGCAGCAATTGTATTACGTTTGATGATTGAACAGTTTGCTGTTGCCAGAAATCAATTTTTATCAATGGCAGGCACAATGATAAAACCACAGCAAACAACAAATAAAACCGGTTGAAGGAATGAAAGGCCTTGTTACGCAGAAAGAACCAATAATAACTAAACAGGATACCTGAACAAAGTATTGCTTTTAAAAGATACAATGCTGTTGCTGTCATTGTGAATTATTTATGTGGATGATCTATTTATTTTTCTTTAATTGTTTCAGCAGCAGTTCAAGCTCTTCAATGGAAAGATTGTTTTCCTTTACCATAAAAGAAACTGCATCGCTGAAGCTGCCTTCAAAATATCCTTTCACTAAAGTCTTCATGCTGTTTTTTGTGTAGGCATCTTTTGCAACAGCAGGGTAGTACTGGTGCATACGCCCAAATACATTCACCGCCACAAATTCTTTCTCAATCAGTATTTTGATGATGGTTGCCACGGTATTATTGTGTGGCTTGGGATTGGGCAATGCGTCAATTATTTCTCTCAGGAATGCTTTGTCTAATTTCCATAGCACCTGCATTATCTGTTCTTCTGCTTTGGTCAGTGGTTTTTGCATACTTCTTTTTGAATAGAATTCAAAACTATAAAATTAGTTATAAAACTAAATAATTAGTTATCCACATTTTTAACAGCAGTATGCTAAAATAATTTTCCGGTGGCATACTCAATCAGTTAAATTTGCGCCTTGATGAAAGGGTTAACCACCGATAACGAATAACAAATAACGAATACAATGTCTCAGGCAATAATAGAATTAAAGAACGTAAACATTTACCAAAGCAATACCCTCATTCTTGGTGATGTAAATATCTCAGTAGATAAAGGTGAGTTTGTGTACCTCGTTGGTAAAACAGGTACAGGTAAAAGCAGCTTGTTGAAAACAATGTATGGCGACCTGGAATTAACGAATGGCGAAGGTTGGGTTGTAGGATATAACCTGAGAGAACTGGATTGGAAGAAAGTACCTTTTCTACGCCGTAACCTTGGTGTGGTATTCCAGGATTTTCAATTGCTTACCGACAGGAATGTAAATGACAACCTGAAATTTGTTTTGAAAGCTACCGGCTGGAAAGATGAAAAACTGATGGATGAAAAAATTGCTGATGTGCTGGATAAAGTGGGATTAAAAACAAAGGGTTTTAAAATGCCATTTGAATTAAGTGGTGGTGAGCAGCAAAGGGTGGATATTGCCAGGGCTTTATTAAATTCTCCCAAACTGATACTGGCCGATGAACCTACCGGCAACCTTGACCCGGAAACAAGCGATGAAATAATGCAGTTGCTTTTTCAGATTGGAAGGGATTATGGAACTGCCATTGTAATGGCAACACATGATTATATTGTTATCAATAAATTTCCTGCAAGAACAATAAAAACAGAAGGCGGCAAAGTGTGGGACAATGCAAGAGTGAGCATGTAATTAATCAGGACCAGAAAAGCCGCATAATTTTTTCTGCATTCAATTTATTATTATTAAGCCCTGCCAGCAGGGCTTTTCTTTTTGCCGTTTCTTCTTCATCAAATGGCTTTTCATACACAAGGCTTATTTGTTGTTTAAACTCCTTTGCGCCATTGGCAACAATACAAACAGCTTCCAGCCCGGATCCATCAACACCGGCGTTGTTTACGATGCAATGCCTGCCACTGTACAATGAGTTAAGCAATTTTAATTTTATACCCGTGTTGTTGAATGATGGCAAAATATTCACCTGCGCTTTCGCAATGATGTCCTGCATTTCTTTTTGGCTCGGGTTGGCAACAAGGCAGGTGTGTTCATGCGAATGTGCCAGTGCTTCTAATTTTTTTGAAGGTGATTTTCCTGCGATCACCAATGGTACTGCCAGGTTATTAAATACACTGTTCAGCAGCCACTCAGCTGCCTCTTCATTTTCATTAATGGCCAAATTACCATGGTATAAACAATAACAACCCTTTCCGTTTTGTGAGGTTACTTCTTCCCAACCTACAAAGGCTGGCAGCCATTGAACATCTTTTGCTTTAAGTTCCTTCTCAAATATTGCTGTATCTGTTTTGCTGATGGTGAGCAATGGATATCTTTTTGCGATCCGCTTTTCATACTTTTTCAGTAAAAAACTTTCATAGGTAAAGTATAGCTTCCTGAATAATTTTTTCTCATGTTTTGCCAGTTGTGCATAATACCTGTATTCACAGTTGTGCAGGCGCACAAAAATTTTTCTACCCTTCAGCAAATTGGTTTGCAAAAGAAAGGTTGTATGAATGCCTTCAAACAAAATGGGATAATCATCTTTCTGAAGATTTGCCAGCAAAGCCGGTTCGCTACGGGATGCAACGATGTACGGAGTAAATATCGGGAATCTTTTAAACCCTGTTTTCCGTGGATAATAATTTACACTTTCACAATACTGGTTTAATTCAGCCGCTTCGGGCCTGCGTTTTGTAAAACAATGCAGGTGGATCTTTACGCCCAGTTTATGCAGCCACACAATTTTATAAAACTGCTCAATGGCACCGCCATAGTCAGCAGGGTAGGGCACATCTAAGGTTACTATATGTAAATGTTTATCCAAGAATATGTTTATAAAGATCCAGTAATATTTTTTCTTCGTGTTGCCAGTTGTAAACTTCTTTAGCGGTTACACAGTTTGCCTGCAGGCGTTGGTATAACAACTCATCGCCGAGTAAATTGTTCAGTTGCCCGGCAATGTTTTTTGTACTCATGTCTGTTATCAGAACCGCCACCTCGTGTTTATCATTAATCTCTTTATACGCAGGATAGCCTGCACACAATTGCGGAATACCTTCATGTATGTAATCAAAAAACTTATTCGCCAGCGAAAGATAAAAACTCAATCCATTATTCTCCACAAGGTTGATTCCGATATAAGCCTGTGCGGTTATCATCTGCAATTCATTGGGTGCAATATTGCCTTTAAAGATCACTTTGTCTTCAACATTATTTTCTTTTACCAATTGCTTTGCCTGTTGTATAAAATTTCCATCGCCGCAAATAAGGAGCTTGCAATTAACTTCTTTCATGGCAGGTATCAGTGTTTCAAAACAACGGCCTTCATTTACTGCACCCTGGTATAAAATGTATTTTTCGCCGTGTTTCGTGTCCTCGCCGTGGTTCGTGTCCCCACGAACCACCATTTGATCTTTTTTCAACAACGGAATATTTCTTACCACCGCATATTTAACTCCATACATTTTGTAAAACTCATCTGCTATCGGCTGGTTTACTGTATAAGCATATTGAAACTTCGGTAAAGCATATCTTTCTATTTTCTTCCAGGCCTTATAAATGGCAGGGCGTGTTACGATCTCCTTCATTTCACAAAACAATTCATGGGCATCATACACCCGTTTTGTATTTTTTAGTTTTGAAATAAAAAGACAGGGGAGGATGGTATCGAGGTCAATGGCGCAAATGCAATCCATTTTTTTAAACAACAGGAAAAAGAAAAGCTGCAGGTTGTATTCAGCGTAAAACAATTTGCCTTTATTGAACCAACAATTCAGCCGGATTTCTTTGTATGATTTGGTGCTGAGCGGAGGTGAACCCGGCATTTTTCTGCCCACCAATACCACGTTATAACCATTGCCAGCAAGGGAAGTACAAATCCTTGCCATCCGCTGGTCGTAGTTTAAATCGTTGGTAACTGTAAGGTAAATGGTCATGCTGTTTGGCAAATATGGCTGAATATGCACTATAAAGTATCCTGTTGGCTTATTTTTTTGGCAGAAAATCAATAGAAAGACAGTGAAATTGAGTTTTTTGCTTTACTTTCGCAGCCGAAATAAAAAAGCAATTTAACAAAGAAGTTAAAAACAAAGAGATGTCTCACTTAACAATTGAAAAAAAGGCAAAGATCTTCACCGATTTTGGTGGAAAAGCCACAAACACCGGCTCTATTGAAGGGCAAATAGCGATGCTTACAGAGCGTATCAACCACATTTCAGACCACTTAAAGTCTAACAAAAAAGATTTCTCATCGCAGAGAGGTTTGATGATGATGGTAGGACAACGCAAGCGTTTACTTACTTACCTTAGCAAACACAATCTTACAGGCTACAGGGCTTTGATTGAAAAATTAGGCCTCCGTAAATAAACTTAAACACAATGTTTTAATACTATAATTCCCAGCTACATTTATCGGTTGGGAATTATTTTATTTTAATACAACCCATCACCCAATGGGGCTTTTCAAAACACGATTGTACGCCGTCAGAATAGGAACGTACCCATTCATTTCCTTTCTTACCTCCGGGCAGTTAATTTTTGAGCAGCCTTAATTTTAAAAAATCTAATTCAAAAGAGAAAATGAGTTTATCTCCAAAATCAGTAACATTCGATATAGGCGGTGGCCGTATGGTTACCATCGAAACAGGCAAAATGGCCCGCCAGGCTGATGGCGCTGTAACAGTTCGCCAGGGCGACTGTATTTTATTAGCTACTGTGGTAGCCAACAAAGAACCAAAAGAAGGACAGAGTTTTTTCCCATTGTCAGTTGACTACCAGGAAAAATTTGCTTCTGCAGGCCGTGTGCCGGGTTCATTCTTTAAAAGAGAAGCAAGGCTGAATGATTATGAAATATTGACCAGCCGCCTTATCGACAGGGCACTGCGTCCATTATTCCCCGAAGACTATTTGTGCGATGTGCAGGTATTGATCTCTTTGGTATCAAGCGATGCGGAGGTTTTACCAGATGCACTGGCATGTTTGGCGGCATCAGCCGCATTAGCTGTTTCAGATATTCCCATCCAGGAAATTATTTCTGAAGTACGCATTGGCAGAAAAAATGGCCAGTTTATTGTAAACCCAAGCCGTACAGAATTAGCTGAATGTGACCTGGAATTCATCATTGCCGCTACTGAAAAGAATATCATGATGGTGGAAGGTGAAGCAAGTGAGTGCCAGGAAGAAGACCTTATCAAAGCAATTGAACTGGGTCATGAAGCTGTGAAAGCACAGATCAAAGCGCAGGCAGACTTAAGGGCCCAGTTAGGTATTACCGCTAAAAGGGAATATGCTAAACCTTACCGCAATGAAGAGCTGAATGAAAAAATAACTGCATTTGCAAAAGATAAAATGCATGCCATTGCATCAGCTGCTTCTGCCAAGCATGAAAGAAGTGATGCTTTTAAAGCATTGCATGATGAAGTAAAAACTTTCCTTGGTGAAGAATTACCTGATGCAGATAAAAAACTGATCGGTCATTATGTTGGTGAACTGCAATATTATGTTGTAAGAGATATGATATTGAATGACCGAAAACGTTTGGATGGCCGTGGTACAGAAGATATCCGTCAATTGGATATGGAAACAAGCACATTGCCAACACCACATGGTTCTGCTTTATTTACAAGAGGTGAAACACAATCTCTCACCACAGTTACTTTCGGTACGCCGTTAGATGAACTGTTGGTGGAAAGTGCTTTCAAATCTGATTATACAAAATTCATTTTGCATTATAATTTCCCTCCATTCTCTACAGGTGAAGTAAAGATGATGAGAGGTGTGGGCAGGAGAGAAGTTGGCCACGGTAACCTTGCTATGCGTTCATTAAAGAAAATGATGCCGGGTAAAGATTATCCTTATACTGTAAGGGTGGTAAGTGATATTTTGGAATCAAACGGTTCCTCTTCTATGGCTACAGTTTGTGCCGGTTCGCTGGCATTGATGGATGCAGGCGTGCCTGTTAAAAAGCATGTGAGCGGTGTGGCAATGGGCCTTATTAAAAAAGGTGACCAGTTTGCAGTGTTGACTGATATCTTAGGTGATGAAGATCATTTAGGTGATATGGACTTTAAAGTAACCGGTACCCGTGATGGTATCTGCGGCGTGCAGATGGATATTAAAGTGGATGGCCTCAGCATGGACATTATGCGCCAGGCATTGGCACAAGCCCGTAATGGCCGTTTGCATATTCTGGATGCAATGTATGCCTGTATGCCTGAGCATAGGGAAGATGTGAAACCACATGCACCACGTATGGTTAAATTCACTATCGACAAAGAATACATAGGCGCTGTGATAGGGCCAGGTGGTAAAGTGATACAGGAAATACAAAGGGAAACTGGTGCTACCATCAATATTGAAGAAGTAAACAATGCAGGTGAAATAAGTATCTTCTCTGCAAATAGAGAAGGGCTTGACAAAGCTGTAACATGGGTTAGAGGTTTGGTAGCCGTACCTGTTGTGGGTGAAACTTATGAAGGCACCGTAAAGAGTATCAAAGAGTTCGGTGCTTTTGTTGAATTTTTACCTAAGAAAGAAGGCTTGCTGCATATCAGCGAAATAAGCTGGAAACGTTTAGAAACAATGGATGGCATTTTTAAAGAAGGTGACAAAGTGAAAGTTAAATTGCTGGAAGTTGATCAACGTACCGGTAAATTCAAACTGAGCCGTAAAGTGCTGATGCCAAAACCAGAACAACCATCGAAGGCATAAGCCAGCCCGGAAGCAGAATAACCACTTTTTTGCAAAGGCATTAACATCATAAATAAATACAATAGAAAGCCATCCGTACGCTAACGGATGGCTTTCTTGTTTTTGGAGCTGAAGTGTTTTAAGTGGCATTGTGCAAACCTTTCGCAAAAGTCCGGTGATTTTACACAAAATCACGGTGAAAACACTGAAAAAAATACCGTTAAAACACCGTTGCAAAAGAGAAACCGTATCACAATCTTTATCCTCCAAAATGCAGCCATTTGATTGTTGTCACAAATAAGATGGAATTACCCCGGCAGTGAGTAATGAACTTAAAATCAAGGGATACTTTTATTATTAAACCAAAAATATAATGCGATGAAAAAAAAATTTGTAAGCAGGTTAAAACTTGACCCTAAACTAGATTACATGCTTCGCTTGGGCATTGCCGAATTATCCAGGATAAAAAAAGAAGAAATATTTCAACTTCAACCTGTGAAATCACCAGAGGAAAAGGAAGTGAAAGAGAAGCCGGAAAAAATTAAAGACAAAACTTTCTCCCCATTATTACATGCTCTTGAATTGCCGCAGTTAAAAGAAAAAGATAAGAAGCATCCATACAAAGAAGCGTATGTTTCAGGGTTCATTAAATTTTTAGGAAGTACAAGAGACCTGCAGCGGCTGGGTGTAAAAGTCAGGTCGCAGGCTGGAGACATCTTTACTGCATTGATACCCCTTAAGTTAATTTCAAAACTGGAAAAAATACCAGCAGTAAAATTTATTGAGCTGGCAAAACCATTGTTTAATACTTTGGATGAAGCAATACCACAAACACAAATAAACACACTACATACTGCAATGCCTGCCATTAATGGTACTGGTGTTATTGTTGGGGTGTTGGATAGTGGAATAGATTTTTATCATCCTAATTTCCGCATTAACGATGGGTTTGGTCTTGATGGTTTGGGAAGAACAAGAATACTACGGTTTTGGGATCATTTTCTTGCTCCTGCCGCAGGCGAAAGCAATCCTGCAGGTTTTGGATACGGTGTAGAATATACCCAGGCTGCAATCAATAACGAACTGAACCGTGCGGTAGGCACAGCCCCATATTTAACAGTAAGGCACAATGCACAGGCAGTAGCAGGTATAACGCCGGGTAATCTATGCACTGCTGGTGCAACAGCAAACTGCGTTCATGGCACTCATGTTACAGGTATAGCAGCAGGTAATGGCAGAAGTGCAGATGATTGTGGTGCAACAAGTGTTTACTCAGGTGCAGCGCCTAATGCCGATATTATTTTTGTAAGAAATGGTGGAACGGCAGATCTTGCCAGAACAAGCGATAATACATTTATTGCAGATGCCTGTAGTTATGTATATGCACAGGCAACTGCATTAGGGCAGCCCTGCGCTATTAACATAAGCCAAAGCGATGACCAGGGGCCGCATGATGGAAGCCTGCTTGGGCAGGAATTTTTGGATAACCTGATAAACCAACCAGGCAGGGTGCTAACATTATCAGCAGGTAACTCAAATGCAGCTAATTCCCATGCCAGTGGTGTAGTGGCGGCTGGCGCCACCGAAAATGTAAGAATTTCTTATTTGGCCAATGCACAAAACAATGACGATATTGAAATATGGTACGATGGGCATGACAGGTTTGATGTAACTGTTACAACACCAGATGGTATTAGCACTGGTGTTGTAGTACCAGGAACAGCAACTACTGTTACTATGTCAAATGGACTTAACCTTACGGTTGACTCAAGACTAAACGACCCAAGAAACAATGATAATTTTGTTACTATCATTATAAATGCAACTGTTGCAAAGCCTGTGGCAACAGGTAACTGGACAATTGCCATCACCGGGACAACCGTTATCAATGGCCGCTTCAGGATGTGGGTTGACAGGAACAACAGGAACCAGTCTGATTTTTTGGCACCACATCTTACAACCAATGAAATGACCATTGCAGATTTGGCAACTACCAAAAGAGCTATTGCTGTAGGTAATCATCGTAAAACAAATGTTATAGAAGGCACAAGTGCCTGCGGCCCTACGAGAGATGGCCGGATAAAACCTGAGATAGCAACTATAGGTACATTCGTTATGTCAACCAAGTCAAGAGATATGACCCTTGCAGTACCGGGCAATTTTTATATAAGTGTCAGTGGCACCAGCATGAGTGCGCCGCTTGCTGCCGGCTGTGCTGCTTTATTATTTCAATGCAAAGGCGCAGGGCTTACCTGGGCAGATGTAAAGCAAATATTTGCAGATACCGCTAATACCAGTGGTTTAACTATTCCATCAAATGCTTTTGGTTTTGGCCGGTTAATGATGGCCGCAGGATGCGGCACACCTGCCACCAGCGTTGATGTTTGGTTAAGAGAATATACAGGCGATATTGGCAACGAGCCTGCAACAACTGTATCGTGGGCCTGCCCCGATATAGAAATTTTAGATCAAACACATAATCCAATGCCTAACCCATTGTACAATGTAGTGGGAGGGGTGCAACAGGATAATTTTGTAAGGGTAACAGTACGGAACCGTGGCACGCAAGATGCAAGAAATACCGAAGTATATTTTTACTGGGCCGACCCTGCCACAGCACTTCATTTTCCCAATGAATGGAACACGGCAGGAATATTTACGCCAGCCGGAACGCCTTTACAATGGGTGGTGCAGGGCAATAAAATTGTAATACCAATTATCCCTGCAGGGGGCAATATTCCGGTAGAATTTAGATGGCTTCCACCGGTGCCTGGCAGCAATATAAGAGGTGATAACCATTTTTGCTTATTGGCAAGAGTAGAGAATGAAGCAGATCCATCTATGCTTACCACTATCGATGGCTGGTCAATATTTGCTGCGGATAATAATGTTGCTATCCGGAATGTGCATGTACAGGATATTGATGTGGCTGGCGATTCAGACTTTACTTTTGAAACTGCCGGAACCAATGGCGCAGACAGCCTCATTATTGAAACTGATATTCCCAAGCCGGTTTACAAAATACAGTTTCCTGCAATTGCTCTGCCATACAGGAACCTTACTTTTTTAAATAAACTTAAATGCGTTGATCTTTCTTACAGCAACCAGGTTAAGTGCAAACAGGAATACGGTTTTGATAAGATAAAAATAACCAAGGAAGCGAATGTAAAAATGCTGACTGATATAGAAGGCGCCACTGCAGTTTATTTTAATAAGGGTATTGCCACAATTTTTGTTGAAGGCAATAATAAATTGCATATTCAGCAATTGAAGCTTGATTATAATGCCCGTATGCCCGTAAAAATTTCACTCAGCAAAAAAGGGTTAAAGCAAAACAAACACCAGCTTACTGTTACACAATATTCTGATGGAAGAAGGATTGGTGGTGTAGTTTTGGAATTGAGAAAAGCTGTTAAAAAGTAAAGTGGAGTTTTTTAATGAGAGAAAAAATAACTCTGGAGGTTTTTCTCCAGAGTTATTTTTTGTGTATGTGACAGATTAAGATGCTATAATTGTCAACCTTACAAAATGAATTCGATACTGACATGCCATGGTTTGCCGAATAAGCCCAGCAAAAACCGCAATAGCGAATGGCAGCGCCGCAGGCACATAGAAAGAAGATAAAAATGCCTATAATTAATATTATGTTAAATAGGCGCTTCAGCACCCGCACAGGCAGAAATTTTATTTCCTTTTTTCATGTTACCTGCGCTGACCGTAGCGGAGAAGCCAATGTAGATTTATCGTGCGTGGATAGTGTAAAATTAACTTATGCAAATAAATCAAAACGCGTTACGACACTAAGATTATTTAGACTTTGATGCCTTCGCATAACTAAAAAAGGATGTCTTGTATATAAACCTTGAAACGAATTTGCCTTGTAAATATTGGGCAATCATCTTCAAAAGTATTCGGATGTAACAGTTTTGGCGATGTTGCAGCGATGGGTTGGGCAGGGTTACCTGATTCAATGAAATTGTATTTCGGCAGGATTAGTGTTTAAGATTCGAGCAAATATCAAGACTGCATATCGAAGCGGCAATAGTATATTAAACCTATTAAAGCGGCCTATGCTATTTAAGATATTGGCTTTCTCAGTCCTATCATAATTGCCGCCACAATAGCACTTTTAAAATGTTCTTAAGTTCGGCAAGCTAATGAAAATCCCAAGGTGTTAGTTCCATTGGTACTACCTATTCTCGTCTCAAAATACCTTTCATTCTAAACAGTTTAATATATACAAACATCATCCTCATTATTACTATCTTTGAGAGGAGTTTCCATCCTTTTCATTTTTAAATTTTTCAGTCATACGATCAAAAAGCCTTTTACCATTGTAGATAGTTAGAGGATTCGCCTATCGTCCGTAAAAATCGCTCCGCATCACAAGAAAAAAGAAAACAAAATACCACATTGCCAGCGCCCGGTCGCAACCTCTAAAATAAATATGGTTGCTCCTGCCATGCTACCCCAACGCCACCCCTCGCAGTTCCCTTCGGGGCTAACCTGAGTAACATAAGATTCCTTATATAACTCCGTTAGTTTTTCTTTTGTGTGCCTACGGCTTTTGCCTTACGCTATTGCGATTTTTTCTGCGTACCGCTTTAGTGAAAAAATCGCAATAGCGTAAGGGCGGCAACTAACGGCACCATATAAGGTAATATTATGTTAAACAGACGCTCATACCTTCCCGTTATTTTTTTTGCCTACGCTCGTGTTATGTATTAGTAGCCCATATAGAATAGTTACGAGATTGCCGAAAAATTAACACGTTGTATAACAGTGTATTGTAAACGAATGCTAATAGTTAGCATTATAAAATGAAGTTTTAGTAAACCAAATTGCATTTTCTACCCGTTTAAAATCGGATAGAAAGCCGTGTACAAACGAAAATAGTCGGCTTGTTTTTCTAATTTCATGGCGCCACGCAGCTTCGCTGTGTATAATTTTTCTACCTAATTTTGTGCAATCAAAGGCGCCGACCGGTGAAGGAAATTTAACGGGGCGCCACAAATGTTTACAGTTTCATAAACTTTTTTGTAATGTTACATTACGTCAGAAATAGTCTGTAACTTCGAAAAACCTACTTAAAATAAACTCTCTCAAAAGAAACAGGGGTGCAGATAAAGGCGGTACCGATAACGGTACCAAGTTTAAAGTCCACAATACTCCTACTGAAAATACCGTTTTATTTATTGTTTGTAAGATATTAACCACTGAAAAGCCCATTCAGTATAATAACAAGGGCATCTGTAATGGCAATCGAAATTAAAAGAACACCAGTTTTGCAAGGCAACGCATCCGAAGCGTTTTTGCAATCTATCAAAGGGAACCAACCTACTCCGGTTTCTAATGAGAAGGTTCGTGATGCCGTGCAATTATCTAAGCAAATTATGGAAGAGTTTAAGGCGAAAGGCAAGTAATGGCTATTTCGCTAATAGATTGTGAATTGGTTTCATTATCTGATAATGATTTGATTTGCAATTTCGAATGCGATAATATCGATTTAAACGATTTCTTCTGTAACGATGCTCTCGACTATCAAAAGCAACTTTTAGGACAAACATTGTTTTTCCGATTAAAGGATACTAAAGAAATAGTCTGCGCATTCACTTTATCCAATGACAGTATAAAGATGGAAAACCTGTCAGGTAGCGAAAAGAAAAGAATTCGTAAGGATATACCTCATGTAAAAAGCATGAGCTCATACCCTGCTACGCTTATAGGAAGATTTGGCGTACAAACAAAGTTTGAAGGGAATGGTATAGGTTCTCAGGTTATGGATTTTATAAAATCAATCTGCATAACTGAAGACGCAAATAAGTGTAGATTTCTGCTTGTTGATTCTTACAATACGAAAGAGCATTGGGTTTTTATTGTAAGAATGAATTTAAACTGCTTTTTTCCGATGAAAAAAAAGAAATGGAGCATTACAAAAAAGAAGAACTAAAAACAAGGTTCATGTTTTTTGATCTTATAGGCTGGGCAGCCACTATAGAACAAAATCCAGGGTAGTTAGCGCTACCCTTTTTTATTTAGACAAACGGCTTCGCCATTTGTAATTTCTAGCTTCATATCAAATCAAAGTGTTTATCAAGTTTTGAAATAAAACCTTCGGGAAATCTGATGTCATTGCCTGCTGCATCTAAATGCTTAGAGTTATTATAGTCATAAGTAAACTTAAGACTATCAATAGCGGTAAGTTTCAGTTTGCCGTAATCATTCTCGTTATCTGAAATTTCATGAACAGTAAAATGTGAAAGATAATTAGTAGTATCGTTTAAGTATTGTAAAAGCACTTTTCTGTTGCCTATACTTAACTCCATTTTATTGGGAGAAATCAAGTTGAAACTTATATAAGGGTATTCATTTTCCCTTTCTTCCCTTGATAGCATTTTTGATATTGCTTCAAAATCGTCCTGACAGCCTTTGACTACTTGTTTATACTTCTCGTATCTAATTTTTCCCATAATCAAATGTCGTTTACACCAAATATAAAGTTTATATGTGGCGTTTACAACAAACAACTTTACCCTGTCAAATAACGACAGGGCGCTATCCCCTTCTATGTGTGCGCTACGCAGCACTCATACTTTTTTATGTTAAACAGGCACTTCGTACCTGTTGATTAATTACAAATTCATTTCATTCATTTGTTGGTTTTATCGTAACGAATGTGAAGGTTTTTTCAAAACCTAAAAAGCGCTCCGCATCAAAAAAATAACCACAGCCCTCTGCTTCCCTTCGCACAGCCCTAACCTGAGTAACATAATATAGAGTTATAGGCGAACCGTTAGTTTTCTTTCTGTATGCCTACGGCGTCTGCATTCGCTTGTTGCGATTTTTTCTATATCCGTTGTTTGGGAAAACGGATGAAAAAATCGCAACAAGCGAATGTTTGTACTAACGGTTGCCTATAACTAACTTTTATGTTAAATATAATTAACCTGATCTGTAGCCGTTACTGTTTTCTTTCCCCTCCTTCAACAACAAAAGAATAAAAAAGCCGACTGCAATTGCAATCGGCTTTATTTCAAAAATACTCAAATCTTATTCCGTTACAGGAGCATCAGTTGCTTCTCCAGCATCAGCCGTTCCGGTTCCTTCTGCATTATCAATTTCAGGAGCAGTACCATTTTCATCAACCGGAGTTTCAGTTTCCACTTCTTCTTCATCCAGGTTAGTGATCGCTGCAATAGCATCACCTTCATCAATCCTTATCAGTTTCACACCCTGTGTTGCCCTGCCCTGTTCGCTTACATCTTTCACTTTCATACGGATGGTTACACCGCTTACGCAGGTTATCATCAGGTCTTCTTTTTCACTTACATCCAGCAAACCAACTAACGGGCCTGTTTTATCGGTTACATTAATTGTTCTTACACCTTTACCGCCACGGTTGGTAATACGGTAATTGGCTTCGCCTGTTTCAGGATCGTCAAGGAAAGTACGTTTGCCATATCCTTTTTCACTCACCACCAAAATGGTTTTGGTTTTATCTTCCCTGTTCACACAAACCATACCCACCACTTCATCATTTTCATCATCCACTTCAATACCGGCAACACCAATACCGCCACGGCCTGTACTCCTTACTTTTTCTTCAGGGAAACGAATGGCACGGCCACTCTTAACCGCCATCATAATTTCACAATTGCCATCTGTCATCCTTGCTTCGATCAACTGGTCGCCTTCTAAAATGTTGATCGCATTGATACCATTTTGTCTTGGACGGCTGAAATCTTCCAGGTCAGTTTTTTTGATGATACCTTTCTTGGTACACAAAACAATATAATGGCTGTTTACATAATCCTTGTCATCAAAATTCTTCACATCAATGATCGCCCTCACTTTATCATCCGGCGGAATCTGGATCAGGTTCTGCATGGCCCTTCCCTTGCTGGTTTTATCACCTTCAGGAATTTCATACACTTTCAGCCAGAAGCATCTTCCTTTTTCTGTAAAGAACAACAACGTATGATGCGTTGATGCTACAAAAAGATGTTCGATATAATCTTCATTTCTTGTGCTGCTGCCTTTGGCACCACGGCCACCACGGCGCTGCTGCCTGTATTCGTCTGCTGATGTACGTTTGATATAACCCAGGTGAGAAATGGTAACCACCACATCTTCATCTTCAATCAGGTCAAGCATATTCATTTCATCGCCAACATATACGATCTCTGTTTTGCGTTCATCGCCAAACTTTGCTTTTACTTCTTCCAGCTCTGTTTTAATAATGCCGTAACGCAGATCTTCATTGTCTAATATAGACTGCAAATGCTCAATCAGTTTCATTATCTCAGCATGTTCCTGGCGGATCTTATCAATCTCCATTCCGGTAAGGCGTTGCAAACGCAATTCCAGTACGGCTTTGGATTGTATCTCACTCATGCCAAAAGTGCTCATCAATCCTTCATGTGCAATGGCTGGTGTGGCAGATTCCCTGATAAGTTTTATTACAGCATCCAGGTTGTTGAGTGCGATGATATAACCTTCTAAAATATGTGCCCTTTCTTTTGCTTTGCGGAGTTCAAAATTTGTACGGCGTACAACCACTTCATGCCTGAAGATTACAAACTCACTTACAAGGTCTCTTAAATTTAATATTCTCGGCCTGCCTCTTACCAATGCCACATTATTGATGCCGTAAGAAGTTTGCAGTTCTGTTTGTTTGTACAATTGGTTTATCACCACTTGTGCCACTGCATCTTTCTTCAGGTCAACCACTACCCTTGTGCCTTCCTTGCTGTTACTTTCGTTGTTTACATCAGAAATTCCTTCAATCAGTTTATCAGTGATCAGTTCACCAATTTTTGCAGTAAGTGCATCCCTGTTTACCTGGTAAGGTGTTTCGTAGATAACAATTTTTTCTCTTCCTGCTTTTGTAGTTTCAATATTTACTTTGCCACGAAGTACCACTCTGCCACGGCCTGTAAGCAAGGCATTCTTCACACCTTCAAAACCATAGATGGTTCCACCGGTTGGAAAGTCAGGGCCTTTTACATATTTGATAAGTTCTTCTGCAGTAATATCACGGTTTTCTATGTAAGCTATACAGGCATCAATTGATTCGCTCAGGTTATGAGGCATCATATTCGTTGCCATACCAACTGCAATACCGCTGGAACCGTTTATCAGCAACTGGGGTATCCGTGTAGGTAATACTGAAGGTTCTGTTTCAGAATCATCAAAGTTTGGTTGAAAGTCAACGGTGTCTTTATCAATATCACCCATCATGGCTTCCGTCAATTTCTCCATACGCACTTCCGTATAACGCATTGCCGCCGGGCCGTCACCATCCTGGTTACCAAAGTTGCCCTGGCCATCAACGAGTGTGTAACGCATGCTCCATTCCTGCGCCATACGCACCATGGCATCATACACAGAGCTATCACCGTGTGGGTGATACTTACCCAACACTTCACCCACTACCCTGGCACTTTTTTTATGTGCTTTATTCGACTGTAATCCCAATTCATTCATTGCATGAAGTATGCGGCGGTGAACCGGTTTTAAACCATCCCGTACATCCGGCAAAGCCCTTCCTACAATTACACTCATGGAGTAATCAATGTAAGAGGTCTTCATTTGCTCCTCGATATTTACGGGTATTATTTTGCCCCTGTTGGTGCTGTTGCTGCCATCATTTGGCGGTAACATTCCATCGTTTGTTTCTCCGGTATTTTCCATAAAGTTTTGCCCCTTTTTGAGGGATTGCGAAAGTACCGATTTTTAAGCGGTTTTCCTGCCATAAAATGCTCCTTTTTACTGCTATTTGTACACATTTTTTTCTTGTTTGTGGACAACGGTTTTCCTGTTTTTTAGTAGCGCTTTTTAAAAGCAAATTCAGCAGCATTATCTGCCTGCAAAGCGTAACTTGCCGCCCTAAATTATTAACGATTGTGAAGACGATTTTACTTTTGGGTGCAGGCAAATCTGCTACCGTTTTAATTGATTATCTGATTAAGACTGTGGAGGAGAATAAATGGAAATTTATTATTGCAGATGCCAATAAAGAGCAGATTCTTGCCAAAACAAACAACTCCCCTTTTGCCGAAGCCGTGTCATTAGATGTAACTAATGAAAAGCAACGTTCAAAATTGATAGAAAGGGCACATGTGGTTATATCTATGATGCCACCTTCGCTGCATTTTTTAATAGCAAAAGATTGTGTGGAATACCGTAAACATTTGCTTACTGCTTCTTACCTGGATAATAAAATTAAAAGCCTGGAGGCTGAAATAAGGAATAAGAAATTATTGTTTTTATGTGAGATGGGTCTTGACCCGGGTATTGACCATATGAGCGCTATGAAAATTATTGATGAAATAAAACACAATGGCGGCAATATAACCTCTTTTAAAAGCCATTGTGGTGGATTAGTTGCCCCTGAAAGTGATAACAATCCGTGGCATTATAAAATAAGCTGGAACCCAGGAAATGTGGTGCTGGCAGGCAAAGCAGGCGCTGAATATAAAGTGGATGATAAAATTATCCATAAAGAATACAAAGAGCTGTTTGCTGATTGTGATGAGGTAGCTGTGGAAGGTTTGGGCAAACTGGCATTTTATCCCAACAGGGATTCGCTGAGTTATATGCCGCTGTATCATTTGGAAAATGCAACAACATTTATCAGGACAACTTTACGCTATGCTGATTATTGCAAAGGCTGGCAGGCAATTGTAAGTGCTGATCTGGCAAATGAAACAGATACTGTTGATACAAAAGATTTGAGTTTCAGAAAATGGTCTGCCGCAATTAATCCATTTGTAAATGATAGCAATAAAAAGCTGCTGGAGTTTTTAGGTTTGTTTGATGACGCATTAGTTCCTGCTGCAGCAAAATCATCTGCTGATATCCTGCAATATTTACTAGAAACAAAATGGGTGATGCAGCCGCAGGATAAAGACATGATCGTAATGCTGCATGAAATAGAATATGAAACGATTGATGGAAACAAGAAAAAAATTGAAAGCAGTTTGGTGGTAAAAGGAGACAATAATTTGAGAACAGCTATGGCCAAAACTGTTGGGTTGCCATTAGGTATTGCCGCTAAATTAATTTTGAATGATACGATAAAAATGACTGGTGTGCATATTCCTATTGCCAAAGAAATTTATGAGCCGGTGCTGAAAGAACTCGAAGGATTTGGGGTGGTATTTAAGGAAGTGGTAAAATAATTTTATTTACACGTATAGAATTATTATATTTGTCGTATAAACTTATTTTATGGACTCTAAAATAACATTAAGCTTTGATGAGGATGTTATAAACAAAGCCAAAAAATACGCCAAAGAAAATAACATCAGCCTTTCAAGGCTTACAGAATTTTTGTTGCGTAAAGTAACAAGTGGCCATCATTCTGCCCTTGAAGATTTTCCTATTTCCGAATGGGTAAGTATGGTTTCGGAAGGAGAAGTTGAATACCAGCGCCAGCCAAAAGGCAGCAATAAACTCAATGCGGAATATTTTAAAAATAAGAAATGACCATCTTTCTTGATGCAAAAATTTTAGTTTCTGTTTTAAATAATGAGTATCCATCTTTCACTTACACATCAAGAATAGTAAGTCTTGCTGACAACAAGAGGTTCACTGTTTTTACCTCTCCAATCTGCCTTGCCATCGCCTTTTATTTTGCTGAAAAAAAATCCGGTACTGCCATGGCGAAGAAAAAAATTCAATTACTTACTGAAAAGTTATCTATTACATCAGTTGGCAAATCAGAAGTAACGGCTGCATTACAAAATAAAAAGATAAATGATTTTGAAGACGGTCTTGAATTTTATGCAGCCAATTCTTATAACTGTGATGCCATCATTACAGAAGATATAAATGACTTCTATTTTTCTTCCATCCCTGTTTACAATTCAAAAAGTTTTTTTGAAAAGGTTTTGTTGAAAAAGAAATAAGATTAGTTCATGGCTGTAATAACTTTTTTAACTCCCTCACTCCTTCCGTTGCCGGCTTTTCAATTAAAGTAAGTGTTGCTGATCTTTGTACATCCGGTATTTTTTTATCAATAATAAACTTAGGCAAAAAAGGCGGTGCATAGTGTAGCAAGGATGCAGCAGGATACACCTGCAATGATGTACCCACCACAACAAAATAATCGCAATCGTACATCAGTGCTACCGCTTTTTCAATCATCGGCACAGGCTCTTCAAACCAAACAATATATGGCCTGAGTTGTGCCCCATCTGCTGCTTTGTCACCAAGCTTTATATCGCCTCTTATTTCATAAATCAGTTCTTCGTCTTTTTCACTCCGCATTTTAAAAATCTCACCATGCAGGTGCAGCACTTTGGTGGAACCTCCTCTTTCATGCAGGTCATCAATATTTTGTGTTACTATCGTTACATCAAAATCTTTTTCCAGCTCAGCTAATCCAATATGTGCATCATTAGGTTTGGCTGCAGCCACATCTCTTCTTCTGTCATTGTAAAAATCCAATACCGTTTGGGGATCTTTTCTCCAGGCACCCGGTGTGGCAACATCGTACACATTATAACCATTCCATAAGCCATCACCATCACGAAAAGTTTTTAATCCACTTTCGGCGCTGATGCCAGCACCAGTGAGAACGACAATATGTTTCTTATTCATAAACCAAACTTACGAATTTGGCTGTTTGGTTTTTGTAGTGGTAAACTTTTTTAAAAGGAATATGCCAAGTGTAATAACAATTATCAAAGGCCAGATAGAGATTAGCCCAACAAGAATATTGCCCAGCCAGACACCGCCGGTTTTAAAGGCATCGGCTATCCTTGTTAAAAATGAAGGAGACTCATTTCCGGGTTTAAAGCCTTCAAGCGGTTGATAAAAAGTAAGATTGATTGTGCTCATGGCTGATTGATGAGTAAGATAATTTACCCGGCCTGTTGCAGCTTCCATTGCTTCCTGCAGGTTGTCAATTTCAGACTGCACCTGCAATATCTCTTCCATGTTTTTTGCCTGCTTAAAAAAATCCAGGTATCGCTGGCGCATCTGTTTCTTTGCTTCCAGCCTGGATTTTACATCTACTACTTCGCCTGTTACATCTTCAGTTGAAATTTTCCTTTCCACCACTTTTACATCTGTTCCCGGTAAACTGTTCATTATATTTTCAAACTGGTTAACCGGTACTTTTATTGAAATTGTTGATTCAAGTTTTTCTTCAGTTGTGTTTTGATTTTCTTCTGCTATGTAGCCGCCAAATTGCTTTACTGTCTTATAGATATTAGCTGAATAGGTTTTAAAATCTTTTACCTCAAATTTTAAAGTGGCAGTTTTTATAATTTTTTTATCCCAGTCAATATTGGCAGAGGTTTGAGGACTTTCGTTACTTGCAGTTTTTGCAGTGTCGGTTTGTTGCGCCTGCCCCGTTGGTATTGGAGTTTGATCTTGTTTCTTTTGTTGCGGTGACTGAATTGTTTCTTTGAGTTCCTGGTAAGATTCATCCTTTAATGCTGATTCGCTATTGTTATGGCAGGAAAAAAAAGTAAAGGCAATAGGAATAATGGGTAATAATTTTTTGCAGTTCATAACAATGGTTTTAATGGTGAGATGCTCATTGATACAAAATGCACAAAAAAAGAAACCTCTTTAGTTTGTTAAATGAAAACTAAAGAGGCTTTTGTAGTTATTGGTGATTAGTTATTAGCAGCCTTCAAATATAAAAAACGCTTTTAACCATTAACTAATAACTTATAACTAACATCACTTCTCCCCTGCCATCTCCATAATTATTTTCCATTCATCTTCCTTCACCGTCTGCACACTCAGTCTTCCCAGTCGCACCAGGTCCATATTTGCAAGGCGCTTATCTTTTTTAATAACTTCCAGCGGCACAGATTTTTTTAATTTCCGAACTGGTTTTAAATCCACAGCCACCCACCTGTCATCTTCTGTTGTTGGATCCTGGTAGGCTTCTTTTATCACTTTTGCAATGCCTACAATCTCCACACCTTCATTGCTATGATAATACAATGCTTCATCTCCATTTTTCATTGCCCTTAAATTAATACGGGCTGCATAATTGCGTACACCGCTCCAAACTGTTTGTTTGTCTTTTACAAATTGATCCCAGCTATAAGCGGAAGGTTCAGATTTTACTAACCAATATGCCATATGAGTTTAGAATTTAGAATTTCGAATGTAGAATTATTCCCAGCCGCTTGCCAGCACATCAGCAATATGCATGGTTTTTATTGCAAGCCTTTGTTTTGTAATATAGCCATCAATATGCATCAGGCAACTCATATCAGTTGAAATAATATATTGGGCATTGGTGGCTTTGGCATTATTTATTTTTTGATCGGCCATCGCAACAGAAATAGCATCAAACTTTACAGCAAAGGTTCCACCAAAACCACAGCAGGTTTCTGTTTCATTCATTTCTGTCAATTGTAAACCTTTTACATGGCTCAGTAATTTTCTTGGCGCATCTTTTATTTTACATTCTCTTAATGCAGCACAACTATCATGATAGGTTGCAGTGGCATTGAACACGGCACCAAAATTTTCAATCTTTAATACATCCGTTAAAAATTCAGTGAACTCAAAATTCGTTTTGAAAGATCGTTTACTTCGTTGTGCATGGAAGAGTTTTCAAATAGTTTGGTATAGTAGTTTTTTACAAAACCAACACAACTTGCACTGGGGCAAACTATATAATCAGCCCCTTCAAAATCTTTTATAAATTTGGTAGCAAACTGCTCTTGCTTCATCCCAATAACCGGCATTAAAAGCAGGCTGGCCACAACAGGTTTGATTGGTATTGTACAGCACATCACAGGCTGCTTTCTCCAATACCTTCACCATATTAAACCCGGTCTGTGGATATAACTGGTCAATAAAACATGGTATAAATATTTGAACTTTCATGCCCCGAACCCCTGAAGGGGCTTTTAGAGTTTTTATATTTAAAGAATATTATAAAAGGTAAGAGTGAAACTAGTTATTCAAAACAGTTTTTTAAAATCTATAAACTCATCCTGTAACGTTATAAAAGAAACTTTCATCCAGGATTGAGTAAGCCCCCTTTAGGGGGTTTGGGGGCATTGCATCATCTTCAACGCCGTAACCGCTGCTTCTTCTCCTTTATTCCCATGCTTACCTCCTGTTCTTTCATCTGCCTGCTGCTGGTTATCTACTGTAAGTACTCCAAAAATAGTTGGTACCGGTAATATTAAATTGAGTTGAACAATACCATCTGTTACGCCTTTGCATACATAATCAAAATGCGGTGTATCACCTCTCAATACACAACCCAATGCAATAAAAGCATGTGGCTTATCATCTTTGTATTTATGCTGCTCCCAATAACGTTTTATACCAAAAGGAATTTCAAATGCACCGGGAACAGTCAGCACTTTATAAGAAACATTGTTTTCTTCCAGTACCTTTTTGCAACCTTCTTCCAATGCACCAACAATTTCCGGGTTCCATTCGGTACGAACAATTACAACACAGGCATCCTTTGGAAGCTGGATGCCTGTTGTATTTAATAAGCTGTTAGAATTAGCTGACATAGTTATTTTATAAATCGATTAGTTTAATACACCTAACCTTGCCAGGTATTTATCAACATCAGCTGGCACGGCTGCTCTTTGGATATTCATCTTTTATTTTTTTAAAAATTTCAATGGCTTCTTTTGTTTTACCGGTTGTTTCTGCAAACAACGCTGCTTTGTATAATGCTTCAGCTGTCATAAATTCATCTTTGGTATTTACAGCAGCTGCTTTTTTATAATAGTCCAATGCATCATCATTTTTCTTTAATTCAGCATAGGCATCACCCAGCATTGAATAAGCTGCTAGTTTGTACCTGTGTGGCAGAAGTAGAAAAATCTTTCAGGTGTTTGATGGCATTATTAAAATCTTTGCTGTGCAGATAGCAGGCACCTGCAATAAAATGAGCCCTGTTACCGGCTGCAGTACCGCCGTAAGTTTGAAATTAATTTTAAAACACCGGTAGCTAATACCACTTCCACCATTCAGTACCAGGTTGATAGAATCTTTACTAAAACTTCCGTCCTGTGCCATTTTATCAAACAAATGTTCTGCAGGGAAAATCATTTCGGCTGCTTTAACTTCGTTGGGTTGCTTTTACAAACTTGTTGTAGCCATACCATCCACCAACCAGTACTATTAATGCACTGCCAACATAAATAATTGGTTTGCTGAATTTTGCCCAAAAATCTTTGGCCTTTTCAACTGCTTCGTTTGTTTCAACAGCTTCTACTGTTACTTGCTTCTCTGCCATTTTTATTCGTTATTATGTTGATTTGGTTATTTGTTATTAGTTAAATGCTACTTAGTTGATAAGTTCCAACTGTATAATTCAAACGTTAATCCATTATAAAAGGATAATCCTCCTGTACATAAACATCTTTCAGCAGTTCATCATCATTTGGCCATGGGCTTTCTTCTGCAAATTCACACATTCTTCCACCTGCTGCCTTACTCTTTCATTCATCACTTCAATATCTGCATCCGTTACTTTATATTCGTGTCTTCAATACGTTCAATACATGGTCAATAGGATCTCTTTGTTTGTATTCTTCCACTTCTTCTTTAGTACGGTATTTCTGAGGGTCACTCATACTATGGCCTTTGTAGCGGTATGTTTTTATTTCTAATAAAGTTGGCCCGCCGCCTTCTCTTGCCCTTGTTACTGCTCTTGCCATTGCATTATGAACATCTTCAGGGCTCATGCCATCCACTGTGTCGGCAGGCATATCGTAAGCATCAGCCAATTTTATAAATATCCAGTACATTACTTGTACGGGCTACTGATGTACCCATTGCATACTGGTTGTTTTCGCAAATAAAAATCACCGGCAATTTCCATGTCATTGCCATATTGAATGTTTCATGCAGCATACCCTGCCTTGCAGCACCATCACCAAAAAAAGCAACGCGATACATTTTTAGTGCCTTTGTATTTTTCAGCAAAAGCCAAACCTGCGCCGGTACCAATTTGTGCACCCACAATTCCGTGACCACCAAAAAAACCAACATCCACACCAAACAAGTGCATACTGCCACCCTTTGCCTTTGCTGCAACCTGTTGCTTTACCATACAATTCAGCCATACATGCATTAGGTGTAACACCTTTTGCAATAGCCAGTGCATGACCACGGTAAGCGGTAATAAATTTATCTTCAGGCCTGTGTTGCCGTCATACAACCTGCAGCCACAGCTTCCTGCCCGATATACAGGTGACAAAAGCCCCTTATTTTTTGCATTCCGTATAACTGGCCGGTTTTTTCTTCGAACCTGCGTAACAAAAGCATCAGTTCGTACCAGTATAAGTAGGTTTCTTTAGAGAACTTTGTAGCCAAGGTTTTGAATTTTAGGCGGCAAAGATAAGGGAGAATACCCGAAATTGAAATATGAAAAAAGGCTGGTGGAAAAGAGGGAGTTAAATTGATAAATTGGTGTACCTACCGGCGGGCAGGCAGGTTGTTTTAATTGTTTTTAATAGCGGGTGAAATGTCGTGATTTGAATTTTGCGACACAGTTTATTCTTAAGGTGCTTCGGAACTCCATTAATACTCCTGCTGCAGCGGATGTATCATCAACTCATCAATCACCACATGTGCCGGTTGGTTGGCAACATAAATAATAGCATCAGCCATGTCTTCATTCTTTAACCACCAGCTATGGCTGTCGTGCCCTTGTGGGTTGGCATGAAAAGAAGAATCAACAAGGCCGCTGTAAACCACACTTACTTTTATATTAAATGAACGCAGTTCTTTCCTGATAGCCATGCTGTAAGCATCCTGTGCATACTTGCTGGCGCAATACAATGCACCGCCTGCAAACACTCTTTTGGCAACATCACTTGCAATATTGATAATGTGCCCGCTTTTCTTTTTCTTCATCACAGGCATTACTGCATTGCTAACCAAAAAAGTTCCTTTTACATTGGTGGCAAACACGTTGTCCCACTCAGCTGCGGTTGTTTCATCTGAATGTTTAAAAACACCATAGCCGGCATTGTTTACTGCTATATCAACAGTACCAAATTTTTTAATGGTTTCTTCCACGCTATGTTTTACATACACTTCATCTGTTACATCTCCTGCAAACACTTCACAATGGCCGCCATTTGTTCGGATGGTATTGCGGATATCTTCCAGTTCATCACCACTCCTGGCCATCAGGCTTACTTTGGCACCTAGCCCTGCCATTTGAATAGCCAATTGTTTCCCGATTCCTTTTGATGCCCCGGTGATGATAACAACCTTACCACGTAATGAAGACATATTGTTTAAATTTTGTTTAAAGTAAAGCCAATTATCAGCAATAACTGATGAAAATCACAAATTTTTTTATACTCAAAACTCACTGCTTGCTGATTAATCAATAATTTTGCGGCTATGAGTATATTCAAAGATTTTAAATATTCTGAGTTTTCTGAACCACACAGGCTCAGGACAAAAGAAATATTGAAACAGCACCCCCATATCAGGAACCTGATTGGGAAAAACCCTAATACCATATTTGCTATTATAGGATTAGTGGCATTACAAATTGTGCTGGCATGGTTTGTTGCAGATAAATCATGGTGGTGGGTATTTGGCGTTGCTTACATTATCGGTGCCTTTGCAGATCATGCATTGTTTGTGATGATACATGAATGTGCACACAGGTTATTGTTTAAAAAACCAGAGGCCAACAGGCTGGCTGGCATATTTGCCAACATGCCGCAGATTTTTCCAAGTTCGGTTTCATTTGAGAGGTATCATATCAAGCACCATTCTTTCCAGGGCATACATGAACTGGATGCAGATTTGCCCAACCGCTGGGAGGCAAAACTGATCAACAATTATTTTATTGGAAAAGTTATCTGGCTGTTGTTCTATCCAATGTTCCAGGTGTTCAGGATAAGCAGGCTAAAAGAAATAAAACCATTTGATGGTTGGGTGGCATTGAACTGGGGTGTACAAATTGCATTCAGCGTAGCTATATGGTATGTTGCTTGGCCCCAAAGCATTTATATTTTTATTGGCCAGTTTTTTCTTTTCTGTAGGCCTGCATCCTTTGGGCGCCAGGTGGATACAGGAACATTACCTCACTCACGGTGAACAGGAAACGTACAGTTATTATGGCGGATTGAATAATGTTGCATTTAATGTAGGCTATCACAATGAGCACCACGATTTCCCATCTATTCCATGGAACAGATTACCTAAGATAAGAGAAGGCGCTCCTACATTTTACAACACGTTTGTATTACCATACCTCATGGACAAAATTGTTCTTCCGCTTTTTGTTTGATAAAGAAATTTCCCTCTTTTCAAGAATTGTAAGAAAAGACAGGGGCAAAGTAAAACTTACGGATGAGTCGAAGCCGGATGTGGAGTTGGTGAATGTAAATTAGTACTTGAAAAATCATTATAAAAATGAATGCCCTCAATTGAGGGCATTTTTATTTCTATCGCACCAGCACCAGGTTTCCCTTTAATATCCGTTTTGTATTGTTGTTGAGTTTTATAAAGTAAACATAAGCACCGCCTGCCAGCGGTTCTCCTTTATAATATCCATCCCAGGGAATAAAATTGTTTTTACATTGATATACCAGCCCGCCATTACGGTTATATACATACAATTCAAAATTGGGAAAAGCAGTTAGTGCAGGAATATTCCAGGTATCATTATAACTATTACCATCAGGTGAAAACGCATTGGGAACATAAATATCATTAAACACTTTCACCCTCACTGTATCCATATCTGTATTGCAGCCTGCCACAGAAGTTACCGTTAAAACATAGTCGATATCCTCCACCGGCGAAACAAATGGTTCTTTTGAAGTTGTATTATCAAGAAATGTATTGGGCCACCATGAGTAAACACCCTCTCCTGTTGTATTGTTTAACTGAACCGTTTCGCCTTTGATGATTACTTTATCAACACCTGCATCTGCTTTAATAGTTTCAATTACATTAATCGCTACCGAAGCTGTATCGGTACAGGTATTACTACCGGATACCGTTACCACATACACAGTGCTGCTGACAGGCGAAGCGATTGGATCTGCAATGTCTGTTTGGGATAAGCCATTTACAGGCGACCAGTTATAATCAATCCCACCAGTTGCCTGCAACGTTATACTTCTCCCAATACAAATAGTGGCATTATCAAAAGAAACATTTGCAGTTGGTTTTGGTAACACCTGCAACATCGCTGAGTCGATATGAAAACAACCTTCTGCATTTTCTACCCTTACATATATTTTACCTGATAAACTACCGTCAATAACAGGAATGGTGAATGGGTTTTCAGCAGCACTTAACGTAGCAGCCTGGTTATACCAGGAATATTTTGTGCCACCTGTAGCCGTAAATGTTGCTGTGCCTTGTTCGCAGGCAGGAGAACTTACCTGTACTGTTGTAACAGGCTTCAGTGCTTTTGTTATTGTTATATATTTTGAAACAACCCTGCACTTTACAGAACTGAAATTCTCCTGTTCTGCTGCGGCAAGCCTGTACTTGTATTTTCCTATGGCACCTGCTGTAAAATTTATTGTGTAAACAGATGTATTGGCTCCGCTAATATCTGTCCAGTTAATGCCATCTGTACTTTGTTGCCATTGGTATAATGGATTACTAAATCCTGAAGAGGCAACTGCCCTTAATGTAAAAGTACTGGCACCCGTTTCACAATAAAAAATACTATCCGATGCATATCCATCAACAGAAGTTGTTATAAGCGGCCCACATGGCCTGAAAGTAATATCATCAAGGGCAAGGTCGTTTCCACAGCCACCTTGTGAATTATTAAATATCCTTAACACCACATCTGAAATACCAACTGGTGTGGTAAAGAAAAAACCATACTGGTTCCATAACGGCGAAGATTGGCCTGCAATTAAACCGGTATTATAAGTTTGTAAAATAGTGCCATCAGTTTTTTCAATGGTGAAAGTAAGGTTTGGCTGAATGCCTCCGCCACTACAGGCACTTGACCTTAAAACATTCAGTATCCAGGCAGCAAATTCAAACGTGGTATTGCTGCATAAACCTTTTACCGTATCAACATAAAATGGGCTGGGTTGAAGTGATGCATTCACCAGCATAAAATAACCATTGGCATCGCCTGTATGATCCCTGGCTAAAACATGCCAGGAAGAGGAAAAGCAATTACTTGTGTTGTTCCTTACTGTATAAAACCCATCATCAGGGCAATCGTTGGAGACATACTGGTAAGTAGTGGTGGCTGCAGCCAGTGAGGCGCCGGGGTTGTTGCCTGCACCGAATGTAATATTTACAATTGCATCGCCGAGGCTGCCCTGGCAAAGCTGGGCAACGGCAGTATTACGAAACAAAAAAAGTATAGTTATAACAGCAATGGTCTTAATTCTCACAGTGAGGACTATTTGATGCTAAAAAATTAACTGTTTTGGTGTGTTGATTTGTTTTTGGGATTTGTTTACATAGTAAATTTTAAAAACGGACGGTTGTAGCTGCTGGACTAATCTTGGTTGCATATGAAAAGGCTACTTATTGGAATAAGACGACTTTATTTACCAGAACGGGCTTTTGTCCCCCATCACGGTAAATTGCACAGTTGTCAAGGGTACATTTGCTTCCCGGAACACAGCGGTCAAAGCAGATCTTTAATTTGGCTTGGCTTGCAGTACACTCCAAAATTACAGCACTGGAAAAGCCATCTCCACTAAAGTAAACAGTACCTGAAAGGCATTTAAGTATTTTGAGGAATTCAAAAAAATTCTCCTTATAATTAATTGAAACGGTATCAGTTCTGTTTGGTGTAGAAAGAAAATCACTAAACAAAATAGTGTCTGACCGGTTGCTTGTATTAATAGTTTGAGAAAATAAGTTGAACGATTTAAGTAATAGCATCATTATCAGAAGTAATAGTGCTTTTTTAACCTGGTTATTATCATAATATACTTTGAACATTCTATTCTGTTGGCATTTTCACCTAATGTACCATTAAATTGGAAGAAATATTATCAATAAATCCTAAAGTTGCAGAAGCTGTAAATACAAATGCCCCTTTCACAAGGGGCACTCACTATGTTAGTTTTGGTAAATTAATTACTCAAACTCCTGAAATCCACCGGCACCAGTTTACTTACACCGGCTTCCTGCATGGTAACACCATAAATAACATCCACAGCACTCATGGTTTGTTTGTTGTGTGTTACAATGATGAACTGGCTGTTCTCACTAAACTGTTTGATCATCTTGGTGAACTTACCTACGTTGGCATCATCCAATGGTGCATCAACTTCATCCAAAATACAGAATGGTGCAGGTTTAATTAAGTAGATGGCAAAGAGCAATGCTGTTGCAGTTAATGTTTTTTCTCCCCCACTCAACTGGCCAATTGATGATGGACGTTTGCCTTTTGGTTTGGCCACGATATCAATACCTGTATCAGCAAGATTTTCAGGATCAACCAAGACCATATCAGCTGTATCATCTTCGGTAAACAATGCCTGAAATACTTTCTGGAAATTCTCCCTTACTTTATTAAAGGTATCAAGGAACTGCTGGTTGGCGGTTGCTTCCACTTCCTGTATGGTTTGCATCAGGCTGTCCTTTGCCGTTACCAGGTCATTCTTTTGCTCCAGAATAAATTCGTACCGCTTTTTCATTTCGGTGTAAGCTTCAATGGCTGTTGGGTTTACTTCACCGATATTTTCCAGGCGCTTGCGCATGACGGTCGTTGCTTTCCTGCAATTCTTCCAATGGCGTTTCGCCTGTACGTGGCTCATCAATGATGGCATCCAGGTCAATCCTGAATTCCACCTGCAGCCTTTCTTTCATACCTGCCAGTTGCAGTTTCAGTTCAGTGAGTTTATCCTTTATTTCATTCAATAAAGTATCAATGCCTTCTTTTGATTTTTGTTTGTGGCGAAGTTCACTTTCTTTTTCGGCTAATGCATTCCGTAGGTTGTAATATGCCTGGTCTGCTTCATTCAGTTTCTTTTCTTCCGCATCTTTATTTTGCAATAGACTTATCACCAATGTTTCCAGTTCCGTTAATGCATTAGCAGTTTCGGTAATGCTGGCTGCTGCTTCGCTTAACTGAGTATTGCTGTTTTCAACCTGAACTTTTAATTCGTTCAACTGGTTGTTCTTAAACTCAAACTCCTGCTTTAACGAAGTAACCTTGCTTTGCTGTCTTGGTAAACTGCAGGTTAGCATCATTGTAAGTGGCAGTTGCAAAATTATATTCCTGTTCAGCCGCTGCATAGTCCTGTTCGACTCACCTGCATACGGTTGCCAAGTTCTTCCAATTGTGTATTGAATTTTTCCAGTTCATCCCTTGTGCTGGCAATGGCATCATGATTGTTTTGTAATTGTTCCTGCAGATCATCTATGCGTTTGCTGCTGGTTTCTTCCAGGTGGTGCAGGTTCTCGATCTTATTTTGCAAACTGAAAACATGATTGGTGAGATTATTAATATCCTGCTGTGTTTGCTTAATGGCATTTTCTTTCAACTGCTCATTGAAAGCAATCACTTCATTATGCTTTGCCTGTATGGTAGCTTTCAATCCATTCACTACTATTTCCTGTGCTTCAATTTCTTTTATTAATTTCTCTAGGTTCTTGCACGGCCAATTTTCTTTCCTTCAAACAAACCAACACTGCCACCGGTGAGTGAATATTTTCCTTTTACATACTTACCGGTTTTTTCCAGCACCACTGCACCATTACTGTTTTGCAATGGCATCTTCATTTTCTGCAATGAAAACATTGCCGAGTAAATGTTTTGCAAGATTGCTGTATTTGCCATCCACTTCCACCACATTCAATGCAGGTAATGTTCCTTCCGGTTGATGGCTTTCTTCAACACCCGTAAATTTATCGAGTAAGAAAAAATTGGCTTTGCCTTTTTTATTATCATCTAATAAATGAACAGCCTGTAAACCTTCGGTTAAATTATTTACAACATAATAATTCAGATATGGCTCCAGCACATTTTCTACTGCAGCCCTGTATTCTGGTTTTACATAGATCACATCGCTCAATAAAGGCGCTTCATGGTTCCAGTTAGTATTCTTATGCAGGAACTTTACACTTTCAGGATAACCTTCCATTGAATCGATCAGGCTTTTCAACAGAGCATGTTCATTTTTCTTGCTGTCTAATATCCTGCTTTCCTCTGCCAGTTGGTTACGCAGGCCTTCCAGCACGCTTTGTGTTTGAAATATCTGTTCCTTTGTAAATTCATGATGATCCTGCAATTGCTGTAGGTCAACTTTCTTTTGCTCCAGTTCATCAGCCTTTACTTTGCGGTCAGCTTCTAATTGTTGTAACTGTGCCTGGCGCTGATTTTTTTCTTCCTGTATCTGGGCTATGCTACGCTGTAGGTTCTGGATAGAAGTATCGGCAATCGCCACTTTTTTTTCTGCATCAAACTGGTTGCGTTGTATAGCCTGGTTCTCTCTTCGCAACTCATCAATGCCACTGCGCTTTTCATCAAACACTTTACGTTTATCTTCAACAGCATCTTTCATATCAGCTAACTTCTCTTCCAGCTCCGTCAATTTTACTTCATCATCCTTTATCTGCTGATTGGTAAACTGTATGCTTTCATCAAGACCTTTTAATTGCCTTCTGATTTTTTTATAAACTCATGCAGGTTGCTTTCCCTTTCTTTCAGATATTGCAAACGCTGTGCAGCCAGACTTTTTTCACTTTCTTTATTCCGCACATTAGCCAAGCATATCATTAAAAGCATGCTGCATTTCCTGCAATGCTTTTTCTTTTTCAATAAAGCCAAGCTTTTCCTGTTCTAATGCAGCTTCTTCCTTTGCTATCTCCGTTTCAAGTTCAATTCTTTTATCAACTTCTGTTTGCTGTTGCTGGTTCAGATCACGGTAAGTAATATTGAAACCTTCCAGTGCAGCTTTCGCCAACTCAATGCTTATCTCTTTGTATTCTTTTTTTATCTCAAAATATTTCTCCGCTTTTTTTGCCTGGCTTTCCAAACTTTTTAACTGGTTGTTTATTTCAAACAACAGGTCTTCAATACGGGCAAGATCCTGCTCCGTTGCATCCAGTTTTAATTTGGCTTCTTTCTTACGTGTTTTGTAAATGGTAATACCGGCAGCCTGTTCCAGCATCTTGCGGCGGCTGTTCTCTTTATCCTTGATGATATCATCCACCATACCCAATTCAATGATGGCATAGCTGTCGGTGCTGACACCGGTATCCATAAACAGATTATGGATGTCTTTTAAGCGGCAGGCCACATCATTCAGGCGGTATTCACTCTCCCCGTTTTTATAATATTTACGGGTTACCGTTACAGTATTAAATTCTGTTGGCAACAGGTTCTTGGTATTTTCAAAAGTAAGGCTCACTTCTGCCAGGCCAGCTGGCGCTACGTGTTTTTGAACCGTTGAACACTAGGCTCTCTAGGTTTTCACTACGGAGGTTACTTATTTTATGTTCGCCAATCACCCAGCGGATACTGTCGATGATATTGCTTTTGCCACAGCCATTGGGGCCGATAACACCGGTAATACCTTCATCAAAATGAAGCAAAGTTTTGTCGGCAAAACTTTTAAAACCCTTGATTTCTAAACTCTTTAATCGCAATTTCTTAAATTTTAAAGGACGGCAAACCTACGGTAAAACGATTGATTAATGCTGCCTGTTGACAAGTTAGAAATTCACATTTTACTCCAACAAGTGAAATGGTTTCAGCCAATGAAATACAATACAGGCAGGCAGTAAATTTAACCAGCCGCTTTCATAAGTGAACCGGAAACTATGCACATATAATTTTTTGAGTTATCAACAGGTTACTAACAGGAAGCACTAATAAAAAAGGCCCCGGATTTCCGGGGCCCTGCAATAAAATATGTTTCTGCTATGCTTTCTTTCCTCCCGTAACCGCACCAATTACTGCACCAGCAATGGCAGATATAATTGTAGCACTAACCACATCAGCAGCTACTGCTTTTTTGCTCAATATTATGGTGGTGCCATACATTGTGCAATCAACTGCCGCAGCGATGAGGAAACCCACTACTGCTCCCATCATTAGCCCACCTACAACAGAATTTACATTTGCCTTCAGCAAAATGTAAGTGAGCAAAAGGCCTTGTAATACCTGGCCAATAATAAGAAACATAAAATCCATTTCCTTTCTATCAATAATACCTTTTTGCCCTGGATTATGTCGCATAAAATCCTGGAGCAGTGTACCATATACTAACCAGCCAAGAAAAAAGAAAACAACAGCTCCGGCAATGGTGCCGGTAAATAATTTTTTGATGTCCATGGATAAAAATTTAAGGTTTTAGATAAATGCACCGGTAAGATAATTCTTTGTTTTTCATTTTGCAATACCTGCAATATGAATCGTATATAAAAAAAGAAAGCACCTGGTAAGGTGCTTTCTATACTATAAGTTCAATTTGTTTTTATTTCTTTTCTACAGCTACGGGCTTTAGCTTAAACCTGCGCCTGTACACTATATAGGCAAAAACAATACCTGCACCCAAAAATATAAGGTTCATGTTGGTATCAAACGGAACGTCGGGGTTACCACCGGGGCCTCCTGTAGCATCAGGTGTTGGGCCTGCTGTAGGCCTGCCTAATGTACCGCCGCCGGGACCAAGAGGGTTTGCGCCCGGAGTAGCATCAGCAGGCTTAGTAATGTCGGGTGTACCGATGGTAGAACCAGCACTATTACCCCATGGGCCGTCATTACCTGAACCTTGCCGGGCTTCTGGTTCATCATAAGAATCCTCCGTTTCAAATCCTGAGCTTTGCTGGGCACTTGCCGTAGATGTACAAAGTAGTGCAACCGCCATTAAAATAACCGCTGTACTGCTTTTTAATATTGTCCTAAACCTGTTTAATGCAATTATCATTGTGTTCGTTTATTTTTTTTCGCTTAATTACCCTGATTAACTAATAATTTTTCTGTGTGTTTGGACTTATCAGGTGCAATTACTTCCAGCAGGTACATGCCAGTTACGATGGACGAAGGTAATACAAAACTTTGAGACGCACTGCCGCCGTTATGTGTTACTTCCCTGTTATACACAGCCTGACCTGTAATGTTAGTAATTCTTATACCATACTTACCTGCTTCCTGCTGAGCAAACTGGATGTTGATAAAACCATTTTGTACCGGGTTTGGTGAAACGGTAATAGCAGCTTTTCCGCCTATTTGTACTTTTACCACCTGTGTATATTTCACCACGCCATTGTTATCTACGGATTTAATACGATAATAGTTGTACCCGTTCACTGCATTTTCATCAAGCCAGTGTATAAGTGCCCTTGTTTGTTGCAGCACTCAGTTCCTTTTCCTGTAAAGTTGCGTCCATCAGCTGATTTTTCTATTTCGTACCTCACCGTATTTACTTCATTTTCAACCCTCCATTCAACGGAAATATTGCGGCCAGATTGTGCTGCCTTTACACTTACAAAACTTACAGGCACCACTATGGCTTGCCTGAATACGATCCTGAACCTGTCTGCTGCTTTTGACGCTGCAGTTGCATCTACTGTAAAGCTGTATGCATTAAGTATGCTTAAGTCGAGTGAGGTATTGGTATTGGTGTACCTGTCTTCCAATACAGCAGTTGTGATCAACGGATCCATATTTGTTGCTTCAATATCGAGCCTGTACTCAATCTGCCTCAGCTGGCTAATGCCAAAGAAGACGGTGTCATTTATATTCGCCTGTTGCCTTCTTTCAATCACCAGGTCAGTATTGCTTCTTCTCATTCCAAAGTTCTCATTAAAGTTGAGGCTTTTTCTAATATCATTAATATCTACTGCATTGCTGTAATCGTTACTGAAATAAGCAAGGCCGCCATCTACCAGGTCAACACTGCTGCTGTTATTGGCATACAGGTTAAATGCAAGCCTTGATTCGCCTGCTAAAGGCGTTGAAGGCCTGAAAGAAGCAGTAGTGCTGGCCGATGTTTTAGCAGCTTCCACTACTTGTGCAGTACCTGCCCCACCAGTAGACTGGATAAAGAAAGCAGCACCGCTTTCAATAAAGTTGTGTACAGAACCATTGGCGCCATAGCTTCCGCCCCCGGGTGTAATAATATAATCAGCTGCCGCTTTTTGCAAATGTTTGATAACCGCCTACACCAAATGCGCCACCAAGCTTGGCATCCCACACCTGGTAAGCATCATTAAGCAAACCAGCACGTACTATCTGCCTCATATCAATTCTTGATGGATAAGGGTTACGCACCAATCCATAGTTTTGAGCGCCTGTTGATACAGCAGTTTGGTCGCCCTGGAATACAGTGCCTGTGCTGCGTAAAACTGTAGAGGTAGTGGGTGCGCCACCGCCATAATGGCCACCACTGCTTCTGTCGCCACGGATAAATATAAAGTAACCTGGCTCTGAAGCCAATCCTGTTGAACTGGTATTATTTACCGGGTCAAGCCCATCAGTTGCAGGATTGTATTTGAATAAAGCAACACCGGTAGAGAGTGCATCAAAGCCGTTTGTTTGTGCTGTAGCAAGGCTATAGCCCAATGCATTGCCGGCACTGATCTGTGTGCCAAAGCCAGCGTTGGTATTGCTTGCTGCATTAGCTTGTCCTTCCTGCCATGCCGCATTGATAGTTTGCCCGGTTGTATTGGAAGCTAACAACCTCCAGCCTTTGCTGCTGTTTTGAGGGATGAACCTTTCAACAGTTACATTGCCGCTGATATAGCCGCCACTTGTATTGCCTGCTGCTATACGGCCTGTGCCGTTAGCATTTGATTTAATAGTAAGGAAACCGCCAGTGGTTAAGCTGCCACCTGATGTTACAGTTAAAACACCTTCAGCACCGATACCATCATAACCGGTAATATTCAGGTCGTTTGCTAATGTAGCGGAACCGCTGGCGCCAATGGTGAATGCTTTTAAATAATTATTAGTGCCGCCGCTGGCAAAGAATAAACTGCCTGCTGCCCCATTTACTGCCAGGTTTGAAGTGTTGCCACCTGCAAGGTTGCCACTGGTTCTGCTGAAAGCAGCACCGAGTGTTAGGGTGTTGGCTGCAATGCTTACATTACCTGCTGTTAAATTAAGTGTATTGCTTACTGTTACATTCCCACCGAGTACAACATCGCCTAAGGCTTTGTTTACAGTAAGGAATGCAAAAGTTTCCCCACCGGCATTGGTGATGGTTTGGTTTCCTGAAGCACCGTTAAATGTTACAAGCCTTCCGTTAGTAGTAAATGTGCCTGTTGTATGTGTCCAGTTGCCGCCAACAGTCATATCACCGGGGGCATTAAAACCTAATGACAGGTTTCCGGCTAAGGAAACATTACCAGGAACGTTTAATGCGGAAGCACCTGAACTTCCAAAATCCATATATAAGCTAGAACCAGCTGCTATAATAAGGTCGCCGCAAATAGTAGCAGTACCACTATTACCGTTAAATGTTGTATTATTTGTAATGGATATGTTACCTGGTGTTGCACCTGAACCCCACTCACCGCCTCTTGCAGGAGTACCTCCGGAATTATAATTTAATGTAGAGTTACATGCGTAAAAAGGACCAGAGCCGCAAGTACCTGAAAAATTATACCCACTGTTTAAAGCCACTGAGCCATTGAAAGTAAGGTTGCAATAATTTGAAATGGTAGCAGCTACAGAAAATATCCCTGGAACTGTTCTTGTAACGGAACCAAAATCAACTGTGCTGGTTCCTGAATTAACCGTAACGTTAGCGGGCCCATTAGATGATGGGAAATATGCATGGCCGCCTGCAACTGTATATGCAGTATTAAATACTAAAGAACTTCCAGTAGCAGCATAGGTAAATGTACCTGTTGCAAAGCCGCCACTGTTTAATTGGAAAGTACCATCAATTGTTGCGCCCCCATTGGCTGCAAATGTTGCCGCAGTTGCAAAAGTTGACCCTGCGGTAATCCACATTAAACCAGCATTGCCCCTTGCACCAGATGCGGTTACTGTTGTATTGTTTTGAATAATTACATCTTTAGGGATACCAAGCCCAGGAGAAGCGCCTGAACCAGTCCACTCGCCATTAATACCATAGCTCGTGCCACTGTTATAAACCAAAGTTGATGAAGCGCCATAAGTTGGGGCAACTGCACTACCTGCTGTACTGATAGCGCCACCGGCATTTATTTGCAAGTATCCATTTTCTGTAAATGCGCCAAACATTACTTCCAATGTTCTTGCCAATGCAATGGTAGAACCTGTGTTTGTATTGGTACAATTTAAAAAACGGCAAAGTGAACCGGCACCATTAATAAGCAAAGTACCGGAAGTATTTGTATAAACTAAATTGATATCAACACCGGCTCCAACATTGGTACCTGTTATTGAACCTGCAACGGCAAGTGTAGGTGCGGCACCTGTCATTGTTATGGTACAGCCAGAGCTGGTTGCTCTAACATCACCGGCGGTAACAGTAATATTCCCTGAAATTGCTAAAGTAGTATTAGTTAAGGTTACGGCTGGAGTTGCACCGCTTGTATTATTTATGGTAAGATTTCTTGCTCCTGTTAAACCATTACCTGTAACTTGAGCAGATGTGCCATTAAATGTATAATCTCCTCCAACATTATATGTCCGTGTTCCGGTTAAGTTTTGAATACTTCCGGATGCGGCATTTGCTGCTGTGATACCTCCAGTATTAGCTGTAGCCACACCCCCTCCAGCAGCAACAGAAAAATTAATTGTTGAGGTAGCTAAAGAATTCAGAATATTAGTTGAGTTAAATGATAATGTAGAACCAGTAAGTACATTGAAAGTAATTTCTCTAAAACTTGCAGTTGCAGATGTGATAGTACCTGCTGTTTTAATAAATTGTTGTGTTCCAGCTTTATTAAAGTTAACTGTACAAACTTTTGGTGTTCCTGAAACGCCACCAGTACAAGCCTGCTGAAATACCCCTCCAGTCATATTAAAGTTGCCACCTAAATTTATTGTACCTGCTGTACTGCCATTCCCAAAACTAAGAATGCCATTTGAAATGATTAAATCACCGCCAACGTTTAATACAGACCCACCGGAAACAACACTGCCCGCTAACCTTAATTCACCTGTATTGATTTCGGATAAATTACCAGCAATGTCTGGCAATACATCATTGCACTGCATTGTTACTGTTCCATTATATGTTAGGTTTCCAAAACTACCTGTAACAGTAGCCGTGGTTGGGCCCGTGCCACTATTGGCTTGTATAATAAAATTACTGGTAGGTGCAAAACTTTCAATGCCGGCAAATGGGTTAGTAAATGCACCTGTATTATTCCATGTAAATGTACCGCCCCCATCAACTTGTAAAATAGCAGTTGCGTTCATGGTAATACTATTGGAACAAATCATATTCCCTCCATTTTCAATCTGCACTTTCACATTCGCACCAAAACTTATTGAAGCACCTGTAACAGTCATCACATGCGGCGAAGTGCCACCATTGCCACTACCTTGTACTATAAAAATATCGGTACCCGTTGTAAAGTTACTAGGTGTTGACCCACCTCCTAACCTATTACTATTCCAGTTAGCCAGCGTATTAAATGTGCCTGTAGCCTGAGAAAAATAAGTAGTTGCATTAACGGAACAAACCGTAGTAAGCGCCATCAATAAAAAGAGTAGACTTTTTTTCATACTAAAGAATTGATTTTTTATATAATCATTAGATATATGCGTAGAAGATAAAAACTTTTTCATAAGCTCAAATTTTCGTTAGTGATGGGATTGTTATTTTATTAGATGAAAAACTTTCAGGAGGGATGCTGCTTTCAAAGAAAAGTACAGGAAAAGTATTGTGACAGGCTTTACTGATAAAGCTGCTGTTGGCATTAATGCAATCGGTATTAATTTCATCATAATCAGCGTGTCAACATTAGGTGACACTAATTTCAACAATTAATGTAAAAAGTCAGCAGAATATGGTTATTAGAGTAAAAGCAGTTTACGAAGGTCTGGATTCCAAAGCCTGCAAATTATACTAAAATCTACACATTATAGCATTATTTAATCGTTTTCTCTAAACTATTTATCCATTTTTTGCAGGTGAGTTATATCACAAACGTTTTTTTCTTGAAAATCATCAATTTGAAAAAAGACTTCTACCACACTTAAACCGTTGCTCATTAAAAAAAAGAAGGCACAATAGAAATTGCGCCCGTTTAAGTCCAATATCCTTATGAAAAACCAATTACTGTTTATCAAACTGCAAGCCAATACCTTATTTACCTGTAAAATCACCCCAAACTGCTGTATTAAGAAAGTTTTTGTTCAATAAATTCCACAGACTGTGTACCATAACTTTACAAGAGTGTGGATTTATATCCACCGGCATGGGCAATTCAGACTTGACGCTATAACTTTATCGTTTACCAACTAATACCCTGCTGAAATTAACCTGCAATAATTATGAGTAGCGAAATAAAAATTTTTAACAACGAACAGCGCCTGCATTTTGAAACAAAGCTTGATGATGGTGAGTATGGTTTTATTGAATACCGATGGCACAAAATGGCTTTGGTACTGATGCACACACTGGTGCCGGAAAAATATGAAGGCAAGGGCATCGCCGGCGCTTTGGCAAAATTTGCTTTGGAATATGCCCGGAACAAAAAGCTGAAACTTATTGTGTATTGCCCTTATGTAAGAGCTTACATGAAGCGCCACACAGAATACGATGACTTATTATTGAAAGAAGACAATCAATAAAATATTATGCAGGAAAAATATATCAACTATATTGGCTGGTTTGCCTCTATCATGGCCATTGCCATGTATGTTTCTTATATCGACCAGATAAAAATGAACCTTGATGGCGATAAGGGCTCTATTGTGCAACCGCTGGCAGCTACCATAAACTCAATAGCATGGACCTGTTATGGCTACCTGAAACCAAAGAAAGACTGGCCAATGATCATTTGTAATGTTACCGGTATTTTTTTAGGTGGTTTTACTTTTTATACGGCGTTGTAAAAGTTATTAGTTATTAGTTATTAGTTATTAGTGATTAGTTGGGTAACTGCCGGAAGAAAGCATCCACTTTTTTATTAAACTCGTCTGGGTATTCCTGCAAGGTGCTGTGGCTGCTGTTGGGCATTATCCACAATTGTGCATTGGGAATATTTTGAAAAATAGTAATGGTATGCTGCGGTGCAATCACATCCTTATCACCAGCAATAATAAGTGCCCGTGCTTTTATTTTTTGTAAAGCCGGTAAAGAAATATTGGGTTGCAAATAATCAAGCATGAATAATTTCCAATCGTTTTTTTCTTTTGCAGTGGTTAAAACCTTGTGTTTGTTTTCGCTGTAGTATTGGTTTGCTTCTTTCCAAAGCGATGGAATGTATGCAGCAGAATCCGGGGTGATATTGGCGCCGGTAGCAGCAAACTTTATTACTTTATCTGGATGGCGCATGGCCATTTCAATGGCATTGATGCCTCCATCGCTCCAGCCAAGCACATAGGCAGCATCTATTTTTAATTCATCCAGCAGGGTAGCAAAATCATCTGCCATCATTTCAAAACTTAATGAATCTTTATTGTCGGTGGTTTTCCCCTGGGCACGGCTGTCAACCGCAATTACTTTGTAGTATTTTGAAAAGTAAGGGATGTTTTTATAAAAGGCATCGATGCTGCCGCCATTGCCATGTATCATCAGCAGCGGTTTGCCTTTGCCATAGGTTTCACAATACATGTTGATGCCTCTTATTTTGTAATATTTACCTGCAATGGGATTATTGCCGTAATGAATTTTAGCCTGTTGGCTTTGGCTATGCAAAGCGATGAACAGGAAAATGCAGCATATTGAGGGATGTTTCATTGTAATAAAACTGTCGCCCCTACGGGGCTTTGAAAAATTTTAATTTTATTGTTACTAATATACCGCCCCTACGGGGCTTTGAAAAAATTTGAAATATATTTCTACCAACATAACACCCCTACGGGGCTGATAAATCAATGATTTTACAAGACTTACTTAATAGTATAGCTTGCCATCATTGTATTAATCGTTTTGATGTATTGTTTATACCGGGTGGCTTCACCAGTGAAGGTGAGTATATGCACTTTGCTTCCTTTTACAATGTAGTATTGTTTCCATTGTAGCTTTTTTCCATACTGTATGCCTTTAAAAACCATAAACCAACTGTCTTTACCCAAATTGCCTTTGGCATTCTCCAGCACCACAAAGTTTTTTATTTTTTGTGGCAGGTAACCTTTTGAAAAGGCGGCATACTGCTGTGCATTCATCGGGCTGTTGAGATCATTGATAACCATATTCAGGTTTTCAATAAAATTATCATCAATGCCCGAATCGGGTGCGGCTTTAATGGTGAATTGCTTTGTATCTGCGGTTCCTTCTATACTCCATGGATCAGGATATTTAACTGAGTAAGTTGATTTGGATAAGCTGTTTGTTTGTGCCAATGCGGATATGGATATTAATGTGGCGGCTGCGATGAGGAATGTTTTCATGATGCTGATTGGTTATGTTGATTTTTTAATGATGATTTAAAATGATTGATATGATTTGTATGATTACTGATTATTTAGATGAATATTTTTTTTATGAGGATTTATTTTTGATTGATATGCTTGGAATCTGCGATAGCTGGTTCACTAATAACTAATAACTATTCACTAATAACTATTCACTAATAACTATTCACTAATAACCACTATCCTTCAAAAACGCTTCCATATCAACAGGGTCGCTTACCATTTGCAAATTACCTTCTTTATCAACTGGCCATTCCTCTTTTGGTTTGTCCCAATATAATTCCACGCCGTTAGCATCAGGATCGTTGAAATAAAAGGCAATGGATACACCATGATCGGCGGCGCCGGTAAAAGGATAGTTTAATGACTGCAGGCGCTGCACAATGGTTGCTAAATCTTTTTTTGTGGGATATACAATGGCGGTATGATACAACCCTGCCCCATTCACCGGTGCCGGGCTGGCACCTTTGCTGTGCCATGTGTTTAACCCAATATGATGATGATAGCCACCGGCACTGATAAATACTGCACTGCTGCCAAAACGCTGCATTATTTCAAAGCCAAGTATATCCCTGTAAAATGCTAATGATTTTTCAATATCTGACACTTTAAGGTGTACATGGCCAATATGTGTTTGCGGCGGAATTGAATATGTCATTTATTTTATTTTACTTTGTGGCACAAATTTACTCTATCAAATTTATAAATCACATACCGTTTTTTCTCAGCAGCAACCTTGATTTGCTGAATCACTAAGTCTTGCTTTACTGTTAAGGCGGCATATGCTGCGGCCTTAGCACTCTTCCTTTACTTTCCAGGTTTTGAAAAGAACCAACAGTTTTAAAGAGTCCGATAACAATTTATCAATTCAACCATTCAACAATTATAATTATGCATACCACTATATCAACAACACCCAATACACAACAATACATCCACCTGGAAGAAAAATATGGGGCACACAATTATCATCCGTTGCCGGTTGTACTCAACAAAGGCGAAGGCGTATTTGTGTGGGATGTGGATGGCAAACGCTATTATGATTTTCTAAGTGGTTACTCTGCAGTAAACCAGGGGCATTGCCATCCAAAAATAATTGCTGCTTTAATTGAACAGGCACAACAACTAACACTTACCAGCAGGGCTTTCCACAGCAACCTGTTAGGTGAATATGAAAAATTTATTACAGACTATTTTGGTTATGATAAAGTATTACCCATGAACACCGGCGTGGAAGCCGGGAAACGGCTATTAAATTAGCCGGCAAGCTGGGGCTACAGGTAAAAGGCATCGAAGAAAACAAAGCAGAGATAATTTTTGCGATCAGGTAATTTTCATGGACGAACAACTGGCGTGCTATTTCCAGCAGCACCGACCCATCAGCTATACCAAATTTGGCCCCTTTATGCCCGGCTTTGAAATTGTTGCAGTACAATAATTTACTGGCATTGGAAAAAGCATTGCAGGATAAAAACGTGGCCGCTTTTATGTTTGAACCGATACAGGGAGAAGCAGGTGTGGTGGTGCCTGATGAAGGCTATTTAACAGGCATAAGAAATCTTTGTACAGAATATAATGTGCTGATGATTGCTGATGAAATACAAACAGGCCTGGCAAGAACAGGCAAGATGCTGGCCTGCGACCATGAAAATGTTCGTCCGGATATTTTGATATTGGGCAAAGCATTAAGCGGCGGGGTTTTACCAGTGAGTGCTGTACTGGCTGATGATGAAATAATGCTTACGATAAAACCTGGTGAACATGGCAGCACTTATGGCGGCAATCCTTTGGCATGTGCAGTGGCAATAAAAGCATTGCAGGTGTTAAAAGAAGAAAACATGGCAGCTAATGCTGAAGCAATGGGAGAATTATTGAGAAGCGAAATAAAAAAAATCAATTCGCCATTTATATCAATTGTAAGAGGAAAAGGATTGCTGAATGCGATTGTAATCAAACACAGCAATCCTGAAGCTGCATGGGATTTATGTTTGGCGTTAAAAGAAAATGGATTACTGGCAAAACCAACACATGGAGATAAAATACGTTTTGCGCCGCCGTTACTTATTAATGCGGCACAGGTGATGGAATGTGTGGGGATAATTGAGAAGAGTTTGAAAACACTGGGATAAATTTTTAAAAGGGCCGGATAAAACCGGCTCTTTTTATTAGTGTAGTAATTTTATATAAATGCTGCCTTAGCAATACATTTCACAAACAACTCCGCTCCTGCCCTTGGCTTTATAGAATTATAACAAGGCTCCATTATTTCGACGATGAAATATTTTTCAAACAGTTTCCTGTATTCATTTTCATCAGCACCAAAAGGAGGCCCGCCTTCAAATGACCGGTTAAATAATACGCCAACTAATTTTCCTCCGGGCTTTAATAGCTCCTGCATTTTTTCAGCATAGCTTTTTCTTACTGATGGGTGTAATGCACAAAAGAAAGTTTGCTCAATGATCAGATCATATTGCCCTGTATGTTCAAAAAAATCACCGCAAATAATTTGTAAGCCTTTTGGTAAATATTGAGCAAACTGCTGTTCAATATTTTTACACAGCACAGAAGAAATATCAATCAATGTGATATTGGTAAATCCATTTTGTAAAAGATATCCTGCTTCGTAACTGTTGCCGCAGCCGGGAATAAGAATGGAAATATTTTTATCTGTAAGCTGGTCAAAATATTCTTTGAGCGGTGTAGTGATAGAACCTGTATCCCAGCCTGCTTCGTTGGCAACATAGCGTTTGCTCCAGTAATTATCGTCCAGTACATTCATAAATGATGTTTTAGATCGCTGCTGATATTATCTGTTGTCCATTCCACTCTTTTTTCAAATGGATGTTTACGAACGTGGCAGTTTTGTTTTGTACAAATAGAGCAACTGAAATCGAGGCAGCCATCTGAATGAACAAACAATTCAAGCGATTCACCAAACTCTTTTTTCACAAGGCCCGTGAGTTGATCAATTTCTTTATGAGCCTCATGCACATTCAGGTACCAGGGCACAGTAAGGTGACAATCCACATGCAGGCCGCTGCCATATTGTATAATGCGGAGGTTATGCAGGTCGATCCAGTTTTCTCTCCTGTCAGCATTCAGCAACGCCACCATTTTTTTAATTAATGTTTCATCTGCTTCATCCATAATGCCTGCAATGGAAGTACGCACAATTTTATAACCTGTGAACATGATGATGAAAGCAAACAGTATCGCCACTGCACTGTCTATCCACCATATTTTTGTAAAGTAAATAATGGCAAGCCCTGCAATAATACCAATGGTGGAATAGGTATCGGTTTGCAAATGCTTACCACTGGAAACGAGTTGCAGTGAATTATTTTTTCTGCCTGCGTTAATACAAATTGTTCCCGCAATATAATTTACAATAGCAGTTGCCGCCACTAATAATATCCCATAATCAAGCTTGCTTATTGTATGCGGATGAATGAGATTGTTGATGGATTCATAAACGATGATAAACCCTGCCACCGTTATCAGTGTGCCTTCCACAGCCGCAGAAATAAATTCAGCCTTACCGTGCCCGTAAGGATGATCTTTATCTTTTGGTTTGGCACTCACATACAGGCTATACACACCAATCAAACCTGCAATTACATTTACCGTACTTTCTAAGGCATCCGTTAAAATAGCCACAGAGCCGGTTAAGTACCAGGCAAACATTTTGGTAATAAAGAGTACAATGCCAATAACAGTAATGATTTGCTGAAGGCGGAGATTTTGTTTGGCAGTTGACACAAAAAAAAGTTGTGATGCAAATATAAAAGCATTGGATAAACTTTACCGGTAATAAACTTTTTATGCAACCCAACTTATTGAGAAGTTACTGACACAAAATAAATCAGGCGAATAGCGTTTTGTTTATTGTTATCTTTCCTCCACTTTTGGTTTTATCATTGAAATATGACAAATTCAATCCTGCTTATCATTCTTTTTAATTACCTGCGTAAGGTTCTTGAAACCAGGACTACCGATGTACGGCTGCATAAAATGCTGTTAGGTGGTATTATCCTTTGTGCCGGTTTAATTGTATTATCTGGCTTTTGGCATCAGGGCCGTCCTTATATCAACTGGACTTCACATGCGGCGATGTTATTGATGATTTTTGTTGTACTTACTAAAAAACAATTTCAACCTGCTAAGTTGTTTGTGTATGCCCTTCTTCCGCTTTGTGTAATTGATTTTGTAACAGATATACTGGAGCGCTTTACACCGGTTTTTTACGAGGAATGGGAAATATATTTTGATGCAGCCGGAATTTTTTCATTTGTATGGCTTATTGCCATGATGATTATGAACGGCAGGCAGCGAAAAGCATTGCAAAAGGAAAAGGCAAAGCTGCTGGAAAAGGAAAAAGAAGCAAAGCTGGCAGAAGAAATGAAAGTGATGCTGGAGGTACAGGTGGCGGAAAGAACGGCAGAACTGTTGAGCCAAAAACAGGAACTGCAAAAAGCGCTTGATGATTTGAAAGCGGCCCAATTGCAGTTGGTGCAAAGCGAAAAAATGGCAAGCCTTGGCGAACTCACGGCAGGTATTGCACATGAAATACAAAACCCGTTAAACTTCGTCAACAACTTTAGTGAAGTAAATAAAGAGTTGCTGGCAGAAATGAATGCTGCCATAGCAAAAGGTGATTATGAAGAGGTAAAAGCATTAGCAGCAGATATAACAGGCAACCAGGATAAAATAAATTTTCATGGCAAGCGTGCTGATGGCATTGTAAAAGGGATGCTCCAACATTCAAGAACCAGCAGCGGACAAAAAGAACTAACGGATATAAATGTATTGGCAGATGAATATTTGCGATTGGCATTTCATGGATTGAGGGCAAAAGACAAAACCTTTAATGCAAAATTTGAAACACAGCCCGACACTTCGATTGGAAAGATAAGTATAGTGCCACAGGATATTGGCAGGGTAATACTGAATTTAATTACCAATGCTTTTTATGTGGTGAATGAAAAGAAGAAATCAGGAGTTGAAGGATATGAACCTACTGTTTCAGTAAGTACAAAAAAAATAAACAACAAGGTTGAAATAAAAGTGAGTGATAACGGCAATGGCATTACGCAAAAAATATTGGATAAAATTTTCCAACCTTTCTTTACCACCAAGCCCACAGGCCAGGGTACTGGCCTGGGATTAAGTTTGAGTTATGATATTGTAAAAGCGCATGGCGGCGAACTGAAAGTGGAAACAAAAGAAAATGAGGGAAGCAGCTTTATTATTGAGTTGCCGGTAAACGCATAAGCCAGTAGTGTCATTTTTTAATATCTTACAAAGCAAGCCTTCCATTATTAAAACCTAACTGCCTTATATGCCCCAGGTTCGTCAGCTCGCCGCCATTATGTTTGCCGACATAGTTGGCTACACTGCTTTGATGCATGAAGATGAAAGTAATGCCCTGCAGCTCCGTGATAAAATGAAACAAAAACTGGATGCAGAAATAACATTGCACCATGGCAGGCTTATCAAGTTCAGCGGCGATGGCGCCCTTTGCAGTTTTGACAGTGCCGCAGAATGTGTAAGGGCAGCATTGGCATTGCAGGTAGATATGCAACAGCAACCAAAAGTGCCCATGCGTATTGGCATACACCAGGCAGATACTGTGTTTGAAGAAAATGATGTGTTTGGCGATGGGGTAAACATTGCATCCAGGCTGGAATCGCTGGCAGTGCCGGGCAGTATTTTTATTTCTGCCAAGGTGTATGATGATATAAAAAACCAAAATGATCTGCAGGCTGTATCGCTGGGCAAGTATGCTTTAAAGAATGTAAAAGAACCGGTTGAAATTTTTGCCATCAGCAATGCAGGATTAGTAGTGCCGCACAATATTAAATTAGAAGGCAAAGGCGAAAAGTATAAAGAACAAAAATCGCAGAAGAGCAAGATTGCAAACCTTGCAAAAATTGTTGCTGCAATTGCCGCTTTAATTGCTTTATGGGTTTTCCTCATCAATCCATGGATGAAAAAGCAATATGCAAAAAATGATCTGCTGCCTGCCATTCAAAAATTAGTGAATGATAATTTTGCCCCGCCAACAGAAGCATTTGATATGGCGCTGGAAGCAGAAAAATATTTGCCGAAAGATTCGGCATTGATAAAACTATGGCCAACAATTTCCACCAATCTTAGTATGGCAACAAACCCTGCAGGTGCCGAACTGTGGTGGAAAGATTACGACAAACCCAACAGTGACTGGCGGCTTGCAGGCACCACGCCTTTTAAAGACATAAGGCTGCCACGCCCCTACCTGCGCATGGAAATAAGAAAGAAAGGCTATCAAACTATTGAGTACGCAGGCATTGCCGCTTCCTTTAAAAACTGGAAAGATTCTTCTGATCTTATTTTAGATAAAGAAGGCAGCCTGCCTGCCAACATGGTACGCATACCAGGAAAAAATACACCCATGTATATTGTTGGCCTTGAAAGCAACGGCAATAAAGATGTGCCTTCTTTTTTAATGGATAAGTATGAAGTGAGCAACAAAGAATACAAAGCGTTTATGGATGCCGGTGGGTATAACAATAAAAAATTCTGGGGCAATGTTATATACCAAAACGGAAAAGAAATTTTTTTGGATGCGGCATTAGCATTGTTTGTTGATAAAACAGGACGGCCCGGGCCTGCTAATTGGGAGGCTGGCACTTATCCTGATGGGCAGGAAAATTTTCCTGTAGCAGGTATCAGTTGGTACGAAGCAGCGGCTTATGCTGCGTATGCTCAAAAACAATTGCCCACAGTATTTCACTGGAGCGTTGCAGCAGAAACTTCCCGTACACAATCCATTGTGGCACTCAGCAATTTTAATGGAAAAAATACCACAGCCGTTGGCAGTAATGCAGGCTACAGTTCATTTGGCATTTATGATATAGCAGGCAATGCAAGGGAATGGTGCAGCAATAGTAATGAAACCAAAGAGGCACATTATATTTTAGGCGGCGGATGGAACGACCCCACCTATGCTTTTAACGACAGCTACCTGGCGCCTGCTATGGACAGGAGCATCAGCAATGGTTTCCGCTGTATCAAACAACTGCCGGGAGACAGCACCATAGCACAATTAATGAAACCAGTATCAATGGCTTTCCGTGATTACAAAAAAGAAAAACCGGTAGATGATAAAACATTTGAGATATACCGGCAGCAGTTTTTGTATGATAAAACAGCGCTGAATGAAAAAGTAGAAACAACTCTTGATAATGAACTGTGGACAGCAGAAAAAATAACTTTTGATGCAGGGTATAATAAGGAAAGAGTACAGGCGTGGCTTTATCTCCCTAAAGGGTTTACACCGCCTTATCAAACAGTATTGTTCTATCCCGGCTCCAATGATATTTATTTAAAAAGTTATGACCCGTTGTTCATCAATGGCCGCATCGATTTTATTTTAAAAAGCGGCAGGGCACTCATGCGGCCCATTTACAAAGGCACTTGCGAAAGGCATGATGAATTAAAAAGCGACCTGCCAGATGAAACAGTATTTTATAAAGACCATTTAATAATGTGGCGCAAGGATATTGGCAGAAGCATTGATTATTTAGAAACAAGAAAAGATATACAGGTAGATAAACTGGGCTACCTCGGCTGGAGCTGGGGTGGCTATATGGGTGGTATAATGCCTGCGGTGGAAAAAAGGATAAAAGCAGTGGTGCTGAATGTGGGCGGCATGGTAATGAATAAATCATTGCCGGAGGCAGATCAGTTGAACTACCTGCCAAGGGTAACCCAGCCTGTGCTGATGCTGAATGGCAAACATGATCTGTTTTTTCCGGTAGAAACATCACAGAAACCTATGTATGATTTTCTTGGCACAGCAAAAGAAGACAAAAAAAGAATGGTGTACGACGCAGGGCATTTGGTGCCGAGGACAGATTTTGTAAAAGAAACATTGCAGTGGTATGATAAGTATTTGGGGGTGGTGAAATAGTGAATTTCCACAGGCTTCAGCCTGTGGATTAACAATCATAATAATATTGGCTTTAGCCAAACAAAAAAAATAAATAGATAACTTTATACAATGGCAGAAAAACCAATATTTAACAAGCGGATTTTTTGGGATGTTGTATTTGAAAATATTGACTACGATGCAAAGGCAAACTTTGTAATAGAACGTGTGTTTGAACGGGGTGATGTGGAAGACATTCGCAACTGCCGCCGTTACTATGGTGATAAAAAAGTAACGGAAGCATTACTAAATGCAAAATTTTTGCCTGAAACGAGAATGTACCTGGCAAGTGCAGTAATTAACAGGCCGCTAAAAGATTTCAGATGTTACACTTTAAGACAGTTGAACCCAACACTCTTTCCGTATTAGAGCAATTGATGGAGATGCCTGCCTTGAAAAATTTTTCATTGGTTGGCGGTACAGCCCTCTCCCTTTTATATGGCCACCGCATGTCGGTTGATTTGGATTTATTCTCAAACAAACCGTTTGAAAATGCTGACATAACAAAAGCCCTTAAAAAAAAATTCAAAAACAAATTTGTTTCAGAGGAAAAACAAGAGCGTTTTGGTATTTTTTGTTTTATTGACGAAGTAAAGATTGACATCATCGGCCATCCACACCCGCTAATAAGGCCCGAAATAAATACAGAAGATGTAAGGATGTTTTCCACCGAAGATATTATTGCCATGAAAGTGCAGGCTGTTTTAGGCCGGGGAAAAAAGAAAGACTTTTGGGATATTGCAGAACTGCTGCAGCATTTTTCAGTAGCAGATTTTATACAATTTCATAAGGAGAAGTACACTACACAAAACTTACTGATAACAGTGCCGCAGGCAATAACTTTTTTTGCCGATGCAGATGAAGGAGAAGACCCCATTAGTTTAAAAAAACAAACATGGGATAGTGTCAAAAAATCTATCAGTAAAAAAGTGAGTGCTTATCTTAAATAACGGCTATTAAAAATGAATCTATCCAAGTCAAAATTTTCCAGCCATTCTTTACCACCAAACCGACGGCGAGGGAACGGGAGGTATATCGCTTGGTTATGATATTGTAAAAGCACATGGTGGCGTTCCGACAGCTATCGGGATGAAGGTGAAAACGATAGAGGGCGATGGAACAACATTTATTATTTCAAAACTAGTAAAAGAGCAGGCTTAAATAAATTATAAAATGATAAAAGCAACCCATTCATTGTTACGTTTAACTGTCATCTTTCTTTTGTTGTCAGTTGTTGTATCCTGTAACCATAACAAAAGTATTCCTTTTCCTGAACAGGAATTGGGGTATGCCCCACCGGTAACCGTGCCGCTGGTTTTTACAAAGGCACAAAAGTTAAGCTGGGATACGGTTAAAACAGGCGGTATAAATCCTCTTATAAAAAAACTTGATATTGAAGCACTCCCATCAGTGCCATTTGATTCCACTGGTTTCAGGCCTTTTGCAACGGCACCAGGTGAAGGCCGGTTTAATTTTGACCAGTTGCCGGATACAGTATTCAGCGTTGCTGGTTTAGCTTCTCAGCCATTAGAATTAAAAACAACCGTGTTGGCACCACCAGTTACTGTTAAAGCCTTACGGCCAACCTCATCAAAAAATCATCCACTTACTATTTATGATCTTGGCCTGATCCAGGGATTGCCTGCAAAGTTCATTGGTTGTGTATATAAAGACAGTAAAGGTTTTTTATGGATTGGTGGTAATGAAGGGCTTTTCCGGTATGATGGGCAATATATTCAGACAATTATTCCTAACTCAGGCGGCGTGCCGATCGTTGGCATAACAGAAGATAAGAATGGTGCGATATGGTTCGTCTCCTTTAATGGAATTGCATCCATCAATACAAAGCTGGGCACCCTCAGCACCTCACCCAGAATAAATACTCTTGGCAATAACATTGGAAAAATGACCACCGACAGCGAAGGCAATATATGGGTATATAATTTTAAAGAGAAGGCGGTAAGCATTGTTGACCCTGTAACAAAAACGTATAAAAATCTTGATCGCAAAACCGGTTTGTCCGATTCTCTTGCATTTGAAATATTACAGGATAATGATAAACGGATATGGATCACTACTTATACCGGAGGAGCCAATATCATTGACCAAAAGGCCGGGAAAATAAAATACCTGAATAAAACAACTGGCCTCAGCAGTAACAATCTTTCAGCTATTACAACAGATAAAAAAGGAAGTGTGCTGCTTGCCGGCAATGATGGCTTTGATATAGTTGACATCAAAAGCGGAACCGTAAAATATTATAATAAACCACAGGGCTTAAAATCTATTTATACACTTGGGTTAACAGTTGACAGTACAGGACAAATATGGAGAAACACGGTTGGAGGTATTGAATTGATTGATGTGAACAAAGGCACACTCCGGTACATTAACCCAAAAGATGGGCTGAGCCATGATGTGGCTACATCTATTGTGGAAGATAAACAGAACCGTATGTGGATCGGTACCATCGGGGGAATGAACATGGTGGAACAATATGGGAAAACAACTCACCTGCTGGAGAATATTAACATTGTAAGTTTAATGGAAGATGCACTGGGTAATCTTTGGGTAGCCACTCCAAACGGGATTGTAATTGTAAACCCTCAAAGAAGGGCTATGCGGCATCTCACTCAGGCAAATGGGCTCGTACATAATTTTGTACAATCATTTACAAAGTCGAATGGAAGCATGATAGTGGCTACAAGTGGCGGCTTTAATATTATTGATCCTGTACGCAAAACAATTTTAACGGCAGGCAAAAAAGAGGGTTTTGAAAAAGATACACTGTATTCGGTATTCAAAGATCAAAACGCCAATATCTGGTTTACCGGCCCGGGCAATGGAATTGCCATGTACGATTCCTCAAACAACATCATCCTTCAAACGGATAAGGCACATGGTTTAAGTGATGATGGCATCCTCGACGTAAGACAGGATATGAACGGCAGGTATTGGCTGGCCACCAGGACAAACGGAATAAATGTAATTGACCAGGCTACCGGCACCGTTAGTTATATAAATGATCAGCCCGGCCTTAAAGACACCAGTAACAAGATATTACAGGTAGATTCATACGGCAGGATATGGATTGGAACCTACAAAGGCATTTATGTGGCAGATACAAAAGCACAAACGCTCTCCTGTATTTCCACCAGCCAGGGGCTTTCAAACAATAGGATAATATCGCTGCTGGAATACAACGGCAGCGTAATTGCAGGCACTAATAATAAAATAAATATCATTACCGCTCCTGTGCCGGGCAGCAAGACTGATACCACATGGAAGGTATCAATACTGAAAGGGTCAGAAGGATTGCTCAAAACAGCCAATTCCTGGTCCACTGATTGCATCACCAGTAAGGGTGAATACTTATGGGGAGATGATGGCATTACTATTTTCAATACCATTCAACCGGCAGCAGATTCTGCCAGCACTTTTGTAGCAGGCATCAATGTAATGAACCAGTCACAGTACTTTGCCCGTAGCTCAAAAGATACTGTTTACAATGCAGCTTATGCCGACCGGCAGGTATTTAGCTGGGATAGTGTGTATAGCGGTTATAACATGCCAGCCAACCTTGTAATTCCGTATCAAAAAAATTACCTGCAATTTCAATATGGCGAAGCAAGCCTTAGCAGGCAGGATACTATATGGTACGCCTACCTGCTTGAAGGCATTGATAAAAACTGGAGTGCACCCACAATCAATACAGTTACTGAAAATTATTTAAACCTGCCATCAGGTGAATATACTTTTAAAGTATGCAGCAAAGGCATCAATGGCAAATGGGGCAAACCGGGAACATTTAGTTTTACCATTTCGCCACCATGGTACAAAAGCTGGTGGGCCTATACGCTGCTTGCATTGCTGGCAGCGGCTCTCTTAAGGGCATATATCATTTTCCGCTCAAGAATGCTGCAAAAAGAAAACAAAGTGCTTGAAGAAAAAGTGGTATTAAGAACAAGCCAGTTACAACAATCAATTGAAGAACTGAAAGCCACCCAAACACAATTGATACAAAGTGAAAAAATGGCCAGCCTTGGTGAGCTCACAGCAGGCATAGCACATGAAATACAAAACCCATTAAACTTCATCAATAATTTTTCGGAAGTAAATACAGAGCTGATCGCTGAAATGAAGGAGGAAATAAGCAAAGGGAATATGGCAGAAGTAATTGCACTGGCAGCCGACATTCAATCGAACGAACAAAAAATAAATCATCATGGCAAAAGGGCTGACTCTATTGTAAAAGGAATGTTGCAACATTCAAGAAGCAATAACGGGCAAAAAGAGTTTACAGATATTAATGCTTTGTGTGATGAATATTTGCGGCTCTCCTATCATGGCCTTAGGGCAAAAGACAAATCATTCAATGCAAAATTTGAAACTCACTTTGATAAGAGCATTGAAAAAATTAGTATGGTGCCGCAGGATATGGGAAGAGTGATCCTGAATTTAATTACCAATGCATTTTATGTGGTGAATGAAAAAAAGACCCTTCGACAGGCTCAGGGTGACAGTTACGAACCCACTGTTTCTGTAAGTACAAAAAAAGAGCCTGATAAGGTGTTGATCACTGTAAAAGATAACGGCAACGGCATCCCTCAAAAAATATTGGATAAAATTTTTCAGCCTTTCTTTACCACCAAACCTACAGGCCAGGGCACTGGTTTGGGATTATCATTAAGTTATGATATTGTAAAAGCACATGGTGGTGAATTGAAGGTGGAAACGAAAGAAGGCGAAGGAAGTGAGTTTATTATTACATTACCCATTGCATAAAAAAGCCGGCACATGAAAAAAGTTACAACAAGTGTTTTGTTCATTCTTTTTTCCTCCATGCATATATATGCACAGGTTGCCCTCCCGCCAGTGTTTGAAATAATGTCAGACTCCGTACTGAACCAGGAAATTGACACTGTACACCGCCAGGTGCTTGAAGATAAAGAAGGCAGATGGACAATTGATGAAGTGAACAAGTTGCCCCTTGCAGGCAAATTTCAGTACAACGGTATACTGCAGCCGCATACAGATACAATCTTTAACGCCTACTGGTTCCGGTACCGGCTAAAAAATAAAATGGAAAAGGAATGGGCGTTTTTATTAAATGCACAAAACGAAACCGTTGATTTTTATTTGCTGCGGCAGGATGGCAAATGGGAGCATTTGAAAAGCGGTTTTTTTAGTGAATGGGAAAAGAAAGACGGTTTTAAAGCTGCTAACTATGTGGAAGTAAACCTAAGGGCAAATGAAGAAATAACAGTATACCAGCGTATTGGAAATTCATCTTACAGCCGCAACACCGGGATGGGGTTCAATATAGCTTTTTCAAATACAAACAGGATGCTGAAGGAAGTGTATGCAGGTACAATTGACAACAAGTTTTTCATGTTTCCGATTGATGACCTGCAGGGCGTTTTTTTTATCGGTTTTTTATTCTTTGCTGCTTTTTTTAATTCGTTTTTTTATTCAGTTTCCAGGGAAAGGATGTTCCTGTATTTTACAATGTTTGTGCTTTTTACCGCCGTTCACAGGTTTCGGAACGTTTTGTACAGCCTGCTAACCTGGGGATACAAGGACCTGCGCCATTTTCTTATTATTACCCAATTCAGTTGGGCGCTCAGTTTTATTTTTCTTTTTCTTTTTTTCAGGCAGGCATTTAAAGTGCCTGTTCATTATCCCAAATGGGACAAAGCCCTAAAAGGCATATTTTGTATTTACGGATTAATAACGATGGCAAGGATTTTTGCAAACCTATTTTTGCTTTCGCCATACGAAAAACCGCTCTATACGGCATTCCTGGTAGCTGAAATTACAGGTATGGAGGCACTGTTTATTACACTTGTCCTTTATATCCCAAAGAAAGATTTATTTACAAGACAAGTCTTGATTGGTGGTATGCCTATCATATTCCTCTGGTCAATAATTACAATATTCTCCAGTAATTCTCTTCTAGATTCATTCAATATCCTGCCCGGCCTTAAAAACTGGATAGACAAAACCATTGACTTAATGCAACTGGTATGTATAGTTTGGTTCGTTCTTTTCTTTTCGTGGTTTTTATTTATGCGTTTCAATATGCTGAAAAAAGAAAGCGCCCAAAAATCTTTAGACAATGAAAGGCTGGCAAAAGAAAAAGAGATTGAACGGAATGAACTGATTTCAAAACAAAATACAGAGCTTGAAAAAAAAGTGGAAGAAAGAACGCTTGAACTGAAACAATCGCTGCAGGATTTAAAGCTGTCGCAAAGCCAGCTTATTCAGTCAGAAAAAATGGCAAGCCTTGGCGAACTAACGGCAGGCATTGCACATGAAATTCAAAACCCTTTGAACTTCGTAAACAATTTTAGTGAAGTGAGTACAGAACTGGTGGATGAAATGAATGAAGAAATTGCAAGTGGCAATACTGCAAGATGCAAAAGAAATTGCCAATGATTTAAAACAAAATTTAGAAAAAATAAACCATCATGGCAAACGTGCCGGTGATATTGTAAAAGGAATGCTGGCACATTCAAGAACAAGCAGTGGGCAAAAAGAACTAACTGATATTAATACACTTTGTGATGAATACCTTCGTCTCTCCTATCATGGCCTGAGAGCAAAAGACAAAACATTCAATGCAAAATTTGAAACCAATTTTGATAACAGTATTGAAAAAATAAATATTGTGCCGCAGGATATTGGAAGGGTGATTTTAAATTTGATCAATAATGCTTTTTATGCAGTGAATGAAAAGAAGAAACTGATGATTGAAGGGTATGAACCAACGGTTACTGTTGCGACTGAAAATAAAACAAGCACATATTGTAATAACAGTAAAAGATAACGGCACTGGTATTCCGCAAAGCGCTATGGATAAAATCTTCCAGCCTTTCTTTACCACCAAACCAACCGGTCAGGGAACAGGATTGGGCTTATCTTTAAGCTATGACATTGTAAAGGCACATGGTGGTGAATTAAAAGTGGAAACCTTGCCACCGGAGGAGGCAAAAGACGAACAGGGAACTACATTTATTATTAGTCTTACCAAAATAAAAATAAGCAATGAAAATTTTAGTAGTTGACGACGAAACCGATGTAAAAACACTTTTTGAACAACGTTTTCGTAAAGAAATAAAGAGTGGCGAAATAACTGTTTGCCTTTGCCAACAGCGGCGAAGAAGCATTGGAGTACATGAAATCACACGACCATGAAGCAGTACTCATACTGAGTGATATCAATATGCCGGGCATGAGCGGACTGCAATTGCTGCAGCACATCAAACAAAAATATGAAGCTCCCCCACCCGTGGTAATGATGATTACCGCATATGGCGATGATGAAAATTACCAGCAGGCCATGAAGCTGGGTGCCGATGATTTTTTAACCAAACCGGTTGATTTTACAGCGCTTAAAGAAAAATTGAAAACAATTACAGCATGACCAAGATTTTAGTGGCCGATGATGAAGCCGACCTGGAAACACTCATCCGCCAGAAGTTCAGGCAAAAGATAAGGGAACAGCAATATGAATTTGTATTTGCCATCAATGGCAACGATGCTTTGGATAAAATGCAGCAACATCCTGATATTGCGATTGTACTAAGCGATATTAATATGCCCGAAATGGATGGCCTTACCCTGCTTGACCAAACTGAATGAAACATCACCGCTTACTAAAACCGTAATGGTATCTGCGTACGGCGATATGGAAAATATACGCACTGCCATGAACCGTGGCGCTTTTGACTTTGTAACCAAGCCGGTAAATTTTGAAGACCTTGAACTGACCATGCAAAAAACCATTCAGCATGTGATACAGATGAAAAAAACACTACAAGCCATCAAGGAAAATAATATCCTGCGGATGTATGTGGATGAAAATGTGCTGAGCTTTATGGGCACCAGGGAATACGAAAGTTCCTTAATGGAAAATGAAACACTGGAAGCTACCGTGGCCTTTATTGACATCTGCAGTTTTACTTCCATCAGTGAAAAAGAAAGCCCCGATACTGTTGTAAAAATGCTGAACCAGTATTTTGATGTGATGGTGAAAGAGATCATTGCCCAGGGTGGTATTGTTGATAAATTTATTGGCGATTGTGTAATGGCAGTTTTTAAAGGCGAGTATCATTTAGACAGGGCCATTGATGCCAGCCTTGCTATCCGTAATAAAATTGATACACTGCCAAGTGAACATGAGTTTACCCCAAAAGTATCCATTGGTATCAACAGCGGCGAAATGATCTCGGGAAATATTGGCTCTGCCACATTAAAGCGGCTCGACTATACCGTTATTGGCGACACTGTAAACACAGCACAACGTTTGCAAAGCGCTGCCGGTATCAACCAGGTAGTCATTAACGAAGCTTGCTACGAAAAAGTAAAGCAATCTTTTAACTGCAGCAAAATTGGTTCCGCAAGCCTGAAAAATAAATCCGGCGAAATGGTATTGTACGAAGTGTTGAATTAATGAAAAATGCAGTTGCCTGCATAAACTCTCTAATAAAAGGTACCAAACCTTAGCTGATTTTTACAGGCAGCAATAAAATGCCAAACAGCATCTAACATTTAGGTATGTGTATATTTATGTAAGAAAAAAACCTTTACTTTATACACTGTTTTCCGGTACACTTTGCTGGCTGACACCTCCCTTATTATTACCGTTGAATACCAAAATTATTAATAACTGATGAAGAAGATTTTTACTTTTGCGTTACTCTTTTGCTGTTTACTATCCAAAGCCCAAACGTTTAGCTGGAACGGGTATTCGCCAATTATGTCCAACATTATGGACACCCTTTACATTCCTGTGTCAGGCCTTCCCAACTCGATCAACCAGGATTTTGGCCTGTCAAAAGTTTGTTTTGAGGTAAGGCATACAGATAAAACAAACCTCAACCTTATCCTTGTTGCACCTAACGGAAACTCTGTGATATTGGTGGAAGGCCAGGGTGCTGCAGGAGAAAATTTCATCGGCACTTGTGTAGGTATGGACGGAGTTCCGTTCCAGGCTGGCACGCCTCCTTATACAGGCACATTTTTGCCCACAGGAAATTTAAGCAATTTCAATAGCGGTGTTAATCCTAATGGCACCTGGTTGCTGATTTCATTTGACAACAGCCCCGATACAGGTTCCATACGTTTTACCAGCCTCACTTTTAGCAATGATCCTCCGCAGGGCAATGGCCTGGGCGGAAGCAACCTTGGGCCACAGGGCCCGTTTATCAAGAGTGGATTGCTGTGCCCAGGCGGCGCATCTGGTTGTGAACTGCTGCCGGATGTAACTGCTTCTGCATTGGAAATACAAACCAGTTGGGTAGAGACTCCAGGGAGGATAGAAGTGGGCAATTCTACTCCTAATATCGGCTATGGCCCATTGGAAATATTTGGTATTGATTCCTGCTTTTGTAATGGTGTGCCTGTATCCTGCGATTCTGTGTGCCCGGGTGGCAATGATTTGAAACATCCTATCAGGCAGCGTATCTATAGAAAATTACCTGGTACTGATACACTTGGTTTTTATGACAGGGCTGCAGGACAAATGACTTTTCATCCTTCACATGGCCACTTACATGTGGATCACTGGGCAGATTTTACTTTACGTACTGCTACAGCAGACCCCGACCCACGCAACTGGCCAATTATAGGCACCAGTGTAAAACAAAGTTATTGCCTTATCAACCTGGCAAGCTGCCCTAACAGGGCTGGAATATGTGTTGACAATAATGGGAATAACATTACCAGTTTCCCTAATTACAATTTTGGTTTTCAAAGTGGTTGTGGCCAGAACCAGGGTATATTTCCGGGCAAGTATGATATATATAGCCGTAGCCTTAACGAACCAATACTGCTGGATAATGTTTGCAATGGGAATTATTATATTGTTTCTATTACCGACCCTAATAATATTTTTTTAGAAAGTGATGAAACAAATAACGTTGCGGTAGTTCCCATAACACTCACAATGCAAAACCCGCCGCAAACCATAACTGCAAACTCCAATGCTGAAATATGCCAGGGCGACAGTATAATTTTAACCGCTGGTGAAGCATTGAATTATTTATGGTCAACAGGCGACACCAGCCGCTCCATTGTGGTAAAGGAAGCAGGTACTTATACAGTTTCATCTACCTGCGGAACATTTACCAGCACTTCACAACCTTATATCACCAATTTAATTCCTGCTACCGCAAAAGCTGATGTGTCAATTGCAATATCAAGCGGTTCAAATCCTTCTTGTTCAGGTACACCCATTACATTTACAGCCACTTCCTCGTATGGTGGTGCAGCACCAACCTATCAATGGAAAGTGAATGGGGTAAGTGTTGGCAGTAACAGTTCAACTTACATCAGTTCGTCATTTACTAATGAACAGGTGGTAACATGTGTGATAACGTCGTCCATTTCCTGCATTCAAAACCCCCTGGATACATCCAACGCTATCACCATAAATGTTACACCTGCCGGCCTTCCCCGTTCAGTTTCTGTAGCCATTGTACAGGGAGCAAACCCCCAATGCCTGGGTGATACCATCGCATTTAAAGCAACTACCCAAAGCGCCACCAACATTTCTTATCAATGGAAAGTAGATGGTGTAAATGTGGGAAGTAATAGTGATACTTTTAGTGCAACAACGCTAACTAACGGCCAAACTGTTACCTGTCATATTAATTCAATGCCTGTATGCCCTGTAAAATATACACTGGGCACTGGTACTACCACCAACAGCACTAATTCTGTATTGGGAGCAGCTTATCCCACCTATTATGGTAATGGCAGGCAACAATACCTGATAAGGGCACAGGAGTTAACCGCATTAGGGATATCTGCAGGCAATATTTCATCTGTCGGCTTTAGAACAGCTGGTGCTGTAGGCGATCCATTTTCATTAATAGGATATACTATTAAAATGGCATCAACCGGTGTTAATGAATTAACCAATAGTTTTGAAACAGCTTCTTTTGCAACAGTGTATGGCCCCGTTAACTACATCCCTAGCATCAATGCGATCAATACACATTATTTTAACCAGCCCTTTAATTGGGATGGACTGTCAAATATTATAATTGAGATCTGCTTTGCCAATGGCGTATTTGGCAATGCCAGTTATCAAACTTATGTTACATCCACCTCTTTTATTTCAACAGCCTATTACAGGCGGGATAATCCGGAAGGTGCAGGTGCCTGTACGGAAACCACAGTTTCTGCAATAAATAATGTAAGGCCAAACTTTATATTTGGCACCAATGAGTTAAATGAAATGATATCTAATCCAGTAAAGATGTCTGTGAATTCTGCAAATCCACCATCTTTATCTGTTGATATTACCACAGGCGATAATCCTCAGTGTTCAGGTTCCACGGTTACTTTTACAGCTACACCTAACAGCACTGGCGCAGGACCTTCTTACCAATGGATAAAAAACAACATTGACATTAATGGAGCCATAAACCAAACCTATACAGTAACAAACCTTTTACAAAACGACACTATACGTTGCCGGATGACCACCGGTTCAATTTGCACTGTTTCTCAAAATGTAATGAGTAATAAATTTGGTGTTAACATAGCGCTTCCTGTTTATACATTTACAGGAAGTGGTAACTGGAATGTAGCAGCCAACTGGCTGAACGGAAAAATGCCGCCGGCAAAATTGCTCTCCTGTTCCGAAATTGTAGTAAGCCCAACCGGCAGCACTGAAAGCCTCTTGAATATACCGCAGGTGCTTGCTCCTGGAGCCAAACTGACGGTAATGGCAGGAAAAAAATTCAGGGTAATTGGAAGTATGCTGATACAGCAATAGGAAAATATTTTTTGTTTTAAAATGCCCATTGTATTGAACAATGGGCATTTGTTTTTACTGCTAAAAATCGCAGCTTCAATCCGTACATTTGCACATTATTAAAAACGAAAATTGCCCCTAACCCGGCAGTACAGATGTATAAAGCAATGGAACTGAGTAAAAACTATCTTCCCAACGAAACAGATGCCAAATGGTACCAGCACTGGCTGGATAAAGGATATTTCAAAAGTACACCTGATGAAAGGGAGCCTTATACAATTGTGATACCTCCACCAAACGTAACCGGTGTGCTGCACATGGGGCATTGCTTAAATAATACCATACAGGATATACTCATCCGCCGGGCAAGAATGCAGGGAAAAAATGCCTGCTGGGTGCCGGGTACCGACCATGCCAGTATTGCCACAGAGGCAAAAGTGGTTGGTATGTTAAGAGAAAGAGGCATTGCAAAATCATCGTTAACAAGAGATGAGTTTTTGGGCTATGCATGGGAGTGGAAAGAAAAATATGGCGGTATTATTTTGCAGCAGTTGAAAAAGCTGGGTTGCAGTTTAGATTGGAACAGGACATCCTTCACCATGGATGATGATTATTACAAAAGCGTAATAAAAGTATTTATTGACTTGTATAAAAAAGGGCTTATTTATCGTGGCAAGCGGATGGTAAACTGGGATCCTGTAAGCCTTACTGCATTAAGCGATGAAGAAGTAATATTTAAAGATATAGACAGCAAGCTGTATTATGTAAGCTACAAATTTGCAGATGGTACAGGTAGCATAACTGTTGCCACCACACGCCCGGAAACAATTTTGGGTGATGTTGCTATTTGTGTAAACCCAACTGATGAACGCTATACAAATTTTGTTGGCAAAGAAGTAATTGTGCCCATCATCAACAGGAAGATACCCATTATTGCAGATGAATATGTAACAACAGAATTTGGTACCGGCGCATTAAAGATCACACCGGCGCATGATAAGAACGATAACATGCTTGGTATCAAACATAACCTGAAAGCAATTGATACATTGGATATAACAGGCAAGTTTACCACAGAAGAATTAATGGAAGATAACCCATCTGAACTGGTGATGAGTTACAATGGTGTTGACCGTTTTGCATTGAGAAAAAAGATAGTGGAGGATATTGCGGCGCTTGGGCAAATTGAAAAGACCGAAGAATATAAAGGGCAGGTTGGCACCAGTGAAAGAACCGGTGCTGTGATTGAAAGTAAACTGAGTATGCAGTGGTTTATTGACATGAAGCAGTTTTTGGAAAAGAACCCGCAAGTGCTGCAATCTGTAATGGATGATACTATTGCTTTTCATCCTTCCAAAACAAAAAATACTTACAAACACTGGCTGGAGAATATCAAAGACTGGTGTATAAGCCGCCAGCTTTGGTGGGGACAAAGAATACCGGCGTGGTATGATGCAGAAGGAAATTATGTAGTAGCTGCAACAAGGGAAGAAGCAGCTTTACAATATGAATATAAATACGGCAAGCAACCAACTACTGAGAACTCAACTTACCCAGGACGAAGATGTATTAGACACCTGGTTTTCCAGTTGGCTATGGCCAATGGAAGTATTTAAAGCATCAGCAATCCCGGCAATAAAGAAGCAGCTTACTACTACCCTTCCACCACTTTGGTAACAGGGCAGGATATTATTTTCTTTTGGGTGGCAAGAATGATCATGGCTGGTTATGAATATGAAAGCAAGCCTCCGTTTAAAGATGTGTACTTCACCGGCATGGTAAGGGATAAGCAGGGAAGAAAGATGAGCAAGCAATTGGGCAACTCTCCTGACTTGTTGGGTTTGATTGATACTTACGGCGCCGATGCAGTGCGTTTTGGAATTATGGTATCTTCTCCTGCTGGTAACGATTTGATGTTTGATGAAGCTGCATTGGAACAGGGAAGAAATTTCAATAATAAATTGTGGAATGCGTTGAAGTTAATTAAGATGTGGGAAGCGAAAGTTTCGATCAACGGCCAACAAACAACGAACAACGATTTTGCTTTAGATTGGTTCTCCAACAGGCTGAATGAAGTAAAAACTGAGGTGGAGCAATTGATGAAACAATTCCGGCTCAGCGAAGCATTGAAGGCTATTTACTCTTTAATATGGGATGATTTCTGTAGCTGGTATTTGAATGGGTGAAACCTGGATTTGATCAACCGATTGATAGCAGCAGTGTATAATAAAACTGTTGTATTCTTTGAAGAGCTGATGCAGTTGTTGCACCCATTTATGCCGTTTATTACAGAAGAAATTTATCACCATCTAAAAGAACAAAAAGTTGATCTGTGTGTGGCGCAATATGGCGCTATAGCAACTGCTGATAAAGGTATTTTGCAACAGGGCCAGTTGCTTAAAAATGTAATATCCAACCTGAGAGATGCAAGAAATAAGAACCAATTAAAGCCAAAGGAAGAAATAAAACTTACATATTGAGACAGCTGTTGTAAGTAACTACAAATCAATTGAAAAGATTTTATTAAAACAGGTAAATGCAGCATCTGTAACTTATGTAAATGCAGCCAGTTGCCAATACAATTGTGGTGGCTGTAGAAAAAGATAAATTTTACATTGAGTCAGAAAAACAATTAGATAATGCTACTTTAAAAACTGACCTGTTGAAAGACCTGGAACACCAAAAAGGCTTCCTGCAATCAGTTATGAAAAAGTTGGGCAACGAACGCTTTGTTCAAAACGCAAAACCTGAAGTAATTGCTTTGGAAGAAAAGAAAAAAGCAGATGCTGAGGCAAGGATAAAAACAATAGAAGAAAGTTTGTCAGCACTGAGTATTTAATATGTAAGATTTAATATTTCCTATTAACCATTAACTATTAACTTTTACCAATACTAAAACCGGCTTAATTTCGTTAACGCTAATATGGCCATTATGAATAAACTGGTACTTATCCCCTTTTTACTTTTTACTTTGGCAGTTTCGGCACAGGTAAAACCTAAGCCTGCTAATACAAAACCAGCCGCCGCAGTTCCAATTAAAAAATTTATTCCCCCAAAGGTGAAAACTTACCTGGCAAAATTTACGGGCAGCAATGTTGTTTGCCATGCAGAAGTGGGAAAACAAATTATTACGCTTCCATTAAGGATTGTGGATGCCCAGAATAATAGCTACGCCATTTCTTCTTACCAGTTGGCATATAAAAGGCTGGCCGTAAAAGAAGATGAAGAAACAGGTGTTGTAACACCCACTACCGACCTGGTGGCACAGCGATTTACAGAAACTCCCATTAGCGGGATATGGAAGACCAGCATACAGGAACAATTGCAAAAGGGTGAAGAACTCTATTTCTTCGACATCATTGTAAGCGATGGAAAAGGCCACCGCTTTTTTGCCCCCGATTTAAAGATCACTATTCAATAACTACAGATGATTGCTGTGAGAAAAGTTGGCGCAGAGGCAGTGCCAGTCATTAAAAACCTGGCCAATATCATCTGGCCGGCTACCTACAGCGAACTTATCACAGCACAGCAGGTAGATTATATGATGGAGCTTATCTACAGCACTTCATCTTTACAAAAACAAATAGCAAAAGGCCACCGTTTTATTGTTGTGTATGATGACGAAAAGCCTGTTGCATTTGCATCTTATTCAGCCAAAGAAAACAATACTGCTGTTTATAAACTGCACAAAATTTACATCCTGCCAAACCAGCAGGGAAAAGGTATTGGTAAGCAATTGATAAGTTATATCCAAAAAGATATTGCACCGGCCACTTCATTGCAACTGAATGTAAACCGCAACAACAAAGCACTTCAGTTTTATCAAAAAATTGGTTTCAAAATTATTGCCGAAGAAGACATTGATATTGGCAATGGATTTTACATGAACGATTATGTGATGGAGATAAGGTGGTGAATATAATAATCTGCACAGCGTTTATTACTGATACATACTTACATCTCCTGGTTGTTTGGCACCTATTTTTTTTGAAATGATCCTGCTGAATTCTTGTGAACCCTGCAAATTAAGATGCCTGAAATCGGCAAATAGTTGACGTTGCTTTATAAAATTATTGTCATGGGCAAAATCAAAATAAGGCACGTTGTATTGTTTTGCTATTTGTTCTGCTTTTGTTAAAGAAAGATTTTTTCCCACGGGATTTACCATATAGGGAGGGCATACAATATAAAGCGCTATACCTCTCGACTTACATTCATTTATAAATGAGATGTAGGTATTCACTTTTACTATATCCAGTTCTTTTGTTGTAGCATTATAGTTAATTGTTTGAACAGGGCCAGGAAAAACCCTGTTAAGGCTTACAAAACCATTAGCAAACTTTTTTTCCCAAGCAGCATCTTTCCTGTTTCCTTTTATTATCGGCAGTAACAATGAATTGTAAGGATAAATAGAGGAAACCATTTTTAATTTTTCAAAAGGCCCACGCAGGTGTACAATATCTCTTACTTCGGTGCAGTTGTTATAATACGGAAGCAAACTGGAAATACGGTCATAATCTCTTTCATCTTTTGCAAAATCCCATGCATCAAGACTCAGGATTACCACTTCCGGCGAATATCTTTTTAATGTTGATTTTAAAACAGCATAATGATAAAATATAGATTGCCCTACCCTTCCGGCATTAAAACAGGAAAGGCCGGTTTCGTTTTCCAAAACCGAGGGATCAAAAATATTTACAGCCCTTGATGAACCAAACACAAGCATTTGCGTCTTCACCTCTTTAACAGCGTAAGTAGTAAGAGCATCCTCACCCTGGCTTTGGTTGAAATACTTTTTCTGAAGCAATTTTCCAATGGAAAAATCAGCTATAGCAACAAAAGCAATAAATATCAAAACCTTAAATAGAAAACCCTGGTAACTGTTGCTGTGTAAGATCTTTTTCATGATTCAGGTATTAAAACTGGAAATAAATAAACTGCCCGCCATCATATACACCCACAAGCAGGATCAATATCACTAACAATGCATAGTATGCGTTTCGTAACCAATAATTTTTACGGACACCCAGCGAAGGCAACGGTATTTTAAATTCCTGCCGCATTTCTACGGCTATCAAAAATGCAATCGCAAAAAAGCAATATGCCAACGTGGTAATGCTCTCATTTAACAACGAGCCACTGAAACTGAATACTCTTTTAATAATTGCAAATGCCTGTTCCACCGATTGTGAACGGAAAAAAATACGGGAAAAGCTGATGAGTAAAAATGTGATACTGATATGTATGGCAGCATATATTACCGGAAATCGCTGTAGTCCAGTCCATTTCCAAAAAGCAGTGGATTGTTTTTTGAATAGTAAGCCAAATACAAGAAACAGCCCGTTAATGCCACCCCAGATAACAAAGGTCCAGTTGGCACCATGCCAAAAACCGCTTATAAGAAATACGATCATCAGGTTAACATAACGCCTGGGTATAGCTACCCTGTTGCCTCCTAATGGAAAGTACAGGTAATCTTTAAACCATGTAGAGAGTGATATATGCCATCGTTTCCAAAACTCTGCCGTGTTCATTGAAAAGTTGGGCCGGTTAAAATTTTTCATCAGATCAAAACCCATTACCCTTGCTGAACCAATGGCGATATCTGTATAACCCGAAAAGTCACAATAGATCTGGAAGGAAAAAAATACAGTAGCCAGTGCCAGTGCCACGCCACTTTGCTGGTCATGATAGTTATATGCATTGTCAACAAAAACACCAAGCCTGTCTGCCACCACAATTTTCTTAAACAAACCCCACAATATTTGCTTTAAACCGGAGAATACCCTGTTGCTGTCAAAGTCATGCTTTTGCCTGAACTGCTTTAAAAGGTTTTGCGGACGCTCAATAGGGCCTGCCACTAACTGTGGGTAGAACATTACATACAATGCATAAATACCGAAATGCTTTTCTGCTTTCTGGTTGCCACGATATACTTCTATAGTATAACTCATTGCCTGGAAAGTATGAAAGGACAGGCCAATAGGAAGCAGGATGGATAAATTACTAACCGGGTTTTGAAACTCTACGATACCCAGCAAAGCACTTACATTGTCATTAAAGAAATTGAAGTATTTAAAAAAACAAAGAATTCCAATATTAGCAATAATGCTTATCACTAATAAAGACTTCCTTCTTTTTCCTGCTGACCGTTCAATAAAAATACCGGCGAAATAATCTATAACGATAGTAAAAGCCAGTATCAGAATATAGACCGGGATAAAGGCCATATAAAAATAGCAGCTTGCCGCCAGCAGCCACATCCATCTTTTAGTATATGGGATAGCAAAGTAAACAGCGGTAACCACTATAAAAAAGAATACGAAATGAAATGAATTGAACAACATCCCAATACAGGTTTTACCGCTTTAATTGCGGGGAATTATTTAATACTGTATTCCTTAGGAGATGGTTTTAGGGAAATGTTCGAAGGATATTTGCGGAGTTTGTTAATGCAAATAAACAAAGATTATTTCAAATACATCAATGTTTCAACAATATTTTTTTGGCATAGTGATAATTTAATACTCACCGCCACGTAAGAGACGAAAATTATTACTGCATTAAAAAATTGTTTTTCTTATTTGATCGGTTACCAAACTAATTGATGCGTTTGTTTTATCACCCCTATAACAAACACACTCTGCACATGGCCCATGTTTTCCACCTGGCTTAGTTTATTTACATGAAAATCGTGGTATGCATTCATGTCTTCACTAACAACTTTCAGCATAAAATCAAATTCGCCGCTAATATTATAACACTCTATTACTTCCGTCATAGCATTAATGGCTTTAATAAATTTAGTACCGGCAGTTTTGTTGTGCTCCTTTAAGCGATACATAACAAATGGCCATCAATCCTTTCTTCACTTTTGCAGGATCAACCAACGTGGCATATTGTTTTATTACACCGCTGGCTTCCATCCGCTTAATGCGTTCATGTACAGGCGTAGTGCTCAGGTGAATTTTATCTGCAATTTCTTTTACCGTCATCCTTGCATTTTGCTGCAGCAGTGCCAGTATGGAAATGTCTTTTGCATCCAATGAAATAGTGCTGGTAGCGGATTGTTCTGTTTTAGTTGCTTTTGCCATGTGTAAAAAGTGGTTTTATCCTGTTAATAATTTAATAACGGTATTATCTCCCAAATTTATATAAATCCTTAGAATATTATCCTATGAATTGTACATTTGTGTCCTAAACAAAAATAAAATGTCAACAATCACAAATTCCTCCATCGATTTCAACCTTAAATATAAGGTTGCAGACATGAGCCTCGCCGCATGGGGCCGTAAAGAAATTAAATTAGCCGAAGCAGAAATGCCGGGCTTAATGAGCATCCGTGCAGAGTTTGGCCCAAGCCAACCATTGAAAGGTGCAAGAATTGCAGGTTGCCTGCACATGACCATTCAAACGGCTGTGTTAATTGAAACTTTGATTGCATTAGGTGCAGAAGTAAAATGGAGCTCTTGTAATATATTCTCTACACAAGACCAGGCTGCTGCTGCTATTGCTGCTGCCGGTATTGGTGTATATGCATGGAAAGGCAAACACAGGAAGAAGCTGACTGGTGTATTGAACAAACATTGTTCTTTGGTGGTGCAGACAAACCTTTGAATATGATTTTGGATGATGGTGGTGATTTAACCAACATCGTTTTTGATAAATACCCTGAGCTGATTGCAAACATTAAAGGTTTATCAGAAGAAACTACAACTGGTGTTCACCGTTTGTATGAAAGAATGGCAGCCGGTACATTACCAATGCCTGCAATCAACGTAAATGATTCTGTTACCAAATCTAAATTTGATAACAAATATGGTTGTAAAGAATCTTTGGTGGATTCTATCCGCCGTGCTACAGATGTAATGATGGCTGGTAAAGTTGCTGTTGTTGGTGCTTATGGTGATGTTGGTAAAGGTTCTGCTGCTTCTTTAAAAGGTGCTGGTTGTCGTGTAATCGTTACTGAAATTGATCCGATCTGTGCATTGCAGGCCGCTATGGATGGATTTGAAGTAAAGCCAATGATCAAAGCTGTTACAGGAAGCTGACATCATTGTTACTGCTTCTGGTTGCCGTGATCTGATCACTGAAAAACATTTCCGCTTGATGAAAGACAAAGCGATTGTTTGTAACATCGGCCACTTTGATATTGAAATTGACATGGCATGGTTAAACACAAACTACGGTCATACAAAAGATACCATCAAACCACAGGTTGATATTTACAATATCGAAGGTAAAGATGTGATCATCCTGGCTGAAGGCCGTTTGGTAAACTTAGGTTGTGCAACAGGCCACCCTCATTTTGTAATGAGTAATTCATTCAGCAACCAGACTTTGGCTCAAATTGAATTGTGGACAAACCACAGGCAAATACGAAAACAAAGTGTACGTTCTTCCTAAACATTTGGATGAAAAAGTTGCCCGTTTGCACCTTGCAAAAATTGGTGTTGAATTGGATGAGTTGACTACAGAGCAGGCTGCTTATTTGGGCATACCTAAAGAAGGTCCGTTTAAGGCTGAGCATTACCGTTATTAATAATTGTGATTTATTGATGATAAAGAAAACCCCACTTGAGAGAGTGGGGTTTTTGGTTTAAGATTTGTTTGCATTTGTTTGCCACCTTATTGGAGTCTTTATTGCATTTTTCAACAACAATCCCTGTCTTTAAAATGAATATCCAGTGTTATTTTTTTCACTTTTATACAGCAAATGTTTTCTGCATGTTTACCAATACAGTTGATAGCATCTTTTATATCACCTGCTACCTCATCTAAATTATTAGGTATGCCAGGCAATACAGGTACTTGTGTTCCATCACCCATCCACTTATCATTTGGAGAAGCAGGAACATTGGTTGAATCGCCGCCAAGCCCATCCACTTTGTCTGACAATCCTTTCAGGTACCTGTTGAATATTTTATACCAGGAATCTGTTGCAGGAATTGAATTATGAATATGTTTCAGTACCGCAAGGTTTCTCATTTCGCCTGGTAACATTAATGCCGCCGTTGTTACAGGTATGTTTACCTGGAAACTTCCAATAATCCTTCTGTTATTCCTGTAATACCTTGCCTGCTGAACAAGTATTTTAAACAATTGACCCTTCACAACTGTAGGTGGCAATTCAACCGTTAGCAGCCCGGGAATATTTTTTTCAAAACCGCCGGGAATGGGAATGTAATTAATATCTGCTGCCAGGAAACTGCAAGTATGTTCATCTTCTTTTTTAATCCTTGTACCAGACAGGCGTGTGTATGCTTCAAGAGCAAGGATGTCATCTGCTTTTATATCAGGTGTATAAAAAATTATCTTGCTTTCTTTAGGAAGGTTATTCCAGTGAATAAGTAAAATATCAGGGCCATTTTTTTCTTTTGGATTATTATGGTTCACATGGTTCATTGCAAAATGATTGAATGCTTCTACCTGATTGAGGGCAATAGCGGGGAATGTTCTATAAGAGGAAGGCTTTATTTCAAATGTATGCTGAACTGTGTGTGTAGCCTGGTTTCCAGGATTGTCTGATGCAACTATGGCAAGGTTTCGCTGTGATAAATTATCGCTTGACCCTGGTGTTGCATTTATTGGTGTGGGATCGCCTTCAAAATATACTTCTGCAACAAGGCATTGATGTATTCCACGTATTAATTCCTGTATTGATTTTTTCCCTGCTGAAGGAAACGGCCCATCATCTGCAGGATTAAGGGGGAATAATTTATTGCCATCCCTGTTGATATCAAGCCAGCATCCAAAATAAGCAACAGACTCTGTATTTCCCTTGGCCCTGATTGGCTGCTTATTTATATCATCAGCTTGTGTTTCCATTGATACAGCGGAGTAATTTACCCTTGGTGCAGCAAAAAAAGGAATAGAACTGATAGCACCGCCTTCTTTGCCAATTAATGAAATGGTACCGGCACCTGTTCCTGCTCTTCTGTAGGTAGTGGCAGGATTGTAATTCATTGCAGTGCCGGCAGTATTAAACAGACGGAAAAAAACTTTTACACCATTGGCATCATTTGCATCTGGTGGAGGAAGCGTGGGTACAGGAGCTTTGTACCTTACTTTGGCAATGGCATAATTAAAAACACTTGTGCCGCCCAATGTCTCAGATAATTCAAGCCTGCTGTCTTCCTGATCGATGGTGATGTTCTTAAAAGGATGATAGTCGTTATCAGGAAGTACATTAAATCTTGCCAGTAAATCCCTTATAAAATCATTGCCCGATGCTCCCTGTGCAACAGTAGATTTTACCTGTCCTTGTTTAATCTGAAATACCCTGAGGTCAACACTAAGCCAGGATTGTGTTCCATCAACCATGTATGGATTAGGGGCTTTAATAAAATTAATTACGGCATTAGCTGTATTTTGAAAAAGCGTAGCAGTGATTAATACATCACGGGTGGCATCAGGAAAATTAAAAGAACTGTTGTTTGTAAATTTAACGTCAAATATAAATGTCACTTTTTGTGGTATTTCTGCCGCAAGCGTTGGGTCTTCATATTCTATATCGGCCAACTCTGCTGACATGGCTGGTACTGGTACACCGCCGGAAAAATTAAAACTTACAGATGGAGGTGTGATAAAGTTCCCCAGTTCGGATGGAATGAATCCATCATAGACTACATAAAAGGCACGTTGAAAAAGAGCATCGCCTGCAGTAAGTGATGCATCTACTTCCAACACAGAAAATGTACTCCGGTCTGTAATTATTTCACTGTTTTGAAAAGCAACCCTGATGAATTTTGCCAACTTGCATGGAAAACCGTTATTGTCAATGATCCATAGCATATAGTAACCGGGGGGCAAAACTGATGAGTCATTAGGAATGGTGGCAATAAGTGTGTTGTTATCAAGATGATCAAAATTGAGCCCTACATAACGCTGATCTGGATTAAAGGCATGTGTACTGGAGCCATTACGGATGAGTGCCACACGCTGAATGCTATTTGCCTGTGGTGTTTCAATCCTTATTTGTTTTGCGTAAGATGTGCTGAGGGCTGTTGAATCCAGGTCTGGCCTTGCAGGGTTATCAAAATAATCAGGTTTAAAAATTACCATTCGCATCTCACCAGTTGTAGCTGGGTCGCCTGAGTTTGCATCATGACTGGAACCTGCGGTAAATAAACTTCCGTCAGGAAGCAACAGATTGGTAGAGTGATAATTCCTTGCAACACCATTGGGATCTGCAGGCTGCGACTCCCAGGTTTCGGGGGCGGAATAGGTGCCCGTATTCCAGTCAATACCGGGATCATATACTTCGGGCTCTAAAACTTTTGTTGCATCTGCATTAGAATTATCAACGCCTCCAAAAACTACAATTTTTCCGTCGGGCAAAATGGTGGAAATGCCCCATTTGCGTATTCTTCCTGCAGCGGCACCTGTTCTTGCTCCTGCATTTTGCCATGAAGGAGATGCTGCACCCAGGTCAATTTTTAATGGATTAATTCCATCGCTCATTAGTATTCTTGCCCGGTAATCTTCATTGGGCAGTAATGGCAGCATTACAGATGTATTATCCCATCCATCATAAATACCGCCAGGTGAAGCAGTGGAAGATCCTTCAAAATCGCCAGTTGATGGGTTATAAAAACGGCTGGTGCCATCTTCCACAGCACAGATGAAAAGCAGCCCGCCTTTTATTAAATGAATACGTGGATAAAAAGTAATTTCATCTGCGGTTGGTTTTATCCAATCCCATTTTTTTGATGCCTGGCTGTACCGCTCCGGTATATTGTTATTGTGCCAATGATCGCTTCTTCGGCTTGGATGGCCTGAAAATGCAATTAAATCGCCATTGGAAAGGGTAACAAGTGTGGGATACCATCTGCCACCTCCGGTTTTACCAAGTGCTCCATCAAAATTGAAATCTGCAATTCGCTCCCATGTGTTTTGCAAATAGTTATAAACCCAACAGGCCTGGTGGCCACCAAAACTTCCCAAACCATGCACATGGCCACCACCGGGCCCCTGGCCTTCCTCCCATGATTCTGTGCCGCCGCCTATTACCAACCTTCCATCTCCCAAAAAGGCATGGCCACTGCAGAATACATCCGTAGTTGGCGAAGTAGAACCAGATATTGTTTTTGTATCAACATCATAAACCCTGGTATTATCAACCTGTGCAGGGTCTGCCGGGCTGCTATCCCTTCCTGCCTGTGCAGAGTTGTGTTCATCTCCTCCTAAAATAATTACTTTCCCTTTTGCTCCTATGGGCAACAACGCCGCATGTATTGCAAGAATTTCTGAGCTTGGTGTTATCAATTCAAAACTTGCCATTTTATTTAATTTTTAATTTGCCTACTCTGTTTATCAGGTTTTCGGCTGCTCCCGTTTTCTTGTATAGTTCCTGGTTGGGATAAAGTTTACGCCTTTTAAAAGGTGTAAATTTTTTAACCTAAAATCCTTTTTTTACCGGAGCCTTAGTATCGCATAGTGCAGCAGTATTTACCCATGCCCTGTAATTATTTAGTGGACAAGGGTCGGGTGTAGAACTATATACAAAACCGGCAAATGATTCATGCCTTACTAATTCAGGCAGCATTGCAGTGTCGACCATTATTTTAATATTGCGATTATTACTGGCAGTATCTCTTCCCATGTAGCCAAGGCAAAATTCAATTTCGCCACCGCATTGTTTATAGCTTTCTACCCTGCCATCAACAGGCAATACTGTTATTTTGCAAACATTAAGAGGCAAAAGAATTACCAGCTTTGCCTCGTGTGCATCGTCATCTCCCAAATTACTTACTGTGGCATCTAATATTAAGTGGCGTTATGTTAGGTCTTGCGACACTTCAAATTTGTCAATTGCTATATCTGCAGAATAATAATCACCTGGCTTGTCTTCTTCACAATATTTGTTATTGATGGTGCAACTGTCGCAGCTTGTCTTTTTATTTGAAGCCACTGTTGGGTTGTCATTTGGTTTTGGATTGCACTGCGTAATGGAGATTATTAATGCAAATGCAAGCATGATAAACAGAAATGTCTTTTTCATTTTATTAAATTTTTTTGCCTACTCTTTAATCAGGTTTTCGGCCGATCCTGCATTTCCATAAGGCACCCAATATTCAACGACTGCTTTCTTTCAAAAATGATTTATACAGCAGTCAAAGTTTTATTCATCAATTCAGTTCCTTTGTCATCGGTTATCAATACCACAACATCACCTTCGCCTGCGTTTGTGGCACACGAATGCAAAATGAGTTTAGTGTGCGAACCTCGGCGGATAAACTGATAATCACAAACCGTGGCTTACCTGTTTATCCTGCAGGTAAAGTTTTAGTAAAAGGTGTACTTCCTTTATCATCCTCTACAAGCACAACAATATCTCCTGCAGCAGCGGCTATGTATCTGAACTTGATTTCATCTGCTGTTCTTGATAGGATATTGGCATTGTCCAACACTGCATCATTCACTTTTATTATAAGCGTTATTGCATCAAGGCCTGTACCTGTAATGGTAATTTCGCCTGCCGCATTTACTGCTAAATTACCAGATGTTATATCAGTAACAGGCACTGCTGTTTCCGACACAGTATCATCTACAGCTGTTAAATCATATTTTGTAAGCTCTACTGCTTTATCATCACAAATAAACAATACAGATTTTACAGCAGTCACAGTACATTTAAAAACTATTGAGTTTGCCAGTATCTCTGCATCTGTTATTTCTTCTGTATCAATTTTCAATTTCAGTGTACAGCTGTCAAACCCAATACCACTTACTATCACTTCTGTTTCTTTATTCAGTGGCAACTCTTTCGGATGAATACTTGTAATTTTTACAGATGGTAATCCACTGCCTCCTGCATTAACAGCCTGATTATTTGCTGCATTATTTTCTTCTCTGGTTGGTTCAGTACGATTTTCAGCCTGCTTTACAAGGTTGGGTATAATAACCTCACTGGCTCCTGCCATCATAGCAAAGAAATAGAGAAACCAGGGTTCCAGATCGGGCATGGCAAAAGCAGCTATCACTTTTCCTTTAATAGCAAGAGCGATTACTATGCCTGCAATCAGGCCATAGAAGACTCTTAGAAAACCATCTAACCTGTGAATGGGCAGCCCGGCAATAACACTTCCTTTATAATTATTAAACCTTGCAAAAGTTGTAATGAATGCTCCAACTCCACCTAGCATTGTACAAACAATTATTTTAAAAACATCTGGTTGATTTATTAAAGATGCCAATTCTTTCCGCCATATTAAAGTAAGTATTACTAAAATGCCTACTACTACCACTGAAACAACAGCGTATTTTATATAAGCCATTCTTACTTCTTCCTCGCTATGTTTTTTTACCCTTTCTTTAATTTCCTGCAAAATCTTCATTGCTGTTTTAGAACTGCATTCATCCATTACTCTTGCCAATACATCAGCAAGCATTTTTTTATATGCAATTCTATTGGGTTTATCTGAAAAAATACGATCGACTGACGCTTCCGTTAAATTTACCTGACTTACAACTTCTCCAAAGTCTGCTGCATATTTCATATCACTTTCAGCATACCAATTAAGGTTAATCTCTTCATCAAGCGTTATAATAAAAGCTTCAGTTTGAAACGCTATATAAGTAATTTTTTTTCCTGTCGTTGGGTCATCGTCACCAACTACATAATCAATAATTTCTTTTGCCATATTGATAGTTTTTAGTTTGAGTAATTTTTATATCCGAGCTGAGCAATACTTCCAAAGTTTTAAAAACTCCGGAAGCAGCTTACTCATTAATTTTTAGCAGGTTGTTTTAATAATTTACCCAAACCGCTCCTCGTCTGCGTTCGTGGCGGTGAGCAAAATATTACCGTCTTTTTTTTGCCTTAATGCCTCTGGAAACCCCACTTGCAGGTTGTAAATCTTGCTCTAAAACCACTACTGATTGAGGTCTTATATCAAATTTTACCCTGTAGCGAAGGCCAATATTAATTCTCTGTGTGACCGTACCCACCGACCCTGCCGGTAGATCCGGTGGATTATTAAAAGTTAATTCAACAGTAAGTTGCACCTTGTCTCCTGCTTGAAATTTGTGTGGCATAAAATATAGTTTTATTGAATAGATAAATTGTTTTTATAAACGATAAATGCGGTTTTAATACGATCCAGTGCTTCCTGCTTCATTTCAGGTAACGGCCTTCCCCCAGGCCTGCGAACTGTAGCATTTAAGTCGGCCGAAACGCTAATTAAAACAGATAAAAAAGCTTCGGTGGCTACGTTGTATTGTTGTTTTAAATTTAGCAGCTTTGTAGATTTTTGGTCAAGGCTGTCTAATATAGGTATCCGGGTCTTTTTTTGAGAAGTAGAGGTTTCTCCTACAGGGATGCCCGAAGCAAAAGCAAGATATTTAATGCCTTGAGATACTACTTTGAATGAAGCCCTTACTGCTTCATCCGCATCCACTCTCACTCCTTTTACAATAAACTCGCCGGGTGTTTGCATCTTTATAGCAATGTCTGAATTGCCAAAAAGGGTCCTTGCTACGGTTAAATTGTATCTTGATGGCCTTATGTTTTTATATTTAGACCGGTCTCCCAGGGTTTTTTGATTTATATCTCCTCCATTAAAAGATACGTTTACCTTGGTTTTATATTTCTGCCAATAATGTTTTGGCAATGCAGCAATAATAGATGCCATTGGGTCGCTTATTATAGATTTGCCAAATGCAGAAGTTGCAATGTTGGAATTAGCAACTATTTCATCATACAAATCAAGAACATTTTTCAACTGTACTGGATCTGGGAAATCACCTAATAACAATTTCTTTATTTCTTCTCTCATATTCCGGAATCCTTTTTGGTTTGCCATGTAGCTACCCAATTTTTGTTTATGATCATCCTGCAACGTATTTTGTTCCGGGTTTTCCTTTAATTGAATTGTGTTGGCGAGCAAATCCTTGGCACTGTTAAAAAAAGGGGTAATCACACTATCGTATAATTTCTTAACATCATCCTTGGTTGCCGCTCTATCTTTTATAGGAACAATATCCTCATTATCAATAGCCTTAATTACTTCACCAAGCACACCGTCCTTTAATTGTTGTTGGTACTCAGTAGAAGTAATAAGCTGGAGTTGTTTCTCCATTTTATTTAAGTAGTCCAGTTTGTATAAGTAAGTTTCCCTAAAGGCGGGCATGTTTAAAGCATCTACTCTTACTTTAATAGAGCTATAGCAGGAAGTTAAAAAAACTCCGGCAAAAAAAAGCAGCATTGCATATATTAGTTTCATATTGTTTTTGGTTTTATGGAGTTTGGTATTTGGTAATGGCAGTACCCATGTTTTCTAATGGAATTTTACCTTTCATATTCGCTTTAATGTTTTCTAAAAAATCCTGAATCTTGCCTTTAACGTTATCCGTTGTTGCATCCAAAAAATAAGCATCGCCACTGCTTGCAATATTGCTGGCCATTGTTTTCAGGTTGTCGAATTCTATGGTGGTGCTGTTGCTTAGTGCTATTTTATCTTTGTTAGACAGTTGTGCCACAATTTCAAGCAATTCTTCATTGTTGGCAAAACTTCCAATTTGCTCAGATACAGCATTGGAGTTAGTGGAAAGTATCATCACAAGGGGGTTATTTTGCCCGGGGTTATTTAACCATTCTACAACTCTGGCAGAATCAGGCTGGCCTGGCTCACTGAAATATTTATCAACAGCATGCTCATCGAAATACCCACACAAATAGCGTGATTTAGATGCAATGGATTTCTCCTTTACTCTGAGGCGGTAATAATTATCGCCTTCCCTAAAATAGTGAAGCTCCCTGGCTGTTTGGCAACTTACAACTGTCAACAGCATTAGCAGTGAAGCTGTTCTAAGTAAATATTTCATTCTATCATTTTTATCCGCCTACTCTTTAATCCCCTTTTCGGCTTCCGGGTTTTATTATAGTTATCATCAAAAAAACTTTACCCCATTTTTATACCGGTTCAGCCGGTCATTCAAACCATTAGTGCCACCGTTTATCCTTCGTGTTATCAAAATAAAATTGTCAAGATTTGTTCCTGTATCAATTGGTTTGGTAATATTGATCAGATCGGCAATGGCATTCAGCCTGCGGCTATTCCAGTACCAGCCTGCACTAAGAGCAGCATTCTTTAATTGAGCAGCGGTACATTTATTTACATTTTTACCGCCAAGTAAAGAAGGATTGACAATGAAATTAACACCCAGTGCATCACCAACAGCTTTGTAATTGGCCCGGCCAGTTATCTGTATAAGGCCACGGCCTTTAAAGCGTACGCCATCTCCCCGTTGTGTGTTGCCCAGGCTTCTTATGCGGCCTTCGTATGCAACGCCGCTGGCAAGCTCTTCTGTATAAAACAGCCCACCGCTTTCGTGGCCCACCTGCGATAGGAAACACAACTGGCGTGCTGGAGTTGTAATATCAAATCTTGTACAGGTGTCTTCACTAAATGAAAAAAACTTTGTAGCATTAATGGTGGAGGAAAGTGTGGCTTCCTTTACTTGTCCGAGTGTCATTTGCTGTTAGTTTTATGATGGCTTTAATTATACCCTTTCAGGTAGTGATGTGAGAACGATTTTCAATCACAGAGTAAAATTGTAAAAACATTTTTCCAAAAGCAACGGTGAAAACACCGTTTTTTTTACCGTTTTTTCACCGTCATATTCCCGTGTTTTTACGGTGATGTAATGGCTTTCCCCTTTCTATCCAGCCCATCCAAACACATAAATCCTTATCTTAGCAGTCCTTATTCCCAACGATGCAGGAAGCAAAGGAAAATATCCGTACACTTTAAAAATGCTTTTCTTAATTATCGCTGCTTACCGGCTTACTTCTTATTTTATAAATGTGTATTGAGTATGGGAAAAAGTTTATTCTTCCTTTGTGCCTGTTTCTGTTCCCTGTTATGCTTTGCACAACAACCCAAAGACTTCATCATACCAGTTAAAATAAAAATTGAACCTTCTGTGCCGTCTGTCATCATTGAATGGGATGCCAATGCGGATGCCAGGAGTTATACCATCAAAAGAAAAAAAGTTACAGACAGTTCTTTTTCAGAGCCATTTTCAACTATAGGTGTTGTTGAAAATTCTGTTTCGGTAAATACATATTTTGAAGACCCGGGCGTGGAGCAGGGTGTACTGTATGAATATGAAGTAAGCGGAGAATTTGCCGTATCGTTGCCTGCTGTACGGAGTACTTATGTATGTGCAGGTATTGATATACCTGCTGTACATTACAGGGGAGCCATGTTGCTGCTTTGCGACAGCAGCATAGTGAATGAAACGAATGGCGGATTGGATACATTGTACAAAGACCTTGTGGGAGATGGGTGGAAAGTAATTCGCAGGGATGTGGCAAGGGACAACACACCTGTGAATGTGCGGAATAAAATTATAGATGTACACAACAGCAACCCTGATTTGAAACAGGTTTTGATAGTAGGCCATGTGCCTGTGCCTTACTCAGGAAGTATTGTTGACGCTGATGGGCATACAGACCATATTGGCTGCTGGCCGGCCGATGGTTATTATGGCAACCTTACCAGCAACTGGACTGATACAGGCACAGGGTATTTTCTTAGCGGCACAAGGCCTCAAAATAAAAATGTGCCCGGTGATGGAAAATTTGACCAAACCTATTTATCATCTGTACAACTGGCAGTGGGCCGTATTGATTTTTCAAACCTGCCTTCATTTGAAATAACTGAGCCCGGGCTGATAAGAAAGTACATACAAAAGAACCACAACTTTAAACATGCTGCAACACAAGTTTATAAAAGAGCATTGATTGAAGACAATTTTTTAAACTTCAACGAAAAATTTTCACAATCTGCATGGAAAAGCTATGCAGCTCTTGCAGGATATGACAATGTAACTGTGGGGCAATACGAAACAGGCCTGCAGGATGAAAACGGGTACTTGTGGAGCTACGGCAATGGCGGCGGCACCTATTCAGGTGCAGGCGGCATTGGCAATACATTTGATTTTGTAATACGAACCTACCGTACTGTTTTTACTCAATTATTCGGCAGCTATTTTGGTGATTGGGATACTCAGGATAATTTTTTACGGGCAGCACTTGCATCGGGTGGGTACACACTTACCGGGGTATGGGGCGGCAGGCCGCATTGGTTTTTTCATCACATGGGGGCAGGTATGCCAATTGGTTATTCTGAATTGCTTACCATGAATAACGGTGACCTGTACACCAACACAGGTTATGGCCCTAAAATGGTACACATGGGTTTAATGGGAGATCCCTCTCTCAGAAGCAAGTATATAAGGCCGGTGCAGAACTTTGATGCAGTTACAAATGCATCAACAATTAATTTGATATGGCTTCCTTCTGGTGAGAACGATATTACGGGATATTATATTTACAGGAGCAATTCTATTGACAGCAATTTTACGTTATTAACCGAAGCTCCTATAACGGATACCTATTATACTGATATTACTCCTCTCCGGGGCAATAATGTATATATGGTACGTGCCGCACGGAACGACAGTTTTGTTACCAATTCGAATTATTACAATAACAGCATTTATATTAATTTGTCAGAAGGAGTTTTTGATTCTGTAAGCACAACAAAACTGTACCGTTTTACGGGCAATGGAAATTGGGATAATACAAATAACTGGTTAAACAATACCATTCCTCCTTCTGTATTACCTTATGATTCGGAAATTGTAATAAATCCGGCAGAAGGGGGCATATGTATTCTCAATGTGCCGCAAACAATATCCCCGGGAGCAAAAATTACTGTTGAAAACAACCAGCATTTTATAATAGTAGGTAAGCTAACGATACAATAGTTATTAGTTAATGGTTATTAGGCAATGAAAACAGGTAGATATTTCTTTGTAACAATAAAGAATAACAAATAATCATTAACGAATAACTAATAACTAAAGTAAATTTCCGTAGCACCGTAGCCATAAGCTGCGGTGTATTGGTTTATAAAAGACTTTACTTCTTTTTTTGAACGGAGAATAGCATGTATCTCATCTTTTAATTTCCCTTCGCCAACACCATGTATAACAGTCAGCGTAGGTTGATAATGAGCCACGGCCAGGTCGTAAAATTTTTCAAACTCTTTTAGCTGCAGGCTTAGTATTTCAAAGTTGGAAAGATGCTTCCAGCTATCGGTAATTTTTTCGATATGCACATCAACAACGCTTCTTGCAGCTGGCATGTGCTCTCTTATCCTGCCTGCATCATACACCCTGAAACCAGCGGAGCCTAATTTGCCCAGGTCAACTTTTTCTTCTTCCACTTTGTCAGGATATTTATCAAACAACAGGTAAGAAAAAGCAGCCTCATTTTTTTGCTGTAATTCTTCAATCCTTTTGAACAACTGTTTGCCTTTTAATTTTAAAGAAGCTTCATAATAAGTCGCTTTCTTTTTATCGGGAGCAGCTAATGAAAATTCAAAATTAAAACGGGGGTTATCACTTATATCATCAAACAGCACATCATGAAGGTAAAAATCCTGTTGCGGCAAAATAGTATTGATGTGTTCAAAATTATTTTCACCATTAAAATACAATGTGTATTTAAAATTGAATTGAGTATTGGTTTGATTGAGCAAATGAATTTTAAATTTCTCCACCACGTCATCATCAAAAATATCTTTGTCAAATACTGGCAGGAAAGAAATTAGCACACCTTTCTCCTCTCCTGTTTTTGTTTTGATGCTTATTTTTTCCTGTTTTACATTGTCAATAAAAATTTTCTTTTTATCCGCCTTTCTTTTTTCGGTAAACATTTTAAAGTAAGGGTAATCTATCTGGTCCAGGTAGGCAGGAAATTTTACACCTTTCACTTCAATCATTACCATTTGTTCATTGATAATTTCAAGCACTTTGCCTTCCTCATCTGTATGGAGTACGATTATTTTATCGCCGGGTTCGTATTTCATTACTAAAACTGTTCTTTAATACTGCGGCAAAGTTAAGGGCTGTTGTTAGAATGTAGCGTACTAAAAATCCCGAAGGGATGCAATTATTATAGAAAAAAATAACAAACAAAAATGATGCGAAGCCCTGAAGGGGCGACATTATCTTAACCGCTATTCATACCATTCAAACAAATACCTTTCCTCGTAAGGCACTTCAAACTTATTTAAAAGCTCATTATACTCTTGCCGGAATGTTTTGCTTTTGTGATGTAACTGCTGGTTCAAAATATAATCATACACTTAACCGATGTGTGAATGTGAATAAGAAAAAGCACCATAGCCTTCCTGCCATGAGAATGCCGCTCCGTCGGAGCTTTTATTACCGTCAATTGCTTGCTATAATAATACCGGCCCTTCGGGCCTCTCCGTTAATCTGCCAGTTTACTCTTCTTATATCCATACAAAAAGTAAATAACCAACCCAATTCCGAGCCATCCTAAAAACCAAACCCAGTTACTCTTTGTCATACCGGTAAGAAGATACAGGCAGGTAATAAGCCCCATTAAAGGGATCAATGAATATTTTTTTACCAGGGCAAAACCACTGATGATTAAAGCAGTTGCCCAAAAAATGATCAAAGAAATATTCGGTATGGCGGCATCCATAAAACTGATCTTTCCATCCACATAACCGGGGTTGCTGCTAAAATCGAAATTAAACATGCTGCTGAAATAATTTTTTGAGAAAGCAGCGATCAATGCAAGTGCCCCAACAACTATAGCCGGAAAAATAAACTGCCCATTGATATACGGTAAATGAAACTTTCCATGTTCTTTTTGTTTTGGTGGAATTAGCAATACGCCACCGCAAACCAATACAAATGCAAATAATGTGGCAATACTGGTAAAATCAAGCACAAAAGTTTTGTCAGTAAATAAAATGGGAATACCAACTACCAGGCCTGTTACAATGGTTGCAAAAGAAGGCGTTTTATACTTAGGATGGATTTTTTGAAAAACCGGTGGAAGCAAACCATCACGGCTCATGCTCATCCAGATACGTGGCTGCCCCATTTGAAAAACAAGCAATACACTTGTCATTGCAACCACTGCACAAACAGATACCAGCAATTGCATCCAGCCTATATTCAAATTGTCTTTTTCAAAAATAAATGATAACGGATCGCCCACACCTGCAAAGTTCCTATAGTTAACCGCACCGGTTAATACCAATGTGAGCATGATATAAACAATTGTACAAATCACTAATGAGTAAATCATTCCCCTTGGTAGATCCCTTTGTGGATTTTTGCTTTCTTCTGCCAGCACACTCACGGCATCAAAACCAATGTATGCAAAAAATACACCTGCCACCGCTGCCATTACACCACTAAAACCATTAGGCATAAATGCATGTACGCCTTCATCGTTTGCAGGAGTCCAGTTAAATGTAAGCCCATTGGAAAACACTAAGTATCCTCCCACCAAAATCACCAATACCACCACAAACATTTTCAATATCACCATCACATTACTGAAATTGCGGCTTTCTTTTATGCCACGATAAACTAAATAAGTGATCAGCATATTAATGATGATCGCAGGCAGATCGAATATGATCTTTAAACTGCCTACCATTGGTGCATTCGCCCATGCTTCAATATCATCTTTATTTCCATTGGAAGCAAATGCTCCTTTTGCCTCCAGGTAACTGGTGCTTAACCAATGCGGAATATGCACACCCAGTTTATCAAGAAAGGAAGTGAAATAATCACTCCAGCTAAAGGCTACATAAATATTACCGATACTGTATTCCATTATCAGTGCCCAGCCAATTACCCAGGCAAACAATTCGCCAAAACTTGCATATGCATAAGTATAAGCACTGCCAGCAACAGGAATACGGCTTGCAAATTCGCTGTAACAAAACGCAGTGAACGCACAGGCAATAGCGGTAATAATAAATAATATCACCACGCCGGGGCCGCCATTAAACACAGCGCCACCCAGGCTGCTGAAACTACCTGCACCTAGTATGGCAGCAATACCAAAAAATGTAAGGTCCCTTACAGTAAGCACTCTTTTTAACCCATGCTGTGCATGAGGATCATCAGCTCCACCTTCAGCAATAATATTTGAAATCTTCTTTGTCCTGAATAAAGAATTGGGCATGTTAGTATTGGTTTACAGGCTGGTAAATTAAGTATTTTATTTTTATTGATTTCACAATGGAAATTTTAAAGCTGACCAAACTCATGATTGTGGATAATAAAGCTCATAAGCCGGGCAGAATTCTTTGGTGAGATTTGTGCTGTAATTAAATAATAAAAAAACACAAACAATGAAAGCAATACTTCAGCACCCGGCAACAAACAATAATTTCTATGGTGAAACTTATGCAACGGCAAAAACAAGTATGTTGCACCGCTTCGCTGCCTGGTTAAACACACAGGAAGAAAAGCGTTTTTTCTGGGCTGCTATAAGCCTGGTTGGGCATGGAACTTTTTTTACGATTATAACATTTGCCACCGTAATACTTACAGGAAATGTATTTGCCCTGTTAGCCATTACCTGCGTCACAATGATGATAGTATTGGCGGTAAATCTTGCGGCTTTACCTGTTAAATATATAATCCCTGTGTTCTTTGGAAGCTTACTAGTGGATGCGTTGGTAATGATCACAGCAATAGCTTTATGGCTATGATAAAACTTAGTTTTGACGTTCGATTAAGAAAAGGGCCAGTTGTTTCAACGGCTCTTTTCGTTTTGATAACACGGCAATATCTTCTAAATGCTGCAAGGCTGTTTGCAGGTATTTTTCTTTTAACTCCGCAGCCCATTTATCAACTTCGCATTTTTTAAAAATAGAGAGCACTTTTTCAACTTTATCGGCAGCATTATCTTTCAGCAGGCGAAACAATTCCTTTTTAGTTTCTTCATCTGCCACTTCCATTGCCCTTATCATTAAAAAAGTTTTTTTATTGGCAATGATGTCACCACCCACCTGTTTGCCAAACTTTTCCGGGTCGCCAAAGGCATCTAAATAATCATCCTGCACCTGGAAGGCGATACCAAGGCTTTTGCCAAACTGGTAAATATGTTGCTGATTTCCTTCGCCGGTGCCACCGAGTATAGCACCCAGTTGCAGGCTTGCTGCCAGCAGCACAGAGGTTTTTAAGGTGATCATGTTTACGTATTCATCCATGCTTACCGTTTCTCTTTTTTCAAAATCCATATCCAGTTGCTGGCCTTCGCAAACCTGTGCGGCCGTATGATTGAAGATGTGGAGTATCTTATGAAAATAAGGGCTCTTTAATTTATTCAGGTAATCATAACATTGTACGAACATTACATCACCAGCCAGCAATGCAGTGCTTTCTCCATACTTTGTATGTACTGTGGCCAAACCCCTCCGTACAGGTGCTTTGTCCATAATGTCGTCATGTATCAAAGTGAAATTGTGAAAGAGTTCGATCGCATTGCCGAGTTCATATGCATCAGGGTTGATCTCGTCAAACAGTTCATTACCCATCAGCACACTTACAGGCCGCACTCTTTTTCCACCTAATTGTAAAATGTATTGTGCAGGATCATACAAGGTTGTTGTATGAGTAGGAAAATGGCGTGTATTAAATTTCTCTTCAAATATTTTTGAAAGTTCAGCAAAGGAGTGCATAATAATTACAAAGATTAATAACCTAAGGGATTCATTTTTGTATTTCTTATCCTTACAACAATAATTCTGTCTGTATTGATATAATAAGTGATTCTAAATTTATAAATTTCATATGCTCTGAATTTCTCATCTTTATCAGTGCAATATTTATCTGGAGGATGCTTTTCAGGATTGGAAGCAAGCGTTTTTATGCTCTGAAGTATTTTAGCTTTTACGTTTTCTGCATTTTGGTATGAATGTTTCCTGATGTATTTGTACGCTTCTCTTAACTGAAGCTTTGCGGCATTCTCTATTATAACCTTCCTTACCATGCTTTCATTTCTTCTTCAAGTTTTTCAATACTTGTAGTTTCACCACGTTTTGCCCTTCGTAAAGCTGCCTTTATTTCTTTGTTATATTCTTCTATAGTCTGTTGCTTTTGAGCCACGGACTTGTTTTGAATGAACACTTTTACCATTTGCAACACACTCATTTGTTCATCTTTACTTAACTGTGCAAATGTTTTTACCAGTTCGTTTGATACAGACGTTGCAGGCATAACCTCTTTTTTTTGTTTATCAAATTTACTTTTTCTTTTTCACTTTCTTCGCCTCTGCAGGTTTGGCAGTCGCTTTATTTTCTACACTATGCACCCAATGCAAATCCAATTGCCTTTTATCCAGGTTAGCAGCCACCACTTTTACTTTCACTGCATCACCCATCCTGAATTTTCTTCCGCTACGCATACCAACCAAAGCATAGTCTGTTTCATCATGCCTGAAATCATCATACTCACTCAGATCATCCCTTACCGACACAAGCCCTTCGCATTTATGCAACACCGTTTCTGCAAAAAAACCAAAGGCAGCCACACCGCTGATCACTGCATCAAACTCTTCACCAATGTAATCCTGCATAAACTCCACCTGCTTGTATTTATTAGAAGCCCTTTCAGTTTCCATGGCTTTTCGTTCCCTTTCGCTGCAGTGCTTGCATTTTTCTTCCATCTTCTTATCCACTTCCACATTTTTATCAAGGCATTGCTGCAGTACACGGTGTACAATTACATCGGGATAGCGGCGTATAGGAGAGGTAAAATGGCAGTAATGTTCAAAGCCCAAACCATAGTGGCCGATATTTTCAGAAGTATAAACAGCCTTGGCCATTGTGCGTATGCCCAATTGCTCCAGCACATGCTGCTCTGGTTTGCCATTCACTTCTTTTAATAAATTATTAAAGGAGGATGCTACAGCCGCTTCATCATGTATATCGAATTTATAACCAAATTTTTTTGCAAAGGCCGCAAATGGTTTCAGTTTTTCATCATCAGGTGTATCATGTATGCGGTATGGAAAGGGCACAGGTTCTTTATTGATCTTTATCCTGCTTACATACTCAGCAATAGCACGGTTTGCCAGCAGCATAAATTCTTCGATCAACTGGTGTGCTTCTTTGCTTTCTTTAATAACTATACCGATGGGTTTTGCATTTTCATCTAATTTAAACCTTACTTCCTGCGATGAAAAATTAATAGCTCCATTATCAAAACGCTCTTTACGGAATTTTTGCGCCAGGTCATTCAGCAACAAAATGGCTTTGTGGTGCAGCCCATCTTTTGTCTCAATTATTTCCTGTACATCTTCATAAGTAAAGCGGTGATTGCTGTGAATAAGTGTTCTGCCGATCCACTTGCTTTTTATTTCTGCCCTGTTGGAGATCTGAAAAACAGCAGAGAAAGTATATTTATCCTCATGCGGACGAAGAGAACATAACTCATTACTGATCCTTTCAGGCAACATTGGATTCACCCTGTCTGGTAAATACACACTGGTGGCCCTTGCATAAGCTGCTTTATCTAAAATACTGTTGGGTTTTACAAAATGGCTCACATCAGCAATATGAACACCAATTTCGTAATTACCATTATCCAGGTTGCGGATAGAAATAGCATCATCAAAATCCTTTGCATCCACCGGGTCAATAGTAAACGTTAGTATATCACGGAAATCTTTACGCTTGCGTTCTTCTTCTCTTGTTATGGTATCACTCAGCTTTGCTGCTTCCTCCATCACTTCTTTTTCAAATGATAATGGGAAGCCAGCTTCCAGCAACAGTTCTTTCATTGCCATATCATTCAGGTCACTTGCCTGTAATATACTCACTACTTCTCCTTCTGGCTTACGGTCGCCCTTGTCCCATTTCACCAAACGCACCACTACCCTTTGGCCATCAACAGCGCCATTCAGTTTTTCCCATGGAACATAAAAATCAGGAATTGGTTTTTCAGATGCAGGAATAAAAAATGCTACATTGTTCCTCACCTGCATATTGCCGATAAATGTAGCTTGCTTGCGTTCCACCACTTCCGTTATCACACCTTCTATACGTTTGCCGCTGCCGGTATCTTTTTTAACCTGCACCCTCACAGTATCACCATGCAGCGCCCTGCCAAAATCATTGGGCCTTACCACCACATCTTTTTCCACTCCTTCAACTATTACAAACCCAAGGCCGCCTTTTGATATGTCTAACTGGCCTTTTACTACTGTTGTTTGTGAAGACTTCTTTGTTTCTTTCTTTTTTTCTTTGTTCATTTTTGTTTTACTCTTGTTTCGACGGATTTCACCCATCGTTATTCATATTCAACCGCTCTGGGGTTACTCTTAAAATTTTTGAACTCTTGCCTTAGTTCCCCCTTTGCGCCGATGCTGAAGCTATGGCGCAAGCATCAGGGGGCGGAGGGGGTGTTCATTCTTTGAGAATATCTTTTTGTTCCTGCAAAATTCGATACCGTTAATTTTACAAAATTGCAAATCAAAACTCACAATCAACGCAATGTAGAACAAAATTCCTGCATTGACGAAAAACAGCAGCGTAACAGCCATTGAATAATCCCTCCAAAAAGATAATCACCAAAACGATCTGGCAGCTTTCATTGGTGAGCCTGTTTACTGATATGGCTGGCGAAATGCTGTACCCGGTAACACCATTGTACCTAAAAAGCATTGGGTTTTCTATATTGGCCATTGGCATTTTAGAAGGCTTGGCCGAAGCGGTGGCAGGCCTCACCAAAAGTTATTTCGGCAGCATGAGCGATGCACAGGGAAAGCGCCTTCCATTTGTGCAGGTTGGTTATACATTAAGTGCCCTCAGCCGGCCATTGATGGCCTTATTTACTGCACCATTGTGGGTGTTTTTTTCAAGAACCATGGAAAGGCTCGGCAAAGGTATACGCACCGGCGCCAGGGATGCCATGCTAAGCGATGAAGCCACACCCGAAACAAAAGCAAGCGTTTTTGGGTTTCACCGCAGCATGGATACCATCGGCGCAGTTATCGGCCCTGCTATCGGGCTTTTGTACCTGTATTTTAATAAGGACGATTACCGGATGCTTTTTTTCCTGGCATTCATTCCCGGACTGTTTGCTATCATATCTACATTCACTATAAAAGAAAAACAAAGGCCTGCCACCATTCAATACAAAGGGCAGCAACCTGGCCTGTTTGCATTTGTTCACTACTGGAAAAAAAGTTCACCGGAATATAAAAAGCTGGTAATTGGTTTATTGGGTTTTGCCCTCTTCAACAGTTCTGATGTTTTTCTTTTATTAAAAATGAAAGAGAACGGTTTAAGCACCGAAGCTGTGGTGGGTATTTATATTTTTTACAATCTTATTTATGCAGTAATGGCTTATCCACTTGGTATTGCTGCCGACCAGATTGGCCTGAAAAGGGTATTCATCTTTGGGCTCATCATTTTTGCATTGGTATATACCGGCTTTGCCTTTAATGACAATATGATCGTTTCTATTATACTTTTCTTTTTTTATGGCCTGTATGCTGCAGCTACAGAAAGTGTTTCAAAAGCATGGATAAGCAATATTGCCGCTAAGTCAGAAACAGCCACCGCCATTGGCACTTATATGGGCTTTCAAAGTATTGCGGCATTAATTGCCAGCACTGTTGCAGGGTTGCTTTGGCAAAGCTTTGGTTCAATGGTTACTTTTTTGATCACCGCTGTGGTTACTGTGATAGTGGTGTTTTATTTGGCATCGATAAAGTTTGCAGGCTCAAAGCAGTGATCAGTTATCAGTGATGTGTTATTGGAAAAGAAGACTGCTAATTCACGCCAACTGATCACTTATCACTGGTAACTAATCCCTAACTTTATAATAAAACTCATGGAAAATTACGATACCGTAGTTGCCGCACTTAACGGCCTCAAAGCAAAAGGGTACAATCTTGATTTTAATATTGCTTTCGATACTATTAAATGTGATGAACATAATATTTGCCTCAATCCAAATGAGTTTGAAATAACTGACGTATTCCGTTTTGAAGGCGACACCAATCCTTCTGATGAAGATGTGGTGTATGCAGTGGAATCAAAAGATGGGAAATTAAAAGGCACTATCACCAGCGCCTTTGGAATGTATGCTGATACTGTGAATGATGCCATGCTGAAAAAACTAACCATTCATCATCACAATTAATACCGGCAAATGAACAGAAGAAAATTTATTCAACCTTACTGCAGCAGCTACTCCGCTTTTTTCATTCACAAAACTTACACACCGGTAACTGCTACAAAACCCATCATGATCTCCACCTGGGATGAAGGCAAAAATGTAAACAATGCAGCATGGGATATTTTGTCAGGCAAAGGAAAAGCTATTGATGCTATTGAAGCAGGCGCTGTATATGTGGAAGATAAAATCAGTTGTTGTGTTGGGCTCGGTGGCAATCCTGACAGGGATGGTATTGTAACATTGGATGCCTGCATTATGGATGAACATGCTAATTGTGGCGCTGTTGCAGGTTTGGAACAAATAAAACATCCCTTATCTGTTGCAAGAAAAGTAATGGAAACCACACCGCATGTTTTATTAGTGGGTGATGGCGCACAAAAATTTGCTTTGCAAAATGGGTTTACATTAGAAAGTAAGGACTTTGAGTGAAGAAGCAAAAAAGGAATATGAGCACTGGCTAAAGAAAACAGAGTACAAACCCACAATTAATATTGAGAACAAAAAAGATGGAGCGCTTTTTTCTCCCATGAAATTTGATAACGGCACATTCAACCATGATACAATGGGAATGATAGCAATGGATGCAGCCGGAAATTTATCAGGCGGTGTAACCACCAGCGGCATGGCTTTTAAAATACATGGCCGTGTGGGAGACTCTGCAATAATTGGTGCAGGTTTATTTGTTGATAATGAAGTGGGCGCTGCCACATCAAGCGGTGTGGGTGAAGAAGTGATACGGATCAGCGGTACCCATTTGGTAATTGAATTTATGCGGAACGGTTTATCACCCGAGCAGGCCTGTAAAAAAGCAGTAGAAAGAATTATTAAAAGAGATCCTGCAAAAGCAAAAACATTACAGGTTGGTTTTGTGGCTGTAAATAAAAAAGGTGAATATGGCGCTTATGCTATCCAGGAAGGATTTGTATATGCAGTAAAAAGTTTGACAGAGGATAGAGTTTATGCTTCAAAATATTTTTATGCTAATTACCCCGGTGCAATAAATTATTCATTATTGATTATTAATTATACAATGAAAGCGAGTTCTTAGAAATAATAGGTTTTACTATCGAAAGCTGCCGCATTGCACAAACAGCAGGTGCCAACAGGATTGAACTATGTGATAATCCGGGTGAAGGTGGCACCACTCCATCTTATGGCTTTATAAAAGCAGCCAGAAAATTATTACACATTCCATTGTACCTAATGATCCGGCCACGGGGCGGAGATTTTTTATATACTGATGCTGAGTTTGAAATAATGAAAACTGATGTCAGATGTGCAAAGAGTTGGGTTGCGATGGTGTGGTGATTGGGATATTAAATAGAGATGGAAGCGTTGATAAAAAAAGATGGCACAGTTAGTTGAAATTGCTTATCCGATGGGTGTTACTTTTCACCGGGCATTCGACAGGTGTGCCAATCCTTTTGAAGCAATGGAACATATTATTGATATTGGCTGTGAAAGAATACTTACCAGTGGCCAGCATAAAACTGCTATAGAAGGCGCTGCACTAATCAGCGATTTAATAAAACAGGCAGATGAAAGAATTATCATTATGCCCGGCAGCGGTGTAAACAGCAATAATATTATTGAACTGGCAGAGAAAACAGGTGCAACAGAATTTCATACTTCTGCAAGGATATTGGTAAATAGCAAAATGGAACACACCAACAGCAGCATGAATGAAAACCTGCAATCTGTTTCAGTGGATGCAAGATGAAGTGAGGAAATTGGTTGACTGTTGTCTGAAATAAGTCACCAGTAACAATGATCTCTGTCTTAATACTCAGTACTTAAATTCTAAGTACTTCTCCTCCCCTGTTAACCCTTTCCTAAATTAAATCCTTCTATCATGGATAAATATTCATTTGTGCCTAAATTGCAGCCCTAATCAAATTTGTGTGCATGAAGCAATTTTCCTTAATTCTCAATATCCTGTTGGTAGCTGCGGTGGGTGTGTTGTTTTACCTTCATTTTTCTGCCAATAAAAAACCTGTCGCAAAAACCTCCGCTATTTCTTCTTCACCTCCATCTTCCTTACAAGACAGTTGTGCAACAGGCCACCTGATTGCCTATATAGAAATTGATTCCATTTACGACAATGTGGAATACATCAAACAAAAACAAAAAGAAATAGAAGCACAGCAAACATCTGTATCTAATTCATTACAAGGTGAGGCAATGAAATTGGAGACTGATAAAAATGAGTTTATTAAAAAAGGGCAATGCTATTACCCAGACAGAATACGAAACGTTTGAAAAATCATATATAGAAAGACAAAAAGCACTCGAAGAAAAAAGACAGACGCAGGTACAGTCGCTTGCCACCAACAGGAACAACATATGGAAGACATACAAAAAGACCTTCGTAAATTTTTAGATGAATTCAACAACGACCACAGGTATTCTTACATATTTGCACCGGTACCGGGTTTGAATATCATGTTATATAAAGATTCAACCCATAACATTACACCAGGATGTAATAAAAGGATTGAATGAAAATTTCAATAAAAAAGGCAAATAATAATTCCGCTTAAATTTATTTATCTTGAACCCCGTTATAAAAAACGGGATTTTTTATGCCTCAACACACAGATCATCAGCACAATACCGGGTTTTCAAACCATCACTTAAGTTTATTTGATGCCACCATGATCGTTGCCGGCTCCATGATTGGTTCAGGTATTTTTATTGTGAGTGCAGATATGCTGAAAGATCTTGGCAGTGCAGGTTGGTTGCTGGCAGCATGGCTCATTACAGGATTTATGACACTGACAGCAGCATTGAGTTATGGCGAATTGAGTGCCATGTTTCCCAAAGCAGGCGGGCAATATGTTTACCTGAAAGAAGCATACAATCCACTGATTGGTTTTTTATATGGCTGGAGTTTTTTTGCAGTGATACAAACAGGTACCATTGCAGCTGTAGGTGTTGGTTTTGCAAAATTTGCCGGGTATTTTTTTCCGGCACTTGCCTGGGAAGATGTAAACACTTTTAATTTATTGGGATTAAATATTCATTATGCACAATTGGTAGCCATTGTACTCATTGTGTTTTTAACCTTTATAAATACAAAGGGCATTCAAGCAGGAAAAATCATTCAAACTGTTTTTACTTCCACTAAACTATTATCTCTTTTTGGTTTGATCATTGCAGGCTTTATTGCATTTAAATGGGATGTATGGAATGCCAACTGGCAAAATGCCTGGACGGTACAACATCTTACCAAAAACAGGCGGCGGAATTAATTATTGAACCATTGTTAACCGGCGCTGCATTAGGTGCAATGGCAAGTGCCATGGTGGGCAGTATTTTCAGCAGCGATGCATGGAACAATGTAACTTTTATTGCAGGTGAAATAAAAAATCCAAAACGAAATATCGGGCTGAGTTTATTCCTCGGCACATTGATCGTTACAGTAATTTATATTTTGGCCAACGTGGTGTATTTGGCTACTGTGCCGGTGAATGAACTGGCATTTGCAAAAGATAACCGTGTGGCACTAAGTGCATCTGAAGCAATCTTTGGCAGCAGCGGCACCATCATCATTGCGGTCATGATCATGATCTCAACTTTTGGTTGCAACAATGGTTTGATACTGGCTGGTGCAAGGGTTTATTATACCATGGCAAATGATAAATTGTTTTTTAAAAAGGCCGGCACATTAAATAAAAACAGTGTACCCGAATGGGCGTTATGGATACAATGTGCAATGGCTTGTGCATTATGTTTGAGTGGAAGATATGGTGATTTGCTGGATATGGTTTCTTTTATAGTGGTAATATTTTATGTACTCACCATTGCAGGCATTTTTATTTTGCGAAAAAAATATCCAGATGCAGAAAGGCCATACAAAGCATTTGGCTATCCGGTATTGCCTGATATTTATATTTTAATGGCGATTGCATTTTTGTACATTACTTATCATTTATAAACCTGAATTTGTAAAATGGGGATTGGTCAATTACTTTAGTAGGAATTCCATTGTATTATCTTGCAGTGCAAACAATAAAAAATAATAATCTTTCATTATTCAAAATGAATCAGTACTATTTGCAACGAAATTTTTAATACAAAGCATTATCAGATTATCATGTAACAGATAATGTTGATGCTGCTATGTAGTAATCCCTTACTGCTTCGACTTCTATTAGAACATTTATTGTATCAAAAGAACTGGATAGATACAGTGCAATGGCATCTGGAAGATATTGTCCGCAATCCAACCATTGATCCTGTGGAAGGGCTTGGACTTAAAAAGAAGAATTGATTCATCCAACCAGGAAAGAACAGATATGGTGGAATATATTGACAGTTATTTTTTAGAGCAATACAAAAATGCGCCGCTTGAATCCTGATGCCACAATCAATACAGAAAGCCCTGCGTGGGCAATTGACAGGCTCTCTATTTTAGCATTGAAAATTTATCACATGCAGGCAGGAAGTAAACAGGGCAGATGCCAGTGCAGAACATATACATTCCTGTGCAGATAAATTGGCTGTATTACTAGGAGCAGCGAACAGATCTGTCAAAAGCCATTGATGACTTGCTTGACTGATATTGCCACCGGAAAAAAATACATGAAAGTGTACAAGCAAATGAAAATGTACAACGACCCTGCGCTAAACCCTGTCTTATATACAAAGGTTTAGGAGTTTAGGGTTTAGAAGTTTAGAAAAAAGTTGTCAACTAAACTCTCTAAACTAAACCCCTAAACCCCTAAACTTCTAAATCAAATGTCTTCACCACAGCACATATTAGTCATTCGTTTTTCTGCAATGGGTGATGTTGCATGACAGTGCCTGTTTTAAAAAATGCTTTAGAGCAAAATCCACATCTGCAAATCACTGTTGTATCCAATGCTTTTTTTGAGCCATTGTTTGCCGGGTTGGAAAGATGTCATTTTCATCCTGCACACTTTAAAAGCAAAACATAAAGGCGCTGCCGGTATGTATGAACTCTTCAGAGAGTTGATAAAACAATACAAGTTTGATGCGGTTGCAGATCTGCACAGTGTATTCCGTTCTACTTTATTAAGGGTTGTTTAAGTTGAGCAGTATTGAAACTGCAGCAATTGATAAAGGCAGAAAAGAAAAGAAAGCCTTAACAAGAAAGGAAAATAAAATATTAAAACAGCTTGCCACATCGCATGAACGCTATGCACAGGTATTCAGAAAATTGGGTATTGATGTAACACTTAATAATATCAAGGCCGGTTTATAACAAACAGCCATTACCACCTGCTCACTGCGCCTTGTTTCAGCAGAATAAAAAAATAATTGGCATTGCACCTTTTGCACAGCACAAAGAAAAAATGTACCCGTTGGAAAAAATGAAAATGGTGGTGCAAACATTGGCTGTAAACAACAATATCATTTTATTTGGTGGCGGCGCTGAAGAAGCTACTGTATTACAACAATGGGCAGATGAAATTACCAACACTAGCCAATGCAGCAGGTAAATTTTCTTTTGCACGAAGAGCTGGCCATCATCAGCAATCTGTAGTGCAATGATCAGCATGGACTCTGCCAATATGCACTTGGCATCTTTATACAATGTACCGGTGATAAGCATCTGGGGAGCCACACATCCTTATGCAGGTTTTTATGGCTGGGCAACAAGATGAAAAAAATATTGTATCGTATTGATCTGATCTTGCCGTCCTTGTTCTGTATTTGGCAATAAGCCCTGCTGGCGTGGCGACCATGCCTGTATGATGCAGATAAAAGAAAAGATGATTACAGAAAAGCTGAACGCACTTGTATAAAATGCTCACACGCCTTGCCCCTACTCCCAGCGGATATATACATACAGGAAACATTTACAATTTCCTGCTCAACTGGTTGTGGGCAAGAAAGAATAATGGCAAAGTACTGTTAAGAATTGATGACGGTGATGCCGAAAGAAAAAGAAAAGAATATGTAGAAGATATTTTTCATGTGCTCGACTGGCTCGGCCTCGATTGGGATATTGGCCCAACCGGCCCGGATGATTTTGAAAAGAACTGGTCGCAATTGCACAGAAAAAATTTGTACGAAAACCTATTAAATGAATTGGCAGAAAAGAATTTGGTTTTTGCCTGTGACTGCAGCCGCAAACAACAATGCCATTGCGAAGAAAAAAACATCGACTCTTTCAAAACCAAACGTTGCATGGAAAATAAAAGTTGAAGAGCAAACTACTATTCATTTTACTGACAGGCTAAAAGGCAGCGTTAGCATCAACATTGACAACCCGTTTGTAATTAAAAGAAAAGACGGTATTGCTGCTTATCAACTTTGTTCGTTGGCAGATGACAGGCATTTTGGAGTTACACATATTTGCCGTGGTGAAGACCTGTTGTCATCAACTGCCATGCAATTGTATATTGATAAACATCTTTCACCATCTTATTTCAACAATTGTCATTTCTGGCATCATCCGTTGCTTACTGATGCGGAAGGCAATAAGTTCTCCAAAAGTGCCGGCATACAGGGTAGCAGTATCACCAGCCAAATAAATAAAGAAGAACTGCTGTTTTCATTTGCCAAATGGATGGGCTGGGATGCACACAAAGAAATAACACTGGCAGAGATGACAGCAAAAATAGGATTACACTGAATACAGGTATTTGACGAATGGTAACATTACCCCCATGATACCTGCCTGTTATTATCTACATTTACAATTAAAAAAAGCAATTATGAGAAAATTACTTACGGTTTTGCTGGCTGCTGCTATATGCAACCACACAACAGCGCAACAACTAACAACACCACAACCAAGCCCTACACAAACAGTAAAACAAAATTTCAGCACGGGCAGTATCGAATTAAGTTACAGCCGCCCCAGTAAAAAAGGCAGGGCTATTTTTGGCGACCTGGTTCCTTATGGCAAAGTATGGCGTACCGGTGCCAATGCTGCCACTACTCTTACATTTACGATGATGTAACTATTGGCGGTAAAGAAGTAAAGGCAGGCAAATATGGTTTACTCACCATACCAAATGCGGATAAATGGACATTGATCATTACTAAAGATGTAGATGTAACAAGCCCGTCTGATTACAAACTGGAAAATGATGTGGTAAGAGTGGAAGCGCCAATTATGAAAATGCCATTTGCAGTTGAAACATTCACCATCACATTTGCTGATCTTTCCGGCAGCAATACCAACCTGCATATATTCTGGGATAATGTTTTGGTGGCACTTCCTGTAAGCACCAATACTGAAGCAAGGGTGATGAAGCAGATTGATAATGTAATGAACAAAGACAACAAGCCTTACTTTAGTGCTGCCCAATATTATTATGATAATGGAAAAGATATGAACCAGGCTTTAACATGGGTAAACAAAGCAGTAGAAAGCAATAAGGAAGCTTTCTGGATATATATGCTGAAAGCCCGTATCCATGCAAAACTGGGTGAAAAAGATGCTGCAAAAGCGGCTGCAAACACTGTAGTGGATCTGGCAACAAAAGCAAAGAATGATGATTATGTAAAAATGGCGAATGATCTTCTGAAGACATTATAAGTTGTGCAGAAAATTAATTTATCAGGCCCCGGTTATTTCCCGGGGCTTTTTTATGCAATAATATTTACGGCTGCATCCTGCTCTGTAAATACAAAAAATGAAACTACTGCTGATAACTTTCCTGTTTGGCTGGCTGTTATGTTCAACAACCAGTGGCCAGAAAAAAATAAGAATAATAACCCGTACACAAATGGCAGTTAACCACATTGACTCCATTGTAAAAAAAATTGGGGCTGATACCAACATTCAACTGGTAACTGTTAACAGTGTTGAGGAGCAGGGAACAAAACCTCCCCGTAAAAGCAAATATCAAATAACGGCTGCTTATAAAAATGGGCAACTATTGATGCTGCAAAAAACCTATGATGGTTTCAACTTTTTTAACGGCAGCAGCCGCACCATTTATTTTGAAAAAGACAAAGCTGTGTTATTTATAGAACAATATGGCAACAGCAGCCGGATGGGTTCTTGCGGAGAAATATCTGTTAGCTTTTACCATTACCTGCAGGACAGTATTCCTTTTGCAGGCCTTGCAAGAAGCGTTGTCCATTTTTACACTTGTTATGGCTACAAACTGCAGAAGCCGGTTACAAAAACTTTGTTTGCAGAAATTGATAGTATGAAAAAAGAGTTGAATAAAAGACAAATTGAAAAAGCAGCAGCAGGCAGACTCCGGCTGTTTTTTATACATCCTTTTATTTATGCTAATGAAACAATACAGGAGAATTATGGGTTTTGAGTACGCAATTGTAAGCTGTCCAATTGGACACTCCATTGTAATTCAACTTTTCAAGAAAGCAAATACCCAAATCAATTTTTCCTCAATCAACTTAATTGGACACAGAAAATAAAATGAAGTTTTATTATTTTAATAAGGATTCCTTACTATATTTGTAGTGACAATAGTGTCGATTACCACTAAAAAGTAAACAAATGAGTAAGTCAATTTTTTACCACGCAGGATGTCCTGTGTGTGTTAGCGCAGAACATGACATTGTTAATCTTCTTGGAGCTAACAATGTCGATGTAGTTCACTTTGGAAATGACAAGTCAAGAATTGATGAGGCAGAAAAGGCAGGTGTAAAGTCTGTTCCAGCTTTGGTAACTCCAAACGGGAATGTACTTCACATTAATTTTGGCGCATCAATGGCAGACGTAAAAGGCTAAAAATCTTTTTGACAGCCAGTTTAGCAGAACAGACTGGCTGTTACTTTCCTTTCAATCAAAACAATATAAAAGTATGCAAGTAGCAGTTTGGGACACTTATGTTACAAAAAAGGACGGAACAGTAATGCACTTTGACATTATTACTCCCGACACCATAAAAGACGAAAAAACAATTCATACATTTGGTAAGGAATACCTACTTTCAAAAAATCAGGAAACACAATCTTTAGCGGCAAAAGAATGCCGTTTTTGCCATATTGAGAAAGCTACTGATGAAATGCTGTCAATTATTCAGCAAAGTGGCTACTACATTATTGAAATGGAAAACTGTAAATAAATTTGTCGGTATTTAACTTAGATACTCAAAATGGAAATCTTGACAACAAAATAGTTGCAGGACTAGAACGCTTATCACAAGTGTTTAGAATTTTACTTTGGGAGAAAGCCAAAAAACATAGTTTGAGCCCAATCCAAATACAGTTACTAATTTTCATTCGACATCATTCAGCAGACAAAACCACTGTAAGCTACCTTGCGCAAGAATTTAATTTTACTAAGCCAACTATTAGTGACGCTATAAAAGTTTTGGAACAAAAAAAAATAATTCATAAGGTTCCCAACATAACCGATGCCAGGAGTTATACTATAAATTTAACTACGGCAGGCAGAAAAATTGTTTTGGAAACAGAAAATTTTGCAAATCCCCTGACAACTATTATTTCAAAAGCGAATGACACAGATAAGATTGTTTTATGGGAAAATATTTCAAATCTAATCATAAAACTAAATAAACTGGAAGTAATAAGTGTACAGAGAACTTGTTTTAACTGTAAACATTATTCTATTAAAAACAAAAGACACTTTTGTAATCTGCTTGACCTAAATCTATTAACACAGGACATAAGAATTGACTGCAGAGAATTTGAAATAGCATAATCTATATCCGCTGTAATTTATTTTTTACCAAAAATTAAATTGAGAGAAGCCAGCAGTACAATAGCACCAATAGCTGCGGTAAAGATATATCCGATCCATCCGTTACCTAAATGAATGCCCAATGCATCAAATAGCCAGTAACCAATAACACCACCAATAATCCCAACCACAATATTGCCTACAAGGCCGAGACCGCTGCCTTTAAATAACTGTCCGCCGAGCCAACCGGCAACAGCACCAAGAATAAGTGAAATGATAATTCCCATAGCAATCGTTTTTAGAAATGATAAATGTAGTTTCTTAATTATTTAAGGCTTTGTTTAGCTTAAAATGGTTGCATTAAGTGGTTAGTGGATTATCACTCAATAAACTTCCCTTCCTTTTTCGTCAGTTCAAAAAACCTATCCAGCTTTGTACCAGTGATTACTATAAAAAGGCAGTCCAGGTTGAACTTCCTTTTTATAGTAATCGTTATCCGCTGTAATTTATTTCTTTCGCCTTGATTCCCGGCAACGAACGCATAGTTATCTTACCCTGAAAACGGTATCAACGGTATTGCCTGAAAAAAAATATAAAGTGTCGGCTTTTAATGAGTATTTAGCTTCAAAGGTTTTGTCTGTAAAATATATTTTAAAGCTATCTTTTGTAAGTACATATTTGAATGACTGCTGGTAGTGTGGATAGTAAACAGAATCGATCCTTATCTCTGCAATTTGCCCCAGAACAGGTTTGCTATTTGATGTCCATTTACCAAGCAATTTAATTTTATAATTATCCGAATGATTACAGCTAAATGAAATACACATTACAAAGGCGAATAACCGAAATATTTTCATTGGTTGTTACAAAGCTGTTACTTGTATTAAAACAATAGAGATGTTGTTATTCATCACTCAATAAACTTCCCCTCCTTCTTTGTCAGTTCAAAAAACCTATCCAGCTTTGTCCCGGTAGCTTCTTCAATTGCAGCTTTCAGGTCTTCCGGCTGTGGATGTTTGAATTTCCATTTAGTAAAGTAGATATGAAAGGCATTCTCTATTTTTTCTTTGCCGGTTACCGTTTGCAACAGGTGCAGCCACAACGCTGTTTTTACATAAGATACAATTCCGTATTCTTCACTGCTTTTATATTTTTCTGCCGATATATCCATCGCTGCGTCCATGGGCACCTGGTCGTTTATCACATTGTAAATAATATCTAAAAATTCATCTGCATCTTTTTTCTTTAATTCTTCCGGTATGGCATCACCAAAAATTGAATTGGCACGGTACTTTTCTGCCTCATACCTGAATTGGAAAAAAGTATTCAATCCTTCATCCATCCATGTGTGTGCCCTTTCATTACTGCCCAGCATTCCCATAAACCAGTTGTGCCCCACTTCATGTGCTATCACGCCATCTAAATATTCAGGCTTTGCTTCAGGGCTTGTTATCAGCGTTATCATTGGGTATTCCATGCCACCGCTTGAATTATTTTTTGGCCCTTCCACCGCCTGCACAACCGGGTAAGCATAATCACCGATCCATTCGCTGTATTTTTTAGTACTTTCTTTTATGTAATCAATGCTGTTGCTCCAGATGCTGTTGGGTTTATTGTGATAGAATGAAAATGCCTCCACCACTTTACCGCCGGAAAGCTGCAGTGTGTCGTATTGAATTACAAATCCTTTTTCTGCAAACCAGGCAAAGTCAACTACGTTCTCAGCATAATAGCTTAATGTTTTGTTGGCAGCCTTTTCATCATTACTGTACAAAACCGGCTCTCCCTTCCTGTTAGCTGTGTTGGCAGCGCCGATCGTTTTATACTTATCCAGTTCTTTTTTTGTAAGCAAATTGCCGGTGGCGCCCACAACATACTCAGAAGGCACAGTAATATCAACAGCATAAGAACCATATTCACTGTAAAATTCCCCCATGTCTAAATAAGGAATTTCATGCCAGCCGGTTTTGTCGAATACCGCTGGTTTAGGATACCACTGGCAGGCCATTATCTCGCCATCAGCATAGCCACTTCTTGAAAAATAAGGAGGCAGTTGCACTTTAAAAGGTGTAGCAATGGTAACGGAATCTCCCGGTTGCAAGGGCTTATCTAAAACAAGTTTGATAATATCAATATTTTGCGGATTGGAATGTGCTTCTGTTTTGGCAGCCTTTCCATTTACGGTAAAGGCAAGTCCATCGATCGAGCCGGTACCAAATTTTTCTTTTTTATTTGCCCTTGCTGTATCATTTTTTAATTGCTGCATCAGGGCAGTGCTATTATTTTTATATGCATTGGCCCAAAGGTGAAACCAGATAAAATCAAGCGGTGTGGGTGAATTGTTTTTATATACGATGGTTTCGCTGCCGGTGATAGTGTAATCTTTATCATTAAGGGCAGCTTTTATAGTGTAACGTAATTCCTGCTGCCAGTAAGGTTGTTGTGCCAATAAACCTGTACAGAACAAAAACGAAAAGGCTAAAGCGAATAACTTCATATCTATCTTTTTGCTAAAAATAAGCAAACAAGGCAAATAAGCCCTGCCGCCGGGAAACCTTTTCAAAAAATTGGCGGTTGCTAACCTTTGCATTGGAAAAAAAGTTAGTTTTATCGGGTAAAAACAGACAGTTGTGAAAAGGATTTTTCCCCTTCTTATTTGTGGCCTCTCTTTAACCTTTCAAAGCTGCTTTGATATTATTGAGGAAGTATCACTTAAAACAGATGGCTCCGGTAATTTTAAAATGGTGCTCAACATGAGCCGCAGCAAAACAAAGATCAATTCCATCATGAAAATGAAAACGGTGAACGGTCATGATGTACCTACCAAAACTGAAATAAAACAAAAAGTGGCTGATATAGAAAGCGTGGTAAAGAAAACTACAGGCATCAGCAATGTAAAAACTTCCCTTGATTTTGAAAATTATATTGCCAGCATCACCTGTAATTTCAGCTAATGTAAACAGCCTGAACAATGCCGTAAAAAATATCGGTGATAAAGAGAAGAATACAAAACCGGGCATTGAAAAAAATTATCGAGTATGATGCTGCCGCAAAAACCTTCAGCCGGCTTAATAAGTTTGCATTAAAAGATGAATACCAGAAGCTAAGTGTTGCGGACAGGGAAATATTTTCAACCGCTAATTATACCGGCATCTTTCGTTTTCAAAACGAAGTAAACACTACAAGCAATACGGAAAGCAAAATTGCCGCCAATAAAAAAGCAGTAATGCTGAAACAAAATGCACTTGACATTATCACCAATAAAAAATCAATTGAAAACAAAATAACGCTTGGTAAATAAAATCATGAAAAAGACCATTACACTAATTGCAATTTTCGGCGCTGCCTGTATGGCAGGCAAAGCCCAAAGCCTGATCAGTAAAGTACCAGCCAATGCTTCGCTGGTTATTAAGTATTCAGGCGACAATCTTTCCAAAACTGTACCGGTAAAAAAATTAGACAGTTACAATTTTGTAAAGAACAGTTTGTATAAGGCATTAAAAATTGACAGCCTTACATCGCTTGAAGCCACAGGCATCAACTTTGATGTGGATGCTTACCAGTATGTAACCATGGAAGATTCTTCCATCAATTTCACCAGCCTTTTTGCATTAAAAAATGTGCAGCAGTTTTTGCAATTGGTGCAGGCCAATTACAATGCAGAAATGAGGCCGGAGAAAAAGAATGGTTTTGAAATGTTGAGTATTTCAGACGGTATGTATGTAGGCTGGAATGATAAGCAGGCTGTGCTGGTGGCTACAAATTACCAGAATAAAAAGAACTATTACGATTATCCATACGCTGAAACTACAGTTGATTCAACAAAGGTTGTTACCGATGGAAGTGCTGTAATGGCACCGGTTGAAGATATAGCCACATTCCACCCCACCTCCGCCAGCAAAACCAAAAGCAAAAAAAAGTGCTGGTGCAAAGAAAGCTCCGGCTAAAAAAGCACTGGTGAAAAAAGGTAAAGGCAAAAAGCCTGCGCCTAAAGCGCCAGCGGAGGAATATGAAAAAATTGAGGAGATAAAGGAAGATGCAGTTATTACTTATGACACTACCGGCCAGGCAGAAAGAGAAGCCAAAAGGGAAGCATGGGAAAAAGAACAAATAAATATTCCGCAGCACAACAAAAGAAAACAGCAGACAGTATTATCAATGCTGCTTTTAATGGCAATGCTGCTTCAATTGAAACAGAGGTAAGTTATAAAAAAGTGATCAATGCAGATGCTAATGTTTCTGCATGGGTAAATTATGATGATGTTGATGTTTCAATACTGGAAGTATATGTTCAGTGGCAGGCGCTATTCAAGAATGCATTTTGAAGATATTGCTCCAAGGGATTTTAACAACAATGACAATCCAGGTTTCCGCAGCGGCATGAATGTATATTTTGAAAAAGATAAAATGAGGCTTGACCAAAAAATGTGGACGGCTAATGAATCTACTAATGCTTTGGGAAGGGAAGTGTATAACAGCAAACAAAGCAGTTCGCTTGCCGGCTATGTTAATCCGGGTAATATTGCGTATATGTCTGCTTCGATGAATACAGAGGCAATGGCCAATTATTATTACAAATTGATAAGGCAATACATGAATAGCACTCCTTTCAGCAAGAGAACATTCTGATGCTAGTGGATGTTACATGGATCTGCTGGAGATTATGATTGACGAAAAAGCTATTGCAGAATTGATGCCCGGCAATATGATGATGGTGCTGCATGACATGAAAACAAAAACAGTAACTTACACTGATTATACTTATGATGACAACTTTAAATCGACCGAAATAAAGAAAACAAGGGAAGAGCTTAGTCCCAATTTTACTTTTGTGATGGAAACAAAGAAGGAAGCGTTCCTGAAAAAGCTTGCAAGGCTGCCATTGAAATATGTAAAAAAGAAGAAGATCAAATACAAAGACAAAGGTGGTTATTACGAATTGTCGTTTGACCCAGAAAAAGATCCCATCAGCAGTTTGTACTTTATGGTAAAAAATGGCAAAGGCTATTGTTACCACCAGTAAGGAAGTGATTGACATGACAATTGAAGAATACTGGTTATACATTGGATGCTGATACAAAAAACTCTATCCTGAACAACAATATGTCGCTGAGGATTGATACAAAAAAATTAATACAGCAAATAAGCGCACAGCTAACCGACAGCACCAGCAAAAAAATAAGCCAGTACCTGGAAGACAAATATGGGTGATGTAAAAATGGAAGGCGGTATTAAAGATGGCATGATGCAAGCCACCACCACAATGGGCATCACGGCAACAATACCAACAGCCTTGAGTTTTTCTTTAACATGATTGATGAGATCAACAACATCATGGAAAAAGATAAAGAAGAAAGAGATAAAAAAATAGATTAGTAAATACATTCCTGCAAAGGCACAAAGCGGCCACAGAGCATGTCTTAGGTGGCCTTTGTGCCTTTGTGGGAAATATTCAATTTTGTTTGATGAATAAAAAAAGATGGGCATTGGTATATTGGCTATTCTGTTTTAGTTGGATATTATAAAATTATTTTATAAAACATGGAACAATGAAGCTGTTACAAAAAATGCTGACATCATCATTGCTATAGATGTAAAACGTATCACCAACACACTCATCTGGAATTTCATCACCACTCCATCCCAATGGAAAAGCAGCGACCTGTTTTCTTCTTCTGATGATGACAAGGTAAGCTGGGATGATATGGTAAAATTGCCAGATTATGTTTTTGTTTTTCACAAAGCCGGGCAACCTGCCAATGCTTTTTATACCGTGGTGGAAGTGAATGATAAGAAGATTTTGAAAAAGGATTGAAACAATATCACTTTGAAAAAAACAGCATCAGGAAGTTTTGTTTCAAAAGAAACAGGAATTGAGTTGATACAAAATGGAGATAAATTATTAGTTGGCAATGCGGCTGTGGAAGACAGGCAATTTATGCAGCAGGTAGCCGATGAGTTGTTTAACAAAAAGGGATTCATTGCGGAAGATTCACTTCAGCATTATGTAAAGATGAACAGCCACCTGGCTTTGTCTGCTCCGTTATTTCAAAATTCTTTTTTAGAAGGTAATTATTTTATCAGTGGAAATTTTGATAAAGAAGCAATTACTTTTTCAACAGCCTTGTCCCTTAAAAATAACGTGAACTTATCTCAGGCAGCTTTGTGTATTGCGATAGTTCTCTTTGCAGCATTGGCTTTACACAGCCATGGCCACAAATAAAACAACTATTCCCTGATTCAGCATGGGCAAATATTTCAAAAGCTGTAAATTTTAATATTGATTCACTGTTGTTGCAATCAAATCATAAATACCAATTAGATGTTGCAGGTATCTATCCAAGAACAGATTCTGCCATCACATACACTTACGATGACGATTTTAACCCAATAGAAAAAGTGGTGGTGAACAAAGTGGAAGAACCTTCATTCAATTTTGCGGTACACGGCGATAGTGTCAGCAATATTTACAACTACTGGCATAAAAGCGGCAAACTGGAAAAAGCAGGCGATAGTAATTTATTTACGCCTGTACCTTTTGTAAGATCATATTGCAGGGTAAAAAATGATCAGCTGCTGGCAGTGACTTCCGGTAATTATATTCCTGCTGCTACAGACAAAACAATTGATTGCATCCTTTTCTCACAACTTGTGTTTACTAAAATCCCTCCTTCAATGCTGAATTATTTTCCTGCGGAAATTGTAAAGGCATTAAAAAATATTGAATCGGCAGCCATCTCTGTCACCAATGAAAAAGGGCCAATCATTCTTCGTGTGCGTTTACACAAAAAGAAAAATGATCTGCCCATTATAGAGTTTTAAACTTGCTTAAACTTCCGAAGTTTTTAAAACTTCGGAAGTTTAATGCAGTATAGAGCAACTGATAGCGCCAGCGATCATACTACCTATCACCGTGTAACCGCCGTTGATCAAATGCAGGCCAAAAGGCCTCTTCTCATAAAGATAAGAGATGGAAATGGCAGTGGTTCCAAAACCAAGCCCTGTAAAAAACCCAAGTTTAGCGCCATTTAAAGCGCCAAAGGTTTGCAGCTTATAAGCAAGTATCGCAATACAAATACTTGTTATCATCATCAATACAAGCGAGCCAAGAAATATACCCGCCACTCCTTTTTTCATATCGGGATTGTTTACATCTATTTTGCAGTATTCGATCCATTTAGGTGCAAATAAAAGTTTAGAATACCATAATGCGCCTAAGACAAAATACGCTAAGCCCCCCAGTAAGGCACCCAGCCAGTGAATGTTGTGTAGTGTTTCGAAGTTCATAAGCAATAGGTTTTGTTGGTGATAAAAAATGATTAGTTGGTAAAGTACAAATCGTTTTTTCAATTTGCAACATCTAAACCTCTAAACCTGCCTGTCCGGTAGGCAGGCTTCTAAACCCATTAAGCCTTCTTTCCTTCAATAAACTTCAGCAAATTCCTTCTTGCCTGGTTCTTTATCTTTCTTTGAAAAAAAGAGTTCCAGCCAAACAATTGCCCGATAAACCCAAGTGCCTGGCTACTCCATTTGTGTAAACTGAAGCCATCGCTGTGTTCAATGATCTTTCCATCTATAATACGCATGTGGGCTTTGATAACATTCACCACTTTGCGGCCAGTTTTAGAAAAGGTATAAGTTGCCACCCAGTTACAGGTGTAATACTCATCATCCTTTGCGGTGATGTTGTCAAAAGACAAAGAAAAATCCTTTGCATTTTTGCAAAGCATCTCCCACATATATTTTACTTCATCGCCACGTAGCAGTTCAAAAGCAGGATCATAAAAAACAATGTCATCGCTATAGCAACTGTTCATGGTTTTATAATCTTTTTGCTGAAAGGCGGTGTAGAATTTTGCAATTAATGCTTCGTTTGGGGACATGTGGTTATTTTGAATGGATAAATATAAAGAACATATTTAACAGGTGGATTGAATTTTAAATGTGATTGTATTTGTATTTTGGTAACGGATAAAGAAACAACCTTAGTAGAAACTTCTGAAATCAACAGAATGATCTTATTACCTTATTCTGAAACGATTTAATAAGGTTGGCTTAAATAGGAGTTAAGATTCTACTAAGGTTTAAAAACATGTACTGCATTTTAAAATATTTTATGAAACAAATCTTCCTGCTTGCTGTTTACTATCATTTCAATATCTGTAAAATCTCAAAATAGTTTGAATGTGGTGCCGATGCCTGCAAAAGTAAAAACGGGCATAGGTTATTTTATAATTAAAACAACCTATTGGCTTTATTGCACATGACTTTATGAGGCTGATGAAAATATGCAGTAGAAACTTTAAAAAATATCTTCGTAACATTAATATAACTTACAATAGTTTACTGATGGGGATATCAATCAAAGATATACGAATTGCTGGTTTGAAATTCATTATTCAAGGATATCAGAATACCAGAAACCTAAAGGATATTAGAACTGGATAGTATCGTCAGATAAAATATTATATTAAAGGAACTGCTGTAGGGAAATTTTTATGCTTATTCAAACATTGAAACAACTGATATCAAATCTCAAGAAAAATACCAAAAGAACAGAATATTATTAAATTCCATTCGCATTACAATAAAAGACTATCCAGATTTCAGCTACCGTGGCATGCACCTCGATGTTGCCCGCCACTTTATGCCGGTTGAGTTAGTAAAACAATACATTGATTACCTCGCCATGTACAAGTTCAATACTTTTCACTGGCACTTAACCGAAGACCAGGGCTGGCGCATTGAAATAAAAAAATATCCAAAGCTTACAGAAATTGGTGGCTGGAGAAACGGCACTATCATTGGCCGTTACCCCGGAACAGGAAATGATTCCATCCGCTATGGTGGTTTTTATACACAGGAGCAAATAAAAGAGGTGGTGAAATATGCAGCCGACAGGTATATCACTATCATTCCTGAAATAGAAATGCCGGGACATTCATCAGCAGCCATTGCAGCCTATCCTCAACTCAGTTGTTTCCCGGATGAAGACACAAAATATCCTGCAGAATGTGTATGGGCCGGCCCAACAAAAGGAAAACAGGTGCAGCAAACATGGGGCGTATTTGAAGATGTGTTTTGCCCAAGTGATTACACGTTTAATTTTTTACAGGATGTGATTGGATGAAGTGATGGCATTGTTTCCATCTCAATACATACATATTGGTGGAGATGAATGCCCGAAAGATGCATGGAAACGTTCAGCCTTTTGCCAGCAACTGATGAAAGAAAAAGGTTTGAAAGATGAACATGAACTGCAGAGTTATTTTATTCAGCGTATTGAAAAATATATCAACAGCAAGGGCAAAAAAATTATTGGCTGGGATGAGATACTGGAAGGCGGGCTTGCACCCAATGCTACTGTAATGAGCTGGCGTGGAGAAGCAGGTGGCATTGCCGCAGCAAAACAACATCATGATGTGATAATGACACCGGAATATCCATTGTACTTAAATCATTCGCAAACAAAAAATGAAGACTCAGTAACGCAAGGCGGCTATAATCCTTTGGAAGCAGTGTATAAATATGAGCCGATACCAAAAGAGCTTACTGAAGAAGAAGGAAAATATATATTGGGTGCACAAGGCAATGTGTGGAGTGAATACATTGAGTCAAAATCGAAATTAGAGTATACCATTTTTCCAAGAATGGCGGCACTGGCAGAAGTATTGTGGACACCAAAAGAGAAAAGAAACTGGAAAGATTTTGAAAGGAGATTGCCGGTGATATTTGAAAGGTTGGACAAGGAGAAGATCAATTATAGTAAGGCGTATTATGAAATTGAGTCTTCAGTAACTGCAACCAAAGATTTTGATGGAGTTCTATGGAATTTAAAGAGTAAAGTAAAAGAACCAATTATAATAAATTATGACGGGTGGGATTCGATATGGATTTATAGTAAACCACAATTTGTAAATACCAGCATGACTACTTATGCATATAGTGAAGAGCATGTAAAAATGAAAATTAGTCAAGACTTTTATTTCAACAAAGCCACCGGCAAAAAGATAGCCCTCTCCTCTACTGCCAGCACACAATACCCCGGAGATGGTGCTTTCACTTTGGTAAATGGTGTACAAAATACTGCCGGGCTTTCTAAGTCATCTGAGTTTATAGGTTTTAACGGCACAAATTGTGAAGCCATTATTGATTTAGGGAAAACAGAAAGTACAAGTAAAGTAACCATTCATGCCCTAAATGATAATGGTGCCTGGATATGGAGGCCTGCTTCGATAGAAGTGTTTTCATCTGATGATGGCAATAACTTTAAACCACTTGGTTCAAGTAATAATTACGTTAAAACTAAGGGAGCCAATGGAACAATGATTGTAAATTTTGCAACCACTAATACAAGATTTTTAAAAGTGCTTATCAACAACTGGGGAACGATACAGCCCGGTAATTCAGGATCAGGAGGAAAAGCATGGCTGTTTATCGATGAGATAGAAGTGGAATGAGGATTTGTTGATGATGATTGCTGTAAGATTGTTATGATTTGCGAAGCAAGTTGTAGCTGCAGATTCGCAGATTTGAATCCTGTAATTTTTTTTCGTGTTGTTTAGTGAGATTCGTGGCAAAAAAAATGTTATGGCTGGAACTTCATTACAAATAAAATCACTGGTGCAGTTGTATGAACTGCTTACCGAAGAAGAAAGGATCATCACAGATGTATTACGGCAAATCATTATAGAAACACTACCTGTTTATTGCAAAGAAAAAATATCTTACAACGTGCCTTTCTTTTATGGCAACAGGAGCATTTGTTTAGTATGGCCGGCGAGCATTCCCCGTGGTGGCATAAAAAAGGGAGTGCTACTTGGATTTTGGTATGGCAACAGGCTTGCAGACAAAGGCAATTATCTTACACATGGCACCAACAAACAGATCTTCTACAAAATATTTTATAGTGCTGATGAAATTAAAGAAGCGCCGCTGGTAAAAATAATCAAAGAAGCAGCTGCATTGGATGCACAGTTTGCTCTCAAAAAGAAAAAGACTGTTACAACAAAGAGAGATCATTAAATTTTCTGTCGCCAAGTACGGTATTAAACAATTGCAGGCTGGCAGGGTGTTGCAAGGTAGCTAAATGCCTTTCGTGGTGCATATCAGTGCCTACCAGGTCTGCAAGGCCATTATCAAAAATATACCTGGCAGCTTTGGCAACGGCTTGCCATAATAACCCGTCAATGAAAGAAGATTTACCTGCAGTAAAAAGCCCATATCTTTTAAATGGTGAAATTCATCAAACCTGCCCTGGTAAAAAATATACCGCTCAGGATGTGCCATAATAGCTTTATAACCTGCCGTCATTAATTCAAATGCAATTTCATTCAGGTTACTGCTGGGTGTGGCATAAGATTGTTCCGTAAGAATGATGTTTTTATGAATGGGAAGTATTTCCTTTTGTGTACGCAACAGTTTTAAAAAATAATCATCCAGCATATATTCTGCTGCTGCAGTTATTTTTATATCAATGCCTTCCTTCGCCACAGCAATTTTTAATTTATCAAGGGCGTGATTGATAGTTTCCGGCGTGTTGCGGTACATATCAGAAATGATATGTGGCGTGGCAACGGTTGTCCGTATGCCAATATCATAAATGCCTTTTACAAGCGAAGCGATGTTTCAATATCTGGTGAGCCATCATCAATACCCGGCAGTATATGGGAATGAATATCCGTATCAATCGGCAGTTGTAAATTGATTGCCGGAGCTGAGATTGGATTTCTTTTTAAAAAAACTAAACATCGCTGGTGAAATTACCCTTTTTATTTTAATCAACCATTTTTTGAAAAGGGTATAATAGTACTGCCGTATTTTAATAAGCGGTTTTAATATGGAAGCAATATGTGGGAATGGTATATTGTTCACTTTCATTGCAAGGTAATCCCTGCGGTTTGCCCTCAGCCTGCTGAAAATGTTGCGGTTACTTTGCCCTCCCACCCTCATTTTTACAATCAGCATAGGAATGTATTTGGCGCTGATGCGGTAGCGGTAAAGATAGCGTGCCATAAACTCATAATCAGCCGCCGTAAAATAATGCGATTCGTACCCACCCAGTTCTTTCAGCAGGTCTTTTCTGAAATAAAATGTAGGGTGTGCCGGCATCCAGCCATAATTAAAACGGAAACCTGCTGTAAGGCAAGCCCTTTCCAGTAGCGTATCACTTTACGGGTATTTTGCTGGTCTACATACACCAGGTCGCCATACGTTGAATCAACTTTATGTTCTATAAAATATTTTACAATAGCGCTTATCACATCTTTTGAGGCCAGCATATCATCGCTGTTTAAAATACCGATAATATCGCCGGTTGCCATTTCCATTCCTTTATTAATGGCATCGTACATGCCATGATCCTTCTCAGAAACCCATTTGGCTATTTTGTTTTCGTATTCTTTAATAATGGAAAGCGTAGAGTCGGTTGATTGGCCATCAATAAGAATGTGTTCAATATCCGGGATAGTCCTGGTTAATAACAGACTCAATACAATCCCGTAGAAATCTTTCGGAATTATATGTTGCTGTTATTATAGTTACTTTCATTGTTGCCGGAAATGGGATAAACTTGAACCGGCAAAATAATGACTTTTTTAGCTTGAAAAATGAAACTGCCTGAGTGAAGAAAACAAAATGAGGCAAAATTGAATTTGAAAAATCAGGAATTTTTAACTAAGAAAAGAATAAGAGTGAGTAATGAAAGAAGAAAAGCTGCTATTGCAGCAACAGTGATAAAAGTGGAATTACTGCCGGTATTACCAGGCAAAGAAAGGGATGGGGCAGGTAAAGAAATATTTTTTACCGCCACGGCTATGGCCGTATCATTTGTGTGGGAAATAGAGATTTGAAAACCGGGGTGGATGGGTTTTCCTGTGGGGAGATGGTCAATAATAATGGTATGAAAGGGCTTGTTTTTATAATTATTACCGGCTTTAATAATGGCTTCTTTGGCAGCAAATAAACCTGCAAAAGATGCGTAAGGATTGGGTTGCAAAATACAATATGCAATTTCTGCCTGGGCAAAATTCATTTTATAAAATGCATCTTCCCTGAAGTCATTCACTACCGGCATGGAAGAAATATTTTCAGTATCAATCCCCACTGATGGAGTATTTACATTTTCTGTTGTGGTGGTTTGTACAGTTGGTTCAGTAAAAGTAAGTGTGTTTTCATTTCCGTTTCCTGTTAACTGTCCAAATGTTTTGATGATGGTATAATCATTTACAACCACACCTTCATTTGCAAGCTGTGCATACATGCGGTGAAGGATAATAGAACTTGCAACTGCTGAACGGTCAATTATAGTTTGTGCTGTAATTTGCTCGGCCGGAATTTTTATGTATTGAGAAACTATATGTTTGATCTTGCTCTTCCATTTATTAAAATCCTTTAAGACAGCTCTGGCAGATATAATGCCTCCTCTCCTTTTGGTGTGATACATTTTGTAAACCCAACATCACTCAGATCATCCTTCAGGCTTTTAAAACATTTAAAACAGGCGATCAATTGATTGGGATGAGTAAAATGAGATGATTTGTAAGATTCAATGCGTTCCTTTAATTCATTAAGAAACTGTGCCACCAGCTTTCCTTCCGTAACACGGTGATCAAAAGTTACAGTGAGTATGCAACGCTGCATTTTTTCATCAATGGATGATACACCAAGTATAGCGCTGTTCATCATATTTACCAGCGGCCTGAAAAAACTTACGCCTTCTGCAGAAAGATCGGTAATGGTAAAAGTAATATCAGTGAGATCATCAACCTGCAAAGCCTCATCAAGGTATTTGTTTGATAAAGCCATTATATCAGCTTCTGTTTCTTTAATAGTTTTTGCAGCATGCGTTTTTTATTGCCAGCACTTTCAATCCTTTATCTATATCAATAGCAAAGCCAATATTCACCTGTTTGTAAAAGGCAACACTATCGCCGGTAAAATAAGCATTCAGTTCTTTATATTTTTCCAGCAGCCTGGCTGTTTCATAAATTATCACCGGCAGCAATGAGTTTTTTAAATACTGCAGGGATTGATTTATATGTACAAACAAGCCATCTGTTTCCACAATGGTATTGATGGTGCTTGTAAGCCCTGTTTGCTGGATATTGCTTAAGTACTCGATCTCTCTTTTTTTGTTGGAGGAAAGTTTTTCAACAATCACTTTATCGGTATCAGTTGGCAACAACTGAACAGCATTGCTCTTTTCTTTTTTTTGGCTTGATCTTTTTGCAATACCCAATTTCTCTTCCACATCCATTCCTGCTTACAAAATCCTTTCCGCTAAAGGCATCTGCGTCAAGATTGTTCTTCTTCATCAGCGCCATAGCTACAGGGGAAAACATGGTAGTCTCCTTCCCATATTGCTTCTGCTTCTTCAAAATGTTCTTTGTCAGCCACTGTTACAGCCTTGGTGCTTTTTTACTTCCGGCTAGTGCTGGAAGTTCTTCTTTGCTGCTGAAAATATTGGCAATGATTTCATTCACTTCATAATCTTCTCCCGTTTCACATAAGTAACTGATATAACCTTCTGCCTCCGCCATCACATCGTAGGTTGTTTTGGAAGATTCAAACACAATGATGATATCGCCTTTTTTTACAAGGCTGCCTGGTTCAAATGATAGCTCCACCACAGTTAGTGCGGTATCATTTACTGCCAGCAATGGCACTTTTATTTCCTGTACTATTGGCATTAAGTAAAATGCAGTTTTATTTCCTGCAATATCCTTTCTTTATCCGGCAATACTGTATGCTCCAGTGATTTTACCGAAGGTATTGGAACCGGATGATGCCGCAATCCTTCTTGTTTTAATTTTTTCTTCTGTTGCTTCTGTTACCTGTGCAATCAATTCCGCTCCCACACCTGCATAAGCACTGCCTTCTTCAATCACCACCAAGCCTTCCTGTTCTGTTCACAGATTGTACAATCACATCTAATTGGTAAAGATGAAATTAAAGAAGGTACAATCAATTCCGGCTTTCAGATCTGTTTCTAAAAATATATTTGTGAGCAGGCCATTCACCACATCTGCCATACCACCATAAGCCACAATGGTAATATCCGGTACTGATACTGCCGGCCTTACCTGCACCACAGGATAATCATCTTCATTTATTTCATACACAAAATTGGCCGCCTGGTGATGCAGTATTTTTTTCCCGTAATCCGTTTTATTTTCAATTACAATTACCGGATGCTCTTCTTTTAAAATTGTATTATACACAATAGCAGGGTCAAAAAAAGTATTGAGAGCAACTGTCTTTATATTGTCAATGCCAATTAAAAATTTATCCAGTGTTTGTGAATGGGTAGGCCCATATCCCCTGCTGCCACCCATTGGCGTACGTATCACCACCGGGCAATTGGCCTTTTTATTAAACATGTGGTGAAACTTGCTGGCATGATTAACGATCTGGTCAAAAGCCAGCGTAACAAAATCACCAAACATAATTTCAGCAAAAGGTTTAAAACCATTCAATGCCAAACCATTTGAAATACCAACAATAGCAGATTCAGAAATGGGTGTGGAGAAAACTTTTTCCGGTGCTAAAAAAGATAATTCTTTTGCTACTTTAAAAGCACCACCATAGGGCGATAAAATATCTTCGCCCAAAAACAGCATCCTTTCATCCGCCACAATTTTTTCTTTAAAAAAATTATTCAGTAACTCTACCTGTCTTTTATTAATTGGCTTTGCAGGCAACCAGCTGTCACTGTTCTATTATTCTGTTGCTTCGTAGTATTCTTCAATGCGCAATTCCCTTTCCTGCAGAATGTGCTCCACCATTTCATTCACTTCTTTGCTAATACCATCCATGTAGTTGGTATAATATTCTTCCTGCTCTTTCTAAAAAGGTGAGATAATCTTTTTCCCTGTATGATTGTATTTCTTCCGCATGGCTGTCATCATCTCCTTTAGAATGTGGGTTAAGCCTGAATGTTTCCACTAAAAAAAAACAGGGCTTTGTTTCGTTCCTTACATAATCAATCGCCGTTTTGGCATCATCCATCAATTGTTCTGGCGTTGATGTGTGGCCTTTAAAAGTTTTAATACCAAATGCTTCTGCCCTTGCTCTTATATCGCCTGCAAGGTTTACGTTTTGTGGCGTGCTTTGTGCATAAAAATTATTTTCACAAACAATCAGCAATGGTATTTCCCATTTGCTGATGATGTTCATCGTTTCATACAATAGCGCCTTCGCCAAGTGTACCGTCACCAATATACACCAGCCCGATAGCGCCGTTCTTTCTTAATTTATTTCCCAATGCATAGCCAGCACTTACCGGTACAATGCCGCCCTGTATGCCATTGCTGAAAAAATTATTGTTGCACAAATGCTGGCTGCTGCCAATGCCGCCGCAGGTGCCACTGGCTTTGCCCAGCAATTCTGCCAATCAAACCTTTTACATCTCCCGTAAAAGCAATGTAATGCCCATGGCAGCGGTGATTGCTGAAAACAAAATCTTTTTTCTTTAACTGCCCTGCAAATGCCAATGCACTAAACTCCTGCCCCACGCAGGTATGCACTGTACCATTTAGTTTTCCTTCGGAGAATAAAGACAAAAACTTTTCCTCCACTGTACGGATAGTGAGTGCCTGCTTAATAAGGCGGTGATGGATGTTGTTATTGTTGTATTGTGTTATTCAAAATTAATTATCTTATTACTCTTTTTACAACAGGCACAGCAGGATTGCCTTTATAAATTGTGTAAGGCAAAAGGTTATTTTCCGCCACAGCATTAATGCCTAAGTATAGCATGGCTGCCAACCGTAACGCCCCCATATACCACTGCCCTTGCCCCAATCCATGCGCCTTCTTCAATTATTACCGGTAATGAAATAAAATCAAAAGTTTCTTTTGTATGGTCGTGGGTGCCGGTAAGTATCATAGCGCCTTGAGAAATTGTCACATTGTCGCCAATTACCACTTCCGATAAATTATCGATCCATGTTTCTTCGCCTATCCAAAAATGGTTGCCCAAGGTAAGTTTCCATGGGTATTTAATATTTACTGATGGTTTTATCACCACGCCCTTTCCCATATCTTGCCCCAAATAATTTCAGTAAAAAAACTTTCAGCCCCGAGCTTACGTTCCATGAATTTTTGAAAAAGAGAATATTAATACAATACCAAACAACCTGTATGAGTTTGCCAGCACCAACATCAATGGTGGTTTTATAAGCTGCGTTATTTACTTTTTTTAGCATTATGAAAACAAAACGTGATACTGTTCTTTATGGATAGAATTGTTGATATAATTGGCAGCATACTTCCATGCGCCCTGTTGCATACTCATCATATTGCTGCTGGTTAAAGAGGCAAACTTCTAACCACCTATGAAAGCAGACGGCTTGTTTAAAGGACGGTCCCATCCGGCATTTTCTTTTTTCAAATGCAGCCACGGCGTTTGATCGCTGATCAAAACAGGGCGGCCTGCCAATAATGCTTCAAAGATAGAATGCCCAAAGTTTTCTCCAGTGGTTGGTAAAATAAAAGATGATGTTGCTGTATCAGGGCATGTTAATTCACTGTTTTTTTGGCCCAATATAATTCAGAGTCACATTTACTGGCAATGCCGATATTACCTCCTTACATTCTTCCCAATACTGTTCGTTTTCCACCGGGCCTACTATTGTAAGTTTTATTTCTGCGGTGTAGTTTTGTAAAACGTTCAGTAAAAACAACAAATTTTTTATTGGCACTATCCGGGCAATAAAAATGCAATCGAGTTTGCCTGGTTCTTTTTCAATTGATATAAAAACAGTTTTGCTTTAATCTGGGTAAATTATCTGCCACAACAACTTTGCTTCCGGGAAAATATTTTTCAATGGCCTTCTGTTCCCTTTCATTGGTGGCATGAAAGACAATTTGTTTTTTATACCCAGCCATTTATATACCAGCAACAAAGGTTTTTTCTTATAGCTTTTTAATGAAAGGGCGCTGTTATACAAAGCGCCTCGTGGGCAAACCACCACTTTGCTTTTGATACTCCCTGTAAATTTAACCACAAAGGATAGACAACAAAATATGGCGAGAATAAATGATTAAGATAAACAATATCAGCATTTACTAATTGAATTTGCGCTTGCAGTCTTTTTGGTTGTGAGTGTTTTTTTTTCGAGATAACATATATTGATGCCCAGCTGCTGCATTGTGCAGCCATTTATCAGGCTCAATACCGGGATAAGGTTTTGTTTCGCCATGGTCAGTATCAGTAGTAAGCACATAAAAATCATAATTACTTGTTAAGGCTGCACAAAGATTAACACATGACTGGATCGGCCCGCCTGCTTTATAGCCTGGTGCAAACCAGTCTGTAATAATGAGCAGTTTTTTTAATGCTCCCAACTATTGCTTTTCATTTTTTGAGCTGAACAAAACACTTTGTTTTTCACTCCGGTCAAAAACAAGAATGAGTAATATGATAAGAATGTAAGAAGCTACTGTAAACAGTGTATGGTGTTCTATGCCGAAGGGCATTTTTTGTCCTTTGTTGGCAGTAATAAACAGCAGCATTATCCTGCCAATATTGATAAGAAAAATAAATGAAATGCCAAAAAGAGTGAAGAATATTTTTTTCTTATACCCAGTTTCATTTGCCAGCATAAAGGCTATCCAGAAACTCATTACACCAATGCCCAGGCAGCTATATACCATTCTTACGCCTTTGCCACCAATCATTCGTACTTTGTATTCATCAGGCATTTCAGTTTGGTAGCCCATTATTTCAAGAAAAAACTGAGAACATTTTAATAATGCTTTGCGGAGCCATGCAGGGTAATTAAGATAATCATGCACAAAACTGCTGTAGTATCCGCCTGGTGCCGACAAACCAATGATGGCCTGGCTTCCGTAATAAATAATGCAATAAGCCGAAAGAAACTTAATACAATAAACCAGCAACTTTCTGTTATGCACTTATCTTTTTTAAAAGTTTTATTTTTTTATTTATGCATTAGTAAAAGAGCCTGTCCGTAAATACTTGTCTAACGGCTTCATCAAAAATTTCCTGAAAAGTAAAAAACCAATGTAATAAGTGATTATCCAGCCCAATACTTTACTGCCGGCTGTGCCATTACAGGCAATTTTGGTATATAGCCGCCACCATACTATAGCCCCAAAAATAATTGATGCTTTGTTTTAAAATGAGTGCATATATACCCCCTAAAAGACAACCAACAAGAAACACCATAAAAAACATGAATACCGGGCCAAAATCAATATAGCTCTCAGCCATAAAGCCAAGGCTGAAACTTACCCCTGTCCTGGCAGTGGATACTTTTCGTATACAGTATTTATTCACCATCTGTGAATCATCAATGATCCCTTTATCGGGAAAGAAAAAACGTGGCAGCGGTACGTGGGACACATTAGCGACCCACAGTTTACCATTTTCGTAAGGAATAAAGAGCGGTACTTTTATCATAGATTCCGAAAAGAATTCTATATACGATACCCTGTCAATACTTTCATAGATCAGTGATTTGTCTTCTGTAAGGTTTTGTTTTTCTTCTGCAAGTTCCTGCAATTTTTCAAGGGCTTCAGTCTGGCTTACTTCCACAGTTTGCGAACTTTTCCCTTTATTCAAAAAAGACCTGTATTCTCCTTTTACTGCCTGCCATTTTAGTAGCAGCGAAAATGTAAAAAAAATTAGTGCTGGAAATACTATAAGGTTTCTTACCGTCATCTTTATCCGTGGGCTGGCCAATACAATCAATACCGTAAAAAGAACGTCTTTAAAAGAAGCAAAAAAGCTAAAAAAACTCAGGATTACTTCCACGAAAGCAGTGATGCAACTACCAGTATTGATACTCTTTTTGTAAATGTAAAATAGAGCAACATGAAAATGAAGCCAATTTTAATCTCTATAATTGCATACACCAACTGATCGAGCCCCTTTACAAAAAAAACCAACCCTTTAAGAAGGAACACAACTGCGGAACTTCCTATAAATACCCATACAACCCTTTGTGGGTGGTAACCAAAATCCTGGTTAAAATCTATTACATTTTTTTCCCTTACTTTTTTTGTTGTTACATGCATACCATAAGCAAATGCCAAAAAACCTATTAGTGATACATAGGTGGTGTGTATTATATTGGGGGCTCTTGAAAGGCTTTCATACGGCACATTTGCGTAGATGGCATAAAAAAGTTTGATTGATATAGAGAGCCAGAAAAAAGTGAGTCCGAAAAAAATTGTTTTAGGCTCCCCGGCTTTCCAAAAATTCCGGCCTACAATTATATAGGATAGAACTGCAAAAGCCATCAGCACAGGCTGATTGCTCATTAAAATAAAAAACGCCGCTATAAGTATCAGGAAAGGCATCAGGGTGCTTCAAAAAAATTTGCCGGCCAGTTGCCATTTTGAATATTCGCTGGTAACATATTAGTTGGTGTAAAAGGGAACTGGAGATTGAGGTTGCTTTCTAAAAAAGAATCCGGGTGTGCCTCTATGTGGGAATGCTTACTCATTTTTTCTTTCATTTTTTCCATGTTCCTGCGGATATAACCAGCATGGTGCAGCATACCTACTTCCCAGGGGCAATCAATAAAATTAAAAATTGCAGAACCAATATTTTTTTTGAACCCAATTTTAGAAAAAAATTTATTTAACCTCGATTCGTTCCAGCTAAGCACCCTGCGTTGTTCAAACATAAGGCCGGCTTTTACAAAACCAAAATGATGATGTACATATTCTTCTCTTGGCATACGCCTGTTCCATGAATAATAGTAATTGTATGCACTTACCTTCATACCACGTGGCTTCATTTTTTTTAAGGTAATCAACAATAGCAGGAAATGTATTGATATCGTAAATTTCATCTGCATCACAAATCAAAAAATAATCGGGCTTTTCATGAAATTTCCTGATTTGTTCTATCGGGGTGCCGTGTGTAAGCACTCTTTTTGATGCATCACACATAACACACATCATTTCATGATTTCTTGATGCGGTTTCATCATTGTACCTTCTTACAACAAGCTGTATTTTTCCTCCGGGATCAGGATAAGACAATACTTTTTGCACAGTGGTATCTGGTGTTACCGGTTTACCATAGTAATCCCTGTCATACTGGGTAATAACACTTATACCTGTGCAATGATCATAGATCGGTTTAATGGTTTCGGTGATGAAATCTTCTTCATTGAGCGCTATTATAATGGCATGTATATTCATAAACAACAGCCGGTAATTTGATGTAGAATAAAACTCATTTTTTATTCTCAAGGTTTTTTACCAATGCAACAAAATCCAGGTTCATTTTTTCTACAGAAAATATCTCTATCACTCTCTTACGCCCATTTTCACCCATGGTTTTCAGTAGCTGTGGATTATTATATAATTCGTTCACCTTATCTGCTATGGCAACCGGGTTAAGCGGAAATACTTTAAATCCATTATATCCGTCAATAATTATTTCCTGCTGGCCACCCTTTTCTGAAACAACAGCAGGCATCATAAACATATTGGCTTCACATGCCATCAGGCCAAAAGCCTCATTTAATGTGGAAGGAGCCACCACCACATCAATGCCTTCATAAATTTCCGGAGGCGTATTTTTAAAATCACGCCATTCTACATATTCTGTGAGATTATATTCCCGGATCTTATCTTTTATACTATCCATAAATTTTTCATTGCCTCTTCCTACGATAAGTAGTCTTATATCAAGTCCTCTTTCCCTTAACATTTTAAATGCATCCACTACATTATTGTGCCCCTTGGTTGGAATAACCTGGCCAACAACACCAATTGTAAAACTGTGCGCCTTTAAGCGGTTAAATACCGGCTGCACCTGGATACCGTTGTAAACCACCTGTATTTTTTGGGGGTCGATACCACAGTTTATCAGGTCCTGTTCCACATACCTGGAAACTGCTACATATTGCAGTACTTTTTTGTCGGCCCATTTTAAAAAAAACCTTGACTGCCGTTTATGGCCATTATTGTCATGAACATGATAAATTATATTTTTTTTAAGGAATGGGTACAGGAGAATAATATGCCTGAAGGATGTAACATACATGTAGTCATGCTTCATCCTTTTTCTCACTTTTAAAAACTTATGCACAGCCCCCGGGTAATGCAGGAGAGAATCAAGCGACCACAAAAAACGGGTAACATAATACCAGCCTAATTTTATTACTGTGTACTCAATACCAAGTTCGTTAAGGTGACGGATAAAATTACCGTCGTTCCATCCACTTACCATGCAGTGGATACCATAGCCATTTTCTTTAAGGCCCTTTAATATATTCAGTGTAACCCTCTCGGCACCAAATATGTAATTGCCATTTACAACTACCAATATATTTTTTGGGGTCATACTATTATTTTCTCCACTGATTTACAAATTTCGCTCAAATTCCAGGATTGTATATTTTTAAATGCTGCATTCCCCATTTCAGTTCCCTTCATTTTTTCTTTTACAAATTTTTCCATTTTGCTGAGAAGGTCATTTTTATCACTGCTTTTAAATATATACCCATTCTGATTCTCTTTTATAAGGTCAACTGCACAGCCACACCTGTCGCTTGCTATTACCGGTCTTGAAGATGCCATAGCTTCATTTACTGCCAGCCCCCAGGTTTCATTCGGCCCTTTTGATGGAAGTACCAGGCAGTCTGCCACCCTGTAAAGAACAGGCATCATGCTTTGATTTTGAAACCCTACGAATTTAATTGAATCATTGCCTGTTGCCATATTTTTTAAACCCTGCTCCATTGCGCCATTGCCTGCAATAATTAACTTTATTCCCTGGTTGTTTTAGTTTTATAAACACATCAATCAATAAGCCCGGGTCTTTTTTTTCTTCCAGTTTGCCGGCAAATAAAAACACGGTATCAGTTTCACCAATCATCAATTCTTTACGCCATGCTGCGGCTTTTTTTTCATAGTTTTTAGTTTCGTCATCGGCAAAGCGGCTGTTATCAACAGCATGTGGGGCAAAAAAAAGTTTCCTTCCAGGCACACCGCATTTTTCAAAATACATTTTATTGTTAGTGCCAACATATAAAGCAAAATCAATGTGCCGGTAAACCCAACGTAAAAAAACAAACCGCATAAGTTTTTTCAGCAGCGGTTGTGGATCAAGCAAAGTTGAATCTCCTCTGAAAAGCACTGATATTTTTTTAGTGAAATAACGAATGCATTGCAAATGGCTTTTAAAACTCCAGCCATAAATCAAAACGGCATCCGCTTTCCATGCTTCAATTTCCATAATTAAAGTAGGGTTGTCAATTCCTTTGTATAAATGAGAACCCGGTGTAGCTGAAATGTTTTTAATAAAGCTGTATTCATATCCCTGCAGCAATGGTATATCCCATTCAATATTTTTTCCAAAACCGGGATCAAACTTATTTTCAGCAGATTGTTCCCAGGTATAAAATACTTTTACCTGTATGCGGCCCCGTTCTGAGAGTAATTTAAAAAATGGCGCATTATATTGAACGGGATGTGTGGTAACAATTGCAATACGCTTCACCTGGCTATTTTCTTAAGCTTGTTTATTAATAGAAAGGTTATGCGGCTGTTATACAATTTTAAAAAAGGTAACATCCAGTATTTTTTAAACCCATACATGGCGAAACATTTTTTGATCACTTCACTTGCATCTTGCCCGGGTATGTTTTCGCCTTGTAAAAGATCAGAATAATATTTTGCCTGTGCCGGTATTACAGCAGTGGCACTAAACCTTTTTTCTGTATGATAATTGTAAAGGTTTTGTTTGATCCGCTCACAATTTTGTGGTGAATTATATAAATACATAACTGCAGATACAAATTCATTAGTGTTGGTAACGCATATACCGCCTTGATTGTGACCCACCACTTCAAACTGTGCATTATCGTGAAAGGGAGTAAGCATTGTAATAACAGGCACTTTACACATCATTGCTTCAGCTAATACATACCCAAAACTTTCACCAATTTTTGATATATGAACAAAGCAACTGAGCGAATGATAATACAATGAAAGGTTTTCGTCGCCCTGTATTGCATCTATTAATTTTATCCTGCTTTGTACAAAAGCTGGTAAATTTTTAATTTCGCTTATTAAAGTGGCAGGCATGCCAACAAAAAGATAATAGATATTATTTGCAGGCTGCACAGTTCTTTGTACAACTTTTAATATCCTGTTGTCCCATTTCGAAGGATGGGCCTGCCCAAGCCTTCCGGCGGCAAATGCACCGGAGGGTATGCCATGAGATTGTAAAAAGACATCAATCGCACCCTTAGCAGGTACAGGGAATTTATCCTGGTAAACAATATATGGCGTAACAATAACTTCAGGACGATATTTTGCACCTTTCATCCATCTTGTATATTTCCAATAGCCCCAACTGGATAATTGCATTGAAAGCGAAACAACTTTGTAATCTTCATCATAGCTCGGCCTTGAAAAAACATTTGTTTCAACAACTTTTGTATGGGTGCATTTTAATTTATCAATATAAGAGATAAAAGCTGCTGTATAATTATGTAGGTGTATAATGTCAGGCGCCCATGCTTTTATGCCAGCCAAAACAAAATCGCTGTTGCTTTCATCCGATTGTAAAAAAAAAGTATCAACACCAGCCAGCTTTAAATCTGCTAACCTGCTCTTGTCTTCACCTAATACCAATACTTTACTTTCTACACCATGCTGGCAGTAGCCTATTGCATAATTTACCGCTGCCCTCTCAGTACCCCCTATTCCTATTGACCAAACTACTGTAAGTATTTTCATACGGGAATTTTGAAGCTATTCCTTACCTTATAAAAGTTTTAGCGTTTTTTTTACACAAACAATATCAAGTGCAGAAGAAAATACTTCAAATCCGTTAGCCTTCATTAACCTTAGTGATTTTATAAAATCCCCTAAAGACAGGTGTACATATTCGTAAATAACAATACCAGTACCCAGGTTTTTAAAATCTATTAATTTTAAAATTTCATAGTCATACCCTTCGGTATCAATATGTATAAGATCCACTTTTGTGAAATGGTGCTTTGTAACAAGTGATGCAAAAGATATTGTGCTTATCTCCTCTTCTATGATAAGCGACTCAAAATCATCGCTGTCTTTGTGCGACAATAATACCTGTTTATTAAAAGAACCGATCTGGTTGTACCAAAAAGGCCGGTGAGGATCGTCGTTTTCTTTTAGCCTGTAAAATACAGCCGTGCCATCATTTTTTGCAATTGCTCTATTCTCAAAAATTAACTGTTGACTGTAATCCTGGTAATTTGATTTTAATTTATCAAATAAAAATTTTACCGGCTCTACCAAAATACCCTTCCATTTATTTTTTTCAATATACCTGTGAATAGGGTCATTTGAAACCCCGTCATTAGACCCAACCTGCACAAAAAACACATCTGGTGTAATAGAGGCGTATTTTTTTAACACTGAATCAACCGGCCTGCTTTTGGGAAGCCATATTTTAAACAATGACCTGTATTGTTTTGACAGGAATTTGAATAATGAAGAATCAGGCGGGATTATTTTTTTTAAAAAATTTCTCATAAGTGATTGAATGCGGCTGTTGTATTAGCGCCCCTGGTAAAAGTTTTTTCGTCGCTTCACAGGTTATACGGCATTTTCCGCAGGCATACCGCCTGGCACTGGTGAAAGCTTATTTTTTGCATATCCAATTTGAGATGCAATCTGCTTGAATTTTTTTTCTATTAAAACATAATAAATCCAGGCCACCAGCAAGCTAAAACCAGATGCCACAAAAACCAGTGCTTCCTTTAAGTGTACTGAATCGGGCAATAGCCTGTCAACTATGGCCATAAATCTTCCGCCCAAAGGGATGTGTACAAGGTATAATGAGTATGAAATAGTACCCAAAAAAATAAAAGCAGGGTGTACTTTCTTTACAAATGCAATCAATGCAATTGTAATTACAGATAGAGAGGTAAGTATTGGCCCTTCAGTATAATATGATAAAACAGTTGTGATAAATAATAAAATCCAGAACTCAGTGGCAGAAGATATCCTGCAGTAATATTGAAACAGGAGTATGCCCATCATAAAATAAGTGGCGAAGCTGCAAATGAAGGTGGGCAACAAAGGCTTTAGCATTAAAGACGAAGATAAACAGTAAAGAAAATAACAATCGAAACTGAATTCTTTTTTGAAACCAGTAAGCTAAATCCTACTGCCATCAGAATATAATATTGAAATTCTATAGCAAGGGTCCAGTAAACATCCTGTAGCCATTTAGCACCGGTAAAAACATTGAGATATGCTATATGCCCGGCTACATTCCACCAGTCAATATGAAAAGGCTGTCCCCTGTAAAAAGACATATGGCTGCCTATATAGCCTATAATTAAAACCAATGCAATCGAAAAAAGGTAAGGAGGTTCTATCCTAATAATTCTTTTCTTTAAAAAAACACCTATGCTTTTGACGTGTGTAATTTTTCAGATACATTGAATAAGGGATTACAAAACCAGATATGATAAAAAAGATCTGTATCCCCATCCAACCCCAGGAGCCAATTTGCCTGACACTGCTTGTTTCAGGAAGGTATTCCCTGTTTCCATACGAAAGATGAAAAAAGCAAACCATAAAGGAAGCTATGCCTCTCATTAAAACAATGGAGGCAATTTCACCTTTGTTGCTGTTATTTTTAAAGCTAAACTCCATTTTTACCTTCAGCAACTTCATTAAAAAAATCAACCTGTTCTTTTGCTTTTGACAGTGCAAGATATGGTTCAAACTTTTGCTTGTTATATGCTACTGTTTCATCGCTATTTAAAAGCGATTGAAATTTAAAATAACATTCTTCCACATAATCATCCGTTGTTTTTTGTTCATGGTCAAAGGCAACCACATTACCATAACCGATCTGCTGCAGCATGCTTACCACGCTGCTTTGATAATTAAAAACTGCCAGCATTTTTTTATTCAGCAATATGTAAGGATAAATTTTAGAGGCCGTGTAAGATGTATCTGTTGAGCCAGGAACAATTATCAATTGTGCTTTATTAAGCAGGAACAATGATTCAAAATAGGGAAGCCGGTCTGTAATTTCTGTTACATATTGCTCCACATTATTTTTTACTGCTATGGGAAAAATGGTTTGTGAACCAGTGCCGTTTGCTGCATAACTTGTTCCTATAAACCACAAATGAATTTTTGAAAATGTATCGTATTGTTCTTTTAATCCTTTTGCAAATGCTTTAAATATTATTTCAGCTGCAAAAGCCATATCATGACCGCCCCTGCCGATATATACAGCATTCACTTTATCATTGGCAAGAGAAATAGAGGAAGAATGAACATATTTATTCATCACGTCAATATCTTTTTCTGCAGCACCAAATGTAATAACCCTGCACTTTTTTTCTGTGAGTGAAGGATAACGTTTTAGAAATGTATCACAATACGCTTTTGATACACTAATAATACCATCTGCAAAAGGAACTGTTTTTGCTTCCAGATATTTATCAATATTATAGGCAATGAAAAATTTAGGTGGCCTTTGCAATTTGGTTTATCCAGATAAAAATCATTGCGCCATGGATCCTGTATGTCTAATACAAAAGGCACTTTAAATTTTCGTTTCCATACCGGGCCAAGTGCCATCACATGAAATGCAGTAGTGGAAAAATAAACCAGATGAAACTTATTCTTACCAATAATTCGTTCCCTTTCTTTTTTATATGCCAGTATGCCCTCATTGACAAACTTCCCAAACCTATCTTCCGGGTATATTTTACCGGCAGTGCTTTTACTTTATGTACTTCAATATCTGCAGGAATAGTGTGCAGCAATAATTCATCTTTGCTATAAGCACCTGCATACGCTTCATCCACGGTAATTACCACCGGCTCCCAGCCCAAGCTGTTTAAAATAAGGAAGGCTTTGACGGACACGGTGCATGTCTGCCGTATTCAATGGAGGAAAGTTGGGTGATATAATAAGCACTTTTTTTATACCGCCTGTTTTACCTGTAGTAAGAATATTTTCTTTTTCATTTTCCCAGTTCAGCTATTGTATTGGCAAGTTGCCAGGAGTGTTGGCGTTTGCTGTGAGCGATTCAAGTTGTTATATGCATCTTCAAAATATCTGTACCAACGTATCTAATATCACCGGTTGAATAACACCAGCCAATTTGTGGGATACTGCTGATAAAATAATTTTTGTGCAGGTGTGGCTGATAATATTACTGCATTACCTGCCAACAGGTAAGTAAACAATTTATTTGAGAGCGCAATATTGTTATTTACCGAAAAGCCAGGTTCAATAGCAAGGCCGATATGATGCTGTGCGGCTATCTCTATCAGTTTTTCTTCATTGCATGGTGGCAATAAAAGACAGGATATGTTTATTATTGGTGAAACAGGATTGCAGCATTTGCTTTACGCTATTATCTGAATCGCCGAGAATGGTAAATTCAATTGTGAATTCGGTTAATACGGTTCATAGCTTTGATAACTATCCTGCAATCCCCTTTTAATCCCAACTGTTTGTGAAAACCAAAAAAGCTTTAATGGTGTTTTATTAAGATGGGAATAAATGAAGATTGCTGTTGTTTACTAAACACATTGTTTATAACCGTAAAATCAATGCCAGGATAATGTTTTTTATACTCTGCGGCAATCAAAGGGCTGGCAGCAGTAATAAAAACTGCACCGGGAAAATAATGTCTTTCAAGAAATTAATACTGTTTTGCTTCTTTGTGATACATCTTCTTCCTGCGCCCGGTGAAAATCTTCTGCATCAAATGAATACCTGGCATTATTTTTTTGTGCTGCCATTGCTGCTGCGGTCAGTGCCCCAAGATTATGTGCTATGTATAGATCAGCTTTAATGTCGCAGGCGCTTTTTTTTAATTCAGGATAAAATTGTGTAGCGGCCTGAACCTGCAGCATTAAATTATTTGAAAATGAACCTGGCCATATACGGTAACACTTATGTCGTATTCTTGTGTACCAGTACGCTGTTTTATTTTAATAGGATGGCTTCCCGTTTTTACCCACTTGATACTGATTGTTGGCTTTTAGAATACTTATATCTGCTTCATCTGCCCACATATTCCAAAAATTGTACACAACAGATACATCATACCCGTTAGCAGCAAGTGCAGTTGCTTCTTTTACCAACCGTGGATTTGATGACGGTTGCTTTGTTGTAACCAGTACAATATGTTTTTTAACTGCCAATCAGCAAATTAGTTATTTAGAAAGAGGGATTGATATAATTTATCGTAGTTGTCTATCACTTCTTAAAACCTGCTGGAAGCTGGAGATTCTTTTTTAACTGATGTAAGCAGCAAAGGATTTGCAATCAACAGCTGTAGTTTTTCTGCCAATATCATTATCATCCCTGTAGGAAAATAAAACCATTTACACCATCATGTGATCCATTCTTTAATAGCTGGCAGATCAGACCCATAACGGGATACCGTGCAGCCATTGCTTCCTGTATCACCAGTGGTGCCATTTCAATACCAGTTGATGGAAGACAAAATATATCATGCTGGCTTATTAGTTTTACCACTTCGTGTTATCACCTGAGTATGAAATATGATATTATCAAATCCGTTGGCAAGGCTGCGGCAATGATCAACATGGGAACTGTAAACACCATGCCCTATTGGGGCCATACACATCAACCAGTATTTTGGCTTTATCAATTTCAGCAACTGCCTTTACCAAAACATCAAACCCTTTTACAGGCACAATCCTGCCCATAAAAATTATTTTCAGTGGTCTTTTGCCATTATAAGCCGTTTATTTATTTGTGCAGGGGAAGTTGTTGATTTAAACAACCCGGTTTTAATAGTAGTGCAGTTATTTTTAAACCAGTTGTTTTTTTTCATAAGAGCTGCTGTTCCATCCTGCAATGGAAACAAACGAATCACTCATGTGCACATACGGATTCAATTTTATTAATATGCCATCTTGTTGCAAAGCCGGGAAACATAACTGGTGAACACCTGGCGTTTATAATTTTTAGTCCTACAACGATGAGCAGCAATGCCGTCAGCAAACATACAAGCTTAACAAGCCGTTATTATATTAAACCCTTTTGTTAACATGCAGGCGGTACATTTTTATACTGTTATATTTCCATCGCAATCAGTAATTCCCATATACTTTAAATCTCCACGCTGGCAAAGAAATTCTGCCAGGTGATTGGTATAAACAACTTTTGCACCCGACTGCCTGGCTGCATAAAAGATGATCAACGAAATACCACTGCTGTTTGTAAGCTGGCTAAATGTACAATGTCCGGCTTTTCCTCTTGCAAGCAACTCTTTAAAATTATCAATCGATTCATTGGGTTCGATTCCCGCCATTTCAAGTTTATCCGCTGCGCCAAATCCATATACCGTATCACGTGCAAACCATCAATTTCATAATCATTCATATTGATGATCATAATCTTCAAAAGCAGGCACTACAATTTTTACATATGCCCTTTTGAAAAAGCCCCCTGGCAAGATTATGAATATAATAATTCAATACCCCCAACAGCCTGTGGCAGATAAAAAACAGAAGGGAAATAGTATTTTCAGGAAATAAAATTAGAAACTAGAAAATCTATTATAACTCCATTCTTTACCCTTGCAACAGCAAGTGTGGATTTGCGTATAAAATATAAAGGAAATTATTATTGCTTACCATGGCTCCAGAAATTTAACCACACCAAATAAATGTGCATCATGCCAGACGATAATACCACCAGATTTTTTTATTAACTGCAATGCTTTTTCTGTATCGTTTTTTACATAATGTTCGCTGTGAGCGCCATCAATAAAAACAAAATCCATACTATTATAATATGGAGAAAAATCAAAAGTGGCAGAATCGCCCCATAGTTGCGTAATGATACTTTGCTGAGGCGTATTTAGAAATCTTTCCCCACTAATAACTTTACTTGCCAACTGAATATCTACATTAGATGTATCAAGTGATACATCTTGTGTGGCTGGGGAAGGTTAAGTGTAAATATCCGGCTGTTTTCGTTTGCAAGATTGAGCGCCATTGCCATAGTGGTCCGTCCATCATAGGTTCCGATTTCAAAAACAGTAGTTGCATTACTATCCTTAAGCAATGCACACACAGATAAGCAATTCAAATGCAGAAGTATTATGCATGGCTTGCTTTTACCGGAGCCAGCACCACCTGCAAATCATCATTTTTCAACAGCACTGACAGATCAATATACCTTGAGCCAAAATATGGGTACTGTAATTTTAAGTAGATGGCAGATAACTTATGCCGGGCCTCTTTTGAAAAAGGCGAAAGAAGAAGATTGTAACAAAAATAGAAAAAAATTTTTGAACGTGTATTTAGGAAAAAATATCATATCCAATATTTTATTGTGCCGGTTTATTTTTCAGCCACTGCTATTAATACAAATGGTCCGTTTATACCAAGAAGTTCGCAATCAGCCGGCTCATTGATACTACACAATTTCAAAATCATCAATTGTTTCTTTAATACAGGTATGTTTTTATGGCCTTTTAATTTGGCCTGCAGCCACTGCCCCGCCCTTACAAACGGATTAGAGAACAACCTGTTTAATTCGCCCCTCACTTCATTTTTTATTTTTCCTTTTATGTTAAACTGCTGTCCGTATAACTGTATGTTTTTATAATCCGGCCTGTGAAAGACGTCAAAAAACTCTGTAGCCAAATATTCTTTTTCATGATATTCCCAATTCAAACTTCCGGGCTTGAAACAGATTTATTAGGCGTGCTGATAATTATTTTGCCGATTGGTTTTGAAATTGGTAAAACAACGGAAAGAAAATCGCATTGGCTTTGGCAAATGCTCAAATGTTTCAAAACTCACCACAGCATCAAACTGTCCATACTCAGAAGCGGCTTCCAATGTATGGCAGTCATCTTGAAAAAAATTATTTTTGGTGAGGAGAAATTAGCACCTGCAATTTTCAATGCTTCAGTTGACCGGTCAATAGCCACTACTATTTTTATGCCCGTTTGCCTGCATAAAAAAGTCGGCACCATAACCAACTCCACAAGCTGCATCAAGCAACAATTAAAGTAATATCTTTTAAAACTTGTGATGCAAACTGGTAACGTAAAATATGATTGGCATAAAATGCATCCCATTCTTTTGTTCCCGGTACTATTCTTTCTATTGCCATGCTGCTTTTTGTTAACTAAATATATTTAAAGTTAGTAGGAAAAATTAGTGTTTGAAACATGAAAAATGAGAATGCATCTTTAACTGAAAACCTTGTTTTCCTAATGCTTCACGTGCCTTTTTAAATATTCCTTGTGATAAATAAATACCGTCGTACCGTAATAAAAAAACGTCTTTTGTTTTTTTTATCAAGCCATTTTTTTTCATCTTCTGATAAGGGAAAAGGCAACTCAATCAGTGCATCTTTTAAAAAGAGGTAATTGTTATACAGATAACTGTACCAATTGTGCTTTCCCTGTTGTCATGTAGCCCGGTAATAAAAAAAACTCGAAAGGAAACAATACCATATCGGAATAGCATACTGCTTTTAAATTAAAGTACATGTCATTTGCAGGGCCATATTTTTCAGGGTAACCTTTCATAGCCTCAAAAGAAGAGTTTTTTAAAACAGTGCCGCCTGGCCCAACAACAAGAAAAGCATGGTGGTTAAAAAAATGTCTTTTTACAGCTTCTTTCCTTGTCAAAATAAATGGTTCTCCTTTTGATTGTGCCCAGTGCATCCCAATACCTGCATGTGGAAATTTAAGCATCGCATCCATACACTGTTCCAGGCCATCCGGGTAACATTTTATCATCCGAATCAAGATAGGTTATGTATTCTCCATTGGCATAAGTAGCGGCTTTGTTCCTGTTAGGGTAATCACCCAGGTTTTTTTCATTTTGATAATAGCGTATGCGGTTGGTCTTTTTCCGCAAACTCTTTTACAACCTTAAAAGTATTATCATTAGAACAGTCGTCAACTATTATCATTTCAAAATTTGTATAGTTGCATTTAATACACTTTCAATAGCCTCCAGCTATTAATCTTCTCTCTGTTATATGCGGTCATCAATACACTTACCAAAGGTTTATTCCTGCATCAAAAAAAATTCTTTAGTGTTACATTAGTAATTTCAAATATCAGCTCGCCGGCAACTGCGTTTAATTTCCTCTCATCAATTTTGTTAAAGCAGCAGGCAGCCATGGTTGATCGAGCCTTGAGCCTAATTTTTTTTTACAGAATGATGCCTCGGTGTTCCTTTTGCCAAAGCAAGGGAGGCAAATAATTGCTGATACTTTGGCGACTGGTACACTACATTGTATTTTCCGGCAATTAATGATGCCGCATTACTGCTCATTACTTCTAATTGCTGCCTGTTATAATGCAGCCACTCAACTTTTTTTGCAAAAGAAATCGCATTCTCTGCATTGCATAAAAAACCATTCTCGCCTTCATTCACCACTTCTCTTAAACCACCGGGAAGGTTACTTGCTACCGGCACACAACCTACACTCATCGCTTCTGCCAACGCAACCGGAAAACCTTCAAAGCATGTTGGAAATACCAGTACATCTCTTTTTGAGATTGCCTGTAGCACATCGTCATTTGTAGCTGGTGTGCTGAATGAAACATTACTCCTTCCTTCCCATTGTTTTTTTAATGCGGCAGTTTCTGGCCCTCTGCCAAGTATAAGCCAGTCTGTTGGTACTCCTGCATTATTCAAATAGTTTTCTATTTCGATCAAATTGAATATTCCTTTTGATTTGTCGTGCCTGCCAAGAAAAAAGAGTTTAAGAGGTTCTGTATTTACAGCGGTCTGCCTTTTATACCTTGAAACAGGAACACCGTAGGGAAGAAAATAAATATCATCCCTTCTCAAGGGAAATAGCTGGCACATGGTTTCGTAAAAAAAATAACTATGGCAGATAAATGCATCTACCACATCTTCGTACTGAACGGCAAGTTTTACATTGTATCCATCATGCACCATCTGCACCACACGTTTTGGAATGTTATAATAACTAAGCATCAGCATTTCGTACATATCGTTTGTAACCAGTAACCCCGGCGATGCACCTGTAATGGCAGCCAGCTTTTTAAATACATGATACCAATTTTCTTTAATTGAAAAATTAAATGTTGTGGTATGCAACCTTTCACAAAAATCACCGGTAATGGCTGCTGCTTTGTTTTCTTTAATATTCAGTAAAACGGCTTCCTGAAGTAAGCTTTTTTCTCCGCCATAGCGAATTACATTCTGTAGCATAGTGGTAATGCCACCTAAATTATTTACAAGACAGTAAGTGATCTTTTTTGGTTCCATACTTTTACAACAACCTGTGCATATTGCAATACCAGTTGATATAATTTTTTACCTCTTCTTCTAATTTCCTTTCAGGGTTAAAACCAAGCGCTTTTATTTTTGAAATATCTGCCTTCCAGTTAATAGGGTCACCGGCTTTGCTGTTGCCGGAAAAAACAATGTTTTTGTTACCAGGAAAATGATCTATAAATATTCCGGCAATGGTTTTAATACTTGTTTCTTCTCCACAGGCGGCATTATATACACTGCCATCAAAGATTGCTTTTTCAATTAAAAGCTGTATCAGCTTTAACAGGTCATCAATATGTATAAAATCCCTTGTTTCGTTCCCGGTGCCAAACAATTCTATATTGCTTGTGTGCGACAGTTTTTGACAGGTATCCCAAAACAGTTGTTTCTTCAACCCGTTTCCAAATACAGAAAAAGGACGGATAATAATTACCGGCACATTATAAATTTCTGAATATTCCCTGCACAACAGTTCACTCATCAACTTATGATAGCCATATGGTGAAAGTGGTGAAAGTGCTGCAGACTCATTAACCGGAAGGCTAACGGGATTGCCATACACAGCAGCGCTGGAAATATGAAGCAACCTGCAGGAAGGCCTGTATTTTTTTATTGCATCCAGGATTTTTGATACGGCAATGGTGTTGCCATCAAAATCGCTTTGCGGATGAGCAATTGAATACCCAACATTGCCACTGCCCGATGCATTGATACAAACATCAAAATCGTTTTCAGCAAACAGGGATTCAAAATCAGAAGAGAGGATAGATATCTTATGATAGGCATATTCGTCTGTGCTGTGCTCAACCAAATCACAACCTGTAACTATATGCTTTTGGTTTGTAAAATATTTACATAAGTTTGAGCCGATAAAACCACAAGAGCCGAGTATGAGAACAGAAGTACTTTTCAAGAAAACTAAGGTTTAAAAATTATTGCCTGACCAGTGGGCAATTGTAAAACAGGAACCTGCATTTTTAAAGCAAATTCATCAAATGCTTTTTTTTGTTCGATGTGTTCTTTAAATCCATAATCATCTAAAACAATTACGCCTCCAGGAACAATTTTATTCCAAAAAAAATCAGCAGCAGCTATTTCCGGTTCCACACAATTCATATCTATTGATAAATAACAAACCTTACTTGCTGAGAAAGCTGGTAGCGTTTCAGGCACTGTTCCTTTAATAACTTTTGCAGGTAAATCTTTAAACAAAGTACATACCCAATCATAGCTTTTTTCGTAATGATCATATTTTAAATGCAAATTATCAGCTTTCTCTTTTTCAGTAAGATGATCAAATGCCAATCCCTCATAAGTGTCAAAAAGCCAAAAATTTTTATTGACAGGAAAGGGATTCAGATAATTGAATATTGCCATTGAGTAACCGCCTTTATACACACCGCATTCCACAAAATCCCCTTCAAGATTTTTTACATGGTTGGCAAAATAACAAACCATATAATAGCGCCACCGCATATCAAATTTATCTCCATCTGCTCCTCTCCAGTCATTCACTTTTAAGGATTCTTTATATGCGTTTGCAAATCTTTCATCAGTAAGGCAATCGCAATTATTAAAAACCATTAACCCATCAGTATTATAGTTAGGAAGTTTATTAACTACAAAAGCCTGCTTGTTAATTTTATGAAAATTTAAAAAAAACCATTTTATTTTAAAAAACTGATTTTTAATTTTAGTAAGCATCAAAAAAGTTTATAGTTATGTTACTTTTTTTAAAAAAACTGCAGGGTTACCGCCATACACAGAATAGCTTTCTGTTGATTTGGTAACAACGCTTCCGCAAGCTATCACTGTGCCTTCTTCCAGTGTAACGCCTTTGTTGATAATCGAGTTAAAGCCAACCCACGATTTGGATCTTACATTAATGGGCGAATGTTTTACCACGTTCCAGTTTTTGTGTTCCGGCCCTGCAATCCAGTTCCTCACATCATTTTTTCTTTCTTCTGAATTAAGCGAATGAGCATTTGTATCAATAAAGCTGCAGCCCCATGACACCATGATATCGTTTTCAAAAACGATTTCATCATAGCAAAAGATCCTGGTGCCGGTGCCAATGAAAACACCATTGCCAATAACCAGTTTTGCATTTGGCGAATACATTTCAATATTGCAGGCAAGATAGCAGTCATTACCAATCTGGATATTGGGATTGCCATTTTTTGCATTAAAAATTGAAATACTCAATTCATTCAGTTTACAATTGCTGCCATGTACAAGATTGCCTGAAGATTTATAAAACTCAGCAGGCGAAATTGTTTTCTTTTTTTAAAAGACTGACCAGTTTTTTAAGACCTCTCTTTATCATGTGTACTTAATTAAAACAGAATGCAAAGCTACGGCGCATTTTTACCGGTTGGCTTTTAAAATAAAGTTGTAATACCCTGATAAGCGTTTTAGACCGTACCTGTACATGCGTTTTGCCCGGTGTACTTTTTTCTTCCATGTATGGGCAACAATTTTATTTGTTCCGATATTGTTTATAATCTTCTCCAGGAAAATTAAAACTTTATCATCGTCAATATATGACGGGATTTGGTTGCTTTCAAAAACAGGCTGCATTAATATATCAATAGCCTTTTCATCGTCTTTATCAATTTCAAGCAAATATTCAATCAGTTTTTCTTCGTTTCCAAAACCATCATAATTGATAAAGCGCCTGGGATTGAAATCCCGTTGTATAAGCGGATTGCCCCAATAGATGGGTATACAATTCATAAAATATGGCTCCAGTATTTTTTCAGTTGTATAACCAGGGAAAGCCGAATTTTCAAAAGCAATCACAAATTTGTAATCGTTAATAAATGCCAGTTTATTTGCCACAGGACCGCCCACATTATTTAATACGTTTCCACCAGAATCAACCGGAATTACACTATTAAGTTTTTTGTAAAAATCAATTCTTTGTTTTGAAGCCGGGTTAGAAACAACCATGCAGCAGAATTTTTTTTTTGCCTGCCATATTTTTTTCGCTTGCTCCCTTGATGGTGTGGCAAGCATTTGTGGCATCATTTTCTTTTGGTCAATATACAAACCGTATAATGGCAGGCGGAAATGGTTTTCCCGGTTAATGAAATCAAATGAAAAAGCATAGTCGCAACCAGAAAAATCAGCCCTGATATTTTCAGGAGTAAAAAATATCCTTGTACACTGGTAGTTCAGGTACTCATTGCCATAGCAGGAAAAAAAAAGAATGTCCGGATCGTTTTCATCAATTGCAACCTTATACTTTTTCGACAGCAGGTTAAAGAAGTAGTTGTCTTCTTTAATAAAGCCGTACCAAAAATCAGTGAAGTTTATTTTAAGAACGCTGTTCATTAAATACCTGCAGGAGTTATTCTTATTATGTCTCTTTTAACATTAAACGAAAATTTTTTATGATAGCTGTCAACAAGCTGCTTTAATTCCTCTATGGAAGGGTAGTCAAGTTCGCCTGTAAAACATCTTGCGTCATCAATTAAAATAACATGGTTATTTATTTTATGAGATAAAATAGTTTTTAATTCATCAATGATGGGAGTGTTCTTATCTCCTTTGGCAGTTTTGATGTATTCATTACCGATAAAAAATTCTGATGAATAGTGTCCATCGAGCCAGAATATGCATGGCTCATTAATATCTTCAAGATATGTTGTAAGTAGTTTGCCGCTATCTCCTTCCACAATTTTTATATGCTGATAATTTTCAAACCTTTTGGCGGCTTTTGCTGCCAGGTCAGCACTAAGTTCAAAAGAAATTATTTTTTCAAAATCGCTTTTAAACTGTTCTATCGTATCACCGAGAAAAGTACCCGTTTCGATTAATACAGAAGCACTATACTTTTTCTTATAGTCAAGTATGATCGCCCTTTTCTCTTCGTAAGGGGGGATTATTAGTTTTTCCCTTAGCTTCTTATACTGGCTTCTTATCCTGAAAATTATTGACGAGATCACTGACATACTTATTTATTAATGGCCTGTATGAAACTAATACCAAAGCCCGATTTTTAAAAGAATTCTGTCCAGATAACTATAATACCTTTTGCGGTTAGGTAATAAAAAAATATCACTGCGTTTTATTGCCTGCTCATTACCTGTAAAATCTGCAGGGCAAGGCAAAGTTGTATAGTTATATTTTATTGCAAGCAAACTCATAATTGATTGTGGATGCCTGTGGTCAATAAATTCAGGGAAATTTTCGCCCAATTTATTTGGCAAGTCTGATACAATCTGTGCATTACAGCAATAAGCCTCATACTCATCAAGCAACCGGTATGCATCAGGGCATTTTCTCCAGAAATGTATGCCCCCCATAGTCTGCTGCCCATCCCAATACTTTTTTTCATCACATCCCATCAGGACAAAGGCATCTCGTTTTGTGTATTGCCGGTTTGTAAATCCGCCTGCTGAAAATAATTGAACATAGCTATCACCCATGCTTTGCAATACATTTTTAAAATCAGCACAAAAAGTTAACCCTGCATCACAGAAGATCACCACATCATTATCATTCATTTCATCCAACGCTTTCCTGATAATAAAAGCGTGCCATATCCAATAGCCTGCACCTCTTTTGCAACGCAACAATTTTATATTTTTCCAAAAAAAATTATAACGCAGGAGCTGTACATATTTCCAGGCAAATATTTTTTTAATGCCTGTAGCAGTAGCAGACTGTACCAGTTGCTTTTGATTTTTGTAAAAACATTTAGAAGCAAATGTTACCAAAGCCACTTCCATCATTACAGGTCGCTTATATACCTGAAAATATGTGCAGGTGCATTTTTCGGCAATTGTATAAGCATAAGAAACTGTACATCTCCCGTTCTGAAACGGTAATAGTTTACATAGCCGGGAAAAAGATCAAGAAGATCCTGAATTACAAAATCATGGTAATGAAACTTATTAAAATGAGTTGATTTTTTATCAGGGAACGAAACAATTATCTGTTTGATATCACATCTTTCAACCAACTTTGTAACAATAGAAAGGTCAGGCAAATGCTCAATTGTTTCAAGGCAGATAAGCGTATCAAAATTTTCTGTTACCTCATTTACATCCTGGTTTAAAAAAGTTATTTTATCGGCTGCAAATTCTTTATTTGCCCAGTCTATTGCTTCTTTATCGATATCAATACCCACTACTTTTTCTACATCAGGGTTTACTGACACCAATGCAGAACCGTATCCACACCCACAGGCAAAGTCTAACACTTTTCCATAGCAAAACCGCCTGATGGCTGCATAGCGGCGTAAATGTTCATTTATCCTTATCTGGTTTTCAAATTCAAGAAACTCTTCTTTTTCAATGAAAATACGCTCCAGCGTTTTTCTTTTTTTATACGTTAGCATAAACTTTATTTTATAAGTTTAACAACAGGGGCTATCACAGTATTTTTTTTCCCCTGCCAGTATGGTGATTGGCTTGAATTGCCAATTTTTTCAAAACCTACCGATATGCCGTTTTGTGAGCTGGCAATAATTCTTTCGCCGTATATAGCAGCGGTGAAACTAAAAGTATAATTGCCTTCATTCAAATAATCAATATCAATCAGCATTTTTAGTGAAAAATCCCCTTGCTTAAGGTCTGGCCATTTTTCATGCGGCTGATCGGTATGAAAATTATAAAACATCACTTCACCTTTTTCGTTAGTACAGTCAAAACCAAGGCAAAGTTTTTCATCTTCTTTTTTTATAGTGCCTTCAATAGCAAGTACAATATTTTTAGCCTGGCGGGCATCAATAATCCTTTCTAATGCATTGCCGGCTTCATCAAGCAGCATAAAAGTTTTCAGGCTAAAATAATCACAATCGAATAAAGCATTATTATCAGTATTGCTTTTTTGAAAAGTTTGTATGCCGCTGTTATCGTTCAGATACCGATCGAGTATTTTTACAATACTGTTTTTTTCAATCATCCTTCCCTTCTCCATCAATATGCCTGTAACGCAAAGGCTGCTAAGCATATTCGTATTGTGGCTTACAAACAAAACCGTCCTTCCTTCATTAGTACTTACATCTTCCATTTTAGCCAAGGCACTTTTTTTGAAATTTGGCATCGCCAACTGCCAGCACTTCATCCACCAGTAATATTTCAGGCTCCAGATGGGCGGCCACAGCAAAAGCAAGGCGAACATACATGCCACTGCTGTACCGCTTTACAGGCGTATCTAAAAATTTTTCTACTTCCGCAAAATCAACAATCTCATCAAATTTTTGTTTTATCTCATTCCGGCTCATACCAAGTATGGCACCATTTAAAAACAATTTTCTTTGCCTGTAAGTTCAGGATGAAACCCTGTGCCTACTTCCAGCAAGCTTGCCACACTGCCCTTTATTTTTACAGTACCATTTGTAGGTTCTGTTATACGGCTTATGATTTTGAGCAAAGTACTTTTGCCGGCGCCATTCCGGCCAACAATGCCAACCCTTTCGCCAGGCTCAATTTCGAAAGCTTACATCTTTTAATGCCCAAAATTCTTCTGTTGATAGTTTTCCTTTTCACTCCTGTACGAAAAGGGAATGAAAAGACTTTCTTTGCCTTGTTGCTCATTACATCCCTTAGTGCAGTATAGCTTTCCCTGCTTTCGTGATGTATCATAAAGCTTTTACAAAGATGCTCTGCCTGTATTATTGATGATGACATTAGTTATTATATATTATCTGCAAAAGTTCTTTCCATCTTGCGAAAATACCAGATACCTATGAAAAGAAAAACAGTACTGATTAAAATGGATACAAAAAAAGATTGCCAGTTCATTGGATCTCCCAGCAGACAAAACCTGAAGCCATCAATAACACCTACCATTGGATTGATGGAGTACAGAAAACTCCACTTTTCGGTTATTAAAGCACTGCTGAACCCAACAGGGGTAATGTATAAACCAAACTGAATGATGAAGGGAATGATATACCTGAAGTCTCGGTATTTCACATTAAGTGCGGTAAGATAAAGTCCAACACCAAAAGCACACACAAATGCCAGCAGGATAAACAATGGCAGAAAAATAATTTGCCAGCCAGGTACAAATCTGATACAATACCATCATGATAAGCATCATTAAAAAAGAAATACCAAAATCAACCAGGCTGGTAATAACAGAACTGGCCGGTATTATCATCCTTGGAAAATAGACTTTAGTGATAAGGTTTGAATTTCCAATCAGGCTTGCTACTTGCTTCACTCAATGCATTACTAAAAAATTGCCAGGGCAGCATGCCGGCAAAGATCATCAACATATAAGGGAGCATTACCGGGGTTTTGCAATTTGGCAATACGGTTGAAAACAAAATAAAATACGATGGTTGTAAGCAGCGGCCGTATTACACTCCAGGCTGCACCCACTACAGTTTGCTTATACCTTACTTTAATATCACGCCAGCTTAAAATATAAAACAGCTCCCGGTACCGCCATAGATCTTTCCAGTAATTTTTCGAGGCTTCAGCCTTTGCCTATTACAATATCCCACTCGTTTATTATCGCCGCTGTCTTTTATTCCGTTCATTTATATTACTTAAAATTGCCTGCTTACAATTGGTTGAAAACAGATGAAAGTTTGTTTTTATAACTGCTAAAGCTAAATGCTTCATCAAGCAAATTATGGTCTGGTATATATTGCTTCTTGTTTAGCAATTATTTTTTCAATGGCGGCATCTATTTCGTCCTGGTTATCGGGGTCAACCAATATCCCCAACCTGCCGTTTAACAACGCATCCTTCGATCCATCTTTATTTCCTGCAATTACAGGCAGGCCATAATGCATGGCTTCTATAAACACAATTCCAAAACCTTCCTTTTTGCTGGGCATTACATATATATCTGCAAGGCAGTAATGTTTTGCCAGTTCATCATCGGGTATATAGCCGGTAAATACCACGTATTGCTGCAACGAATGATCCTTGATGATCTTATCAAGCCTGTTTCTTTCAGCAATATCATATTTGCCCACAATAAGATATTTAATATTGAGAAAATGATCTTTTAAATGCGTTAAAGAGATCAATACATGATCATATCCCTTATATAATTCTCTTGAAGAAAGCCGGGTAAGCGTAAGTAAAATAATATCGTTGTTTGAAAACTGGTACCTTTTTTTTAGTGACTCATCTTTTTCCTTATGATCAATTACCGGCAAATATGGATCAATGCAGTTATTAATTACAGCAAATTTTTTATTTGCAAGGTTGTATTGCGCTATCATCTTTTCTTTTGTAAAATTGCTTACTGCTATAATAGTATCACACTTTTGCAACATTTTTTTACGAATGCCGGATAAAGGGCCCCATACTTCTATACCGTGTGCATATAAAACCAATTTTATTTTTGGTGACAGCAATTTTATTATATATCCAATGGAGAGAATGTTTATATGGCTAACTACAATAACATCCATTTTAGTTCCTTTCATTACCGCATCCCACACAAATTTTATTTTTTGCTGATCGTAACCCCTGAAAATCGAAGGTTTAATATATTTTTCATCTGCATCACCGGTTTTATCATACATTGAAAATACCTGCAGGTTTTTACTCAGCCCGTTTAATGCCAGTGATACCACTTTACAAACTTTTTCTATACCGCCTGTGGCAGAAAATATCCTGAGCGTTAAAAACAAAATTTTTTTATTCATTGCCGTAGGAATGCAAAAGCAGCAACGTAAAAAACTGCGACCAGTGCATTTGGTTATTCATAAGTTTTGCATGGTAACTGCTTAAATCAGCCCCATCTTTTGCAGTTGCGTATGACTGGTTGCTCAGCCATTCTTTAAATGGAAAAGAGAAACCCATTTTAGGCCTGTCCCAGATCAATTGAGGGATAATATCTTTAAACGAATCAATAAGTAATTGCTTACCCAGGTGGCCTGGGTATTTAATATTGCTTTGTATTTTAAACGCCAGTTGTACAAATTCTTTATCGAGGTATGGTACTCTTATTTCAAGTCCATGTGCCATACTCATTGTATCTGCATCCCTCAGCAACTGGTTTTGCATATACATATTTGTTTCGAGCCAGCTTGCCTGGTTGGCGGCAGTAAGAAAATTAATATTGGGTAATGAAGGCTGCTGTTCAAGGATGTTCCAGATTTCGGCTTCGTCTGTATTGAGGTATTTTGCAATATCAGATGGTATAAACTGCCCCCGCAGAAAAAGATATTTACCTACCGGGCCGTTGATGCTGAGATAACAAAGCCTTCTTAATTTTTTTGATTGGGAAAACCTTCCGGCTTTTAATATTTTATCAGGCAGCTGAGATAAGGCCAACGCAGTTTTAATTCGTTTAAATGATGGATAGCCGCCAAACAATTCATCTCCGCCAATGCCAGACAATACTGCTTTAAGCCCACTTTCTTTTGCATACCTGCTGATGAACCATGTATTGATGCCGTCGCAACAGGGCAGATCCATTGCAGTTATAATAGAAGGCAACGAAGCATGAAAATCATTTTCACTCAGCAGGAACTGCTGATGTGAACAGGCAAGTTTTTTCAGTAATTCATCCTGGAATTTTTTTTCTGAATAATTGCCATCTTCAAAATAAATGGAAACAGTATTTAACTGTTGCTGGTGCCTGGCGGCAAGTAATGCAATGATGCTTGAATCGAGCCCACCGCTAAGAAAAACACCAATGGGTGCGTCTGAAATTAAATGCCGCTTTACTGCTGCATCAAGCGAATGCCTGATGAGTTCAATAGCTTCATTTTTATGGTTGATCTTTTCAAGGTATTTTAATCTCTCAAAACTTTGAGTGCTGCTTTTGTTATCGGCAATATTGTATTTTAAAAAATGCCCTTTGGGGAGCGGTCTTACTTCTTTTAATGTGGTAACAGGTTCGGGCAAGTGCCCATAAGCCATTAAGTACACAGGCCAGTTTTTATTTTCTTGCTGTAATTGAGGCAATTGCTTTAAAGCCCTCACTTCTGATGCAAATGCAAAAATGGTATTTGTGTGGGCATAGTACAGCGGTTTAATGCCAGACACATCCCTTGCAAGTACGATCTCATTTTTATGTGTATCGCAAAGGGCAAGGGCAAACATACCGTTCAGCTTTTCAAAGGCAACTGTTCCCCATTTGTCATACGCTGCTAATATTACTTCTGTATCGCTTTGGGTTGTAAAGGCATAGCCTCCCTTTTTCAATTCTTCTTTTAGTTCCCTGAAGTTGTATATCTCACCATTATAACTTATCACATAGCGTTGTGCTAAATAAGTCATAGGCTGATGGCCAGAAGGTGTAATGTCAATTATTGAGAGACGGCAATGGCCAAGTGTTCCATTGAAAGTTTCGCCTTTATAAATACCACTGTCATCTGGCCCTCCATGCTTTTGCACAAGGCACATGTTGTTTACAGTGGCGGCAAGTTCGTCTTTATCTAATGTGGGGCTTATGGCCCCGGCAATACGGCACATTGGATTTTAAATGATTCTGGTTACTAAGGTAATATTGGTAATGCTGTAAGGTGCAGCGGAAAACGGGAATTATTAATTAGTGCGATGCTGTTAACATATCATTATCTACTCCTGCAGGTATAGAGGTTCCAGGTTTTTTTTATCGAATTGTGCATGAAGGGAAATCCCCATGCTGTCAATCCTTACTTTGGCCCTGTTGCCTGAAAGTTCAACCAGCAAGCCATGATAATTCATCATCAGGCCCTGCTTTATACGTACTTTGGCATTTATTGTAAGCCCCCTTTCTTCGGCTACCTGCACATCACTAAACTCATTGAGAAATTTCCTGATAATTATAATTTCTTCTTCTTTAATTATTGCCGGCTTGCCGAGCCAGTAAACAAAATTGAGGATACCGTTTATTTTTTTCAGGTCCCATTTGTTTGCTTCATCAATTTTTACAAACACGTACGATTTAAACACAGGCTCAAGAATAACCTTTCTGCGGTCGCTCCACTGCTTTATCACTTTATTGAGGGGACAGTAATTTTCAATGCCCTTCTCTGAAAGTAATGTTGCTACTTTTTTCTCCCACCGTGGCTTGGTGTACACTGCATACCAGTATGATTTATTACCATCCATACAAAGCTTCGCTGTCTCTCAGCCACATTAAAAAATGCAACGAGAGATACTTAACTAACAAAATTATTTTTTTACCAAAGGCTATGTTAGGTATAGCTACCCGGTGTTTTAGAAAAGCGGTTTACTAATGCGCCAGGGCTAATCCCTTATCATACGCTTAAACCTGCGCCAAAACCTTTTTAAGCGTACAAGGTATTTATTGCTGTCGTCAATAGCATATCCATATCCATAGCCGTAGCCATAACCATACCCGTAGCCATAACCATAGCCATAGCCTGTATTGAAATTACCCAGGGATATCCCCCTTTTCTTCAGCCCGTTAAACACCAGGCACATATTTTTAAACTTCTTGTTCATGTACAGCTCATTTATCATGCGGATGAAAACCTTGGGCGTTTTATCGTGCCTTACCACATAAAGGGTTACATCTGCAAAGTCGTTTAATAACTGTGCATCGGTAACCGGGCCAATAGGTGCTGTATCAATAATTACGTAATCAAATGTTTGCTTTACTTTTTCAATCATGGCAATAAATTCCTTCTTGCCAATCATTTCAGTTGGATTTGGAGGTATAGTGCCGGCAGAAATGAGAAACAGGTTTGGTACTGTGGTATCTTTCACTATTTCTTCAAAAGTTGCTTTTCCTGCTACATAATTTGAAATACCCGGCTCCCTTTCCACGTTCATCAGTTTACTTAGCTTGGGCTTTCTCAAATCCATTTCAAGCAGAGCTACTTTTTTGCCCGTCAGGCAAAAACTTATCGCAAGGTTGATGGCAATAAAACTTTTTCCTTCTCTTGAAACACTGGATGTAACCAAAAGGGTTTTTGAAACTTCATTAAGCCCCATGTATGAAAGATTGGTACGAAGCGCCCTGAACTGTTCTGCAATTACAGTACGTTTTCCTTCGCCGATTACTATTGCTGACTGTGTATTAGACTGTACAATTTCGCCAACAAATGGAATACTTGTTTTTTCCTCGATATCACTTCTGAATATTATTTTACTCTTAAATTGCTCTTTGAATAACACCAGGAAAACTGCTGATAACAAGCCAATAATAAAGCCTGTTAAATAATAATCTTTAGCTACAGGCCTTACCGGGCCATATGAATTAGGGTCTTCTAAAACCCTTAAGTCGGCAGATGTAGAAGCAGAGGAAATGGCGGTTTCTTCCCTTTTCTGCAAGGAGAAATGAGTAGATATTGTTTTTTATTGCCTGCTGCCTGCTTATTGCAAGCAAACCTCTTTCTCTTTGAGGAACCAGTTGAAGCTCCCGGTTGTAAGAATTCATCTGCCCGTCTATATCTTTTTTTGCAGTGAAAAGACTATTCCTGATATTAGAAAGATTTTCAAGAATATCAGATTTAAGACGTTCAATTTTTTCGTTGGCTAAAATAGCAGTTTCACTCTTTGTACCAGATATAGCATTTATTTTATCCTGTTCAAATTCGGCCTGGTATAATTGAGAAAGCAGATCGCTTAATATTTTATCGTTTATAAGTGTAAGAGAGGGTACAGTTCCTGGCTTTTTCTTTTTGCTTAGCACATAATTTCTCACATCTGATAACATTTCCAGTTGCAGGTTCATATCGCTCTGTTTGATGTCGAGCTCCTGTATTTTTCTAAAGTAAGATTCTCCCTGGGACGTTAAATTATACAACGACTCACGGCTTTTGTAATCCTGTATATTCCTTTCTACACTGTCAAGTTGATTTAATACATAATGCAACCGGTCGTCAATAAAGTTCAAAGTCCGTTTGGCTATTTGATTTTTATCATCAATGCCCTCTGTATTATATACCTGAAAAAGCTTTCCAAGAACATCTCTTGCCTTATATGGTTCCGGACTTTCAATTTTCACATCTAATACAGTTGATACATTTGAAAGTGGGCTGGCTCTTAGCGAGCCGATAAGTTCGGATGCAGCCGCATCAAGCGGCTTTATTTTAACAAAATAATTTTTGCCTTGCAAATAGTGACTGTATTGTTCATTTATTACAAACCTGAAAGCACTGCCACCAAGATCTACTACTGAACCAAATGGAACTGTTTTGTTATCAATAAAAACAGTTCTGTTTTGCCAATTAATTTTAAAGTAATAGTTAAGAAAGGAATTAATACTGTCTTTTTGGAGGGCTATAAATTTTAAAGGTGAATTAAGCCCATATAACTCCTCAATTTTAACTTTACCCTCGTTATAAACTGTTGCATATAGATCCAGGGAATCCACCACCTGCTTCATAATACCTGATGACCGCAATACAAGTATTTCATTGTCCACAATTTTCTTTTCGCTGAAAATGTTTAATGCGTCAAGCACTTTTGAATCGCCTCCCCCCTTATTGGGGTCTTTAAGCAATACTTTAGCCGTAGCCACATAAATAGGCACCTGCGAACGGAAATAAATATAGGCTACACTAAGTGAGATAGGAACAGTAAGTGCAAACAAAGGCCAAAAGGGCAGGTATTTCTGCAATATCTGAACAAATATGTTGATCTCTGTTTTCTCTTTATAAAATTCCTGCTCATTCATACGTGTCGTCCCTAATTCCTGAAAAATGTTTGATAGATTATGATTGTGATAGTAAGCAACTGCAATACAATTGAAGAAACCTGTTGATATTGTAATTTTCTCTGATCTCTTTTCAAGGCTTGTTCATCAGGCTTTACTACAACAACATCGTTTGGCTTCAAATAAAAAAAATCAGAATTAAATACCGAGTTATCTTCAAGGTTTATCTGCTTAACTTGTTTTTTAGTATCGCTGCTATCCCTTATTATCACCACATTAGATAAGTTACTCATAGGAGCTACACTACCACTACTTGCCAAAACATCAATAATAGAGATCTTTTCTGCCGGCATGGCCAAAATTTGTGGATTACCAACAGTACCCAAAATTGTTATATGATGGTTTGTAAAAGTTACATTTACTATTGGATCTTTAAGATATAGTTTTAAGTCTTCTTCAAGTTTAGTTTTTAATTGCCGCCTGGTTAAACCCAAAACGTTTATTTTCCCAATATGATGAACGTGTATTTCGCCTTTATTATCTACTTCATACCCAGGCAATGAAGTTGACGAACTATACAGCAAATCTTCATCCTTATTCAGGCTTGAAACATTAAGGCCAAGTATATCGCCCTTTTGTATTTTCAATTCTTCCGGAGCAATGTTGGCTGAAGATATTGTGGTATCCCTGTTTATATTTCTAAAATACGAACTCGTTTTTGAGGTAATGCAGGAGGAAAAACTTCCTACAAGAATTAATAAAAAAAAAGCTACACCCCATTTTGAAAAAAAGGTAGTTAGATTTTTTTTGAAAGAATTTATCATTTGCAAATAATAATCACACCAGACGAGATAACTAATTAGATACCTGGCAATTTTGAAACAATATGGAACACGACTGATTTATACCATGTGGTAAATGGTCAATTTACCCTGCATTATAGAGCCCTTTTTATACGCCAGAATCAGGGTTTTGCTTTTTCCTGTTTGCTTCCTTATACTTTTTTATTCCATATCCAACGCCTGCTGCTATTAAAACCCCTACTCCACCATCTATAGGTGCATCAGGGTCACCGGCTGGATCACCAAGCTGGGCATTGCAAATTTGAGGTAAAAGGGCAAAAAAAGCGAAAACCAAACCCGGCACAATTAGCGTTTTCCAATAACTTTTCATTAGTAAGTAATTTTTAAAGTAGTAATAAAACGAACTGCTCAAAATTAGGGATAGTTTTGCGAATTTTCACTATTAAATCCTCAAAAATGAGGTGCCCTGTTAAAGATCGTTCCTAAATGACTTGAAATTTTAAAATAACCTGCATGTATTTACGATTTTTTTAAAAACAATTGTTTAGAAACAGTAGATATACAGGCTAATTACAGATTAACCGGAATAAGAGATTTATGTAAACAAGGCTTTTTAGGCCCGGTTTACTTACTTTGCACCAGTCAATTAAACGGATATTTTAACGACCAATTACTTACACTAATACTTCAATTTAAAAATGGGTGAATTTTCAATGCAGGATGCGATTCAGCAGTTTTTAAAAAAAAGCCGTCTCAAAAGCGGTATCCAGGCCATGCAGATCGAGGAAGTGTGGGAAAAAATAATGGGCAAAACCATTTCAAAATACACCGATAAAATACAGATCATCAATCATACCCTTTTTATCTCCACACAGGTAGCCCCACTTAAAAATGAACTCCTTTATCAAAAAGATAAAATTATTGAAAGGGTAAATGAAGCCCTTGGTGAAAAAGTAGTTACTGAAGTTGTGATAAAATAATCAATTCCCTGTTAGAGTTCAAAAGGTAAATTATTGTATTTATTATGTTTTAAAATTATCAACGGCCTAAAGTAGCCATTGAACCTATAAAAATAAATATTATAAGAATTATAAGAATATAGATTGATGATAAAACAGTACCAATAATTGCACAAATACGGCCTGCATTGGATGTGCTATAACTTGATGCACTGTACAATTCCGGAGCCGATTGAAAAAGCTTTCTGTCTTTGTTAGCTAATACAAGCGCAATAATGCCGCATATAATACCGAGGCCATAACACACAGTTGCTACAATAGAAATGATGCCCAATACAAGTGAAGCGGTGGCATTCGGGAGTGCCTGCTGACCTCCATAGTTAGGTCTTAATAAATCCTGCTGTTCCATTAAGTTAGGTTCAATTAAGGTGAATAATTTTGTAAATATAATTAGTTACCATCATTATTGTAACAGATACATAACTATAGATAATAATTTTATTACCGTTTTTGAATTTTAAGAAAATATGTAAAAATCCATAAAGCAGAAAAAGCAGTAATGGAATAGTTGCCGGGTGATACTTAATGCTCAGTTCAACATGCCCTTGTAACAATGCTACAAAGCTTCTTTGCATACCACAGCCCGGGCAATCAAAACCCATCAGCTTTTTTACCGGGCAAGCCAGTTCATTTGCCTGTAGCCAATTGGAAATATCATTAAAAAATAAAAACATTCCTTCTTAATACGCCCTTGCAAACAATACTCTTTGTGTACTTGGCTTACCTGATAAAATGCATTTACCACTCTTCCTGTTGGTTATCCAAAGGAATACAGCGGATGGTGGCCTTGGTCAGTTCTTTTATTTTCTCTTCTGTTTCGTCGCGTGCCATCCCAATGTGCTGCAATAAAGCCGGTTTTTTCATCCAGCAGCTTTACAAATTCATCCCAGTTATCGGCTTTGGTAATATGTTCATCTCTGAACGCTTTTGCCTTATTGAAAATGGCAACCTGTATATCATCCAGCAATGTAATAATATCTGCGCCAGCCCATCAATACTATAACTCATTTTTTCTTTGGTATCTCTTCTTGCCACTTCCACTACATTATTGGCCAAATCCCTTGCACCAATGGCAATTCGTACCGGCACACCTTTCATTTCATATTCTGCAAATTTCCAGCCTGGCCTGTTATTATCATTGTCATCGTATTTTACTGATATGCCTGCAGCTTTTAATTCTTTTACTAAAACTGTTACTTTTTCATCAATCAATTGCTTTCTGTTCATCCCCTTTAAATATGGGTACAATCACAACCTGTATCGGTGCCAATTTTGGAGGAAATATCAAACCATCATCATCACTATGAGCCATTACCAAACCACCAATAAGCCTGGTACTTACGCCCCAGCTGGTGGCCCACACATATTCCAGTTTATTTTCTTTATCAGTAAATTTTACATCAAATGCTTTGGCAAAATTTTGCCCCAGAAAATGAGAAGTACCTGCCTGCAAAGCTTTACCATCCTGCATCAGTGCTTCAATACAATAAGTATCTACTGCACCTGCAAAACGTTCGTTTTCTGTTTTAACTCCTTTTACCACCGGCACCGCCATATATTGTTCTGCAAAATCTGCATACACATTCAGCATTTGTACTGTTTCTTCCACAGCTTCATCTTTGTGGCATGTGCGGTATGCCCTTCCTGCCATAAAAATTCTGTGGTACGTAAAAATAAACGGGTACGCATTTCCCAACGCACCACATTGGCCCATTGATTAATCAGGATGGGTAAATCCCTGTATGATTGTATCCAGCCTTTATAAGTATTCCAGATAATGGCTTCACTGGTTGGCCTTACCACCAGTTCTTCTTCCAGTTTTGCTTCCGGATCAACAATCAGTTTGCCTTTATTATCAGGATCGGATTTTAACCGGTAATGCGTAACAATGGCACATTCTTTTGCAAAACCTTCTGCATTTTTTTCTTCTGCTTCAAACAAACTTTTGGGAACAAACAATGGGAAATAGGCATTCTGATGCCCTGTTTCTTTAAACATCTTATCTAATTGCGCCTGCATATTTTCCCACAAGGCATAGCCATAAGGTTTAATAACCATACAGCCTCTTACTGCACTATAATCTGCCAGGCCTGCTTTAATAACAAGGTCGTTGTACCATTGAGAATAATCCTGCTGCCCTGCTTGTAATTTCTTTGCTCATTAATGTTCCTGGTCTTTTTTTAAAAGGGCTCAAAAGTATTTTAATTGTTTGATTATAAAATTTTGATTGGCTATTTGTTTTAGCACATATTTAACGCAGATGTATTAAGCCAATGCAGCAGAGTGGCAAACAATTTGACTTATAAATATAGTAAACGCAGCGCTACAAAATCAGTAATTTCATATTTAGAAACAACATAAAACCATTGCCATGAACAGTAAACTTTTACTTATTTCCATTTCAATAATCACATTGGCCAGTTGCTCCACCGCCTACAAAACCGGCCAAACACCTGACGATGTATATTATTCTCCTGTTCGCTATTATGGGGAAGAGGAAAAAAAAGGAAGAAAAAAAGAAGAGGAATGCAACATACAGGGATTATGCAGAAGAAAGACAGATAAGAATGAGCACTTATGACCGCCGCTGGAGAGATCTGGATAAGATATTTATTACAATCCTTACAGTATGGTTATAATTATGGATATTACTACAATCCATTTTATTACCAGCTACCCGGTTTATAATACCTGTGCCTGTGCATGTGTGACATCTAATCCTAAAACCAGCACACCACGAATGACAAACCTTAGTGGTTATGGCACTGGATATAATTATACAAATAACAACAACAGTTCTGTTACTTCAAAATACTGGTACTGTAAAGAGTACCCCAACAAGAAGCTACAACAACAGTAGCGATAATGGCAGCAAACTGGGCAATACATTAATAAAATATTTAACAACAGTAACAGCAATAATACCAGTACATAAGCAATAACAATTCTTCAAACAACCGCACTTACACTCCTTCTTCCATCCTCATCATCTTCTTCAAGCAGCAGTTCCAGCAGCAGTTCTCATCTGGAAGCAGTACATCAAGGCCTGCAAGAAGTGGAAAAAATTAGATTTATTATTTTATCAAATGACTTACTGATGAAGTACTGAATTGACTTCATACAGTTATTTTATTGCAATTAAAAACATTCACACAAAATTGTTCCAATGAAAAAATATTTACTCTCTACTTATACTTTTTGCCAGCTTAAAAATATTTGCACAAATACCGGAAGATGTCATTAAGATATTCCTTCTTTCCACAAAGCGGCACTGCAAGAAACTTTGCCATTGGTGGCGCCATGGGTTCATTAGGTGGCGATATTACTGCCACATTTGTAAACCCTGCAGGTATTGGCAATTACAAAACCGGTGAATTTTCTTTTTCACCTCAGTATTTTTTGAATAACAACAAAGCCGATTTCAGGGATACAAGGTTCATCAACAAAAAAAACAATTTCAGCTTTTGGTTCAATTGGGCTTGTATTTGGTGCTGCCAACAGGTACGATACCTAAAACAAGCCAGGCATTCAGCATTGCCGTAATGCAAACAGCCAATTTTAATAATATCGTAAAATATAAAGGCTATAATAATTACAGCAGCTTTGCAGAACAATGGGCAGAGGAAGTTTCAAAAAGCGGTGATTCGATTGATGGTATTACTAGATAATCCGCAATATGCATATGGCTCCGCTCCTGCCCTTATATACTTACCTGGTTGATACTTTCAGAAACAGGCAATGATCTGCATGGTAAAAGCAATGCCCGAATTTGTATTGGCAAATGGCAATGCTTTGATGCAGGAAAAAACAATTGATACAAGAGGTGGCATTTATGAAATAGGATTAAGCTATGCTTACAATAAAAAAGATAAATGGATGTTTGGCCTTGGGGTCGGTATTCCGATTATTAATTATAAAAACACCACCACTTTCACGGAAAGAGATACATCAATTAACAAGAATAATAATTTTGATTATTTTACTTACACAGATAATTACAAACAACAGGTGCAGGGCTTAATTTAAAACTGGGTGTTATCTACAGTCCGCAGGAATATATAAGGCTTGGGTTGGCAATACATACCCCTACTTATCTATTTTCAGTTAAGAGATAAAAGAAGTACCAGCCTGGAAGCCAATACAGAAAATTATAATGGGCTTGCCTCTGTCTCATCCAATACTTTTACATGAATGGCGCAGCCAGGAGAAAGTAAATACAGTATGCTTACACCATGGAAAGTGATGGTCAGCGGCAGTTATGTATTCAGGGAAATGAAGATGTAAGAAGACAAAAAGGATTTATTACTGCTGATATTGAATATACAGGTTACAAACATGCCGGTTTTTATTCTTCCAATGAAGAGCCTACTGAAGAAGAAACGAATTATTATAAAGACCTGACTAAAGTGATACAGCAACCAATACAAAGGCAATTTTAATTTCAGGCTGGGTGGAGAAGTGAAGTTTAATATCATTATGGCAAGGCTTGGGTTGGCTTATTATATGAATCCTTACAAAGACCCTGCATTAAAAGCTAACAGGTTTTTGTTAAGTGGTGGGCTCGGTTACCGTCATAAAGGTTTCTTTATTGACCTTACTTATGTACATTCATTTAATAAAGATGTTGATTTTGCTTACAGGCTGCAGGATAAAGCACAACACATTTGCAACAGTAAAAAATCAACGTGGAAATATTGCAGCAACGTTTGGAATTAAGTTTTAGTTTTTCAATTGAGGGTTTAATAAAAGAAAGGGCAACTTTATAAGTTGCCCTTTTCTTATATCAGTTCTTTTAGTTTCTGAACCACTTTATCTATTTCATCTTTTGTATTATGCTTGCTAAAACTAAACCGTACTGCAATTTGATTGGGATTATTATTGATGGCCCGTATAACATGAGAGCCAGCATCAGCACCACTTGTGCAGGCACTGCCGCCACTGGCGCAAATATTATTAATATCAAGATTGAACAACAGCATTTCTGATCTTTCTGTTTTAGGAAAACTTACATTCAATACAGTATACAAACTTTCTCCCAATACATCTCCATTAAAGCTAACACCAGGAATATGTTTTTTCAATTCATCATGCATATAATATTTTAATGTGCCGATATAAGCACTGTCTGTTTCATAATTTTTAGTTGCCAATTCCAATGCTTTTGCAAAACCAACAATACCATAAAATTTTCTGTGCCGGCTCTCATATTTCTTTCCTGCCCGCCGCCATGTAAAAAAGGACTGATGCGTACATTTTCATTGATGTATAAAATACCAACTCCTTTTGGCCCGTGAAATTTATGACCGGCGCCGGTAATAAAATGTACAGGTGTATTTCTCAGATCAAAAGGATAATGCCCAACTGTTTGCACTGTATCACTATGAAAAATAGCATTATATAATTTGCACAACTCTCCCACTGCATTTATGTCAAGCAAATTGCCAATTTCATTATTGGCATGCATTAATGTAACCAGTGTTTTTTGCTTCTGTTGAAGCAAGTAGTTTTTCCAGGTCATCCAAATCAACATGCCCATTTGGCAACAACTTTACATAACTCACTTTTGCCACATCCAGTTTATCAAGATACTCAACTGTATGCAGTGTGGCATGATGTTCAATAGAAGAAGTAATAATATGTTTGCATCCCAAATCCCTTACCGCAGCAGTAATGGCAGTGTTACTGCTTTCTGTGCCACCACTGGTAAAAAATATTTCTGCAGGATGTGCATTTAAAATTTTAGCAACGGCTTTTCTTGCCTGTTCAATCGCCAGCCTTGTTTCCCTTCCATAAGAATAAATGGAAGAAGGATTACCAAATTGTTCGGTTAAGTAAGGCATCATTGTATCCAGCACTTCTTTATCAAGTGATGTGGTGGCAGCATTGTCTAAATAAATTCTCATTGTGGTGAATAGTTAATTGGTGAATAGTGAATGGTATGAATTTCGCAACAACTTATTGCATAACAATTCACCTATTAGACGATATCTCTACATTACTTCACTAATATCTTTCATCAATCTCTTTGCAATATTATCTGCAGTGGTTTCAAAATTACTTTCTGCATATATGCGGATGATGGGTTCCGTATTACTTGTTCGTAAATGCACCCAATCTGTATCAAATTCAATCTTCAAACCATCCTCACTATTGATAGGCTGATTTTTATATTTGCTTTTATTTTTTCAAATACCGCTTTTACATCAATATTATTTTCCAGTGTTATTTTATTCTTGCTCATAAAATAATCAGGATAAGTATTTCTTAATTGCTTGATGCTTTTTTTGCTTTGTGCAAGATGTGTTAGGAACAATGCAATACCAATCAATGCATCCCTTCCATAATGCAAATCAGGAACAATGATGCCACCATTACCTTCTCCACCAATCACTGCATTTACAGCTTTCATTTTATTCACCACATTCACTTCTCCCACTGCACTTGGATAATATTGTCCACCATGTTTTTCGGTAACATCCCTTAATGCACGGGTGCTGCTCATATTGCTTACGGTATTGCCTTTTCTTTTACTCAATACATAATCTGCAACAGCCACCAATGTATATTCTTCGCCAAACATAGTTCCATCTTCACATACAAAACAAAGCCTGTCCACATCCGGGTCAACAGCAATACCAAGGCTGGCATTATGCTTTACCACTTCTCTGCTTAACTCTGTAAGATTCTCCGGCAATGGTTCAGGATTATGTGCAAATTTGCCTGTTACTTCTTCATTCAATACCACAATATCTTTTACACCCAATGCTTTCAACATAGCTGGCACAGCAATAGCGCCAGTACTGTTTACTGCATCCACTACAATTTTAAATTTTGCTTTTTTAATAGCGGCCACATCCACCAGGTCATAATTCAAAATGGCATCAATATGTTTTTGTAACAGATCGCCGCCATTTATAACAGTACCTAATTTATCAACAGAAACAAAATCAAATTCTTCCTTTGCTGCAATCTCCAACACTTTCTGCCCTTCTTCGCTATTAATAAATTCTCCTTTGCCATTAAGTAATTTTAATGCATTCCATTCTTTTGGGTTGTGGCTGGCCGTTAGTATAATGCCGCCGGCAGCTTTTTCAAACACTACCGCCATTTCAACTGTTGGTGTGGTACTGTAATCAAGATCAATCACATCAAGCCCAAGGGAATTTAATGTACTTATCACAAGCCCTTTTACCATAGCGCCGCTGATACGGCCATCCCTGCCAACAACAATTTTTTTATTGCCAGCATATTGTTTTAATAATAATGTGCCGTAAGCTGCGGTAAATTTTACAACATCTAAAGGGGTAAGGTTATCGCCTGTTTTGCCACCAATCGTACCACGAATACCGGAAATGCTTTTAATCAAAGCCATTGCAAATTAGTTTTGTGAGATTGCAAAGATAAAGAAGAGACGGGAAATCGAATTAAGTTCTAACGTTTATGCAATAGCTTACCATTGCTTTTTTCAAAAAGGCAGGTTTTTCATTTATCTTTTTTTATTCAGGGGGAAAAATCTTTTATTTTACTGCCGCATTTTTCATAACGCATCCATCTTTTACAGATCAACCACCAATTATTTCTTGTGTTGCAGATGCAGGCGTATTTTTTTACTTTTAAAAAAGATTTCGCAATAAATTTAAGGTATCTTTTCTGTCGTATATTTTATGATACTAAACCTACTGCAAACATCAGGGCTATCCTAATGACTTTTATTATTGGAGACTACGAAGTTTTTGAACTTTTTTAAATGTATATTGTATTTATGGCACATCAATACAATATACATTTATGTTTCCCATCCGGTTAATTATTACCCTAACTCTTTTCAATATTTTTTGCAGTGTAGCTTTTGCCCAAAATAAAGCCGCTTTTTCAGGCAATGTGATTAACAAAAACAACCAGGAACCGCTGCCCGGAATGACAATTGAGCTTCAGCCGGGTAATAAGCAGCCGGTAACCGATTCGGTTGGTAATTTCAGGGTTACAGATTTAGCACCCGGCTCATATTCAATCACCGTCTCAGGCACTGGCTACCAGTCAAAAACAATAAACAATATTGTTGTAACAACTGGTAATGAAAATAATATTTCAATAGAACTGGAACCTGCGGTTAAAGAACTTACCGGCGTTGTAATAAATGGAAGGAAAAATACGGCCAAAGCAGCCACGCTGGAAAGCCCTTTGAGCATTCAGCGGCTAACCACCGAGGATATCAGGGCTAACCCCGGCGGCAATTTCGACATCAGCAAAGTGATTCAGTCGCTGCCGGGTGTGGGCGGCGGTGCGGCTGGCGGCAGTTTCCGCAATGATATTATCATAAGGGGCGGTGCACCCAGCGAAAATGTTTTTTACCTGGATGCAATTGAAGTGCCCATCATCAACCACTTTAGTACACAGGGCAGCAGCGGTGGGCCACAAGGTATTTTGAATGTGAGCTTTATTGAAGATGTAAAACTGAGCACTTCGGCTTTTGATGCCCGTTATGACAATGCATTGAGCAGTGTGTTTCAGTTTAAGCAGAAGAATGGCAATGCCAACCGCCTGCAGGGAAACATACGGCTTAGCGCTTCTGAGGTTGCGGCTACTTTTGATGGGCCGTTGAGTAATAAAACAACTTTTCTTGCATCTGCAAGAAGAAGTTATTTGCAGTTGCTTTTTAAAGCACTTGATTTGCCCATCAGGCCCAACTACTGGGACTTTCAATTTAAAACCACTACAAAAATTGGTAAAAAAACAACACTCAGTGTTTTAGGTGTTGGTGCCATTGATGAATTCAGTTTTGCCGTACCCAAAAAAGCAACGCCGGAAAAATTATACAGCATCAACAGCAACCCTATTATTAACCAATGGAGCTACACCATTGGAACCTCACTGAAACGTTTAACCCCCAATGGATTCTGGAATCTTTCCCTCAGCAGAAACACATTAAACAATTCGGCTGACAGGTATGAAGACAATCAAAACCCTTCAAGCCAAAGCAGGACACTCAGGATTAAAAGCAATGAAACAGAAAACAAATTCCGCTTTGATGCCACCATCAACAAACAGGAATGGAAAATAAGCTATGGTGTAGTGGCGCAATACGTAGAGTTTGATAACAACTTTTCCCAGCTTGTGCGGCCTGAAATTATTGACAGCCTTGGCAACCTGCTGCAGGCAGCAGAAAATTTTGTGAGCAACACCGGCGTAAAATTTTTGCGCTATGGTGTTTTTTTGCAGGCAGGCAAAAGGCTGTTTAACAACCGCCTTGCCGTAAGCGGCGGCCTGAGAGTGGATGCCAACAGTTTGCAGAATAGTGAAAGTAATCCGCTAAAACAATTGAGCCCAAGGGTAAGCGTTAGTTATGCTGTGAGTGAGAAATTGAATGTGAGTGCAAGCGCAGGTTCTTACTATCGCCTGCCTGCTTATACGCAACTGGCTTATGTTAACGTACTGTTCGGTTCTGTCATCAGTAATCCGGGCAAATACATCAGGAGCAATCATTATGTTGCGGGTGTTGAATACCTGCCAACTGCCACAACAAGGTTTACGCTGGAGGGTTTTTATAAAAAATATTCCAACTATCCTGTAAGCATAACGGATGGAATAAGCCTTGCTAACAAAGGAACTGAGTTTGGTGCTGTTGGCAACGAGCCGGTAATTATGGATGGTGAAGGCAGGGCTTATGGGTTTGAATTTTTTGCTCAGCAAAAACTTACCAAAAGACTTTTTGGGGTGTTCAGCTACACTTTGTTCCGGAGTGAATTCTCTTCAATAAATAATGTTTTTGCACCCGCCAGTTGGGATAACAGGCATCTGGCAAGTTTAACAGCCGGTTACAAATTCAACCGCAACTGGGAGATTGGTTTAAAATTTCGTTACCAGGGCAGCGCCCCTTTTACACCATATGATATGACGGCCAGCCAGCTTAACTACCTCACATTGGGTAATGGTATTTTTAATTACAATCTTGTGAACACACAGCGTTTGCCTGCCTTTCATTCTGCAGACATAAGGATTGATAAAAAATGGAATATGAAACGCTTCACCATTGATGTGTTTCTGGATATCCAAAATTTTTATGGGGCTAAAGGCGCAGGCGTGCCTTCTTACACTTTTCAGCGGAATGCCGATAACACAGCTTTTGTATCCACTGATGGGCAGCCTGTGAAAAAGAATGGCAACAATGCCATACCTCTTTTACTCAACAATGTTGAAGGCAATGTGCTGCCTACGGTTGGATTTATTATAGAGTTTTAGGTTCATTACTATAGTTTAGTCTTTGCTATTCCCCTTAAAAAATTTACTTTGCCGCCAAAACAGCGATTGTATGTGGCTCAACAGTATTTTAGAAACAATAGGCAACACGCCATTAATTAAACTTAATAAGATCACAAAAGATCTTCCCTGCACCGTATTGGCCAAAGTGGAATATTTTAATCCCGGCAACAGTATTAAAGACCGGATGGCTTTAAAAATGCTGGAGGTAGCAGAACAGGAAGGAAAAATAAAACCAGGCGGCACCATCATTGAAGGAACAAGCGGCAACACAGGAATGGGGCTTGCATTGGCTGCTTGTGTAAAAGGTTACAAATGTATTTTTACCACTACAGATAAGCAATCAAAAGAAAAAGCAGATATACTGAAAGCAGTGGGAGCAGAAGTAATCGTTTGTCCTACGAACGTAGAACCAGAAGACCCACGCTCTTATTATTCTGTAAGCAAAAGATTGGCAACAGAAGTCCCTAACAGTTGGTATGTAAACCAATACGACAACCTTGCAAACCGGCTTGGCACATTACGAACAAACAGGCCCGGAAATTTGGGAGCAAACAGAAGGTAAAGTTACACACCTTGTTGTGGCAACCGGAACAGGCGGAACAATTATTGGCACGGGCAAATATTTGAAAGAAAAAAATCCTAACATTAAAGTGTGGGCCATTGACAGCTATGGAAGTTTATTAAAAAAATATTTTGAAACCGGCGAATTGGATAACAAAGAAGTATATCCATACATAAGCGAAGGTTTTGGTGAAGACTTTGTGCCGGAGAACTACGATATGCAATACATTGATGAGTTTACAAAGGTAACGGACAAGGATGGTGCTGTAATGGCAAGAAGGATCGCAAAAGAAGAAGGGATGTTTATCGGCTATAGCGCAGGTAGTTGTTTGCAGGGCGTATTTCAATTGAAAGACCAATTGAAAAAAGATGATGTGGTGGTTTGTATTTTTCATGATCATGGCAGCCGCTATGTAGGAAAAATTTATAACGACCAGTGGATGATTGAAAGGGGCTTTATGGAAGTGAAAACATTTAAAGACCTTGTAAGTGCAAGAGGAAATCAAAAATTGGTTGTACTCAATTCAAACAATACAGTAGCAGAAGCTGTGGAAATGATGAAGAAGTATGAAATTGAAAATTTGCCAGTGATTGACAATGGTAAAAACATTGGTGCCATATCAGAGGGCGGTTTATTTGATAAAATCCTATCCAATGGTTCGATTCTTACAAAAAATGTGAGTGATGCTATTGAGAAACCATATCCTGAAGTAGCTTTTGATACACCTGTTGAAAGGTTAAGTAGTTTTATCAATAAAGAAAATGGTGCTGTGTTGAGTAAAGATGAAGGCGGCAATTACCACATTGTAACTAAATATGATATTATTCAAAGCCTTGCCAAGTAACTTTCATGGGACAATTACTATTTATATGAAAACCTTTACTGTTGCGACATTTGTTTAAAAGCAATACATTTTTCAATCAATAATATTCAACAAACAATATCGTAGTTTTACGTATTTCACCTTCGTGTTTCTTCTACTTGCCTCCCCGTATATCTTCCTTTTTATTAGTATTTACTGATGCGTTAAAAAAGGGCGAATTCGCTATTTGCAGTGAAAAAAATGTGAATAATCTTTGTGCTGAAGTTGATTGATAGCGAATTACATCAATCATTATCCAAAAATCCAGATAAACCAAAAACCAGATCTATTCAATATCACTGAAAAGCGACCAATATCTCTGAAAAGCAAAAAAGATTAAGATCCAGTATCAGTCAACTTCATTTTTCCTTTTAATCCCCACACTTTGAAACTGCAATAACAGGATTATTATAAAAAGATATAATTCCTGGAAAAACCAAAACTGTAACCTGTACCCCACCGAAGACAATATTTTTAACCGTTCCTGTTGCTTACCAACCAATATCTATAGAATTCCGTTTTGTACCATTTGTAAAACTTATTATCCATAACCGCAAGCGAAAGAATTTTTATTCTTTGCAATGAAGACAAGAAGTGCTTTGTGCTGGAACGCAACCCCAAACCTCAAACATTATTTGATAGCTTATAAACTATCAATGAAAGCTCCCACAGATAGTGGGAGTTTTTCTTTTACAGAGTAATTGTGTAATGATTATTTCAATTCTAGAAAATTGTGTGATGCTATTTCTCAAACTGGGTAAATACAAAATGGCTATGCATTTTTTATTCCGGGAATAAAGAATTAGATAACAATTCACTTATGACAAATAATGCGCTGCCTTGTTGCAATGAATAGATGAGTAAAGCACTACGTAGTTTTACGATATTATAAAGAATTGCTTAAAACCCATTATTAGCAAAGGTTTCAGCCGATTCAGAAAATATAAAAATGTGCTTTTATTACTTCAATAGAAAGTATTTCAATATACCGAACCATGTGCTTTTTACGATGCCAACGGTAATAATACCGCTGCAAAAAAGGGGCGTTTATCCTATTTGCCGTTAAAAAAATGTAAATGATATTTGTACCAGAAGTTGATTGATATATTTAATTATCAATCTATCCAATCATCCTGACAAACCAGTAAGATTCCAATCCAAGATCTTATAAAAAGCTGTTAGAAATCCAATATCAGTCAACTTCTATTTTTTCTTTGATTAATAAGTCATAAATATAAATATCAAAACGACTTTTCCAAACAATCGAAAAGCAAGATTTCAATTCCTTTAAAAAACCACGGTTCTGTAACAACCGCAGCATAAGTTGAAAAGTTACCAAAACCAATATCCTTTTACTGCTTAATAAGCAGGTTGAAAAATCCAACCAAAAACCAATATCCTTTGCCAATACTGTAAAAGTATGGCTGCAGAAAAACCATTTACACTGAAACCAGGCAATAAAATTATTTCCTGGATAGCAGAACTTACCTCATCCGGTATTACAGATCCGGGGCTTGTTGTAAAAACAAGTATCAGCATCTAAACTTCCATCGGCTGATTTTTTTAAATCAATGCGATGGAAGTTTTGCTTTTATACACTTTTATTTTTTCCATTTTCTGTAAATCATTTTATTGATGTTTTTATTTCCACAATAGAGACATAAAATGCATAATTCTTATAAATAGAATTTAATATTTTTCTTATTGATAAAATTGAAAACATCATTTCAATGAAACCCTTTACAGCAAAGCATTTCATTAACTCATCATTGTTATTCCATTTTATGCAATATTTTTTTTGTTAAGCAATTGATAATAAAATTTTCAGCCGCCGTTTAAGATAAAGTTTCCAAACAAAAAAACAAGAAACGGCTTCCTGTGAAAACTAAAGTTCAACTATCCTAAAGAAGAACACGAAAATCCAATTCCAGTGTTGCATTGAAAGATGTAACCTTGAAGAACCAAAAACCAATTCCTAGGTCTATGCTGTAAAAAGCGATGATGACCAGAAAAACCGAACACTGAAACCAGGAGTAAAATTTATTTCTGGAGAGGAAAACCCCTCTTAAAAAATTAAGATCCGAATTGCCCTAAACAAGCAGTTCAACAAATTCTCTCACTGGCAACGGTGGGAGTTTTTGTTTTAGGTGTATTCCACGTATGACCATGCCGAGCAGAGCAGAGTGGCAGAGGCCGCAGGGAAAATTAATTTGAATATGAATATTGAATATTTTTACAGCATGAGCTACTCTCCTCTCCTTCTCAATTAAATTATCAACCAAAAAGAATTATTTCTTTAGTTCCATCACAAACAGAATTACTGTATGATTTAGGATTGGATGAAAATGTAGTGGGCATCACCAAATTTTGTATTCATCCTGCAGCATGGAAAAAATCCAAAACAATTATTGGCGGCACAAAAAATATTCACCCCGAAAAAATAAAGGCATTGCAACCTGATTTGATCATTGCCAACAAAGAAGAAAATGTAAAAGAACAGGTAGAAGCGCTTGGCTAAAGATTACAATGTATTTGTTACAGATATATCAAACTGGATGATGCATTAAAAATGATAAATGATATTGGCATACTTACTCACACTTCATCAAAAGCAAATAACATTATCAAAAACATTAAAGAAGGCTTCAGCAATACTATACCACATGGTAAAAAATAAATACTGCTTACTTCATCTGGCGCAACCCTTACATGACCATTGGTGGCGATACATTTATAAACGATATGCTTGCAAGATGTGGTTTTGAAAATATATATGCCTATACAAACAAGATATCCGTCATTGAAATAAATGAGCTGAAAGAAAATGCAATGTGAATTGCTTCTTCTTTCCTCCGAACCCTACCCTTTTAAGCAAAAGCATATTGATGAACTGCAACAGCAACTCCCAGATACAAAGATCATATTGGTGGATGGTGAAATGTTTAGCTGGTATGGCAGCAGGCTGTTGCATGCTCCGGCTTATTTCAAACGTTTGCTGAAAGAATTATTATAAGAGATTTTGATAATTATTCTGCTTTTCCCACAACTTATTAAATATCATTTTACAAAAACACAAATTCTACTACTTTTGTACAAACCAAACTAAATTAAACATCATGGGAAAATACAAAGCCGGTGTATTATTCGGCGAAGAGTTACAAGCGCTTTACAACGATGCAAAAGACAACCAGTTTGCAATGCCTGCTGTTAACTGCATTGGCTCCAACACTATCAATGCCACTTTAGAAGCAGCAGCAAAAGTAAATTCTCCTGTAATTATACAGTTCAGCAATGGTGGCGCACAGTTTATTGCCGGCAAAGGAATGCCCAACGATAAACTGCAAGGCAATATCTCTGGTGGTATTTCCGGCGCTTTGCATATACATAATGTGGCAAAGCATTATGGTGTGCCTGTAGTGTTGCATACTGACCATGCTGCAAAAAAATGGTTGCCCTGGATAAGTGGATTGATTGATGCAGGTGAACAATACTTTAAAGAAAAAGGCCAGCCACTCTTCTCTTCTCATATGCTCGACCTGAGCGAAGAACCCATTGAAGAAAACATCCACACATCAGTAGAGTTTTACAAACGCATGGCACCATTGGGCATGGGTATTGAAATTGAACTGGGTGTTACCGGTGGTGAAGAAGATGGCGTGGACAACAGCGATATTGACAATGATAAACTATACACACAGCCTGAGCACGTTGCTTATTCTTATACAGAACTAAGTAAAGTTGGCAGATATGTTTACGGTGGCAGCTGCATTTGGTAATGTGCATGGCGTATATAAATCAGGCAATGTGCAGTTAACACCCGTTATTTTGCACAACAGCCAGGTGTATATTGAAAAAGAATTAAAGACAGGGCCTAAGCCTGTTTACTTTGTATTTCATGGTGGCAGCGGCTCACCGCAGCACCAGATAAGGGAAGCTATTGGCTATGGCGCTATCAAAATGAATATTGATACCGACCTGCAATGGGCTTTCTGGGAAGGCATATTGAATAACTACAAAAAAATGGAAGCTTACCTGCAGGGGCAGTTGGGCAATCCTGAAGGGCCGGATTCTCCCAATAAAAAACACTACGACCCACGGGTATGGCTACGCAAAGGAGAAGAATCGTTTATAAAAAGACTGGAAGTGGCTTTTGATGATTTGAATTGTATTAACAGGAACGCATAAGAAAGTTTAGGGGTTTAGATGTTATAGTTGTTGAGCACTTTACAGCTCTGTTCTAAACTTCTAAACTCCTAAACATCTAAATCTGAAAACCTCCTACCTTTAATCTCCGTATCAATAAAACGACAACGATTTTGGATATGGAAAAAACAATGACTATGGTAACAAGAGATGAAGATTTTGACGCCTTCCTTGGTGGCCAGGATTCCGGTTCGTATGATACAGAAGCAAAGGCAAGCGGTGGTGCAGGATGGTTTAAGCGTAAGAAAAAAGGTATATTAACTGAAACAAAAGATAAGGCAGATGCACCAGAAGGCTTATGGAGCAAATGCCCAAATTGCAAATACACCTGCACTATTACTGAACTAAAAGAAAATTTATCCGTTTGCCCCAAGTGCGATTATCACCACCGCATAGGCAGCGATGAATATTTTGAAATTTTTTTTGACGAAGGCAACTACACGGAGCTATTCGCCAACGTTGTATCAAAAGATGCCCTCGGCTTTGTTGACCTTAAGCCTTATGGCAAAAGACTGGAAGAAACCTACGCCAAAACAGACATACACGATTCTATTACCGTGGCGCATGGCAAAACAAATGAACAGGATTTTGTAGTGGCCTGTATGGATTTTGAATTTATCGGTGGCAGCCTTGGCAGTGTAATGGGTGAAAAAATTGCCCGTGCCTGCGATTATTGTATTGAGCACCGCATACCTTTTATGATCATCAATAAAAGCGGTGGCGCCAGAATGATGGAGAGTGCTTTCTCCTTAATGCAGTTGGCAAAAACCAGCGGCAAACTGTCTCAACTGGCAGATGCCGGAGTGCCGTATATCTCTCTTTGTACCGATCCTACTTTTGGCGGCACCACAGCTTCCTTTGCTATGCTGGGTGATATTATTTGTGGCGAGCCCGGTGCATTGATTGGCTTTGCCGGCCCACGGGTAATTAAAGAAACCATTAAAAGAGATCTGCCCGAAGGTTTTCAACGCAGTGAATTTTTATTGGAGCATGGATTTTTAGATTTTATTGTACACAGAAAAGAATTGAAAGCGAAGATGAGCCAGTTGCTGGAATTGTTTAAGAGTTAAGTGAACTAAAAATATTTTCAAGGGCTGCCCAATGGTGGCCCTTTTTTTATTAGGTGCTGGCGCCTGCCTATCTCTTTTTTCAGCTCCGAGCCTTTGTAAAGCATCATCAGATGCTACTACGGCTTATCAGATATTACTTTTATCAACTCAATTTCTTGCACCGGTGATTTTTATCGTTAAAACAGTTTCTGTAAAAGTTTTTAATTCATCAGTCGTAAATTCAAAATCAGCCGACCAAATATTTTCCTGTAAATGTGCCTGTTTCGTAGTGCCCGGTATGGGTACAATCCAGGGTTTTTGTGCCAGCAGCCATGCCAATGAAACCTGCGTTGCTGATAATCCCCGTTTGTTTCCAAAGTCTTGTATCGCTTCTATTAAAGGCCAATTTGCTTTTACTGCTTCGGGAGTATAGCGGGGCAAAGTATCCCGATTGTCATTATCAGGGTCATACTTTGTAAGAGGGTTTATATAACCAGAGAGCAAAGCCCGGGCAATTGGGCTATATGAGACAAATCCAATGCCCAGTTCTTCACAGGTGTTTAAAATTGCTCCTTCGGGGTCTCTTGAAATAAGTGAGTATTCCGTTTGCAAAGCTGTTATTTGCTGTACAGCATGGGCTTTACGGATATTGGCCGGGTCAGCTTCACTTAGCCCAAAATTCAGCACCTTGCCTTCTTTGATTAAATCTTTTACAGTCCCTGCCACATCTTCAATAGGCACTGTTGGATCAACACGATGCTGGTACAATAAATCAATGTAATCGGTTTTCAATCTTTTCAAAGATTGCTCAACCACTTCCCTTATATGCGCAGGCTTGCTGTTTAAACCAGCCAACTGGCCATTCTGAATATTAAAACCGAACTTGCTGCAAAGAATAATTTTTTTACGAAAAGGTTGAATGGCTTCGCCAACCAGTTCCTCATTTCTCCACGGGCCATAAGCCTCAGCCGTATCAAAAAAGTTTACACCCATATCGTAAGCTTTACGAATGAGTGCAATCATCGGCTCACGGTTGGGTATAAAAGTGCGGTGCCAGCTCATGCCCATGCAGCCAATACCCATTCCATAATTAACCTTCAGGCTATGCTTGCCAGTACCCAAAATGCGTAGTGATTTTTTACCATCACCAACCGATTTGGTACTATCTGAAACGTTTTTATCTGAAAACATGCCAAAGGCAGAGGAACTTAACAATGCAGTACCTGCCGTTGCTCCTGATATGAGAAATTTTCTCCTGTTTGTATTTTGCATAATAAAATTTTATACTGCAAATGTCAATCATCCATTTCTGACGGTTGTTATACCAATTACTGATTTACTTACCATTATTACTGATAATCGGATACCCAAAAGAGTAAGCTGTTTGGAATTTGTAAGTTTGTATAAGCTAAAAATAATTTATGGAAGAGATTGTAAAAATAGAAACTGTATCGCAATACAATACCATGCGTGGAGCAACCACGCTGCACCCATTGATAACTGTACTTGATTTGTCAAAAGCCAACCCCATGCCTGCCCGAACGTTCAATTTTGGCTTGTATGCCATTTTCCTGAAAGAGTTGAATTGTGGCGAATTAAAGTACGGCCGTAAAAATTACGATTATCAGGATGGCACTTTAATGTTTATTTCTCCCGGACAGGTTTTAGGCATTCAGCCCGGACTAAAAACATTTGCTCCCAAAGGTTGGGCTATTTTGTTTCACCCTGATTTAGTTAAAGGAACTTCGTTAGGCAAACACATTCATGATTATTCTTTTTTTTCTTATGATGTAAATGAGGCATTACATCTTTCGGAAAAAGAAAGACAAATTGTACTGGATTGCTTTAATAAAATTCAATATGAACTGGAACAGTCAATTGACAAACACAGCAAAATGCTTATCGCTTCCAACATTGAACTATTCCTGAACTATTGCACCCGATTTTATGACCGCCAGTTCATTACCAGAGATGATACCAACAAAGGAATTTTAGAAAAATTTGAAGAATTGTTAAGCAACTATTTTTCTTCAAACAAACCACAGCAAACAGGTTTGCCTTCTGTTGCTTATTGTGCAAACGAGTTACACTTATCGGCTAATTATTTTGGGGACTTAATAAAAAAGGAAACGGGCAAAACAGCACAAGACTATATTCAATCCAAAGTGATTGATTTAGCCAAAGAAAGAATTTTTGATGCTGACAAGTCCATTAGCGAAGTAGCTTATGAATTGGGTTTTGCCTATCCTCAACATTTTACACGGTTGTTCAAACAAAAGGTAGGTATGACACCAAATGAATATAGAAACCTCAATTAGCCATCTCACCAAGTGTCTCGTCCTGAAACAGATTGACCAACATCATCCTGCAAAACAAAAACAGCCCACAACTCTGTTGTGGGCTGCCGTTTATATTTCTTGTTATTTAATTATTCAGCAATTACTTTTTCAGTAGCTACAGTTACACCGTTTACAGTTACAGTAGCAGTATAAAAACCTTTAGCTAAACCGTTAGTTAATGCTACTGCGTTAGCACCTTTAGAAGCGATCGTGTTTTTTACACTTACTGTTTTACCAGCAGCATTTTTTACAGTGATGGTAGCGTTACCATTTTGATCAGCGTTAAATTTTACTGAAGCAGTTGCAGCAGCAGCAACTTCGTTGTTGTTTATAGAAACCACCATTGTGTTGCTGTAAGAAACGGTACCGTTAGCAGCGATTGTTTTTACACGGTAGTAAGCTACTTTCCTTCCAGCTAATTCAGCAGCGTTATCATTGATACGGAAGTTAGAAGCAAAAGCATTGTTTACAGTAGCGATAGTAGTGAATTCGTTGCTGTAAAAAGAACGCTCAATTTCAAAGTTGCTGTTAGCAGTAAAGCTTAAAGCAACTGTATTGTTATTTACTGAAGCTGTAAGAGCAGCAGTAGAAGAAGGATTAGTATTGTTAGCAAAAGAAGAAGTGATTGTGAAGAGGGCGATGATTGTTGTAGTTAAGTTTTTCATTTTCGTAGGTTTTTGATTTTGCGTTGTTGCATAATCATTTCCTAGCATTGTGCCGAAAAATAACTTACTCGTTTTCAATCAGTTACAAAATGCCAAAACGCATTTTTGTCCGTATTGTGGACGGCGATTTTGTTTTTTGGAAAATAAATGCTGTCAGAGGTTGTAATAAGTACCTGTTGACTTGAAGATTACTACCAGGCCTTATCTTTATGGCAATCATTTAAAACCAGGACAAATGCGTTGTATAAAACTTCTCTCCTTCTTAATACTTATCAATGTTTGTAACACAGTTCTTGCCCAGTCAGGCAATATGAATGGCACATGGATACCGGTAAGGCAAATATTTGCAGGTGCTGAACTGCCGGTTACCGCTTTTGAAAAACAAAGGCTTACGATGAATGACAGCACTTACATATTTGTAGCAGAAAGTGCCGACAAAGGCATTGTACAATTCAGCGGTAATAACAAAATGGATATTTATGGAAAAGAAGGCGTGAATGCAGGCAAGCACTTTACCGCCATTTATAAATTTGAAAAGGAGGAACTAAGCATTTGCTATAACCTGGAAGGAACGGAGTACCCGGAAAAATTTGATACCAAAGGACAGCCGTTGTATTTTCTTTGTGTGTTTAAAAAAGAATGATCACAACATATTTTAAATACAAAAGCCGGGTAAAAGTACCCGGCTCTTACTTATTATTCATTGTAAAGAATTAATTATTCTCTGTATATTTTTTAAAGTTGTCAAGTATTGCCTGCCAGCCACCACGCTGCATCTCTTCTGAATTTTCTGTTTCTGCTTCAAAGCTTTCCACTACTTTGGTATTGTTGCCTTCTGCAGTAAAATGTATTTCCACTTTTCTTCCATCACCCATTGTATATGCTATGTATTCATTCTCTTTCACATCATCATAGATACCGCCAAAGTCAAAACCAAAACTGCCATCCTTTGCTTCCATTCTTGTGGTAAAATTCCCTCCTGTTCTTAGGTCGTTTGTAGCGGACGGTGCATGCCAGTCTTCTGAAGCGGCACACCACTTAGTGATGTGTTCAGGGGCACTCCAATAAGCCCACACTTTTGATACGGGTGCATTTACTGTGTTTTGTACAGTAATAACAGTTTTTGTTGCTGTTTCCATTGTTATAATTTTTGTGAGATGATGATTTGTTTTACAACACAAATATCAGTGACTTCTACAAAAAAGTAAAGTACAAATACGACAATAGAAAGGTGTTTTGCGGCATCATAACAAAACAACCCTGCGGATGCAGGGCTGTTTTGTTATTACCATTTAACCTACTTACAAAGCATTCATTTGTTTCAAATACTTCTCCGAATTAGCTTTTACATTTTCGGGTGGATTCATGCTAAGTGATTTTTTAAAATTCACGATCGCATTTTTTTGATCCCCTTTGGTGAAATAAGCTTCGCCGAGGCTATCCCATGCATTGGCACTTTTTGGAAAGCGTTTTGTAGTAGCTATAAAAATTTCTATGGCTTTATCAACCTGGCCAGCATTTATCAGTTGGTAGCCATAAGTATTCAGTTCAGCTTCTGTAGCCATTGCCATGGCTTCATCCATTATTTTATCTGCTTCTTCAGTTTTACCCATCTCCTTTAGTATTCCTGATTTTGCACTCAATGTTGCAAAGCTTTTATTTTGTGCAACGGCAGTATTGGCCCATTGCAGGCCCTGATCAAGCGCCACTTTATTTTGCAGTGTGTACAATGCAGCACTTAAAAATCCCCGCCAGTTAAATCCAAGTGGCCCTTTCAATTCTTCCTGTGCATTAGCCATTACGATTTTCTCCACATCAAATTCAATTTTTACAGGAAACTGTTTCTTCTCCCAATTCAATGCCAGCGTAGCACTGCGTTTGGTTACATTATTAAACTCGTAAGTAAGCAATTCTGTATTTACATGATCATTTAGTTTTACTGTCGCTCTTAAAGCATCATTTTCAGCTTCATAAAAAAAACTTCCCCATGAGCGGTAGTCTTTTGACAATACTAATTCAGCCGTATTATTTTCATTTACTGCAAAGAACAAACCATACGTACCGGCCTTTACAGGTTTTCCTTCCACCAATGCATCATGTGAAAAACGAATGGTGGTATTTTCATCAGCACCGGCCCGCCAGGGTGATTCTTTATTATTCCCAAAACCCTGTTTGGTCCACCCGTATGGAACGATCTTGCCCCACACTTCCCTTCCTTTTACAGCAGGCCTTGAGTAGTGAACGGTAACATTGGAAATACCAATTTCCTGCGACACTTCTGCCGCAGGGCTGGCTGCAGGTTCAGTAATATTTTGTGCCAGGGAAAATAAAGGTGCCAGTAACAACAAACAAATTTTTGCCGCACGGGCTGCATATAACGCAATCATAATAAAAAGTTTTGGTGACATAATAAATACAACAACAAGTTACAACGTAGCCAATGCGTAATACCATATAATTTTACCGAACGGATATTTTTGCTGGACAAAGCATTGAAAAAGGCTGACGGGAGGAATGGAGCAAAGAAATTAAGATGGTTTAAAAATTCCTCTTTTAACGAAAAAAGAAAATATTACTTTTATAAAACGCAAATAGAAAATGAATGAAATAAGCCTTTGCAAATAAAACCTTAGTTGAAAACGTAAATCTTAACAACTGACCCCATAGCTTGTTTCTACTAAGGTTGAAGCAATCGCTATTGTTATTGACAAATAAAATTAATAAGGGCTTCTATATTCCTATTCTGAAAATAGTCTATGTCAAAAACAATACATTCACTCTTTTAATAGAATAATATGGGAAACTTACAAAAACGGCAGGATTATATTTCATGGGATGAATATTTTATGGGAGTGGCTTTGCTGAGTGCAAGGCGCAGCAAAGACCCCAGCACACAAGTGGGTGCCTGTATTGTGAATGAGAAAAATAAAATTGTGGGCGCTGGTTATAACGGTTTGCCGATAGGTTGCGATGACAATGAATTCCCCTGGGAAAAACAGGGTGATTTCCTGGAAACCAAATATCCCTTTATCTGCCATGCAGAATTAAATGCTATTTTAAATAATATCGGTATGGACCTGCAGGGATGTAAAATTTATACTGCCCTCTTTCCCTGCAACGAATGCACCAAGGCCATTATACAATCCGGCATTACAGAAGTGATCTATTTATCTGACAAATATGAGGGCAACGATATTTTTAAAGCATCGAAAATGATGCTTACTAAAGCAGGAGTAACCTATCGGAAAGTGAAAGCCAGCATCAGCAGTTTGCAATTATCCTTCAGGGAAGAAGATGTTTGATCTTAAAACTGTTCTCTTCTGATAAACAAAACAACAGATTCAAACCAAATTTGTACTTTTAGAAAAAAAACAACATGAAATACAAAACTTTCCTCTGGGTCTTTATTTTATCTATGATTTCCGGCATTATCTTTTTAGTTTTTTATTTAAAAGCTATCTTTTCTATTGTAAAGCATTCTGCTTATAACCAAGAGCCCAATCCATTTGCTATTCTTGAAGACTTGTTTACACCGGTAGTAATTATTTCCTTTATAGTGATGGTGGCAACCAGCCTTGCTTACAGGATAATGGGTATTGTAGCTGTTGCAAAAAACAAAGTGGCAAGCGGTGGCGAAAAGGCATTGTGGATAGTGGGCTTTGTACTGCTCGGCTTTATTACAGGCATTGCATTTTTGGCATTGGCAAAAAGCAGGAAACTGGTGGAGCAGGAAACCGAAACAGGCTATACCACATAAACAGGCTACACCTCATTATAAAAGCTGCATGGATAAAACATGCAGCTTTTTATTTTACGTCAAAATTATTTAGATATTAAAATGCGCTCAGCTTCTCCATTTTAATGTTCCCTCTTTACTTTCTTTTAGCCTGAACAAAACAATTTTACGGATCAATGGAAAAGGCAATGGTTTATCTAAAGGAAATTGTACAGAGCCTTCTGCGGTTTTGTATGGGGTTAATTCTTTTTTAAATGCTTTTACGGCACTCTCCATTGGGTAAAATCCGATATGCTGTTTGAATACAGCGAAGGTCACCAATATCTTTTGATAACTGTAAGCTGGCATCCGCCATTTAAGTTCTTCGGTGGCACCAGGTGCTGCTTTCTTTATACACTCATGCAGTTTGTACAATCTTTCCTGTACATCTGAAGGCGCTGCGTTGATGTATTCTTCGATGGTGGTGGGTTTTATTTTTTGTGCTGGCATGGGGATTTTATTTATTACAATAAAGATACACTGTCCATGTGTTGATTTTAGCAAGTAGAGTCTGGAACACATCACAAAATCCGACATGAATATATGCAGTTCCGGCGGTGGTTTTCGCAAGCAGGCTCTTCAAAATATAAAAGAGTTTATTGCGAAACCCCGACGTGGAAAAGAGCTTTAATTTTTAAATGCCAAATGATGAGTAAGGAGTGGCAGCTTTTGATTGTAAATTACTTTTGCGTCGGGGTTCCATGCAAGAGTTTTTGCATTGAGATAGTAAACTATGGAAACCCCGCCGGGACGACTAAAGATACACTGTCCATGTGTTGATTTTAGCATGCAGAGTCAGGAAAGGATTACAAAAATTCGACATAAATATATGCAGTTCCGGCGGTGGTTTTCGCAAGCCGAGGTATTCAAAATATGAAAGAGTTTATTGCGAAACTCCGACGTAGAAAAAGGCTTTGAATTTTAAAATGTAAATGATGAGTAAAGAGTGGCAGCTTTTTATTGTTAGAGACTTTTGCGTTGGGGTACCATGTAAGAATTTTTGTATTGGTGAAGTAAACTATGGCCCCCGGTACGAACGCATTATGTCTCGCTTTTTCTTTTCGATTTAATTTGGTTCCAGATAATAAAAAAGAAAATAACTGCAATAACAAAAAACGAAAATCTTCTGTCCGATATGTTTTTTCTTTGATATTTTTCAATTTTATCAGGGTCAATCAACAGCTTATTTTTATTAGCTAATCCTAAAATTTCTATATTTTCCGAGTTGTTATTAAGTTGAAAATATGACGAAGAGTCTATGTTAATTAAAATAGTGTCTCCACCATTTATTTTTTTTATAGCAGTTGAAATAGAGTCATTGTCTTGTACCAAGTCTAAAACAAAGTCCGAAATACGAAAAGAATTTGAATAGTTATTAGTTTTTAAGTTGTAATAATATGGTTGATCAAGTCCAATGTAATGGAAGTATGGTTTTTCACTTAAAACTATTTCAATCGAAGGATGTTTTTGTCCAACTGTGTAAATTTTTTCAGAGATTATTGTTACATATATTGTCCAAACTATAAAGCAAACAAACATTAAAATAATAATAGTTTTACCAATTTTATTTCTATCCATTTAGTGAAATTCGCAATGACATTTTGAGTGTTCGCAAATGTGGCGTACAACTCTCAAATATACGCAAGTCTGGTACACTTATATACTCTGTATCAATGTATATGTGTATCAACCAAAATACTTCCGCTGCAATAAAAATCTAAATAAAGATATTCTGTACAAGAGTGCGACGCCAATGTAGTACCATAAAGCTTTTCGGCTGGGCTCAAAAAAATTACTGCACCCATCTCTCCAACTCATCTGCAATCTTCCTATCATTACTAAGACGGGGAACTTTATTCTGCCCACCAAGTTTGCCAATGCTTTTCATGTAGTCAATAAAACCATTTTTCTTAACGGGAGAAATATGAAGATGATCTAAAATATTGCCGCCAATTAAATCATCGTAGTAAACATTTTTCAGGCGGAGATTATCATCTATTTTCCTGGCAAAGGCTGCCATATCTTTTGGAGTGTTCTCAAATTCAATAAACCATTCGTGATAACTCTTGCCATCATTTTTTGCGATCATGGGAGCTACCGTAAATTCAGTAATATGTACATTGGTTTCTTCTGCTGCTTTCAACAAAGAAGATTCCACTTCTTCCACAATAACATGTTCGCCAAAGGCAGAGATATAATGTTTGGTTCGGCCGCTTACAATCAAGCGGTAAGGATTGGTGCTTACAAACTTCACCGTGTCGCCGATATTATAAGCCCACAAGCCGGCATTGTTGCTGATGATGAGGGCATAGTTCTCTCCCACTTTCACATCTTTTAATTGCAGCCTTGTTGGGTTGTCATTAAAGATTTCTGCAGCCGGCACAAATTCAAAAAATATTCCGCTGTTGGTATTTAGTAATAAGCCTTCTTCTTTTTGTGAATCCTGGAAAGCAAAAAAACCTTCGCTGGCAGGAAACAGCTCGATCGTGTCAACTTTTCTTCCAATACTTTCAAACAGTTTTGATTTGTATGGTTCAAAGTTTACGCCGCCTTGTACCATCACACTAAATTCGGGGAACAGGTCACCGATCTTTTTTCCTGTTTTTTCCTGCAGCCTGTCAAAATACATTTGCATCCACGGTGGTATGCCGCCGATGAGTGTCATATTATGTTTGGCGGTTTCTTCTACTATCTTATCTAATTTTTCTTCCCACTCATCAATACAATTGATCTCGTAACTCGGCAATTGGTTAGCCCGTAAATATTTTGGCACATGATGGTTTACAATGCCACTAAGCCTGCCCGTTGGTATGCCGCCAATTCTTTCCAACTCCGGCGAACCGCTTAAAAACATTAACCTTCCATCGGCAAATTTTGTATTGCCTGTTTCGGCCATATAACACAGCAATGCATTTCTTGCACCATTAATATGGTTGTCTATCGAATCTTTTGAAATAGGAATGTATTTAATGCCGCTGGTGGTGCCGCTTGTTTTGGCTAAATAAATAGGCTGGCCTTTCCACAACACATTGTGTTTGCCTTCTTTTATTCTTTCTATGTAAGGTTTAAATTCTTCGTAATCCCTGATGGGTACATTTTTTACAAAGTCCTCGTAAGTTTTAATGGAAGCGAAATTATGTTCCTTACCAAACTCAGTTTTACCTGCCGTTTTTAATAGCTGGCTCAAAATGGATTGCTGGTCCTGCACCGCAGTTTCCATTCCCTTTTTTACCTGTTTGTATATATAGCTGGCAAAAGGTTTTGCCAGGAAAGATTTTATTTTCATACCACAACCACAACAAAAATGATAAATAACTTTCCGCTTCTTTCTTCTATCTCAACCACTCCTACAAAAGTAAAGGTAATGAAAGGAAATAGTTAGTACAATATCATTAATATGATTAACAGCACTGTTAAATTATTTGCAGTCACCGCAGGGCCAATCTTTATCCAGGTCAATAACTGTTACAATCACCAGGTTATTTTTTTTAGGTGCCACCACTATCCTCATCATTTTATCAGCTTTTGTACGGCCATCTAATGGATACGTCATTCCTTTATCTCCCTGCTCAATTTTATCTTCGTTCAGTTTACCCGTTTGTAAAATTTCTTTTACTTCTTCTTCGCTGATATGCCTGCACTCCATGCGGCAACGGGCATGCCTGGTATAAATAATACTATCGGGATTGCGGTTGAAAACTTCATCAACAGGTACAATATTGGAAGTATCGGTTACTTTTCCTTTTACAAGACTGCCGTTTTGATGTGTTTTTAAATAAAACAGCGATGCTGCCGCCAAAACCAGTAGTATATATGGAGCGTATTTTTTCACAATGTTTTTTGTTTGCGAATGTAATATAAATAAGGGTTTAATCAGCGGCAGGCTAATACGGCCTTCCGGAAAAAGCAGCCGCAATATACGGGTGGCTGCATATCTTTGCAGGTGATGAAAAAAACAGTAGCACTGCATACATTGGGTTGCAAACTCAATTTCTCCGAAACCTCCACCATTGGCAGGTTGCTGGAAAATGATGGGTTTGAGAAAAAGGATTTTGATGAAGTGGCAGATGTGTATGTAATAAATACCTGCTCTGTTACCGATAATGCTGATAAAGAATGCAGGCAATTGGTAAGAAGGATACAAAGAAAAGCGCCGGAAGCAATGGTGGTGATCACAGGCTGCTATGCTCAGTTAAAACCAAAAGAAATTGCAGCAATACCAGGTGTTGATTTGGTGCTGGGTGCTGCAGAAAAATTTAATATTGCCCACCACTTAAAAGAGATCACCAAAGGCGACAGCGCCAAAATATGCAGTTGCGATATTGAAGATGTAAACACTTTCACTGCTTCTCATTCCATTAACGACAGGACAAGGATATTTTTAAAAGTGCAGGATGGTTGTGATTACAATTGTTCTTTCTGCACTATTCCAATGGCAAGGGGTAAGAGCCGCAGCGATAGTATTGATAATGTTGTCCGGTTAGTAAATGATATTGCTGCAAAGGGTGCAAAAGAAATTGTGCTTACCGGCATTAACCTCGGTGATTTTGGCAAAGGGATTGCATGGTGGTAAAAAGAAGGAAGAAAACTTTTTTGATTTGGTAAAAGAACTGGATGAAGTGGAAGGTATCGAACGCTACCGCATCTCTTCCATAGAGCCCAACCTGCTTACCAATGAAACAATTGAATTTGTAAGCAACAGCAAAAAGTTTATGCCGCATTTTCATATTCCTTTGCAGAGCGGCAGTAATAAAATTTTGGGCAGCATGAAGCGGCGCTATAAAAAGGAATTATATGCAGAAAGGGTTGGCCTTATAAAAACCATGATGCCGCATTGTTGCGTAGGTGTAGATGTGATCGTTGGCTTTCCGGGGGAAACAGAAGAGGACTTTAAAGAAACATTTGACTTTTTACATTCGCTTGATGTTTCGTACCTACATGTGTTTACTTATTCGGAAAGGGCTAATACACATGCATTAGAATTAAAACCTGTGGTGCCGGTACATGTGAGGAATGAAAGAAATAAAATCTTGCGTAACTTGAGTTATCAAAAAATGCAGTATTTCACAAACCAGCATATTGGGGAAGAAAGAAAAGTGCTTTTTGAAACCGCCAATAAAAATGGTATGATGGAAGGTTATACAGATAACTACATTAAAATAACGGCCCCTCACAAAGCAGAGTGGGAAAATCAAATTGTACCATGGAAAATTTAAATGTAACCGAAGGCTATAAATACCAGGTAACCATTCATTTTGAAATGGATGATGATTTTATGGGTTTTGTACCACCACACAGGTTGTACATTAACAGCCTTATTGAAAAAGGCGTGATTGATTATTACAGTGTGAGCATGGAAACGCAACGCTGCTGGATCATTATGAATGCTGCCAGTAAAAAAGAAGTGAACAATTACTTAGATAAATCCCCTTTAAAAAAATACTGGACAGTAGAGGTTGATGAATTGTTTGTGTACGATTCTCAAAATTACAGGCTGCCTGCAGTGCAATTAAATTAATGATTTTCTTATTTTATAAACGTCAGGTTTGACTGTACTTCAAAAACTTTTTCTTGCCTTACTGTAAACAACACTCCCGGATTTAGAAAGTAAGGAATATTCAAAATACATTTTTGCCCTACTGGTGGATCAATAATAATTTCGCTGCCTGGATACAATACTGCAGGTGGTATTTTATTATTGGCCCAGTTAGTTTCAATATTCCAGTTTCCATTACCGGTAAATATGTAAACTGTTGCTTCAGTTGGCAGGCAATAAGTAATACCGGTAGATGAAGCAAACCGCTGGCGTGCCGGTATGTTTCCACTGTTTAAATTATTCGGCATACCAATAGAAGGCCAAAGCGAATTGATGTTCCAGTATGCAGGCGTACTATTTAGAAAAAGGGATTGTTGCGTTAGCAATACAGTGCCGGCAGGACGAATAGTATCATTTTTATTATTGCCATATTCAAAATGGCCATTGCCCTGCAAATAATAATTGCCTTTGTATAAACCGGTGCCTGTTATTTCGTTGCCAATAATATTGCTGCTGTCGCCTGCGCCAGGGCTAAAAAGAATACCATATAACATGGCCCTGTTCCTGAAAAAAGTATTAAATGGCCCGTTTATACCATGCGATGCGTCCACTACAATATTTTGTACAACATTTCCTTCAAATAAATTCTGGTAAGGATAATTGCCATGCAATACAATATCACCTGCCAGGTCAAAAGGCGCTGTTTCTGATTTGAACGGTTCAAGGGAATAATTGTATGCAAATACATTTCCGTTTGCACCGCTCTGCAGCAGCATTGAATGGCGCAGGCGCTTAAACATATTGTTTTCTATCAAACAATCTCCACTGGTGTATTCACAACTGATGCCATAACCCTTTCCGCCATCGTTGTATGCAAAAGCATCATGAAAATAATTATTAGTGATTTCTATATTAATACTTTCAGCCAGTTTGATGTGTGCAAAATTGCAACTGTCGCTCTCCACACCCTTTATCCAGCAGTTGGCTGCATCAGCAAAACGTATGTTGGCTGTTTGCTGTTGGGTAACGTCAAGCCGTTTTATTTTTAAACATTCAATGCCAATGCCGGTAGCCATTTCTAATTTTCTTATCCGTGGCGTGTCGGTTAACAAATAATTTTTGCGTAAAGGGTTTGAAAAATAAATATTGCTGTTTTTGATGCTGTCAATTTTTACAATTTGCCCAACGGATTCAAAAGCATAATCATCATTTATAAGGGCAGCATCGTTTTGATATACTTTTATATAATCATTCTCAGAAAATAAACCGGCATCAGCTACAGGAAATGAGCCAGCATCTTTTGAAACTGATGATGTAATATGGCTTGTGACAGATGTGCTGCTGCCAAAAATATTTATTAAACTGAAGGAACCGGATAAATTAAACAACAATGTGGTGGCTGAAGCTCCTTCTCCTTTTAACACAATGCCACTCCGTAATGAAACCGGTAAGGTAAAAAGAAAAGTACCTGCCGGAAAATAGATGGTGCCGTTTTGATTATTTAAGCTGTTGATGGCGTTTTGGAGTGCAGCATCATTTGCCATTGTACCATTTCCATTGCCGCCAAAATCAATAATATTTTTTGTATTTGAATAAACAGGGATACTGCCAGGATAGCCAGCTTTTGACCAGTTGGTGTTTCGGAAAGAAGGAAGCTGTTGTGAATAGGCTTTATTGGTTACAAAAAAGAAAATCAAGAGGATTATATAGTAACCACTGCATTTCATTACATAAAGATAAAAGACAATAGATTGCCTGCTATATTTACGTAAAAAGTAATGAAAAGTTTAATTTACAATGAAAAATAAAGCCTCACTAAAAATAGTGAGGCTTTATGGGAGTTGATCCCGATTGGTATCGGGAAACCGCCGACCCTCCCGATTGCAAATCGGGATGCTTTAAACCAATTGAACTAAACTCTAATCAGCTTTTCAATCATTATTCTGCTTTTCCAATTCTTGATTTGTTTTTCTCTCTTTTTGCCTCTTCTTTTGTTAGGAATATTTCAGTATAAACTATTCCCCAATCTCCCATATTTCCTGTAAATCCCTCATGGTTTGTATTGTGTATCCTAAGTCGCTCTAATATACAATCCCCGTAAAACCGACGTAATATTTATCTTTTGACTCTGAATATAATATGTAAACTGTGTATTGCATAAAAAATAAAGCCTCACAATTTCTTGTGAGGCTTTGTGGGAGTTGACGGGGTCGAACCGCCGACCCTCTGCTTGTAAGGCAGATGCTCTAAACCAACTGAGCTAAACTCCCTTTTCCCGTTTTGGGAGTGCAAATATAGGGCAATAATATTTCCAGCAAAAAAAAATTTATCCTTTAGAAATTAATTAAACCAGGCATTGTGCTCCCAACTAAGCCAGCTCAAAATTTCACTGTAATTGATCCCGGTAACTTAATTAATCCGGCATCCCTTCCTTGTACAAAATCTGCCTAACTTGCTTTTATCAAACTATGCTAAATGGAAATTGCAGGACTTACATTACACTCAGTTATAAAGGCTAAAGGAGACAATTTGCAACCACAACAGGATATACTGGCTGTGGAAGAACCTTTGCAAATACAGTTGCAGTTAAATACAAGCACCGGCCGCATCCATAAAAATATTGCTATTACCATGCGTACGCCTGGCAACGATGATGAACTGGCAGCCGGGTTTCTTTTTACAGAAGGTATTATTAATAACCGGCAACAAATTGCTGGCATATGCCATGTACATAATGATGAAAACAATGTATTGGTTGCATTGAAAGATGATGCAGTTCCTGTTTTGCAAAACAGCGAACGGAATTTTTATACCACTTCAAGCTGTGGTGTTTGTGGTAAGGCAAGTATTGATGCTATTAAAACCGCTTCGGCATTTAATGATGCAGTACATTTTACAGTTGCAGTTGATATTTTATACGCTTTGCAAAGCGAATTGATAAAACAACAAAAATTGTTTGAAAGCACGGGAGGTTTACATGCTGCTGCCTTATTTGATCTGCATGGAAATTTTGAATTATTAAAAGAAGATATAGGCAGGCACAATGCATTGGATAAATTGATCGGCCATTTCTTTTTGCAGGAAGGATTGCCTTTATGCAATAAAATATTACTGCTTAGTGGAAGGACTGGTTTTGAATTGATACAAAAAGCAGTAATGGCAGGCATTAAAATGATTGCAGCCATTGGAGCTCCATCCAGCATGGCAGTGGAACTGGCTGTAGAAAATGATGTTACACTCGTTGGTTTTTTGCGCCACAACTCAATGAATATTTATTGCGGAAATCAACGTATCAAATAGCAAAATGAAATTAAGGATAAAAGGGAATTCAATAAGATTAAGATTATCTAAACCAGAAGTGGAAACACTTGCTTTAGAGGGAGTGATAAAAGAACAGACGGATTTTGCAAATAAGTCCTTTGTGTATTGTTTGAAAAAAGACAAGGGAAGCGAATTGAAAGCCAGCTTTCATAATAATGAACTGGTTGTTCTTATTCCCGGTGAATTTGCACATGATTGGCCAGGCGATAATAGTATTGGCATTGATAACAAACTTGTTGATGGCAGTTTGCCGGAACTATACATTCTTATTGAAAAAGATTTTAAATGCATTGATGATACAACCGAAGACCAGTCTGATAATTATGACAATCCAAAAACCTGTTGACAGTGCCAAAAGAAAGCAAACAAAACAACGGGGCAGAAAATCCTGAGAAACTAACAGGATTAAAACGTGGCAAAATAAAAAAAGTAGCCGCCGGTATTCCTGCTGTGGTTAACAGTTTGCAACAAGTGTTTGGCGAAGCAGGAATAATAAGAGGCACTAAAGCATTATTGAAACTAAATCAGAAAGATGGTTTTGCTTGCCCCAGTTGTGCATGGCCCGACCCCGATGATGAACGCAGTGGCTTTGCAGAGTATTGTGAGAATGGCGCCAAAGCAGTTGCAGAAGAGGCGACAACAAAAAAACTGGAAGCCAATTTTTTTGCAAAACATTCTGTACAGGAACTGGCCACATTAACCGATTATGAAATTGGAAGAAAGGGACGCATTGCAGAGCCAATGTATTTGCCAAAAGGCGCAACCCATTATCAACCCATTTCATGGGATAATGCTTTTGAAAAAGTTGCTGAACATTTGAATGCACTCTCCTCTCCCGATGAAGCCATCTTTTACACCAGCGGCCGCACCAGCAATGAAGCCGCATTTTTATACCAATTATTTGTAAGGGAATATGGCACTAATAATTTACCCGACTGCAGTAATATGTGCCATGAAAGCAGTGGCACTGCATTAAATGAAACATTGGGCATTGGTAAAGGCTCTGTTACATTAGATGATTTTAATAAAGCTGAAGTCATCATCATCATGGGGCAAAACCCCGGCACCAATCATCCCCGAATGCTGACCGCTTTGCAAAAAGCAAAAGCAAATGGTGCAATTATCATCTCTATTAATCCTTTACCAGAAACAGGATTGATGGGTTTTAGCCATCCGCAAACATTTAAAGGGTTATTACAGATCAATACCGCACTCACCGATATTTTTCTACAGGTAAAAATTAATGGTGATATGGCTTTGCTGCAGGCGATAGAATATTTGCTGTTGCAGGAAGAAAAAAATAATCCAGGCAAAGTATTCGATACAGATTTTATAAATCAAAATACAGAAGGTTATGCTTCCTTTATACATCACATAGAGCAATTAAATGTAATAGAGTTGGCAAACGCTGCAGGCATTGCAATAGAGCAAATAAAAGAAACAGTTGCTGTTTTAAAAGAGAAAAGTAAAATAATTGTTTGCTGGGCAATGGGATTAACGCAGCATAAAAATGCAGTTGATACCATCAAAGAAATTGTAAACCTGCTGTTGTTGAAAGGAAGTATTGGTAAACCTGGTGCAGGCACCTGTCCTGTTCGTGGCCATAGCAATGTGCAGGGCGACAGAACGATGGGCATTTATGAAAAACCATCAAAAGCTTTTCTTGAAAGTATTGAACGCAATTTCAATTTTACGCCACCAAAGGAACATGGTTACGATACAGTAGAATCCATTAATGCCATGCAAAATGAAAAGGCTACAATATTTTTTGCGATGGGTGGAAATTTTTTATCTGCCACTCCTGATACATTATACACTGCTGCTGCATTGCGTAAATGTAAACTCACGGTGCAGGTAAGCACCAAATTGAACCGTAGCCACCTGGTACATGGTGAGGAAGCATTGATACTTCCCTGCCTTGGCAGGAGCGATAAAGATATAATGAATGGCGAAGACCAGTTTGTAAGTTGTGAGAATTCAATGGGCGTGGTGCAAAGTTCTAAAGGGATGCTGGAGCCTGTTAGTAAACACTTATTAAGCGAGCCTGCGATTGTTTGTCATTTGGCAAAAGCCGTATTGAAAGATAAAAGCAAAGTAAACTGGGATAAATATTTGCAGCAGTACGATCATATCCGCAATGATATTGAAAAAACAATCCCTGGTTTTGAACAGTACAATAAAAGAGTTCGACAACCCGGTGGTTTTTATTTACCTAATGCCAACCGTAAAGGGATGTTTGATACGGATAGCAGGAAGGCACATTTTACAATCTCAAATATTGAAACGACACTACTTAAAAGTGATGAACTTTTAATGATGACGATAAGAAGCCATGACCAATTCAATACCACCATCTACGGCCTAGATGACCGCTATCGTGGTATTTATAATGAAAGAAGAATAATACTGATGAACCAGGCTGACATTGCTGCAAGAAATTTACAAGACGGCGATGTTGTGAATATTTACAATCATACCGGCGGTATTGAAAGAGTGGCACATACATTTATTGTTGTTGCTTATCCTATTCCTGCCGGTTGTGCTGCTACTTATTTTCCTGAAACGAATGTGCTGGTGCCTATTACGAGTGTGGCAGATAAGAGTAATACGCCTGTATCGAAATCGGTAGTGATAACGGTGGGAAAATCAAACCTAAGTTTATAAAAGATAGGTGTGCAGGAAGAAAATTTACTTATACCGCCTCACCGGCCAGATAAATGCAGCACCAGAGCTCTTTACAATCTGTTGCTGGCTCCCATCATTAAAATCAAGAATATAACAATCATTTACAGAAGCCTGTGTAGAACTGTATAACACAGCAGTACGTGTAATAACAGAAGACAGTTTTAATTCATACAATGCTTTTAATTCATCAACCGATGGCAGGTACCAATCAGCTTTGCCTTTTAAAGTTAAATGCGTCGCAATATAAGCAGCAGCTAATGTATCGGTACAGGCAGTTGTAATAGCAATGCTGTTTTCATAGCCACCCCAATAGATGTTAGTGCAGATGGTACATTGGTGCCTGCAGCATCCCCAGGTTGTATTGGCAACAGTTATTGTATCCAATGCAGCTTCCACATAGCGCCAGCCGTTAGTTGTATCTCCCTTATCAAATATGATGTAACCGTAAGCTCCTTTATAACCTGCTGTTCTAAAACTCACCTGGTTGCCATACACAGCCCTGCCATTGGCAATAAAATAGCTACGCAAATAATATGTTTTCCCTGGAAACAGCGTATCGTTTACATGCAAGGCAATAAAACCAGTATCAATAATTGTACTCAACGTTTTTAAACTGCTGATAACCGGGTTGATAAGTGTATCATAGCAAACACCACGTTCTGTTATACTATCAGCAAAAGCAGGCAGTGTAAATATTTTTATATCAAACGAACGTGCCGAAATATTTTTTACTGTATCTGTATAGATATAGGATGGAACAAAAAAACTGTCTGCATTGCTGTAACTGGTTACCAAACCATTCGTAACAAAAGCTCTTACATAATACTTTTTTCCAAATTCAATATTTACAAGTCTTGCAGAGAAACTTCCTGATGCATAATTTGTTGTCGTGGTATTTACTCCCGGTATCACAGGGTTACGGGTAAGGCTGTAACAAAAACCATATATATATTGCCCTCCTGACAGGTCAAGGGAAGAAGTAGAAGAAATGATTGGCCCTTTTAATGAAACCAAACTTGGTGCAGACATAGTAAGTACAGCGCCTTTTACAGCATCGCTTCCATTGTCAACTTTTTTACATCCATATACTATGATCAGGCTGGCCACAAAAAGAGAAAATACTTTCATCATAAGGGATGCAATATAATATTGCTTTACTGATGTGAAAGTTAAAGATAAAGAAAATACAAGGCAGGGATATCTAAAAAATGCTATAGGTTACTGAAATTTTTATTTATAGCCGATATCTTCAGTCAGCGAAACTTTACTCTTCATAAAATTACCAGAACCACGACCAACAACTTTGTTATTCTGATCAAACAATGTTGAATCGGCAATATACAGGTTGGCAGATCTGAACTTTAATTCTCCAACAGACCTGATGATGCCATTTGTAACCGGCCGCAAAAGCTGGGTATTGAATGAAACAGTATAAACAAATATGTCTTGTACAACAGAATTTACTGCAAAGAAAGCTGCATCATCCAGCATTTTGAAATAAACAGAGCCGTGAATGGAATTGGCTGCATGAAAAAAACTTTGATTCAATTAATAAAGAGAGTTCCGCCTTCTCATTACAGATATTAATAGTAATGCCTTTTTACAATTCCTTATTAATGGGAGCGGATAAATACATCCGCTCTAATTTCCTGAAATGATCTTCTGCTACAATCATTGCTGTTAAATATTTAAAAACTATTCAAACAGATCACCCTGCAAGTCATCACCTTTCTTCCTCTCCCACTCCATTTCCACACTTTTACTAAACTCTGTAAGCTTTGCACCAACAGCTTTCCAGCCCATTACTTCAACAAGCTTTATAACCTTGAACTTAGCACTTCGAACCATTTGGCCACGGCCACTTTGTACAACCAGGATTGGTTCTGCATCAGTTGTTACCATTTCAAGGCGGTTATCTTTTCCTTCTTTGATAAAGAAGAATTTGCTGTGCAGTGTGGTGGTTTCAATTTTGAAACGCTTGATATTATACTGCAGCTTTTCGTTGTCGAGATAAACAGCCGTAATGATTTTTTCAGGATTGAATTTTTCAATCAGCAATACTTTTTCCGGGTCAAAACGTTGTGTCAGTTCCTGGTCGGTAATTTCATAGTTGCCATCATTATAAATGGTAAGCAGCCTGTCTTCTGCTTCAAACTTGCCAAGGTACTCTCCTTTTTCCTCTGTATTCAGGCGGCCAAATTTATCATCAAACCAAAGTTTCTTTGCATCCAATGTTGATTTGCCTGCTTCTTTAAACTTAACAGACTTGATTGGGATATTTGGTAACAATATTTCCCAAACTGCTACGGCCTTTTATTTCCTGTTCTTCAAAATAAAAATCAAACTCTTTTATCCTGGCACTGCAGTTGGGGCTTAATATAACCTTTACCACTTCCGCTTCACCATTGGCATTCACAGTAAAATAATGTACTTTGTTTTTGTCTTCGCTTTTGGCAAGATTGTATTCCTTATCCCTGGTAACACCTGTTACATTAAAACGTTTAGCGTAACTCGTACCACTTTTACCATCAACATAGATCATATTGTACGTGGTGCGTTCATCATTCTTCTGAAATACCGCCACATGAATAATATCTTTCCCAATAAAAACTTTGTCTGCCACTTTCACCACTTTCATAATACCACCTTTGGTAAAAGCAATGATATCATCAAAGTCAGAAACCTCTGCCACCAGTTCATCTTTCTTTAATGAAGTACCGATGAAGCCGTCAGCTGCATTCATATAGATCTTTGTATTGGCAATGGCAACATGTTTTACCTGGATGGTATCAAACTCTTTTATTTCTGTTTTACGTTCCCTGCCTTTGCCAAATTTCTTCAGCAGGTTGTCGTAATACGCAATGGCAAAATCAATAAGGTTTGCCAGGTCATGTTTCACCTGTTTGATGTCTGCTTCCAAACCTTTTATCTGTTCATTCAGTTCATCAATATCCAGCCTGTAAATACGGCGAACAGGTTTTTCCGTCAGCTTTACAATATCTTCTCTTGTAATTTCTCTTTTCAGTTGTTTCTTAAATGGATCAAATGCTTTGTCAATGGCAGATAAAACTTTATCCCAGGTTTCATGCTTCTTCTCTAACTCTTTATAAATTTTTTCTTCAAAGAATATTTTTTCCAAAGAAGTATAATGCCATTTCTCCTGTAACTCACCGAGTTTTATTTCCAGTTCCTTTCTTAATAATTCTTTGGTGTTGTCTGTTGCAATTTTCAATAATTCTGTTACACCCAAAAATCTTGGTTTGTCTTCTACAATTACACAGGCATTGGGAGAAATACTTACTTCACAATCAGTAAAAGCATAGAGTGCATCAATTGTTATATCCGGAGAAATACCTGCTGCCAATTCGATAATGATCTCTACATCAGCAGCCGTATGATCAGTAACTTTTTTAATTTTTATTTTCCCCTGGTCGTTGGCTTTTACAATACTTTCCATCAAGTGTTGTAGTAGTAACGCCAAAGGGAACACTTTTTATCACCAGTGTTTTCTTATCCTGTTCCTCAATGATGGCTCTCACTCTTATCTTACCACCACGTTTGCCGTCATTGTAATTGCTTACATCAACGGTACCGCCGGTTTGAAAGTCGGGATAAATTTCAAACTTCCTTCCTTTTAAATATTTGATGGAAGCATCGATAAGTTCACAAAAATTGTGAGGAAGGATTTTTGTTGCCAAGCCCACAGCAATACCTTCTGCACCCTGTGCCAGCAACAAAGGAAATTTCATTGGCAGTGTTACCGGTTCATTCTTTCTGCCGTCATAACTCAATGCCCAGTCTGTCGTTTTTGCATTAAAAGCAACTTCCAATGCAAACTTGCTCAGCCTTGCTTCAATGTATCTTGATGCAGCAGCGTCATCACCAGTGCGTACATCGCCCCAGTTACCCTGCGTTTCAATCAACAGGTCTTTTTGTCCCAGATTAACGAGTGCGTCACCAATACTCATATCACCATGCGGATGATACTGCATGGTTTGCCCGATGATGTTGGCCACTTTATTAAAACGGCCATCATCCATTTCCTTCATTGCATGAAGGATACGTCGCTGCACTGGCTTTAAACCATCTTCAATAGCAGGTACTGCCCTTTCCAATATTACATAGCTGGCATAATCGAGAAACCAGGTTTTGTACTGGCCGTCTATGCCGGCATCTTTGTGGATGTAATCTTCTTTGTTTGCTTTTGCCATAGTTACCTCATCACCCTTCCTCTTCTCCTAAAGGAGAAAAGGCGGTACATTAAATCGTTAATAAACATTTTATCTTCCACATCTTCATCTGTTTTTTACTCAACACAAAGCCCACACCCTGCGACTCAGCAAACTGTTCAAAATTCTAAACACTTGCCTGGTTCCCCCTTTAGGGGGCGGAGGGGGTTTTCACTTCAAAATCCTTCATATTCTCCACCTTCCCCTGCACATCAAACATATTCTGTGCAATCATCGTTTTCAATCTCCATAGCAAATACATATCTCCAGTAGTATGTTTTGCCTTGCTTAAATACTGGTGAATGATCTTTGATGCCTTCTGCCAATCAGGTGTTACAAATTTTTTCAAGTCTGCATCATAAAAATCATAGTCCTGCTGAATTAATTTCTTTCCTCCTTCCAGCAAACGAACACCTTTGCTTTCATTGCAAAGCTTTGTCCATTCATCAGGATCCACTTCAAATTCACTCAAAGTAATTTCCCTGGAAAGTTTTTTCGCTTTTAAAAATTCCTTAGCAGGAATCTCATGCAGCCAGTTGGGATAAAATATATGTCCTTTCTCATTGATAAAAGGAAGGTTGTTCAGGTACAAAATAAAAACCCTTCCCTGGAATTCTTTCATGTAATTCAGCAGCCAGTAATAGCCACTTACATCATGTTTATTTTGTGCTGCCCAGATCCAGATTAATTCTTCTTCATTTCTACGCATGGTACCCACCAACTCAGCAGCAGTTTTATAATCATCTGCTTCGCCTTCATCCACTTTGCCATCTGCATCACCACCAGCCAGCACATCACGCCAGAATTGTTTACGGGCTTCTATGCCTTCGCCAATATAAATATTATCCAATGGGCCAACCGCATAATCATCCTTTATCTGTATTACGTCGCCGGCAAGCGATTCATCCATTTCAATCGCCTTTTTTAATACTTTTACATCTGCTTCGTTAAAAACTATATGAATCATGTTTTATATTTTTTTTGCAAAGAGGTTAAAAGAGAAAAAGAGCTAAATGAGTTACTTAAATTATTGTATATTTCTCTTTTCTTCTCTTTTTCTCCTTTGCCCTCTTTGCTAATCGTTTCTGGTTATTAAATAATACACACAAGTAGTAAAAAAATTCCTCACCCATGGTATCCCACTTATCACTCCCAATTGCTTTTTCGGTTTCCACCCAAATTTATAAGTATAGATCGGGTTGATAAAATAGTGGGTTTTATTTGCCACTTTATACCCCGTTTCTTTTACTATCCTTTCAAAGCGTTCAATTGATATGCCCGTTTCTTTTACCTCTGCAAATGCTGCCACATCCTGTTTCCCTTTTTTCAATATCCATTTATACAATCCCATTGGCAGCAAATGATAATAAGGCGTTTTTGCCAGCAGCTTATTACTCATTAATTGCTGGTGGCCGCCAAAAGGCATTTGCCATGGAGGAAAGCCAAAGAATATCACTCCACCCGGATTTAAAAAACTTTTCATCCAGGCAATCAGTTTCTTTTGATCGTGGATATGTTCGATAACATCTTTTAATACAATGATGTCAAACTTGCCATTCAACTCTTTTTCAATATCCACTTTATAAATATCCTTCGATACAAAACTTATCAATCCTTTTTCCAGCTCCTCTTTCATAAACTCTCTTGCCAACACCAATCTTGATTCTTCCAGCTCCACTCCCACTGCCACACAACCTTTTTCAATAAATGCTTTTAATACACCAGCTTCTGCACAACCAATTTCCAGCACCCTCATTCCGGGAGTAATCGGTTTGTACTTTTCAACAAACGGCACTACATACTGGCGGGCATTTTCTGCCTGCATGTTAAAGTAGCGTGGTTTATCGGAGTGGAATTCGAACATGGGAAACGTTACAAAGCTTTAATAGGTTTAATAAGTTTAAGAAGTTTGTAAGAAAGAACATTGGAACGTCTTAAACGTCTTAAACGTTTTAAACACTCTCTACTAAATCTACTTCTACCTTCAAATTATCAATAATAAAATCCTGCCTGCTGGGTGTATTCTTGCCCATATAATATTCCAGCAACTGCTGAATATGTGTTTCAGGCAACATCAGCACCGGCTGCAGTTTCATCTCTGGCCCAATAAACCTGGCAAACTCATCCGGGCTTATTTCACCCAAACCTTTAAACCGTGTTATCTCCGGTTTGCTTCCCAGTTTTTTTATCGCTGCCTGCTTTTCTGTTTCATCATAGCAATAAATTGTTTCCTGTTTATTTCTTACACGGAATAGCGGCGTTTCTAAAATATACACATGCCCGTTCTTCACCAGGTCAGGAAAAAATTGCAGGAAGAAAGTCATCAGCAATAAACGGATGTGCATACCATCCACATCAGCATCCGTGGCAAACACAATATTATTATATCGCAAGCCTTCGTAGCCTTCTTCAATATTCAATGCATGTTGCAATAAATTGAACTCCTCATTTTCATACACCACTTTTTTAGTAAGGCTAAAACAATTCAGTGGCTTACCTCTTAGACTGAACACTGCCTGCGTTTCCACACTTCTTGCTTTTGTTATACTTCCACTGGCACTGTCTCCTTCCGTTATAAAAATCGTACTCTCTTTTTGTTTTTCTGCAATAATGTCTTTGTCCTTTCCTGTTGCTTCATCATTGTAGTGAAACTTACAGTCACGTAATTTTTTATTGTGCAGGTTCGCTTTCTTTGCTCTTTCATTTGCCAGTTTACGAATGCCGCTCAGTTCTTTTCTTTCCCTTTCATTTTGTTCAATACGTTTCTTCAACGCCTCTGCAGTAGCTGGATTGCGGTGTAAATAATTATCCAGTTCCTTTGATAAAAAATCACCCATAAAATTTTTCATAGAAGCGCCACCTTCACTCACCGTTAGCGAACCGAGTTTTGTTTTTGTCTGGCTTTCAAACACCGGCTCCTGCACCCTCACACTCACAGCGCAACAAATGCTTCCACGTATATCAGCGGCATCATAATCTTTCTTAAAAAACTCACGGATGGTTTTTATAAAGCCTTCCCTGAAAGCCGCTAAGTGTGTACCGCCCTGTGTGGTAAACTGCCCGTTTACAAAACTGTAATATTCTTCGCCATAAGTATTCTCATGCGTTATCGCTACTTCAATGTCTTCGCCTTTCAGGTGAATGATGGGATAGCGAATTTCATCCACATTCGTTTTGCGTTGCAGCAAATCCAGCAAACCATTTTTGCTTACATAGCGTTTCCCATTCAGGTTCATCACCAGCCCTGCATTCAGGTAGCAGTAATTCCAAAACTGGTTGTCTAAATATTCCTGTACAAAATGAAAATTCTTAAATACCGTATCATCAGGAATAAAAGTTATCAGTGTACCATTCTCTTCTTTAGTGGAAACTTCTTTATGCTCTTTTACCAAATTGCCTTTTTCAAACTCCGCCACTTTTTCCTTTGCCGTCCCGATAAGCTGATAACTTTAAAATAATTGCTCAGTGCATTCACCGCTTTTGTACCCACACCATTCAGCCCCACACTTTTTTGAAACGCCTTGCTGTCGTACTTGGCACCGGTATTTATTTTGCTCACCACATCCACCACTTTGCCCAGCGGAATACCACGGCCATAATCCCTCACCGTAATTTCTTTGCCATTGATATTTACATCCACATGTTTGCCATAGCCCATCGTATGTTCATCAATGCAGTTGTCAATCGTTTCTTTCAGCAATACATAAATGCCATCATCCGGGCTGCTGCCATCGCCCAGTTTGCCAATGTACATGCCCGGCCGCAGGCGGATATGTTCCTTCCAGTCTAGGCTTTTTATCGAGTCTTCGTCGTACTTGTTTATTTCTTTTTCTGCCATACCCCTATCCCCTAAAGGGGGACGATTGTGTTTTGTTATAAATTTTGTGTAGCCAGCAATATTTCTTTTTTCAACTTCATTGGCGTCGCACTCTTGTACTGTATTTCTTTATTGAGCTTTGTCCACCATTTGCACTGCTAACCCAGACTTCCGAAGTTTTAAAAACTTCGGAAGTCTTTACTACGACACATGCTGCCATTTTTCAATAGCGGCAAATATAGCCAAATGAGAAAATAGAAAAAATGCGGGGTTGTTAACAGTGTGGGGATAAATGAAGGTTCTTTCGATAGCACATCGGCGAATCAACCTTTTCATGTCTGTTTGAAATTAAATTTCAAATAGTTTCTGACAGATTTACCGTAAAAACTCTGCAGAGTGAAAAATGGGCATTGTTGTCACTGCATTCTGCCAAAAGAACTCATTATGAATAATGGCTAAGTATTTGAATCCTTAATCGAAACTAACCAGATATGATTAAATCCTTTTTTGATACACTTGAAAGTCTCTTAGGTATTGACAGGAAAGTATCTATACCAATCGTTTTGACTTTGTCAACATTTCTTTTAGGCTTTATTATTAATTGGACTGCTAACGCAGTTATCAAATGGTTGAAAAAAAGAAGGTATCGTACAAGTTTAATGGTTATTATAAACGACTTTGTACATTCATGTAAAGCGCAGGAAAAAATCAACGATAAGTTCACTGAACAAAAGGGATATCTGCATGGCGAAAATTACACTTTACAGATAAAATCAAACTTTGCTTTAAATTATCTTTCAAAATTGGATGTCGCTTCTTTTATAGAAAACTTTTCAAGAAATTTTGACTCGAAACGCCCCGAAGAAATTTGTGAGTTATTTTCACTTGTTGAAAATGTCAGGTTTCAAAATGAAAAGCTACAGGAAATGATGGAGCTAACCCGACAAAAGTACTGGGAACATGCCGATGAATATAAAAAAGGATTGGACGGGATAAGGATTATTTTTGATGAATTTATCAGCGAACACCGTGAAAAGAAGGATGTCCCAAAAGAGGTGTTTGATATGGTAAATCCCATCGGATTGATATTTAAAAAATGGACAGATAAGGGTGCCAATAAAAATATTCATAACACTCATTCAGAAATCGTCATTTCTGTTTACAATCAGACCAAAACTTCTAAACCACATCCCTATTCCACAAAACTTCTAAATCATTGCTTGGATAGCATGCTTGCTTTTGATAATATAAAAAATGTGGAACAGGTAATGAAAGACGAAATTGCTTATTCGGCTTCTGTTTATAAAAATGCACACGATAAAATTGCAAGCATATATAACAAATGGAAATAACTACTCCATTTAGCCCAAGCCCTCTTTGGCGCAAGGATGCAGGGCAGGCAAGTGCGTTGGCGTCCTTGTGCCAGCATTAAGCATCACTAAAACTAATTCTTCTTTCAATAGTTATTAAACACTTCCAGCTTCCTGCAAATAAAAAACAGTATCAATAAAGAAAAGGGTATCATGGCTGGTCAGTACGTTTTCATCATGTAAATCTTCAAGTATAATGCCATATCCCGGATGATAGTAGTCATTATTCTTTTTCCATACAAAACCGTTGTTCTCGTTCCCTGCAACGTCTTCCTTCAAATTATAAGATTCCAAGCAACGTCTCTTTGCCGGGCAATGAGCAGAGCAAGGACGTTGCGCCAATTAAGGAGAAGATGCCTGCAAAAATAAAAGCCTACTCTTACAAAAAGATTAGGCTCTCAATACCAGGCGCAACGTCCTTGCCCACACTCATAAGCCATCGCAAAAGAGACATTGCTGGCAATTTTCAATATTGTTACTGCTCATTTATTCTATGCTGGCAGCAAGCATCTCTAAAAAACAATTTTTCTTTTATGAGTTACTAAACACCAGCACCTTCCTGCAAATAAAAAACAGTATCAATAAAGAAAAGAGTATCATGGCTGGTCAATACGTTTTCGTCATGTAAGTCTTCCAATATAATACCATATCCAGGGTGATAGTAATCATTATTTTTCTTCCATACAAAGCCATTGTTCTGCATAAATAATTTTACAAACGCAAGATTGGTAACTGCATCAAATGCGATGAAAGGTTGTTGTACAACAGCGTATAAAACATTTTCTCTTCTTGCAAAGCCAGTGAGTGTGTACAATGTTCCGGGGAAAAAATAGTTGTGCAGTTGAAGGCTTGTAAAGTAATCAGCCCAGTGTTTGTAAAATATAGTATCGTTCAGTTTAATTACATTGCTGCCATCAGCACATAAATAAACTTTCTGTTCGGCACCTTCAGCTAAAAAAGTATTCTCGTCAATGTTGTTGACCCATAAATTATGTAAATCGGAAAAGGCAATCAGGATTTCTTCTTCCTGCTGCTTTGTGAGGTTGTCTTTTTCAAAACCTGTACCTGCTGTTTTGCCTCTGCCAAGTTTTTGGGCAACTGCCTGGATAAGATTTCCCGGTTCCTTGTTGCCAACTCCTGAAATGATATTTTGTAATTCATCTTGGTTCATTTTAAACCTGGTAAACTTGTTTGCTCTGCTTGTGTAAAGTTGCAAAAAATTATGCAGTTAATAAAATTTCTTGTTGCAAGAGTGTAAACGTCCTTGTGCCAGCAGTAACTATCACTAAAAACAATTCTTCTTCATTTCCTGCAACGTCTTCTATCATTTGCCCTTAATCTAAAAATTATAAGATTTCAAGCAACGTCTCTTAGCCAAGCAATGAGCAGAGCAAGGATGTTGCGCCATCAAGGAAAAGATGCCCCTTTGCCTGCGTTCGCACACGAATGCATTGACGATTATTATTAGGATAGCTGTGAAGAGTTTGCGGAGTAATTATTTATTTACAATCACTTTATATTTAATCACAATGCAATCATCGACTGGTACTCCGGATTTAATATTCTGGGCGTAAATGGCAACTTGTGTTTTACCAGGATAAATACCTTGATTTACATCTGTATGATATATTTCAAATTTTACATGAGGATTAGTTGTGCTATATAATCCCCATGCTCTCCTGAGTTTCCCAACTCAGGACTTCAATACTCAACAAACCCACCTTACATCTTAGTTACTTTTTGTTACTTTTGAGTAAATAATTGTAACCATGACAACAGTTGCCATCCGCAAAAAACTCACCGACTACCTGCAAGTGGCAGGCGACAAAAAGATAAAAGCTATTTATGCCTTGCTGGAAGACGATATAGAACAGCCTGCATTGGAATACACTAATGAATTAAAAGCCGAATTAGACAAAAGATATACTGCTTACAAAAAGGGGGGCAAAATGGTTTCAGGCAGCGAAGCAAAAAAACAAATCAGCAAAACATTAGCTTCTTAAACAAATGGCTTACCAGCATTATTTTGAACCCAGGGCTTTAAAGGAATATATAAAAGCACTTAACTGGTATAAGAAAAGAAGCCATCTTGCCGCAACGAATTTTGTAAAAGAAATCGACGAGGCCATCAACATAATTTGTAAGCAACCCGACCGTTTTCACATCAGCTACAATCAATTCAGGGAAACGGCATTAAGAAAATACCCTTTCTACATCATTTATACTATAGAAGAAAAGAAAAAGCAAGTGCTGATATTTTCTGTTTTTCATTCTAAAAGAAATCCATTAAAAAAGTATAAGAAGAAATAATACCTTATGTCAGCATTTTCATTCTGTACAATTTAATTGAAATGACCAACCAATTCCTATCCATAAGAGAACTCTCCCCTGCCGACCTCCCACTCTTTGCAGCCTACTGGCTCAATGCTGATGCGGCTTACCTTGCCGGCATGGGAGTTGATATCAATAAACTTCCAACGAAAGAAGATTTTTATAACTATTGGACTTTACAATTTGAACTACCCATTGAGCAAAGAGCATCTTACTGCATTGTATGGCTAAAGAATAATATTGCCGTTGGCCATTCAAGCACCAGGCCTGTACACTTTGGAAAGGATGCATACATGCACATACATTTATGGAAGAGCGAAGAAAGGCAAAAAGGAATGGGATCTGAATTTATAAAGATGACATTGGCTCATTATTTTGAGATATTGAAATTGCAGGATCTCTATTGCGAACCTTATGCATTAAACCCGGCCCCAAACCGGTTGCTGGAAAAAGCAGGGTTTTATTGTATTAAAGCATACGATACCACTCCGGGGCCTTCTAATTTTCCGCAAACAGTAAAGCTTTGGCATTTAGGCAGGGAGAAGTTTTTGCAACTCTATAAAACCGATACATAATTCACCATCTATATCAACCACAGCAGTCACAAAAAAGCCTGAAGAGAATCGCTTACATTTACTCAAAATTGTGCATGTGAATTTAAAGATTTGCCTGTTCCTGTTGCTATTGGGTTTTACATTTTTGCCGGTATGCAGCATTGCCCAAAATGTGGTAGTGTATGAAGAATCACAGGATGTTATTGCCAACCCGGAAAGGGGCTTTTATAAATATTCAATAACAGACAACAACTATTATACTGTACCAGGTTATACCAATCTTAATCAAAATGAATTAACGAACTGGCGAAACGGAGCAGATAAGATCACAGTCATTTACAGGACATTTTTTTTAGAGCCTTTTTTCAATGCCCCCATTTCTGTCACATACCTCGGCAATGTGCAACAGGATTTTAATGTGATCAGGGATGCCGGCATAAAGTGCATTGTAAGGTTTGTATATAGCCAATCAATCACAGCATTGCAGCAGCAACCAGCCAAAGCACAAATCTTACAACATATCCAGCAGGTAGGCTCCTTATTAGTTAACAATAAAGATGTGGTACTCAGCTACCAGGCCGGATTCATCGGCACCTGGGGAGAATGGTATTATACAAACTCAACAGAGTTTGGAACGGAAGGGAACCTCAACGCAACTCAATGGAACAACAGGAAAGAGATTATAGATTCAATGCTGGCCAGCACACCGGAAGGTATGTATGTACTGCTCCGTACACCACTCTATAAAAAAACTATGTACGGCACCGTAATGTTAAACAATCTTACAGCATACCAAAATACTGCAGTTGCAAGAATTGGTTTTTATAACGACTCCTTTCTTAATAGCTGGGGCGATTATGGAACCTATAGTGTAAACACGGAGTTTCAAAACCCGGTAGGCTCAGAAGACTATACTTATTTATCAAACGAAACACAGTTTACGCCAATGACCGGCGAATCCAGCGGCATCAACCCTCCCCGTACAGATGGCAGCAATGCTATTATAGAATTAGGATTATCTAACTGGTCAATAATAAATCTTGATTACTATCCCGGTGTTATTTCTAATTGGGTTAACACTGGCAGTTACCCGGAAATTATTAAAAGAATGGGATACAGGATAAGCCTTGTAAATTCAAGTTTCCAGTATGCAGGCAATACACTCAGCGTAAGTATCTCACTAAAAAATACAGGCTTTGCAAGAGCCTTTAGTGCAAGAAACACATACCTCGTATTGAAAAACTCAGCAACAAATATTTACTATCCTTTTTTACTGAATACAGATCTCAGGAGATGGGCTGATACAATTACTATTAGTCAGAACGTTGATGTAACAGGGCTTCCTGATGGCAATTACTCATCTTACCTCAAATTGGCGGATGCAAACACCGCCCTTTCCGAAAGGCCTGAATATTCAGTAAGGCTTGCCAACAATAATGTTTGGATAAGCAGTGCAGGCTTAAATGATTTAGGCCAATCATTTACTATTACTGCCATCAGCACTTATACATTTGTTGGGTCTGGCAATTGGTCGGTTGATGCCAATTGGGAAAATAACAGGAAACCACCAGGTGTTTTACCGCCGGGGCAAGAAATTATAATTGATCCTTCTTCCACTACCGATTGTATTTTGGATACAAGCCAAACAATTTCTGGGGGTGCAAAACTAACCATTGCCGCAGGCAAGCGGTTACTGATACCCGGGGATCTATCAATACAGTAAAAAAATTACAACGTTGTCAAAGCATATACCAGTTTTGCCGGCCCCTCATTCCCTCAGCTAATACTGCAACTTATATAAGACAACGTTGTAAAAATATTCTTACTCTACTCTCTTCTTTTTATTAATGGCTTTCTTCTTTTTATCATCTGCCGGATCTGGCAAAGCAATAAATTGTACGTCTTTCAATTTCACTTCACTGCCATCTTTTTTCTTTACTGTACCATCAACTTTTATAACAGTGCCGGATGGATATACAATGTCTTCTGTCATCTTAGCTGTTTCACCATTTTTTTCAATCATCATTTCACCATCTTTCATTACAGCCCTGTCTGGTTGCTTTTCTTTTATTGCTGGCCTTTGATTGGTAGTAGTGTCCTGTGTTTGACTCATAGCTTTATCCTGCCTTCTTTCTACAGGTTCCTGTTTCCATTTTCCAAGGCTTGAATCACTATGTGTTCCGGGATTAAGTACTGAGCTGTCCTGGTTCCAGTTAGGTTCCGGCATTTTTTTCGGTGGCACTGAATCAAGATTTTGAGCCATTACATTTCCTGTTAAAAAAATTACACTTAGTAGTGCGATTGTCCTTTTCATAGTGTTATGTTTAGTTAATATTAAAAATTTAAGTTGCAAACATTAAAACATTTGCATGGTTGACTAAAACAAAAACCACGCCTTTGCCACATTAGCATGTATCACATAGAAAACAGCGAATTTTTTTTCCTGATGTGGGGAATTTCTTATCTGTTTAATGACAGCTCATGTCATACGATAAGTTACTATGTCAGCTATATATATGTGAGCTATGTTTGTACTTCTTTAACAAATGATAAAGGAACCCAGTTTATAACCAACACTTGTATTTTATCTCCCATCATTGTAACTTACCATTTCAAAACTATTCATGCAATGAAACCATTTCTGCTTCTCCTGCCAACAACCCTATTATTTGCTGTTGCTATTAATAGTTCACTGAAACAGGAAACAGAAAGTTACCAACCCATACAGGAAAGCATTGCAGTAAAAAAGCAAAACATCATCCCTTGCAGCCCCAACCTTTCATTGCTCAATTTGGATGATAACCCGATCCCATTATTAAAAGGCTGGGGCAACTACCGCATGAAAGTGACGGTGAAGGATGACAGCGCCAATATCTATTTTCAGCAGGGCATCAATATGTACTATAGCTTCCACATTATTGAAGCGCTGGCATCATTTGATAAGGCAGTAAAGTTTGATGAAAAATTTGCTATGGGCTGGTGGGGCAAAGCGCTGTCTTATGGGCCTAACATTAATGACCTTGGTTACAGCGCTTCGCCTGAAGCATTGGAATCAATTAAAAAAGCGGAAACATGGTGTGCCCCTTGCAGCAAACTGGAGCAGGCATTAATTGCGGCTATGAAAGCCCGTTATACTGCAGATACCACACAAAGCCGTGAACACCTGAATGAGTTGTATGCAGATGCGATGAAAGATGTGTATGTAAAATTCCCAAACAGCGCTGATGCCGCCGCACTCTATGCAGACGCATTGATGGTGCAGCATCCCTGGGATCTGTACGACAGGCATTACCAACCCAAAGCATGGACACCTGAAATTGTAAGGGTATTGGAGAAATTGGTAAAACGTTTTCCCAATAACCCCGGCGCTAATCATTATTACATTCATGCAGTGGAGGGCTCCACCCAGCCTGAAAAAGCATTGCCTGTTGCCAATAAATTAGGCGCCATGATGCCGGGCGTATCTCACCTGGTACACATGCCTTCGCATATTTACATACGCTCCGGCAATTACAACAAAGGCGTGGAAGTAAACAAATCAGCCGTGAATGGTTACTATAATTATTTATCGAAGTATGCGCCAGTGTCAGGCAATACATTTATTTACCTGCTGCACAACCAGCATATGGAATGTGCCTGTGCTATGATGGATGGCCAATATGCCAACTCAATAAAATATGCACAGGAGATGAGCAAAAATCTTGACGCTTCATTTTTAGACGCCGGCGGTTTCTTTGGTGTGATGGGGCAGTATCTTGATATGACTGCTACTTTTACACAAGTTCGTTTTGGCAAATGGGATGATATTTTAAATGAGCCTGCAATAGCTGAAACAAGAGTGTTCGCCAGCATCATGCAACATTTTGCAAGGGGCATTGCACTGGCAAGAAAACAACAACCGGCAGCAGCCGAAAAAGAATTGCTTGCCATACAAAATGCAAAATCGAATGAACAGTTAAAAGAAAGTCCACCTGCTTTTAACCCGGGTATTGCAGCAGTAAACGTTGCAGAAAAAATTTTACAGGGCGCCATTGCAGAAGCAAAAAATGAATTACCAAAAGCCAAAGGTTTTTATAAAGAAGCAACTGATATTGAAGAAGGCATGTTGTACAATGAACCACGTGACTGGCAGTTGCCTGCAAGGCATTATTTAGGAAATGTATTGCTGAAAATGAAACAATACAATGAAGCAGAAAAAGTATATCGAAAAGATCTGATGGTGAACCCCAATAATGCATGGTCGCTGGCTGGTTTACTACAGGCATTGCAAAAACAGGAAAAGAAAACTGAATCAACAACTGTACAACAGCAATTGAAAAAAGCAACAGCAAGGGCTGATGTGAAAATTGAAAGCAGTGTATTTTAACCATAGTCCCTACCTTCGCCGGCATAAATAACAAACCATGAAACTGGAAGAAGCATTACTTAAAAGAAGCGATAACAAATGTGAACTCTGCAAATCTGGTACTGCAATAACAATGTATGAAGTATTGCCGGAGCAGGGCAATGATGAAAATGACCATATCATCATTTGTGATAATTGCCGCAGCCAGGTAGAAAAGAAAGCACCGCTTGACAGTAAACACTGGCAATGCCTTACTGAAAGTATGTGGAGTGAAGTGCCGGGTGTGCAGGTGGTGGCATGGCGTATGCTGAATAGATTAAGAGATGAAAGCTGGGCAGCAGATAATATTGACATGATATATTTAGATGATGAAAAACTGTCCTGGGCAAAAGCTGCCGGCGACCATGATAATGATGGCAGTGTTGACCTGCACAAAGACTGCAATGGCCAGTTGCTGCAAACCGGCGATACAGTTGTATTGACAAAATCATTAGATGTAAAAGGCAGTACACTTAATGCTAAAATGGGAACGGTAGTAAAAAACATCCGTATAGTGGACGACAATACCGACCAGATAGAAGGAAAAATAGAAGGACAACTGATTGTTATATTGACGAAGTATGTAAGAAAACAAAACGCTTAGGAAAACACTATTCATTTAAAGTTTTGTTCCATAGGGGGTTTATATTGGTAGTAAGAATGTGTAGTTTTTTAAAAGTTCCGCAGGAACGACAGAAATTTTAATCTTTCGCCCCTAAAGGGCTCTTCTAAAATTTTTCAATTGTTTTTATGAATATTATAGCCCTACGGGCTTGTTATAAAATAATTTGAACCATTTAATACCACAACACGCTATTCATTTATTACTACGCATCAGGCAACCAACTTGCAATCCTGCAAGTCTTTTACTATCTTAACAGGTAATACTATTATTCACTTAAAAAGATTGTACCATGCCAATTGTAAAAGTAATTGAAGTAATCGCCACTTCTAAAAAAGGAATTGATGATGCCGTACGCAACGCCGTTAAAGAAGCATCCAAAACAGTAAGAAATATTGACTCTGTGTATGTGCAGGATATTAAAGCGCATGTAAAAGATGGAGAAGTGACCACGTTTGGATGTGTATGCAAAATATCTTTCAGGCTTGATTAAATGCATCCCAGCTTACTGGCGCAGGATTAGAAAACGGAAGTTTTAAAAACTTCCGTTTTCTTTTTTCAGGTGCTTCTACGTAAACATCCGAAGTTGTAAAAACTCCGGATGTTTTGTTTCTATGGCATCGTTTGCGTTTTTCTTTCTCACAAATTGACTATAGATAAACTAAATTGGCGTAAAATTTTGCCATCATGAAACGCCGCCAGTTTATCCACTACACTGCAGCATCCGGCGCTGCATTGTTACTGCATCCCCTTTCTTCCTTAGCAAACAACCGTTCTTCAAAAATAAAATTGGCATTGGTAGGCACCGGCCACAGGGGCAGCGGCTTTTGGGGAAACACACTGCTGAAAAACTTTGGAGCGTATGCAGAGTTTGTAGGGCTTTGTGATATCAACTCCGGCCGGGTGGAGCATGTAAAGAAAGTACTCGGCAGCAACTGTGCCAGCTTTACCAACTTTGATGAAATGCTGAAAAGCACAAAGCCCGATTGTGTCATTGTAACCACGGTTGATTCAACGCATGACCAGTTTATCATTAAAGCATTGGAAGCAGGCATTGATGTGATAACCGAAAAGCCAATGACGACAGATGAAACCAAATGCGCCAATATTATTGCAGCAGAAAAAAAGAGTGGGAAAAAAGTAACGGTGGCTTTTAACTACCGGCACAGTGTACACAATATGCAGTTGAAAGAAATATTGCATAGTAACCGCATTGGCAAAATAACTTCTGTTGATTTTAACTGGTATTTGAATGTGCATCATGGTGCAGATTATTTCCGCCGCTGGCATGGTTTGAAACAGTACAGCAATTCTTTGTTTGTACATAAATCAACGCACCATTTTGACCTGTTAAACTGGTGGCTTAATTCAGAACCGGTGGAAGTAAGTGCCTATGGTTCTCTCGATCATTATGGAAAGAACAATGCTTTTCGTGGCACTAACTGCAGAAGCTGTGAACATAAAAACAATTGCAAATTTTATTGGGATGTTTTAAAAGATGAACGCCTTACCAACCTCTATGTAAAAAATGAACAGTATGATGGATATATGAGAGATGGCTGTGTGTTCAGGAATGAGATCGACATATTTGATAAAATGTCGGCGCAAATTGTTTATGCAAATGGTGCGGTTGCCAATTATTCTTTAACCACCTATTCTCCTTACGAAGGCTGGCAAATTGCTTTTAATGGATTGAAAGGAAGAATTGAAACATGGGAAGATATTCCATACCTGCAAAAGCTGCCGGAAGACCAATCGAAAAAACATGCCATGGAAATGACACAGGCAGACGATGCCATTCCTGGTGAAGTAAGGGAAATAATGCTGATGGAAAATTTTGCTGAAAAGCATGAAGTATTCACCACACCAAAAATAAAAGGCGGGCATGGCGGCGGTGATATAAGAATGCAGCGGAGAATATTTGCTGATAAAAATGATAACCCTTACAATGTAATGGCTGGCACCCGTGAAGGTGCTATGTCTATATTGATCGGCATAGCGGCCCGTAAAAGTATTGAACTGAAAAGACCTGTTAAGATAACAGAACTCACAGATATGATACCGATGATAAACAGGTATTAAAAGACAACTTGCTTAACGCTCTGTAAGTTTTGCAGAAATATTAATAGGCGTACTGCTGATTGGGTTGGAAAAACTACAGGTACAGAAACTAACCTGTGTTTTACCGCCCACATTGGTTACATAAACATCAAAATCAGGATGCATTACAAAATCAACAATGCCTGTATGTACAAATATGCCTACCTGCCTGTTTTCAAATGGAAACCAGCCACCCGATGATTTATAAACACCCGGTGTTGGTGGTGCATCTCCCAAAAATCTTACTGTCAACACTTCTCCTCCACCAGATGCATCTATGGTATAGTAATCGCCACTTCCATTACCATTTACACTTGTGTAAGTAGAACCACCCACACCTACTACGGAAGAAGTGGAAGTATTATTGGTAACATTGCATGGTGCGGTTGGTGCATCTATAATTTCCACCCTCGTTGTCCCTTCATATACAATGCAGCCATCTGAGTCACGCAATTGTAACCTGTACGTTCCGGAATCAGCAAAAGTGGTAACCAGTTTTCCCTGGTCGTCTGCCTCACTCGAATGAAAATTATAGTTTACCAAAAAGCCATTAGGTCCTTCCCACTTATACAAATATTCCATGTATTCAAGGGATGATAAAGTAAGCGGCCAGCCCACTATTACCGGGCTGTTGGTAATAATTTCAATGTTGCCTTTTGCAGGGCAATTGCTGTTGCCTGTGATATCATCAATAGCTTCTTTGGTACAGGAAGAAAACAGGATGATGACGGTGATTGCGGTAAGAGTTAAATATTTCATGGTTGCAATATAATTTAGAATGTTGATTCAGCAAAAACGCATGATAATTTTAATTATAAATGTAGCCTGCATACCTATTTATTGCAACCTGATAATCCCTAACTTTATTGCCGCCAAAACACATTGCTGCAATGTATCATTCAACCAAGCAAAAAGTCCATATACTTCTTCATCCTGAACTGGGTGACACCCGTTGGGATAAAATACTCAATGGTTTTATCATCATACTCATTATTCTGAACATAACAGCAGTAATGCTTGAAACAGTACAGCCTATTCATGATGAGTACAAGGATTTCTTTCACATTTTCGATACAGTTTCGGTTATCATTTTTACCATTGAGTATTTGCTCCGTGTGTGGAGCAGTAACCATGACCCACGCTTTAGCCACAGCCTGCATGGCCGCCTGCGGTACATGCTCACCTTAGATGCAATCATTGATCTGTTGGCCATCCTGCCCTTTTACCTTCATTTTTTTATTGGTTTCGATTTAAGGGTATTGCGGATTTTAAGGCTGCTGCGTTTTTTCCGGCTGTTCCGGCTAACAGCTTATATGAAATCGGCGAAAGTGGTAAAAAATGTTTTTACATCCCGTGCCAATGAATTAAAGCTGAGTTTTGTGCTGTTAAGTTTTATCATCATCATTGGTGCCTGCCTGTTGTATTTTGCCGAGCATGATGCACAGCCAAAAATCTTTTCCAGCATACCTGCCACTTTATGGTGGGCTGTGGTTACGGTTACTTCCATTGGCTATGGCGATATGGTACCCATTACAACAACAGGCAAAATATTGTCGGGGATTATCTCGTTTTCAGGCCTTGCCATTTTTGCATTGCCTGCCGGCATTATCACCTCTGGTTTTTTAGAAGAGATTGGCAAAGGAAAACGGAAAAAACATTTCAATTGCCCACACTGCGGCCAGCCTGTTGAACTGGACGACCAACATCATAACGAACATCATTAAGCATTCCTATTTACCAGTACTATGTCGCTGTATAAAAAGATAAATCCCTTTTCAAAACAAAATAATGATACAGGTTTTGCCAGCAACAGCAGCGATACCGGCGGCCGTTTTATAAATAAAGATGGCAGCTTCAACTTAGTGAAAGAAGGAATGCCTTTCAGGAAAAGGTTCAGCATTTTTAATGACATGCTCAACCTGCCGCAGTGGAAATTCATATTGGTGATCTTTATTTTCTTTATCGCCATCAACCTGCTGTTCTGTGCTGTCTATTTTACATTCGGTACCGGTCAATTTGGCGGGCTTACCAATACTTCCACCTGGCAAACATTTAAGGAGCTTTTTTATTTCAGCATGCAAACATTTACCACCGTTGGTTACGGCCATGTGTACCCCGTGGGTGATGCTGCTAATTTTGTTTCGGGGCTTGAAGCATTAACAGGATTTCTTTCGTTAGCTATTGCAACAGGTTTGATCTATGGCCGTTTTTCCAAGCCAAGGAGTTATCTGGTTTTCAGTGACGATGCACTCATAAGCCCTTACAAAGAAGGAAAAGGATTGATGTTCCGCTTTGCCGCTTTTAAAGACAAACATACGCTTACCGATGTGGAAATAAGGGTAAATACAGGATTGCTGCTGATAGAAAATGATAAACCGGATTACAAATACTTCAGTCTTAAACTGGAAAGAAGCAGGGTTGAAAACATGTCCATGAGCTGGACGGTGGTTCACCCAATTGATGAGGACAGCCCTTTCTTTGGTTATACAGAAGAAGACATGAAAAATGCAGATGCGGAGCTATACATATCACTTCGTGGCTTTGATGATGTATTCAGCAATTATGTGCAGCAGCGTACATCTTACACTTTTAATGAAATAATTTTCAACCGCAGGTTTGCTTCAATGTTCCGGGAAAGCGAAGATGGCAAGACAACCATTCTTGAACTGCATAAGCTAAATAATCATACTGCTCTTTAAGCAGCCAGCAGTATTTGCTAGCTGACTGTAATACTTCCTCATTTTTTCCGCATTGTAAAACCAGCGTCCATTAAACGGAAAATTTATTTTCCGGCGCCTCCCCTTATCCTCTCATTTTCAATGTGTTATCCATTTGGCATTTTAATGGATAACCAGTATCGACTTCCTATACCTGCTGCAAACCATGCTAGCCTTTAGCTGCAAACAAAGCTATTTTAATCATCACCCATAAATGAAAACACATGGAACGCAACTGGTATGTAATCTGTACAAAAAAGAAAAAAGAACGCAAGGTGGCAGGAATCCTTGACAAAGGAGGCATTGAAAATTATTGCCCGTTCACTATTCTTGAAATAATAACTGTATCGAGGACTTCAAAAGAATACGGCCCACTTTTCAGTTCATACATATTTGTAAAAGTGCAACCCGAAGATTTGAATGAAGTAAAGCGTATGCCCTACGTGGTAAACACTCTTTACTGGAAAAGCGAACCGGCTATTATTAACAGCGATGAAATAAACGCCATAAAAATGATGTGTGAGAATTACAGCACCATCAGTGTTGAAAAAGTTGCTGTAAGCAAAAATGAAAGAGTTGGAGTGGTGGAAAGAAGTATCACGGGCTATAATAACAATACGGTACTGGTACAGCACCAGGGCATTTCCGTAAACCTTCCTTCGCTTGGTTATACATTAAACGCCGAAAGGGAAAAAGAAAAAACAGCGGCCGAAAAAATAAGGGAGGTAGAATATACCGCACGTGCCAATAGGTTTAATCCGTTAGTGTTTTTTGGCATTAACCTGTAACATATTAATCCGTACTACCAGCACAACAAAACAATTACCCGGCTTATTGCCGGGTTTGTTTGTTTGGGTTAGCCACGAATTATACTAATTAAAACGAAAAAAACAGTAACTAATTCGTGACCATTCGTGTAATTAGTGGCTAAAGTCATTCGTGTTGATTAAATATTTTTTTAAGCCCTTTCTCATTCATACTTTAGCAAACTTTTTATTGCTTATGTACAAAGCTGTTTTTACAGATATGGATGGCACATTATTGCGGCAAGACCACACGGTGAGCCATAACACAAAACAGGCCATTCAAAAACTTATTGCCAAAGGCATACTTATAATTCCTATTTCTGCAAGGCCATTGCATGGCATGTTGCCGATTACTAATAATATTTTTCCTGAAGATATTCCGGTGGTGAGCCTAAATGGCAGCTATATTTATCACAAGGGAAAAATTATTTACCAGGTAAATATGCCGCTTCCTCCTGCAGAAGTAATCCATAACCTGTCAGAAAAATTCCCGGTTTCTGCCATGTATTACAGCCAGATGGACTGGTACGCTGTTAAAGAAACAGCGGCTATTAAAAAAGAGCAAAGAATAACTCCTGTATCCATCACTATACAACCATTTGATAAAACAATTAAAGCCTGGGAGCAAAAGCAAACCGGCCCTAACAAAATATTGATTGCAGGAGATGCAGATGTGATTCTTGAGGTGGAAAAAGAAATGCTGACAACTTTTAACAGCGGATTAAATATTTATAAATCGCAGCCCAAATACCTGGAAGCCATGCATACTGATGGCTTCCAAAACAAAAGCCATGCAGTTTATTATGGATATGTATGGCATCAATCAAAATGAAACCATTGCTATTGGTGATAATTATAATGATGTGGGCATGATTGAATATGCAGGCATGGGTGTGGCGATGGGCAATGCACCGGAAGAGATAAGATCATCCGCAGGTTTTATTACCGACACCAACAACAATGATGGTGTTGCCAAAGCGCTTTCTCATTTTTTTAAATAAATATATTGCCGCAGCTTGTTACCAATCTTGATGAAATAAAAATCCTTGCTGAAGAAAGGGAAAATGAGAATGACGGATTTCGTGTGTTTCTTAAAAGCAGTGATGGCAAAGCTATTGACATACTTGTACATCAACTCAATGATACCATTACTCCCCAAATTGACTGTACAGCCTGCGGCAACTGCTGCAAAAATTTGATGATAAATGTTACCAGCGAAGAATCCGAAAAACTTGCTTCACATTTACAAACAACTGTGCAGGACGTGAAAGAAAAATACCTTGAAGAAAGCGATGGCGGAAAAATGGTCATCAGTAAAATACCCTGCCATTTTTTAAGCGGTACCAAATGCAGCATTTACGAACACCGCTTTGAAGGTTGCCGGGAGTTTCCACATTTAGACAGGGATAATTTTACCAGCCGTCTCTTTGGCACCATGATGTACTATCGCTATTTGCCCTATTATTTTTAATGTGGTGGAAGCATTAAAAACCAAAACTGGTTTTCATAAATAAACGAGCCGGAAAGCAACCTTTTTACTTCTTTTTAAGACTATTAAAAGTTTATAAATAAATAATGCTGATTACTTGTGTAATCAGTTAATTTTAGCTTCCTTTAAACTTCATTATTAAACTACAAAAAATGAAACTGACCAAAGTATTACTTGCCGTAGCCTTCGCAGCTACCGTTGGGTTTGTAAGCTGCAAACCAAAAGACGCCGACATTAAAGCTGAAATTGAAAAAGCACTACAGGCAGATGCTATGATGACGAACAGCACTGTTGATGTAAAAGATGGGGTGGCCACCATTACCGGCGAATGTAAAGACGAATCCTGTAAAGCGATGTGTGAAAAAACTGTTGCCGGGATCAAAGGCGTTAAGTCTGTTGTAAATAATTGCAGTGTTACCCCACCACCTCCACCACCACCTCCACCACCTGCTTCTTTAACAACAACGCTGGATGAAGCCACACAGCAAAAAGTAAAAGATGGTTTAAAGGATATTGCCGGCGTAACCGCAACCTTTGAAGGTGAAAAAGCAATACTCGTTGGAGAAGTTACCAAAGCAAACAGGATGAAAATTATGCAGATGCTAGCTGCCGCTAAAGTAAAGTCTGATGTAAGTAAACTGATTGATAAAAAATAATTTCAATCACACACTAAAAAACAAAACAATGGCATTACAAGATAAATATGCAGAACTGCTGCAAACAGCCAACACACTTGGTGTTGCAAATATTGCTGTAGCAGAAAAAGATGGAGTGTTGCATGTAAGCGGTACTGCAAACTCAACTGCAGATTATGATTCACTATGGGCATTATATGATAAGATCGATCCTAACATGGCAAGCGGTGATCTGATGATGAACCTCGACATAAAAGCCGATGCAGGTGCACAATTGAAAGTAACAACAGATAAAACCAACCTCAATATCAGGAGTACCCCAAGTACTGAAGGCGCTATTGTTGGCAAAGCTGCACACCACGAAATTGTAACACTGGTTGAAAAAACCGACGATAGCTGGTGGAAGATAAAAACCAAGGATGGAGAAGAAGGATATGCGTATGCACAATATCTTTCTCCAATGTAAAATATTTTTGAATTTTGATTCTAAAAACGTCCCGAACAAGTTCGGGACGTTTTGTTCTACATTTGCCACATGAAATCATTTTTAAAAACAGCAGCAGTCTTTCAATTATCGTTTATTCTATTTTCCTGCACTGCCCAGGAAAAAAATGACCTGTCGGCTGATGAATTTGAAAAAGGTATCAGCAATAAAGATTCTGTACAAATATTAGATGTACGTACAGCAAAGGAATATGCAGGTGCACATATAAAAGGATCGCTGCTGGCAGATTGGAATAACAAAGAAGAATTTAACCGCCGCATTGCATTTGTTGATAAAAGCAAACCTGTGTATGTGTATTGCCTTGCCGGTAGCAGAAGCGCTGCTGCAGCAAAACAAATGAGAAATGCCGGTTTTCAAAATGTATATGAATTAAGCGGCGGTATCAATGCCTGGAAAGCAGCCGGCAAAAGCCTGGAAGGCAAGCATGATAAAAAACAAATGACGATTGATGAATTTAATGCTGCTATCAATTCCGGCAAAGTAGTGCTGGTTGATTTTGGCGCTGAATGGTGCCCGCCATGCAAAAAAATGGATCCTGTATTAAAAAGCCTTGAAGCCAATAATGCCGGCAAATTCAAATTGGTGAAAGTGGATGGCGGAAATGACGAAGCGATTTTAAAAGCATACAATGTAACAGCCCTGCCTGTGTTTATAATTTTTAAAGATGGTAAACAGGTTTGGAGAAAAGATGGTATGGCAGAGGAAACTGAGATTGCAAAAAATCTTTAAGCTGTTTATTCCACTTCACCAATCAGTGCTTTCTTATTGCTTAAAGGCTTTCCATCGCTATTATAAAAACCCCAATCTTCTGTTATAACCGGCGACTTTGTAAACTGGTTTTCAACGCCGGTAGAAACGGGCGTCCTTACGATCTTATACCTGCCCTTTGCTTTTACCTGGGCATTTTCATAATAATATACCCATTCACCCGTCTTATACTCATTATATATTATTCCTGTATTGGATGAATAAGATACCAGCAAATACTGAATATCGTAATTTCCAACGGACTTTACGGTTCCATTTTCATAAAACTCCGTCCACAAACCAATCTTGTATTCTGTTTTTTTATTTTCTTTATCGAGAGCTAAATAGCCAATAGCTTTAATGCTGGATTAGCTGAATCATTATAATATAAAGTATCGGGTACTTTCTTGCCAACAAATTGCTTATCATCTCCAAATTCAAAACGGCTAAGTGCCATCAGTAATGGAGATGATGCCAGCCCTTCTTTATTCTTATTCTGCTGTGCCTGTAAAAAAACAGGGGCAAAAAAAACTATCAACAAAAAATATTTCATACAAACATTTTTAATCCTGTGTTGCTTCTTTAATAAAATCACTCACTAAATAACTAATGAGTTTGCCGGTTGATTCATCTCTTCTGCCATCGGCCAATTGTGTGGCGCCTTCGCAGATGTGGAGGTAAGCAACTTTGGCATCCTGTGCAGCAAAGGTAACATATTGCCTCGCCTGTAAAGCACTGATACCAGATGGTGCCGATGCACTGCTCAATACATCCTGTATACTATCAAGGTCAATTTCAATGCCGGTATAAGTGTCTTCTGTAAAACCGGTAGCATGTGCCACAGCCTGTATAAAATTCTTCTTCTCTCTTATAAATATATCCTCGTAAGTAACATAATCAATAAACGGGTCATTGTGAATATCAATCAACACAGTTTGCGGAATATAATTTTCATGTACACAGATATTGCAATACTTGCCAAGAAATCCATCTTCATTGGCATACCTGAAACCATTACCGCTATGCCTTCCTTCTGTTGTACGGAAATCAGGATGTGCATCTAAGTTAATGGCATTGATCTGCGCCAGTGGTATTACTTCTGCTTTGTGCAAACCTTTTGCCACACCTTTAATAATTGGATACGCATTGTTTTGCCCGCCACCAATAACAATAGGGATTTTTTTAGCCGCTGCAATTACTTTTATGATCGCTTCCACTTCTTCATCAATTAAATGCAATGCATGGCGATAAGCATCGATCAATTCATTTTGCCCGTAAGCAGTGTTCTCAATTAAATATTTTATATCGCCAAAATCAAAATGGCCTAATAACAAAACATCTTCTCCCGTAAAAAAATCATTGCTTTGTACATTAAGGAATGCAGACAAAAAAGGGAGCCAGTTTGTATCTGCACCCCCAATTCCATAATTGCCTTTTACGCCTATATCTTCTGGTATGCCCAGCAGCACAAACTTAGCAGGTGATTGCTGCAATTGCTGCACCCAGTCTGTTTCTGTTTGTATGTTTTTCAAGCGCTCCCCTATCTTGGTTTCGTAGCGGCGAACCTTGGTAAGGGAGAGAATATCTTCTTTGGAGTAGAATTTGAAATGCTTCATAAAGGGAAGGTAGGGAAAATCAGTGATAAGTTATAGGTGGTTGGTGAAAAGTGACGTGTGATCAGTGATGGGTTAGAATACACGGAAACAGGCCCCTTTTATTTACCAAATGTTGCGTTCTATTTTAATGGTCGCACCAAATCCGATCACTGATAACTTATCACCGTTCACTGCCCTCCCGGGCCAATCAAATCCCAGAGATTACCATATAAATCCTTAAACACAGCCACTGTTCCATATTCCTCTTTTACTGGTGGCCTGACAAACTCAATTCCCTTTGCGGTATAGTTGTTATAATCCCTCCAGAAATCATCGGTATGCAAAAACAGGAACACCCGGCCACCGGTTTGGTTACCGATCCTGCTTTGCTGTTCTTCGTTGGCGCCTTTTGCTAATAAAAGTTTACAACCATCTGAGTTTTCAGGAGCAACCAATACCCATCTTTTTGTTTCACTTAAGATTGTGTCTTCAATTAAATCAAAACCTAATTGTTTTGTATAAAATTCAATTGCTTCATCGTAGTCTTTTACAACTATTGCTATGCTGGCTAAATTTTGTTTCATTTTTGAATAGTGAATATGGATATTTTTTAATGATGATTATTTTTTGATTGATATGATTTGTATGATTGAAGGCCTTTACAAAATGCATACTTGCCTGCTTTAAAAACTCGATTAATTGATTTCAGGCCGCCTTAAGGTAATAGTAAATTGTTCCCCGTCTTTATCATCTTTTAAAATAGTAGCAGGATGATTTTTTAAAATTCTCGGCACGCCAGAACCTATCCCTGAATAGGGTAAAATTTTAGTGCCATAAGAAATAATAGTTGGGTTACGGATAACAGAATTTCCATTGATGATATTTTCAACAGTAAGATGATTGGGTAAACTGCCCGGGCTTGTTATTTCAACCCTGTCTTTAAATACTAACAATCGTATAACAGCATTTTTTGAATAATCCCTATGTAGTAAGGCATTTACAACCGCTTCTTCCAAAGCCCTTTCATCAATTTCTAAATTTCCATTTTGATTAAAAGAACCTTCTCCCTGGATATGGAGTAAATTATTTCTTAAAAAATTCATAGCTCCCCTGTACTGGTCATCTAACACACCAAGGCAATCAACCCTGTCCCTGAATCTATCTTCACTTATTTCTGTGCCGAAATAACTAACTGCCCTGATGATGCAATACGGTTTTGCTAATTGTGGGTTGTTACCAAACAATAGCAAGCCAGCTAATGTCAGTTTACCTTCTTTGGCGAGGTTCATGTTTTCAAATGCCTTTTGCACTGGTATACCAGACTCACTAAAAGCAGTTCCCCTACTACGTTCGTAAAAAACATAAAACTTGGCAAGATTGATTGTACTTTCTCCATTCTCATCGTTTGGAATAGTAACAGAGGTTATTGATTCATCAAGATACATCATACTGCTTTGCTGAAACATCCTTAACAATTCCTGCGGCGAAGCTGCTTTTGTATCACTTCCGCTCTTTACCCAATAAACAGAAGCATTGGTGAAATATGGTTTAGAAGTTCCTTCGGAAACCTTTATGAGGAGAATCATTTTACCATCTATCTCCACGTTTTTTGTTTGAGGATAAACAGGTGGCTTAATATTTTCGTTGGAGACATTTGAAATTAATTGATTGTATTCTGCAATATCCTTCGCACTTAGTCCACTTATAGTATTGTCATCTTTTACGCCAATATAAATCACGCCACCCCTGCTATTGCTCATTGCACATATTTCCTTGGCTAATTTTGCTGAGTCAATTTTTTCTTTGAATTGTCTTAGTGAGTCTTCGCCTAAGGCAATATCTTTCTTTATATCTTCTGTGTTGTTCCAGTCCATGAGCAAATCTACTGTTTTAATGTAAGTTATTTACTTACTGCCAAACCATGCAATAATATCATGCAAGTTAAATTGCTGGGCAAGGTTGCCGATATTATCTATAATTGATTTTACCACTTCGCTACCGTCTTTTATGTTTTTTATTTGCTCGCCTGCTGTGCCCAATTTTTCTAAAACCTTTTTAAGTTTTCTTCCCCAACCCTTCTCTACTATATCGCCGCTGTTCTTTGCCAGTATTGCATCTTCTGCAAACAGCATTACTTGTTTCAATGTATCGCTTAGCTCTTTATTAGAAGCGCCAATTTCTTCAAGCAAGTAATTAATATCGCCTTTTAACTTTCTGCTTTGAGGAATTATTACTTTCACATCGATATCAACATCTATATTCACCTGTGTATTCACATTTGCATTTACCACCGGGCTGATGTTATTTAAAATCTGCACCACAATAGGCGGCACTTTCCCAGGTACGATATTCCTTTCCCTGTCGCTCAATACAATTTCCCCTCTCACAATTTTATCAGTTGTATTTTCTCTTGGTTCAAACAAACTCATCAAGTAGCCAACATTATAATCCTTTTGCTGCCTCGCATGAAAGTAAACCGGTTTTTGCGCCTTGATATGCCCAACAACATCTTCATAGTCCACCATTATTTCATTCTTTTCATCCAGCGCCACCATTTCATAATATGGTATCCTTGCATAAGAAGAAGCTATGGTTGCAAAATCCCTCCTGATATGTTCCCACAACCCTAATTTGGATTCTCCTTTAATACGGATATAAATACGCTTGGCTTCCCTATCGGCATGAACCATTGCTGTCGCATCTTCATTCACCCTGTCTTTAACTACAATACCGGTGTACCAAAAATTACTGTCTAATACATCAGGCATTTTTTGCGCCGTAAAGCGGTGTATCAATGCCATCGGCATATAATCTTTAAACTGTAAAATATAAACCCTTACATTTTCGCCACGGTACTCACTGTATTCAATCTTTGGTACTTTTCCAAATGCAGATGGTATCAATAATTTTTTTCCGTCTGGAGAATAACAAAGGTCAAACTTTTTCATCATCTCCAGTATATAGCCATAATGCTTTTCATCATAAGTGTAATCGCCTTTATTTACCGGCTGCAACAATTCTGGGAAATCTTTTACTTCTATCTGTCCGAAAAGGTTGGCCGTTTTTTTGAAGTAAGAATTTTATAAACGCCCTGTGTTATCCATGCTGGGTTAAGCACATGCATAAATTGCAGATGCACATCTTCACCAAACCAGGTAACTGTACCAATGGTATTAAAATATTTAAGCAGCAGTTTTTGGGATGCTCTGTTACCAGGTTATTTTGTTTACAAATTTCCTGGTAAGCATCGTAGTTAAGATAATGCTGTGTGCCGCTGGTATGTTCTTCAATAGCTTTTTTTACAGCCAACCAGTTGTTGGGGAACTGTTCCGAAACAGTACGGAGTTTTACAACCTCACTGTACAACTTGTTTTTAAAGTCTTCAATACCAAAGCCTGTTTTGCAACTGGTATTATAAAATCCAACGATGTTGGGATATTTTTCTTTCAGGTATTTTCTGTCTGCTGTTTCGGCATTGTTTTCATCCTGCTTATTAAATACAACCAATACAGATGCTTTGCCTCCGAGGCTTTCAATCTGCTGTAGCCAGTATTCCGGCTCTTCTTCCTTTCTGTTGTCTAATACCAACACATACAGGCAACCTTCGGTAAAGAAAAATTTATGAACGGCATGCTGTATTTCTTGCCCGCCAAAATCCCAGAAATGAAAAGTGAGATTACGTTTGTCTTCGGGATGTTGTAAGGAAAGATTGTCTATTTTTATTCCGTTGGTTTGTTCCCTTCCAATAGTGAAAGAATTGTACAACATTTTTTCTATGAGGCTCGATTTTCCGGATGCACCATCACCGATAACTATGATACGACCTTCTGATAGTGCTGTATGACCATATTGCTCTGCTGTATCATAATATTCTTTTGTTACAATTGGTCCCAAAGCAATTACAGAAAGAGGAGGAAATTCTAAAGGATTATTAGAGATAGCAATTCGGTTCTTTATTTTATAAGGTTCATTTAAAGAATCAGCAAGCCAACTAAATCTTTCCGCTATATGTGTGGGGATGAATCTTATATTATTGCCATCAACCATAATTTCATTTAAATTAGGTAAGCCAATAAGTATATCTATATTACTAATTAAATTATCGGAGGCATATAATTGAGTTATTTTATTTAGCTCCTTTGTAAATAACAAGTTTGTCATTTTCGTTGATTGGCAAGCCAATGTTTTTAACTTGATTAAATCACTCAAGTTGGCATAATCTTCAATGGGGTTATCCCATATTGACAGTCTTATCAAATTAGGAATATTTGATAAGGAGGAAATTTGTTTAATTTTATTTGCTCCCAAATATAAAAATTCTAATTTTTTTAAATTGCTTGTCAGAGGCTCTATATTTGTTATATTATTATTTAATAGACTTAAAATATTTAAGCTTTCGATTTTTGAAATTGGGTTTACATCTTCTATTCCAGAATCAGTTATTGATAATGCTATAATTTCATTTACACTATTTAGTACATATGCATTTCTTGGCAAATAATGCTCTTCCTCTAATTCGTTACTATATTCATTTAATGTAATATTATAAGCTTTCTCTAATTCTAAAATTTCATCTAACTTTTTATTGTTTTTAATAGGTGCCATTTGTTTACTTTTTGTCTTTTAAATCATCTTCTTAATTATCTTCCCCAGCATCATCAAGCCATAATCTACATCATCGCTCCAGGGCTTTCCAAAACTGATGCGAATGTAATTGCTGTAATCAATACTGGCGCTGAAAATTTTTCCCGGCACAATAGATATCTTATGCTTCATCGCTTCTGTTCTTAATTTGAAGGAATCCACTTTGGGATTTAATTCGATCCAGAAAGTAAACCCTCCTGCCGGTCTTGAAATTTTTGTATCTGCAGGGAAATATTGTATCAATGCCTGCATATAACGAAGGCTTTGGGTATGCAGCGCTTTTCTTAAATTCTTTAAATGATATTCATACCGGCCATTTTTTAAAAAATGTGCCATCGCTGCCTGTGTAAGTGTAGGGCTGCTGATATTTTGTACACGTTTTAATTGTTTTACTTCATCCACCCATTTCCCCGGTATTGCCCAGCCAATTCTGTAGCCCGGCGCTAGTGATTTTGATAGTGATGAACAATACATCACCAGGTTTTTTGTATCATAATATTTACAGGCCCTTGGCCTGCTTTTTCCAAAAAATAATTCACCATAAATATCATCTTCAATCAATGGAATATTATTTTCTGTGATGATGTCCAACCAGTTTCTTTTTGTTCTCATCACTCATACAGGTGCCCTGTGGATTATTAAAATTTGGTACTGCCACACAGGCTTTGATAGGATATTTTTTTATTGCTTTTTGAAGTGCATTCAGATCCAAACCATTACTGGGTCGGATGGTATCTCTACTACTTTCAGTCCCAAACTTTCAATGGATTGGTAAATGCCAAAGTAAGTAGGGCATTCCACTGCTACCGTATCGCCATAATTTGTTACTGCTTTAATACAAGCATCACTGCTTCCAGGCAACCACTTGTAATCACAATTTCATTGGGTTTTACTTTCCCGCCCCAGTTTAAAGAAAGCTTTGCGATCTGCTGGCGCAATTCTGCATTGCCCTGTGTATGTTCATAACTGATACAATGGTTCTTTGTATTACGCAAAGCATACACAACAGACTTATTGATCTTTGCCGCAGGCACCAACGAAGCATCCGGAACAGCCAATGCAAAATTGATCACATCACCTGCCACTATATCACCATAAATAGAAGTGATCATTTCTTTCACACTCACTTCATGCGACAATGGTTTTGGTTCTATACAATCAGGCAACTCACGGAAGCGGTTGTGGTTAAAACGAACATAGTAACCACTCTTTGGCCTTGACTCTATCAGTCCTCTTCCTTCTAAATGATAATATGCCTGGAAGGCTGTGCCCATACTGATTCCATACTCTTCACTTAAGCATTCGTACCGAAGGAAGTTTATCGCCGATACGCAATACTTCTTCTGCAATCATTTTTTCCAGACCATCTGCCACCTGCATGTATTTGTGGTCATCGGTGGTGAACGTGCTTTTTTTCATGGCATTATATTTTTTAGTCTCAAACTTTTAATCCCGTAGGGATTTAATATTGGTAAATAAATACAAACCCTTCAAAAGTTCCGTAGGAACGACAGACAGATATTTCTTCCGTCCCTCAGGGACTTCTCTACATACTATTGCTTCCACTACCAGTATCTTATCCCTACGGGATATGAAAATCTGATCTAGTCAAAAATACAAAAACTGAATCTGTTTCAAAACAAAAATAAAAAGAAATTTTGCATAGTAATTATCCACGGGGATATTAAAGTATAGCACATGAAAAAAGAATTACACAAAGCTTACATGGCATTGGCCATTGTAAGCTTTTTCTGGGGAACTACTTATATCGCTGCTAAGATCGGGGCAGAGCATATACCGGGTTTGTTCCTGGCGGGTGTCCGGCAATTATTATCGGGAGCAATATTAGTTGGTTTCTTTTTATTAAAGGGGCACAAGATACCAGGATGGGATGTATTAAAAAGAATATCGGTACAAAGCATATTTCTTTTATGTATCTCCAATGGATTGATGACATGGTCGGTTGAATATATCAGTGGTGGCCTTGCCTCTATCATCGCAGCTTTGGTGCCGTTGTTTATTGCCTTGTTTACGGTGTTGCTTTCCAGGTGTACTAAAATTTCAAGGCTGATGCTGGCTGGATTGCTCATTGGTTTTGCAGGCGTGGTGGTTATTTTTTACAACTACTTAGGGCAGTTGCAAAACAAATCATTCCTGTTTGGTATTACACTGGCCACTATTGGAACAATGTCGTGGGCATTTGGAACAGTATATTCATCCAAACAAAAACCGCCGATCAATATTTTATTCAATGTTGGTTTGCAGATGCTCATTGCAGGGATGATCATGTTAACAGTATGCGGTATCACAGGCAAATATGTAAATCTATATACAGCGGACACGGAATCATTGATGGCGTTGCTCTACCTTATTGTGTTTGGCTCTTTGATCACCTATTCGGCCTATGTGTTTATGATAAGCAAACTGCCGCCAACACAGGTTTCTGTGTATGCATATATCAATCCTGTTGTGGCCGTGATATGCGGTTGGCTGATATTGTCTGAAAAAATGAATGTGAATATGATACTGGGAACAGCCATTATACTTTGTGGCGTGTACCTGGTAAATCTTGAATCTAAAAAAGTAAAGCAATGAATACAATTAATATTATAGGATACATTCCGGAGCACCAGCCTTATTTTGAAAAGTTCAACCGGGCATGGATAGAAGAATGGTTTACCATGGAGCCATTGGATGAATGGGTATTGACCAACCCCGAAGAAGCCATTATGAAAGATGGAGGTGAAATTCTGATGGCTTCCTATAATGGAGAAATCGCAGGAACGGTTGCATTAAGAAAATTATCCGCAGGATCTGTGGAAGCGAAGGCGTGTTTGAATTTACAAAAATGGCGGTGGGTGAAAGTTTCAGGAGAAAGGGCATTGCAGAAAAACTCACCTATGCAAGTTTTGAAAGAGCAAAAGAACTAGGTGCAAAAAAAGTTATCCTGTATTCCAATACAAAGAATGCCGCTGCGATAAAGATGTATGAAAAGATCGGCTTTAAACATTTGCCGGTGGAGAATGATGTATATGCAAGGGCGAATGTGAAGATGGAAATAGAATTGAATGATGTGAAAGCAGAAGCAATTTGAATAACCGCAAAGATGCTAAGACGCAAAGACGCAAAGTTTTAAATTAAAAATGTAAATACAAATGAAAGCAGTAATCGTTGCATTTGACAACTTCACAGACATTGATATTTTTTTAGCCTGGGATTTACTAAACAGGGTAAAGCACCGTGATAAAAACTTCGAGGTAAAAATTGTTGGCACACAAGCTTCACATACCTCAAGCAATGGAATTAAATTGGATATGCATGGAATGATAGAAGAATGCAATGATGCAGATCTTGTATTTTTTGGAAGTGGAAAAGGCGCAAGGGTTGTTATAAATGATGAAGCATATTTAAACCGTTTTAAATTAAACGCTGAGAAACAGATCATCTGCTCTATGTGTTCAGGCGCTTTGATAATTGCAGCGCTTGGCCATTTGAAAGGATTGTCTGCCACTACTTATCCAACAGTATTTGATGTGTTAAGGAGTTTTGATGTAACAGTTATAGAAGATGCTCATTTGGTAACACATGGAAATATTGGAACCGCAGCCGGATGTTTAGCCGCTGTGGATTTAGTTGGATGGGCTATTGAAAAAATGTATGATGAGAAAGTAAAGCGGGATGTGATCGCATCTGTTCTTCCTATTGGACAAGGGCAGGTTTGTATTTATTAGTATAACCGCAAAGACGCTAAGGTGCCAAGTCAGCAGATGATAAAATTTGTGTCCTCTGTGTAATTCTTAGTGCACTTTGTGGTAAAACCAAATTGCAAAAACAATAAATAAAAACTAAACTATATGGAACTGACAGTAGAAATTCCCGTACGCAAAAATCCATACTCAAAATTGAAAGAGGTGGATTTCAACAATCTTGAATTTGGCAAACATGTAAGCGACCACATGCTGGTATGTGACTATGCAAATGGCTCATGGAAAACAGCACAGGTAGTTCCATATTCCAATCTTTCATTGAGCCCAACAACACTGGCATTGCATTACGGGCAAACGGTGTTTGAAGGCATGAAAGCATTTACCATGAAAGATGGCCGCATCAATATTTTCCGGATGGAAAAACATTATGACCGATTTGTAAAATCATTGGACAGGATGTGCATGGCGGTGCCTGCCAAAAGAAATTTTTATTGAAGGCCTGATGAAATTGATTGAAGTGGACAAAGCTTGGGTGCCGGCAAAAAGCGGTGAAGCTTTGTACATACGGCCCTTTATGTATGCAAGCGAAGCTAAGTTTGGCGTAAAAATTTCTGATGAGTACCGTTTTATCATTTTCACCGGGCCAGTGCCTTCACTATATGCCAACCCAATAAAAGTAAAAGTGGAAACCAACTTATATAAGGGCTGCAAAAGGCGGAACCGGTTTTGCAAAATGCGGCGGCAATTATGGCGGCGCTTACTACCCAACCAAATTAGCAAGGGAACAAGGCTACGACCAGTTACTGTGGACTGATGCCAAAGAAAATAAATTTATTGAAGAGAGCGGCATGATGAATGCGATGTTTGTCATTAATGGAAAATTAGTTACCCCGCCATTATCTGATTCTATTTTGGATGGCGTTACAAGGGATTCATTATTGACATTGGCAAATGACATGGGAATTGTTGTAGAAGAAAGGCCCGTGAACATTGATGAATTGGAAACAGCTTTTAAAAACAAAACTATCACCGAAGCATTTGGCGCAGGCACTGCGGCTGTAGTGGCGCCAATACAAACCATTAATATCAATGGCATTGATTACACATTGCCGGCTTACAACAATGAAAGCCTGCATAATAAATTGAAAGATGAACTGGAATTGATAAGAACAGGTATTGCAGCGGATGTGCATGAATGGAATTGCATTGTATAAACGTTTTGCAAATGGGTTAGTATTTATAAAGTGCTGGTAAACACCGGCACTTTTTGCTATTAGCCTTTTTTGCACATAAAAACTACAAATAGTGCAAAAAAATCTTCGCTGCTAAAAATAATATATATATCTTTCGCTATCGCAAAATTAGCTACTATGAGAAAAACTATTTACAGCTTATCATTTTTTGCTATCCTGTCGTTGTTTTTGGGTTGCCAAAAAGTACCTGTTCAAAAAGAAACAACTCCTGACAGTAAAGTAAAAACATCTTTATCTGTTGCAGCAAGAGGCTCATTACCTTCCGCAACTGCCACAGGCGAAAATTTTGAAAATGGCACTAAGGCAGCTTATGCAGCGGCAGATGTTACCTTAATATCAGGCGTATGGAATTTGAATGATGCCTTGCTTGGCAATAGTATAAGCGACATAAAGAATGGAACACAATCTGCAAGGGTACGCAACAGCGGCAAACTCACTATGAAGTTTGATGTGCCTGCCGGTGCTTCAACAGTTACTATTTTCATGCTAAGTATGGCAGCGATGCAAACGGCACCTGGCAGCTTTGGTACAGCACCAATGGCGGCACAACCTATACACAAACAGGAAGCTCAGTAACAACAAGCACTACCACTTTACAAACAGCATCTTTTACAGTAAATGTAGCTGGTGCAGTAAGATTTGAAATAAGAAAAACAGATGCAGGCACTAACAGGATTTGCTTTGATGATGTTGCCATCAATGATTACACAGCAGATAATCCTGCACCTACATTAAGCTCTATATCACCTTCCTCTGCAAGTGCAGGCAGTGCAGCATTTACATTAACCGCCACAGGAACAAGTTTTATTAATGGCTCAACAATTAACTGGAATGGCACTGCATTGGCAACAACTTTTGTAAGTGCAACACAATTGACTGCAACAGTACCGGCAGCAAATATTGTTGCAACAGGCACAGCAGATATTACTGTATTTACTCCAGCACCCGGTGGCGGCACAAGCACTGCAGCAAACATTTACAATTAATGTTGCAACAAACCCTTCACCAACACTTTCATCAATTTCCCCATCATCAGCAACAGCAGGCGGCACGTCTTTTACTTTAAGTGCAACTGGCAGTGGTTTCATTAACGGTTCTGTTATTAATTGGAATGGCGCTGCATTAACTACTACTTATTTGAGTGCCTCGCAGTTGACTGCTACAATCCCTGCAACAAATATTACAACAGCAGGCATAGCTGTTGTTACCATTGTTACACCAACTCCCGGCGGGGGAACAAGCACCCCTGCAACATTTTCTATTAATGCTGTAAGCACTGTTAAAAAGTATTTATTTGATGCATCACAGGGAGAAACAGCCGGCAATGCTGACTGGGTAATTGATGAAAACAACAGTACACCGCAACGCATACCAACACCACTGCAATCAACTATTACTTCTACCACGGCAGAAACATATTGGACTGGCGCTATTTCAAGCTGGGGCATTGCATTGGCAAAGCTTGGCCACACTGTTGAAACATTACCATCAAGCGGAAGCATCACTTATGGCAACAGTAGCAACACACAGGACTTATCAAACTATAATGTGTTTGTGGTAGATGAACCCAATATCCGTTTTACTTCCTCAGAAAAAGCAGCCATCATAAATTTTGTAAACAACGGTGGTGGGTTGCTCATTATTGGCAATCACAACGGCAGCGACAGGAACAGTGATGGATGGGATGCCCCTGCTATCTGGAACGACCTGATGAACAACAACACTGTTCAAAACAATCCATTTGGTTTTTCCTTTGATGCAGTGGTTAATTTTTCACAACTTACTTCCAATGTATTAACCAACAGCAGCAGCAATACTATTTTGAATGGCTCACAGGGAGCAGTAACCCAACTGGAATTTAATAATGGCGCAACGGCGACAATAAACACTACTGCCAATCCAAATGTGAAAGGCCTGGTATGGAAATCATCTGTTACACAAAACAACAGTAATGTAATGTCGGGCAGCTCTACATATGGTAATGGCCGTGTATTCTTTGTTGGAGACAGTTCACCACCTGATGATGGCACCGGTGCACCTAACAATACATTATTTGACGGATGGAATGTGTATAGCCATAAAAAATTATTTATGAATGCGTCTTTGTGGCTGGCTAAATTGCAGTAGAAATTTTTATTAATGCCTGTAATAAGAAAGCCTCTTTTAAAAAGAGGCTTTCTTATTTAGCATAAAGCTTGGTTTTATCCGTATGGCTATTTTACTGTCAGCCAGATAATGCAAGCAATTTTAATCTTGCCTACACCCCAATCTTCTCATTCACCATCTCCAATATCTCCCTCTCCATCGCAATCGTTTTATCCTCTATCGCTTTCCCCTTCGCCACAATCTCCGCAACATAAGTTTTATCATCATACCCAGCAGCATTAATACGCACATTCATAAATGCACCCATCACTGCACTGCGTACACATAATGCACCCACGCCTGCATCCGAAACAGAATTGGGATTGCCGATCTCTGCCATTGCTTTTATCACTTCCATGCTTGCATAAGAAGTCTCCATTACTTTAAAAGGAATTTCAATCGCATACTTTGTTGCATCCTGTATCGCTTTTGTCCTGGCTTTCTTTTCTTCGTCATTTCCTTTTGGCAAACCAAAAGCATGCATAATCTGGTTGAATGCTTTTGTATCTGCATCCACCAGTTTCACCAATTCATTTTTATACTGTTCTCCTTTCTCTGCCCAATCACTAAATTCTTTCCAGCGTTCATCCCAGCCTTTTTTATGGCTGCTTAAATTTGCCACCATCGTTCCCAATGCAATACCAAGTGAACCAACATAAGCCGCAATAGAACCACCACCAGGTGCAGGGCTTTCACTGGCTGTTTCATCTGCAAAATCAGCAAGCGTCATACTTACTAATTTGCTGTCGGCTTTATTTGCCAGCATGTATTCAATAATTCTTTCTTCCGGTTTAAACGGCCCCAGCTCATCCAGCCCCATTGATTTAATGGCAATTTTTATCAATTCTTTTTCACTTACACCGGTGGAACGTTTTTGTTTTTCTAAAAAATATTTACCGGCATCGGTCATTGCTTTTAAAGGTATCAATCCTACCAGTTCACTTCCTGTAACTCTAATGCCACGGTCAGTTGCTTTTTTACAAACCTCATCAAACGCAATATGAACAGGCGTGATATTAATATTCGTAAGGTTCATAGAAATTTGCGCCACGCCATACTCTTCAATAAACCATCCAATGGCTTTTACACTTTTTAATGTGCCGGGTTGATTTATTTTTTTACTATCCTTTTCTACTGTTCTTCCTGCTTCCCTTACATCAAATGCAATAGCGTTTGCTCTTCTTGTACTTGTTGTATTCAGGTTCACATTGTATGCTACTAAAAAATCCCTGGCACCAATAACAGTAGCGCCACGTTTTGCATCAAATACTGCCGGGCCAAAATCAGGTTTCCATTCTGGCTGTACAATTTTTTTTGCAAAGCCTTCATATTCGCCGGCTCGGATAACAGACAAATTGTTTCTTGATTTATCCGGCTGTGCGGCTTCATATAAATACACCGGCAGCCCTTGTTCGGCTCCCACTCTTTTTGCCAATTGCTGTGCATACTTAGCTGTTTCTTCCATTGTAATATTTGCAATGGGAATTAACGGGCAAACATCCGTGGCGCCCATTCTTGGATGTTCACCTTTGTGTTTGCTCATATCAATCAATTCACCGGATTTTTTTATGGCAACAAAAGCTGCATCCACCACAGCCTGCGGTGTACCCACAAAAGTTACCACCGTTCTGTTGGTGGCTTTTCCGGGATCAACATTTAATAAACGTACACCTTCTATCTTTTCAATTTCATCTGTAATCTGGCGGATGATATTCATGTCAATGCCTTCAGAAAAATTGGGGACACATTCAATAAGTTGCTGCATAAAATCTTTTTAGTGATTGCAAGTAAAGGAAAATGGCGCAGGTTTTAAAATTCACTTTAACCAATAGTTAAAAAAATAAACTGGCTGCCTTGAAAAACAATTTTTAATTTTAAGAAAAATTGCCGGTGAAAAAGAGTATCCTTTCCATATTGATAGTGCTGGCTGCCTGTAGCGGCTTTTCTCAAAAAGTTGATTTTATCGCATTGGCTGGTTATGGTGCCAGTGAATCTATCTATTACCGCACCAGCGATAATGTTTCTATTGTGTTAAGCAAGAGCGGAAATATTTCAGAATACGGCACCGATTACCCAAAAGGTTACGCCACCTCATGGCCGGGCAGGCTGCAACAATACATGGGCCGTGTGGAATATTACAGCCAGACCGACAACGAAGCCTTCAGGGGAAAAGTAAAATACATTGGCCTTACCATGATAACTTATTATGGCAGCTACGATGATGAGGCATTGAAAGGAAAAGTAAAGAGTATTGGCAGCACACAGGTTGATTACTATCAGTCTTTTGAAGATGCTTCCGTAAAAGGAAATCTTAAAACCATCGGCGGCACTTCTTTTACCTGGTGTGGTTCATTTGAAAATGATGCCATCCGTGGAAGAGTAAAAACCATTGGCAATACAAAGTTTGACTGGTACACATCTTTTGATGATAAAGCATTCAGCGGAAAAGTAAAAACTATTGATATCTACAACTTCACTTATTATTCCTCTTACGAAACAATGAATGGCGCCAAAGGATTTTTAAAATCCGGTTTCCAGACAAAGTATATCAATGGTATTAATTATTACGTGAGGAATTAGTTTTTTGTTACCGGCATTTGATCTTTGGGTAGCATTGTTGTGTCACTCACTTGTGCAGGCTGTTTTTCATGGCGGCATTTTATTTCTAAATATTTGATAAAAAGTAAACCATGCGACTTTATACTCTTAACCTTTTTATCTTAATCCTTGTTGGTCTATATTCTTGCGGTCAAGTTAATAACAGCAAGAAAAAAGATGCAATGTTATTTCTTAGCAAAATTGACAATATTTATTCTCAAATAGACCTTCCTGGAAATTTGTTCGATGCTTATAATCAGAAATTAGCGGCAGAGTTTGTAAAAACCAATAGGCAACCCATTATTCAACAAAAAATAGACACAATAAGCTTTTATTTTCTGATTATATGCAAGCAATGGGTCGAGGTGAAAAAAGTATTCAACAAATGACGGAGTTTGATACATCGTTTCGACTTATTGAAATGAACTTGCATTTTCTACGATATCAAAAGTCTTTTTGGGAAAATCATATACCTAAACTCATTAAACTTTACGAAGTGGGTTGGACAAATCTTAGCGATACGGAAGAAACCGAAATTATTGAGGCATTTAAGCAACTTAAAGACGTTCAAACAATAACTGGTAAACTAACCGACGACTTATTTGTAGTTAACAAAAAATTCGGCAAAAAATATGGATTTGAATATAGGCTAAGAAATCATTAACGTATGCAGCCTCACGAACGCCTTTTATTAAAAAAACTCTCTCCCCCTCCGCCTGCGTTCGTGGCACACAAATGCGTTGTTAAGAGCAGTCATTATAAAATGAAAGTAACAAATCATACACAACAATAAAAAACAGAACCAAATGAGTAAAATAATTTCATTTGTACACGTATCCCTTGACGGTTTTGTAGCAGGACTTAACGGGGAAATGGACTGGATTAAAGTTGACCAGGAAATTTTTGATTATGTAGGAGAGCGAATTGGCAAAAGCGACACTGCACTATATGGACAGGTAACTTACCAGATGATGGAAAACTACTGGCCGGAAGCAGGCAAACAACCAAATGCTACCAAACATGCCATTGAACACTCAAAATGGTATAACAATGCTCACAAAGTTGTTTTATCAAAAACAATGAAAGGTTCGGAAATAACTAACACAACAATTATCAGTGACAACCTTTCTGAAAGGATAAATGAATTAAAGCAATCCCGTAATGGCGGCAGTAATGAGATCCTGCTTTTTGGCAGCCCCACAGCAATTCATGCTCTTATGCAACAGAATTTAATTGACGGCTACTGGTTATTTGTTAACCCTGTAATTCTTGGAAAAGGTATTCCATTGTTTGAGGGCATCAAAGACAAAATAAAACTAAACCTGTTAACTACTACCCGGAAATTTACCTGTGGTGTAACTGAACTGAATTACACAGTGGATATGCAATAACAACAAACCGCTAACAAAAATCAAACAAACTCTCCGCCAATCATCACCTTATCAATCAAATTATTTCCAAAACTATAAGGCAGGTATGTAAGTGAAGGAATTGGGTTTGTAAAAATGAGATTTGCTTTTTTACCAATAGAAATACTGCCAACTTCATTTTCCAGTTCCATTGCATAAGCACCATTAATAGTGGCAGCATTAATAGCTTCTTCCGGCAGCATCTTCATTTGAATACAGCTTAACGCCACCACAAAATTCATATTGCCGCTTGGCGATGAACCGGGATTATAATCACTTGCCAATGCAATAGCGCAATTATTATCTATTAACTGCCGTGCAGGCTGGTATTGCATTCTTAAAAAGAAAGCAGCCGTTGGCAACAAAGTCCCAATTGTATTAGATGCAGCCAAATCAGCAACATCTTTATCAGTCATTGTTTCTAAATGGTCAACAGACACTGCATTTAATTCAATTGCTTTTTGAATACCACCAATGCTGTTGAGCTGGTTGATATGCACCTTTGGTTTTAATCCATAACTCATTCCTGCTTTGCAAATAGTTTCCATTTCTTCTGCAGAAAAGAAACCTGTTTCACAAAACACATCAATGTAATCAGCTAATTTTTCTTTTGCAATTACAGGAAGCATTTCATTGATGATACTGTCAATATATGCCTGGTGGTTTTCTTTGTATTGAACAGGGTAAGTATGAGCACCAAGAAAAGTTGATTTAATTAAAAGGTTTGATTTTTCTTTTAATTTCTTTATCACTCTCAGCATTTTCAATTCTGCTTCCACCGTTAAGCCATAGCCACTTTTTATTTCTATTGCACCGGTGCCAAGTTTGGAAACTTCATTCAATCTTTTCCATGCCGAATTAAACAATTCATCTTCTGAAGCATCATTTAATTTTTTAGCTGAGTTTAGGATGCCGCCGCCTTTTGCCGCTATTGCTGCATAGCTCAATCCTTTTATTTTATCTACAAATTCATTTTCCCTGCTACCGGCAAAAACTAAATGTGTATGGCTGTCGCACCAGGCTGGTAAAACAAATTGCTTGTCTGCTTTAATAATATGCTTTGGCAATTGCGGCACTTTTAATTCCAGTTCATACATAGCACCGTAGTTTGCAATAATGCTGTCTTCAATTAAAACAAAAGCATTTTCAATGGAAGGTAGTTCAGCCAATGCTTTGCCCCGGAGCAATTGGTTTTGCTCTCTCACTCCAACTAACTGCTCTATATTGATGATTAGTGTTGTCAAAGAAGGAAGCTTATCTTGTTTTACGGTATTTTTTTAAAGGATTGCGTTTTGAATGATAAATAGAATTCACCAGGATTATTTTTTTTCTTTTGTGTACTTCATAAACAATCATGTAAGGGAAGTCTCTCACCTTTGCTTCCCTGTAAATACTATATCGCTTTCCAAAATATTCCGGGTGCTCTTTTATTTGAGATATCCGCTCTTCAACACATTTCATAAACCGCTCCCCTAATCCTATTTGTTTTATTTCATACCACTTATACGCCTCAATATATTCTTCATGCGCCTGTTCAATTAAAATCAGGGAATATCGCATTATTTACTTTTTGATTTAAGGCTTTTCTTAGCTGCCTTTTTGGTTTCAGCCCAGGTATATGTTTTTGCTTTACCGTCTGCAAACTGCTTAGACCTTTTTTCCAACTCATTAATGAAGTCATCATTCCAATCATTTTCATTAGTATTAATTTCATCTTCCACCATTGTATATATGGCCTTCACCTTTTTTTCATCAGCCACTTTCAGGTAGCTCACAAGTTTTTCCCTAATTAAAGATGTTGTCATTGTGATTGTGTTTATACAAATGTAAGTCTAAATATTCTTACTAATTTTCACAGTTGTTCCCAAACCTGTTTACCAAATGCTTCTAAACCCGGGTCTCTTGCGCCCATTAAAAGTAACACACAATTCTCTGTAAAATGTGGCCTCGCTGTTTTCAAAAACTCATTCCTGTCTTCCACAAAGAATGCATTTTTACCAAGTGTTTTAATATCTGTGATCAGGTCATTGGCTGAAATATCTTTTACTGCTGTACCACCGGCATAAAAAATTTCACTCATCCATATTTCATCTTCCTGTCTTAACACCGCAGCAATTTCTTTTACAAAATCATGTCGCAAAAATCTTGTTGGGCCATAGCCATGCGGCTGAAACCAAGCCACCACTTTTGGTGCAATGTATTGACAGGCGGCAATAGATGCTGCACACTTGGCAGGATTATGAGCATAATCATCAATCACCCACACCCCGTTTTTATTTCCTAAAACCTGGTGGCGGCGGTAAATACCTTCATAATTTTTTAAAGCAGCAGCACAAACATCTAGTCCAACTCCCAATTGGTTGGCAACAGCAGTGGCGGCCAACGCATTTTCCATGTTGTGCTTTCCAACGGTGTTAATTTTGAAGGGCGTATTTTGAATGCTGAATTCTATAAAAAGCCCTTCCTGCTTAAAATCTTTTGCAACATAACCAGCGGCAGCGTTTTCATCAGTTGAAAAATCGTTGTGGGTATTTACTGAAAGTTTTTTTGATAAATGATTTGCCTGGTTTACTACAAACTGTTTTGTTGTATTGCTTCTGAAGATGGAAAAAATACTCATTAACTCATCGATCTCCTGGTGGTCCTTATCAATATTGAGCAGCAAGCCAACTTCCGGATGATACTTTACAATAGAACCATCACTTTCATCAGCCTCAATCACAAGCCACTCTCCTGCTCCCACTTTTGCATTTCCAATTTTTCCTTCCTTAATAATGCTTACCAACCCTGCTCCGCTGATGATACTTGGTTGCAGGCCTGCATATTCTAAAATGGAAAATAACATTCCGCTGGTGGTGCTTTTACCTGAGGTTCCACCAACTGCTATGGTCAGTTTACTATCAGCGATCATTGACAGCACCTCACTTCTTTTTAATATCGGTATATTCAGTTGCTTTGCTTTTTGTACTTCGGGCACTGTATCTTCAACAGCAGTGGAAACAACTACCAAATCTGTTTCTTCGGTAATACCTTCTCCATCCTGCAAAAAACATTTAATGCCTTCTGCTTCCAGTTTTTCTTTTGTTTCGTTATAAGTACCAGGTAAAAAATAACGGTCGCTGCCGCTTACATTTTTCCTAATGCCTGCAAGGTATTGTGCTATCGCACTCATGCCGGTGCCGGCTACCCCAATGAAAAAGATATTTTTATAATCGTTGATGGTTTTGCTCATCATAGTATTTTTGAAAAAAATTTCATTTTGCCGTAATGATATTCTGTAAAAGTGAGCCACTGCCAATGGCGATGCGACGATGTTAATAGAATTCTTCTAAAGCTGGTCAAAAAAAGTCTACGCTAACCTTTTCTTAACATGCAAAGTTCTGTAGGCAATAATAAACGCACCAAGCAAAAATACACTTCCCAGCAAGAATGGAGCTCCTGTCCAAAAATGTTCGGGAGATTTTCCTTTCGTTACATAGAAGAATAAATTATTCATCAGCAAAGGCCCAATGATTGCCGATGCACTTTGCAAACTTGCCAATGCTCCCTGCAATTCGCCTTGTGCATTCGCAGGCACCTGCCCGGCCATTACTGCCTGCAATGCCGGCTGTGCAATGCCACCAAAACAATAAGGCACTAAGAACACAAACATTAACCAGCCCTGTGTGGCAATACCAAACAGGAACATGCCGATAGTGTATAATAACAGTCCTGTATAAATGCTTTTTTCGTTGCCTAATTTTTTGCCCAGGTATCCTGGTAACACACCCTGCACAATTGCCACCAGCACGCCTACCACTGCAAGGGAAATGCCCACCATTGTTTCGTCCCAGTTAAAACGGAACATTACAAAATAACCCCAGTTGCTCTGCACTGCATGAGAGGCAATATACACAAGCACCACTGATATAATGAGCCAGCCTATTGCAGGATATTTTCGCAGATTTTTCAAAGCACCTAATGGGTTAGCTCTCTTCCATTCAAAGGCACGGCGGTTTTCATTTGATAAAGATTCAGGCAAAACAAAATAACCATACAGCCAGTTGAGCAAGGCCAGTATTGCAGCAGCATAAAAAGGAATACGTGGGCCAAGTTTGCCAAGCAAACCACCAAGCAAGGGGCCAATTATAAACCCAAGGCCGAAAGCTGCTCCTACCATTCCAAAATTCTTCGCCCTGTTTTCTGCAACGCTTATATCAGCGATGTATGCAAAGCCGGTAGTAACGCTTGCACCGGCAATGCCTGCAATAATTCTGCCCACCACCAACCACTCAAATGTTGGTGCCAGCGCCATAAAAATATAATCGATACCAAAACAAAACAATGAAAAAAGCAATACCGGCCTTCTGCCATATTTATCGCTGAGAGCGCCAATTAACGGCGCTAACAAAAACTGCATAAAGGCAAATGCAAAAATGAGCAGGCTGCCATATTGTGCCGATTCATTTATGCCAACATGTTTAAGTTCCGAGATAAGTGTGGGCATTACGGGGATGATAATGCCAAAGCCAATGATATCAATAAGAAGGGTGATGAAAATAAATCCGACAGCAGCGTTTTTGTTTACAGGCATTACCTTAAAATCATTTGTGCTGCAAGATAACCAAACGCTATTGATTAATAACTAAACATTTGTTAGCCTTTCAACTTTGTAAACAGGTCAATATACTCCTGCATAGCAGCTTCCTTTGATTTACCTTTCTGACTTTCCCAGGCATTGTGTTTTGCTTTGGCTACAAAGTCAAACATATTTGATGGGCCATCACCGGTTACATCTCCTTCTGTTGCCTGTTTGTATAATGAATACAATGAAAGCAAGGTGGAATTATCAGGTTTTTGAGATAAGGTCTTGCTTCCTGCTACGGCTTCTTCAAATTGAGTTTTCAATTCCATGATCAAATTATTTAGGTGGCAAATTAATAAACTAAATGAGTTTATCCAGTTCTTTTTTATAATCGTATTGCAGATCTTCATGCATGGTATCAATAGCTTTTGATGCCTTTTTTATTTGTGCATGGTACAAATTATTTAACGCTGTGCTTTTTTCAAATGCAATTTCAGAACCCTTTAAAACGCTACAGAAATAAATAAGCAATTCGGCCTCGGCCCCTTTGGTGCCAATATACCTGCTGTGTTTATTTGTTATCCTTAATATTTTGCGGATGGTTTTTTTAGCAAAGTAAAGATTGCTGCTGTTGACCGTTTCAAATTCCGTTACTATTTCATCTTTCACTGCATCAATATATGCCTGTTCATCGCCTGACTTCAGCAATAAATAATTCAGCAGTTCCTTATTTTCCTTTTTGTATTTGGCAAGGCGCAGGCATATATCCACCAGCCTGTTGGCAGGAAGCTCTTTTAATTCCTCTTTTAATTCGTTTACAGATGCTGCTTTCATTCTCATCGTTATTCAACTACTTCGCCAGATAGATGCAATTGTTTTGTGCCGGTTTTTTTATCGGTATCAATAAATTCTATTGTAGCTTTTTCAAATGGCTGCAAAACTATATTAAGTGAAGAGCCAACATAGTTGAGTATAGTGCCGCTTTGGGCAGGTGCCAGTTTGAAAGCAAAGCCGTTATTAATGCGTATTGTAAGCCCTTTCACGTTTTCACCATAAGCGATCACTGTACCTATCACTATTGTATTGGAACCAGCGCTTACAGTTACCTTACCGTAATCTTTGGCGTCCTTCATTTGAGAAGATGATAAACTGAAAAAGCCTTTTTTTGAAGGTTGCGCCTGCAATGAAACAGTAATAACGCAACATGCAAGAAATGTAAACAATGTTTTCATCAATAGTTATTTTGATAAAAGTATTGATTATGCCGCATAACATAATAAAATCGCAGCAAGGATTTTCAGCGGCATCAAATGATTTCTTTTGGAAAAAATACTACCAAACCAAATGGTTGATTTATTATTGCAGCAAAATTTAGTCAATGAAAAAAATACTGGCCCTTTTATGCCTTACAACTGTTGGCTCTTTTGTATTTGCCCAGCAACCCAAACCTGTTTCTGCTGATGCAGCTTTTTCTGAAGCACTAAACAAAGTGGTGCAGGATTTTACAAGCAATTTCATACATATACAAGGTGCAAAAATGCCGGTGGATGTGGATGCTGACACATACAAATCTAAAGTGTGTGTGCCTGCGGCTTTGGGTTGCAAAATAATGCGGTATCGATCTGTTGAAGATAAATCTGCCAACTGGCAGGCTGGATTATATGAAGGCGAAAGTTTTGAAGAGGCATTGAAATTGTATAAGAAAATTTTTGGCCAGGTAAAGAAAACTGCTGTAAGAGGAGTTGCTGCCACGGCTGCAGGATTTGATGGAAAAATGGAGACGGTGGACGAAAACATTGGCTTTGCTGTAAGTACACTCCGTTTAAAAACAACCAATAAAGCCTATAAAGACCTTGTGGCCGAAGTGGAAATAACCAGCAACTACACAACCTGGGAAGTACGCCTGAATGTGTACACAAAAAAACTAATTGTAGAGGAAAAAGAAGAAGGTGACAAGCAATAAAAAAACCTCCGGATGGGAGGCTTTTCAAGGATTTTCATGGTTTTTGCCATGATGTTCTTCTTAAGTATTGGATAGATCTCAGGGGTAATAAGCTTTTTTATGCAACTTGTTTTTTTGATTATTAAACACTGTTACTGCGACAAGATAACATTTAATTTTTACCAGCAAAATATTTTATCGGTGGCAGTCAGGTTATCTTATCAATGAAACATTGCCTGATATTACTTTTGGTTTACCATCTGTACCGGTAATTTCTATTCCATATACATACACATCAATTGCCAGTTTACTGCCTCGTAATGTTCCATCCCATCCTGCTGCCATATCATTTGTATAGAAATTTGTTTTTTCAAACACAATCACTCCTTCCCTGTTCAAAATTCTTAACCGGTTTATTTTAATACTGCCTGCTGCCCTCGGATAAAAAATATCATTGGCGCCATCAGCATTTGGTGAAAATGTATTGGGAACAAATATGCCGCCAGTTGGGTCGGGGTTGTTTACAGTAACCTTTATTTTATCTGTTGCCATACATCCTGCTGCATTTTTTGCCGTAGCAATATACTCGGTAGTGATAGTTGGTTTTACTGTAATGGCATTCTCTGCGTTCCTGAATACATCGCCTGTAGGCGACCATATTACTTGTGACACATCCTGCGATACAACCGGAATAAGTTCTGTTGATGTACCTGCATTTATTGTTTTATCTTCTCCGGCATCTATTGTCGGCGCTGCATTTACATTCACGGTGATAAAACCGCTGTCGCTAAAGCAACCATTTGCATTTTTACCAATCACTTTGTAGATGGTTGTAGCAGCAGGTTGTGCCAATGGAGATGATGAAGCCGCATTACTTAAGCCAGTGGAAGGATACCACTCATACACTTCGGCACCGCTTACCTGCAAAGTGGTTGGTAAACCTGCACACACTTTTGCAGTGCTGCTATAAATAATATTGAATGGTTGCGCCACTTTTACTGTTATTGTATCAACAGCAATACACCCAAGATCATTTGTGCCTTTAATGACATAATCTGTTGTGGCCTGTGGCGACAAAATTGTTGAAGTGCAGCTTGAGCAACTCATGGTACCATCTACCGAAAGCCATTGTAAAGAACCTGCGCCGGTTGCTGTAAGTGTAGTACTGCTACCTTTGCAAATATCCCTGTTGCCAGTAACCTGTATAGCCGGCAAAGGATTTACCTGGATATTTTTTGTAACAGTTTTTTTGCAACCGTTGCTGCCTGTGGCTGTCAGTTGTATTGCATAGCTGTTGGCAGTTGCATATGTTTGTGCAACCGGGTTTTGAGTGGTGGAAACATTGCCATTAGAAAAATCCCATTGCCAATGTGTTACCGGCACTGCCACACTGTTCATCATTCCATTAAATGAAACATCAAAAGGCATACAACCACTTGCTGATGAGGTATTGATCGATACATCTGGAGACAATGCAACCCTTACCGGCACTGCAGTTGTAAATGTATCTGCACAACCGCTTACCGTTCTCACAGTTAAGGATGGATAGTATATACCTTCTGCAGGATAATTGTGTAAGGGGTTAATAATATTATCGGTAATTGTACCATCACCAAAGCTCCAGCGATAATTTATTATACTGTCGGCTGAAGATGAAGTATTGGTAAATAAAATATTTTTATCGCTGCAAACGCTGGCATCAGGAAATTGAAATTGTGCAGCAACATTTGCAAATTTTATAGTATCAATACCCTGTACCGGTACCCTGCAGCCTTCATTATCAACCAGCATCAATTTTGGCACAAACTGCCCGGCATCAGTGTACAAATGTGTAATAACAGAATCAGTGTTATTAACTGTGGTGCCATCATTAAAGTCCCAAACAAAAGATGCAGCATCAGTTGTGAGTGCAGTAAACGATACGCCTGCAGGTGCCTGGCAAAAGCTTAATGGGCCATACCTGAGTGAACCTTTAGGGCCCTGCACAATAATTTTCCTGTACGTAGTATTGGTACAACCGCCTGTACCCGTAACTGTAAGGGAAGCGGTATATATGCCGGGAAAGGAATAAAAATGAGAAGGGTTGTGTGAATTAATGCTGGTGCCATCGCCAAAATCCCACACTTCATCAATTGCATTGATTGACTCACTTGTAAACTGTACAATCAGAGGTGGGCAGTTCCTGAATGAGTCACTCATATTGAACTTTGCAACAGGGTCTTCTATCTTTACTCTATTTAATAACTGGAATGAATCAGCACATCCCTGTTGCGCCGAAATACGGAGCTTTATTGTATAAATGCCTTCCTGTGCATATTGATGCCTTGGGGATTGTATAGACGCATAAGTATTATCGCCAAAATCCCAATTATATGTAATGCCTGTTTCTGCAAACGGGCAAATAAATGATACGTTGCTATTAGTACATTTAATTGTATCATTTGTCCAAAACTGTGGATACATTTTTTTTACTGTCACTGGCACACCGGAAATGTAAGTGTCACTGCAACCGTTGTTGTCTGTTACTTTAAGGGCTGCTGCATAGTTGCCTCTTGCTGCGTAAGAATGAATGAAAGGCGGCGCTGTAAGAGTGTCTGTGTGGCCATCACCATAATTCCATTGCCAGCTTTGAATACTGCTGCCGTGGCTCACCTGGGAACTGTCGGTAAATTGTACCTGCGTACCAGAGCATACTACTGGCACAGCTATACCAAAATTTGCTTTTACTTCTTTTACTGAAATATAATTTGTTTTGATTATAGAATCACGACAGTTAACACGGTTAATGGTAACAAGTTTTATACTATAATTCCCCGGCTGCTCATATTGATGCGTAACCGTGTTTTCAAGTGTACTTTCAAAACTGCCATCGCCGAAGTACCAGAAAAAACGGCTGACATCGCTGCTTGCCAGCGTTGAAGTAAAGCTGATTTCGCTTCCCTTGCATATCACAGAATCAGAAGCAAAGAAACCAGGTACTACTTTAGTTGTAATAACCCCCTTCGCTTTATAACCATCGCAGCCCGTGGAAGTATTATGAGTAATAAGCGAAACAGTATATGTGCCTGTATCAGGGTAAACATGTACCGGGTTAAGTTCTGTAGAAGTTGTGCTATCACCAAAATTCCATAACCAGCTATCTGCACCTATTGCTAAATTGGTAAACAAAAACTGTGAAGGGTTTTGACAATTAAAATCAAGTTTAAATTTGGAAACAGAAGGCTTGATGTAAACATAACGGGGCTTAGTAGCCGTATCTGCACAGCCGCCATTTAATGTAATTAATTCTGCAGCAAGGTAACCTGTATCCGAAAAACGATGTTGTGGGTTTTGTTGAAATTCCTGTGCATTATCACCAAAATTCCATTGCCATTGGGTTACTCTACCCTGTGTATGGTCTGTAAAGTTTATTCTTGTTTGTGAACAGGCTATTTGCACATCAGATGAAAAATCAGCAACAGGTTTAACACCAGTCCTTACTGCATTTTCCAATACCGCAGTATCGGTGCAGCCTGATATGCCTGTAGTTATCAAACTGATTGTAAAATATCTTTCGCCGGAAAAAGTATGTGATGGGTTTGAAATAGCAGCTGTACCACCATCACCAAAATTCCACAAGTAATTTGTTATACTATCCGTTCCTGCAGAAGACACACTGATATGTTTATTAAATCCTGTGCAGCCGCTGTCGGGCAAATTATCAAACGATACAAATGGTTTTATTATATTAATATAATTTGTTTTCGTAATCGAATCTGTACAGCCGTTACTATTTCTTACCACGAGCTTTACTGTATAGCTGCCTGTATCATTATAAATATGCAACGGGCTTGATGCTGATGAAAAGGTGGTATCGCCAAAACTCCAGGTATAATTATTATTGGTTAATACCTGGTTAGTAAATTGTATCGCTACAGGTGCTTTGCAACTTGTAGTTGTATTTGCTGTAAATGTGGCACTAACAGGATTGGTTACTGTAATGTTGGTACTGAAAGTGTCTTCACACCCAAACTCGTTTGATACAGTAAGTTTAGCCCTGTAGGTTCCGGCGGCAGAATAAGTATAAACAGGGTTTTGCAAAGTGGAAGTATCGCCATTACCAAATTGCCATTTGTAAGCAAGCCTTCCGTTGCCGTCAGAATTATTCTGAAAGTTAACCCTTGTAGGTAAGCACCTGTTTACAACTGAATAAGCAAAGTTTGCTGTTGCAATATTTACATTAATATAAGCCTGCTTCACAAGTGTTAATGCACAGCCTTCTCCATTGATGGCTTTCAGGCTTACATTGTAGCTTCCTGTTTGTGTATAGGTATGAGAAGGATTTTGTTCTGTTGAAAATATACCATCCCCAAAATCCCATTGCCATGCATGTGCAGCATTACTCCTGTCTGTAAATGTTGTTGATACCATATTGCAGCCATCTACCCGTGATGCTATAAAATCTACCATCGGCGCAGCATACACCTGCACATAATTTGTTTTTACAAGAGAATCTTTCCCTGCGGCATTTTTTACAAGCAGCTTTACATTATAATTTCCGGGAATAAAATAAGTAACAGAAGGATTTTGAAGATAAGAGATGGTGCCGTTGCCCAAATCCCATTTCCAGTAATTTGGGTTGCCTGGTGATTCGTCGGTAAAATTTACAAGAATGGGGGCACAACCAGCTACATTGTTTCCTGAAAATCTTGCCACAGGTTGGGCGCCGGCTATGATACCGGCAAACAGCAAAGTGCACAGCAGCACAAATTTTGCGATAAAAGATTTTAAACAGGATGTGGCTTTCATTACCTACCGTTGATGAATAAAAAACTGGCAACCAGTTATTTTACCCTAACAATAAAATGGGAATGCAACCAGGAAAAAAGCATGCAATGCAGACGGAGCCGGAAGATGGAATACCATCAACTAGTTTCGGTTTACAAATACGCTTTCGTACCAGAAGCGTAAAACAGTAACGAAAAAAGGGCATTCTTATTATAAAAAATAAAAATAAGGCAGTAGCTGAACGGGCATTACAATAAAAATCCCGGAGCAAAACTCCGGGATCAATTAAAATACAATATGACTATCTATATAAATTATCTTACCAACATTATAGTACCGTTATAAGTCACTTCCCTGCCTATCCTGTCTTTACCTCTGAATACCCAAACATAAGCGCCTACTGGCTGTGGCTTGCCTTTAAACATACCATCCCAGCCGGTACGGAACTGAGCAGTTTCATATACCACTTCACCATAACGGTTGAATATTCTGAAATAACCAATATTAACTCCCACATTCACAGGCCTGAAAACATCGTTCAGATCCATCTCCGTTGGGAGAAAATGCAGTGGGTGCATAGCATTGAGGGCCAATAAATACATTTATCTTAATAGTATCAGTAGCTGAACAGCCTGCAAGGTTAGTAGCAATTACACTTAGTTTGTAATAATTGGTATCAGGGTTTACATAAGTGCCCGGTTCTGGTACTGGTATAAACAGGGCAGTGGGTGTGCCAGAGTTATCGTCTGTCAACGTAACACCTGAAGGATAATCCCACTGGTAACTGCCGCCCGTTCCTGCGCCTGTTGCCGTTAATTGATGAGGTTTATTCAATACTGCATTGGTATCATTACCGGCAAATGCATACACCTGCGGAAGCATGTGTACCAATACTGAATCCGTTACTGCAAAGTTGCAATTATAGTTATCAGTAACAGTTACTTTAAAATAGGTGTATTCTTCTTTTGGCCTTACGGTTACAAAAGTTGTATCGGCCCTGGTTTCAAGTAATGAAGCAGGGCTCCATAAATAGTTTACAGTACCTGAAAGATTGCTGGCAGATGCCCTTAATTGTGCAGTGGTATCAAAACATATTACAGCACCGGTACCAGCATTTGGCACAGGTTTGCGAAGCACATTTAGTTTTACATTGTCTGTAAGTTTACAAATACCCCATTGTGCAGTTAAAGTATAAGTGGTTGTATCTGCAGGTGTGGCTGCAGGATTTTTTGTATCTGCTTTATCCAATGACGATGAAGGAGAGTAACTGAAAATATTTGTTTCAGGATTGGTGTTTGGGGTAAGAATAAAAGCAGAGCCGGAACACACAGTTGCTTCTGTACCAAGATCAAGATACATTGTAAACACAGAGTCAATCACTGTATTTACTCCCGCCTTACAACCATTGGCATCACTGGCTGTTATTACATAATTTCCTTTTAATACATTGAATGATGTGCCCGGTTGATAACCTGATAAGCCTGCTGCATCCAACGTATACTGATATGGTGGCGTTCCACCAGCAGCAATTACATCAATTCTGCCATCAGGATTACCGCTACAGGTTGCTTTGGCTGTACCAGTTACAGCGTTTGTTAACTGTACAGGTTCTGTGATAGTAATTGTAGAATCAATAGAACAATTATTAGCATCCCTGATATGCAATGTATGCACACCAGCGGCAACGGTAGTAAACAGTTTTGAAGTACCGTAAGGATCAGAATCTATTGCGTACTGATATGGTGGCACACCCAGCGAAACATTCACTGCAATGCTGCCATTAAGTAAGCCATTACAGGTTGGCCTTGCAATATTAAAAGAATCTATTTTCACTTTGGGGTTACTGCCAACTACAGACGTAATTGCTTTCGTACATCCTGCACTGTCAGTAATAGTAATGTCGTAGCTGTCAGGGAACAATGATGCAAACAAATTAGTTGATTGCGGTGTACCAGCTACGGGTGCAGTAATAACATAACTAAACGGAGCAATACCTGCTGTAACATTTACTGCAATGCTGCCACTTGGTATTGAAGCACAGGAAGCATTTTGTATAGTTGATACATTGGTTAACACTCCTGGACTATTTCCTACGTTTTGCGGTGAATTTAAAATACAACCCTGTGCATCTTTGATCCATACATTATAAGTGGTTCCTGCAAGACTACGGAATACGCTGTCTGTTTGAGGTGTGGTACCACCATCAAGTGAATATTTAAATGGCGGTGTACCAGTAAGTGGGTTTACAATTATAGCTCCGGTAGCAGCTGCCGCACAAGCACTATTAACAGGAGTAAACCTTGCAGTTACACCAACATCATCATTAACCTTTACTAATGGCACATTGTAAGAACAACCAACTGCATCACTAAGTATAATATTGGTATAATCACCTGAAGGCAGATTTTTGACAGTATCAAGAACAAATGGGCCTGCACTGCCGATCGTATAAGTAAATGGTGCAGTACCTGCTGTTGGGGTTACGATTATCTTACCGCTGCTTACACCAAGACATGCAGCGTTTACTGATGTTGCAGTGGCTGTTACCCCGGCACCAACAGGAACCTGCGGACTTATAGATTTTTCACAACCCAAAATATCTCTTACTATAATATTTTGTATGCCGCTTCCAAGATTGCGGATGGTATCATTTAATGCAACAAAACCACTAGTGTTGATACTGTAAGTAAATGGTGCAATGCCTGCTGTGGGAGTAATAAATATTTGACCAGTTGTAGCAGTGGCACATTCTGTAGCCCTGGTGGTAAAAGTTGCGTTAACTCCTGGACCAACTGGAACATCTGGAGCTAAAGAAAAAGTACAACCCAATCCATCCCTTACAACAATGTTATGTATTCCGCTGTCGAGGTTGCGGATAGTATCATTCAACGCAACAAAACCAGCATTGTCAATACTATACGTAAATGGTGCAATGCCTGCTGTAGGTGATACAAATATCTGACCTGTAGTGGCAGTAGCACAGGCTGTGGCTTTAGTGGTTGCTGTAGCATTCACTCCTGGCCCAACTGGTACATCAGGGGTTAAAGAAAAAGTACAACCCAATGCATCTCTTACAACAATGTTATGTATTCCGCTGTCGAGGTTACGGATAGTATCATTCAACGAAACAAAACCAGCATTGTCAATGCTATACGTAAATGGTGCAATACCTGCTGTGGGTGATACAAATATCTGGCCTGTAGTAGCCGTGGCACAGGCTGTAGCTTTAGCTGTCGCTGTGGCATTCACACCAGGCCCAACTGGTACATCAGGTGCTAAGGCAAAACTACATCCAACTGCATCTCTTACAACAATATTATGAATTCCGCTATCAAGGTTGCGGATAGTATCATTCAACGCAACAAAACCAGCATTGTCAATACTATAAGTAAATGGCGCAATGCCTGCGGTGGGTGATACAAATATCTGTCCGGTGGTAGCCGTAGCACAGGCTGTGGCTTTAGTGGTTGCTGTAGCATTCACTCCTGGGCCAACTGGTACATCAGGAGCTAAGGCAAAACTACAACCAACTGCATCTCTTATAACAATGTTATGTATTCCGCTATCGAGGTTGCGGATAGTATCATTCAACGCAACAAAACCGGCATTGTCAATGCTATATGTAAATGGTGCAATACCTGCTGTGGGTGATACAAATATTTGTCCTGTAGTAACCGTAGCACAGGCTGTGGCTTTAGGCGTGCCAGTTGCACTTACACCCGGGCCAAAAGTTATTTCAGGATTGAGTGTTATGTTACAACCCAAAGCATCCCTTACAACTATGCTATGAAAACCACTATCAAGGTTGCGGATGGTATCATTTAAAGCAACAAAGCCGAGATTATCGAGATTGTAAGAGAAAGGCCCTATTCCCTCAACAGGTGCAGGAAATTTTATTACTGCTTTGCCTGTGGCTACATCTGCACATGCGGTAGCAATTGGAGTGGCTATAGCGTTTATACCCGGGTCATTAGCAACAATTGATATTGGAGAATAATCAAAAGTACAGCCGGATGCATCTCTCAGCGTTACACGATAAAATCCTGTGTCTAAGTTGCGTAATGTATCAAGCGCAATAAAGGGTGCATTATTCACTGAATAAAAAAATGGCCCTGTACCTGTACCAAACATTGGAGTAAGAATAATTTGTCCGGTACTGGCGGCAGAACATGCTGTATTCCTGGTATCAAATGTTCCCCTTAATACCCTGCTGTTGGTAATGTTTACTGACGGGGCCGTGTATTTGCATCCCAAATTATCCCTTACAGTAACAATATACGATCCTGAACCAAGGTTACGAAGAGTGTCGGTAATCTGAGTAAAAGTATTGGTGGCAGTGGTATCATAAAAATACGGGCCGGTACCGTTGGAAGGTTCAATAAGTATTTTACCTGTATTTACGCCGGCACATGTAGTACTGAAAGGTGTAACAATAGCGGTAATACCCGGGTTGCTGTTTACAACTTGCGGAAATGTATCAGCACAACCAATATTATCTGTTACAATTACGGTGTATGTGCTGTCCCCAAGCAATCCATTAAATACAGGATTAGCAGGCTGTATAGTGCTGCCAACCTGGTAAGTAAATGGCGCTTGTCCGGAAGCTGGTACAGTAACCGTAATAGAACCATTTGATAAACCTGAACAGGATGCATTGGCAGGTGTGGCAATAGTGGTGAAGCCGGGATCGCTTAAAACTGTATCTAAAAAACCATACGCACAACCACCGGCATCTTTAACAGAAATATTATGTTCACCGGCAGTGAGGCCTGTAAAAACATTTGAATTTACAAAAGTACCCGAATTATCAATATCATAAGTAAATGTTCCTGCTATGCTGGGAGTAATTGTAATGGTTCCATTACTTGCAGTAGGACATGACGTATTTGTTGAAGTGGCGGTAGCCGTAAAAGTTGCAGGTGAACCTACTGTTACAGTTGTATCTTTTGTACAGGTACCTGTAATATCAATTATGGTTACTGTATAAGTACCGGGCAAAACAGAAAATGAATTTCCGGGTTGGGAGTTAGTTCCGCCGTCAATTGAATACACATAGTTTGGCCCTACAGGCGCTGCGATATTAATAGTACCATTAGGGTTAGGGCCACAAACTGCATCTGTTGTTGATACATTCAATGCAGGAATAGAACCATTTTTATAAACCGTGATCGTATCTATTCCATAAATAATACTATCCCTTGCAGGAAACTGGAAAGGGTATTCAAGATTATAATAAGATGATTTTACAAGATAGGTTGTGGTGGCAGGAGGGCAAATATTATCAAATGTTACTGCAATATCATTATTGGTTCCCGGGGCAGTGGTACCAGTTGCCACAACAGTACCGCTAAGGTCAGTAAGTTCAACTTTTTTAAATAAAGAAGGCCCTTGCTTTGGAGTAAACCTCCAGGCTTCATTCATTGTGGGCCCTTGCCAGCGTGGAGTTGTAAAGGCACTTCTTCCGGGTGCCATCACACCACTATTCTGATTATAATTTTGCATACCAATCATAGCGGCACCTGCATTCCATGTAGTACAAACGTCTCTTGCAAACACATGCACTTCCACCAGGCTAAGCCCTTCGTACAGTGTGATCTGGTAAGTATTGTCGATTTCATTATTACAATCAAAACAAGGCACTTTATAAAAAGAAAGCACCCATCTCCTGTGTGGTGCCGTACCTAAAACATCATATTTTATCTGCCTTGTAGGCGACTCCGGCCTGCTGATATCAATGTCATGAAAAGCGCCCATAATAATGGCCCTGTCGTAATCAGTACTTGGCAATGTGCCACTTAAACCCTGTATTACCCATTGTGCACCTGTGGAGGAATTCGTCAGGTCAAATGAAATAATGCCATTGGTATTTACAGTACACTGCAAATAATAGATCCCATAAAACGAAAAAAGAAACGGAAGAGGAATGGTTGGTGTGTACCTGTCATCCTGGTCAAGATTGGTAGATACACCAGGAGTACCGGGGTTAACCGGGGGCCGGAAACAACCACCGGGGCCACTGATAGAACTTACACCATAGTCATCCGAAAAAGTATGTATATCGGGTATAGTGGTTTTTAACGTTACACAGTTTTGAGCACAGTCAATGGTTGTGTCTTTTGCACAGCTAAAACTAAATTGTGCTGCAGCATTTTTCACAAGGATGGACAGAATAAGAACGAGTAAAATTCTTTTCATTGTTGTATGAATCATTGGATGCTTGATTGTTAATCAGTCGTTTGGTTGTTGCTTTGAGGGAATAAATGGTGATTTTTCATCCGCTAAATTTCACCAAAAGCGTTTTCAAATGGTAGCTGTTTTACGCAAGGGCTAAAGTTACTCAATTTAACCAAATATTAACCTGAGTCAACAGAAATAGTATTTCACACACAAAACTAAAAATGTGACTAATCCATGCTAAAAAACCTCAATTATCCTTGAATATTTATCAATAAACCCCCTTTTGCCTTGATTTTGCGCCAAATCTATAACCAGTTTTACAAAAAAATGTATTTTTGACGCATGAATTCGACTGAAAAACTAACCATTAAAGTCGCCATTTTAGACCTGTATGAAGGCTATGCCAACCAGGGCATGCGCTGTATCCGTGAAATACTAAACCAGTTTGGCGACTATAATAATCTTAATATAGATGTGGATGAATTTGATGTGAGGCTGAAAAAAGAAGCCGCGCACGGTCGAGAAGTGGGACAGGCTGGCGACGCTGGCCTTCTGGCGCGACGGGGAGCGTGCGCTGCGCGCCCGCGCAGAGATCCTGAAGCTCGAACCGGGCAATGTCGAAAACGCTTACGAACTCGCCGCGCTGCAGGGCACCGTCGGGCAGGAGGCGCAGGCCCAGAAGACTCTGGAAGATCTTCTCAGGAACACCAACGACCCTCTTGCGAAACTGGTCGCGTTGGACCGGCTCTGCCTGCTGTCGATGGGCGCGAACGCCAGCTATGGCGGCGAGCCGTGCCGCGACATCAAGGCCGACGAGTTCATGGCCGCGCACCCCAAGTCGAAGCTTGAGCCGGCTTTTGCCGCGCGCATGGGGCAGGAGGAATTGAACCTCCGCACCGCCACGGCCTCGGCCATGATCCAGATGCCCGGCGCCGACATACAGGGCACTCTCGACCGGATGATCGACGACATGAAGGCCGCCAGGTACTTTACCGACGCTTTCCTTCAGGCCGTGCCGAACAAGGAACTCGAGGCGCTGCTCCGGGTGCAGCTGGCCTATCTCGAAGTCGCGCCGAAGTGGATGGAGGCGGTCAGCCAGGGTGGACGCGGCGTCCTCTCGCAGGAACAGGTCACGGCGGCGACCCGCTCGGCGATGCAGGATTTCGAGCCGGTGATGGCGCAGATGAAGCGCACGGCGATGCAGTATCCTTCGCCGCTGGTCCAGTACCAGCACGCTGGCATGCTCGGCGAATATTCGACGCTGAAGCTGATTGCGCTCAGCATTGAGACGCAGCAGCAGCTTGAGCCGCAAGGCTTCCAGGATGCGCTCGCCGATCTCAAGGAAGGCCTCGGCATCCTGCTGTTCCTCTACGAGCAGGATCCCAACTACAGCCCGCTCATGATGGCGCGGTTCTATATCGTCGGCTGGGAAGGCCTGATCGACCAGATGGGCGCATCGTCCTACGGCGCCTATCTTGCTCCGCTGGAGCTTGAATGGGCGCGGCGCACACTGGCGTTCGACAAGAGCGCGGCTGACGGCAAGATCGCGGTCGCCGATGCGCTCTACTATCAGTGGCTGCATTCAGACGCGGGCGGCGCGCAGCAGCAGGCTGTGGCGACCGAAGCGATTCAGGGGCTTGCCGAGCTCAAGGCCGCCGGCATTTGGAATGACGCCCTGGCCACGCAGGAAAGCAATCTGCTGGCAAGCCAGACGCCTGTGGCGCCTGAGACACCCGTCACGCCTTAGCTTTTCGGCATCGCACTGAGCGCATCGATCAACGCCTGCATGTCGGCGGGCGGGGGGGCTTCAAGGCGAAGCGCCTTCTTCGTGATCGGATGCTCGAAACCCAGGATGAAGGCGTGCAGCGCCTGCCGTTCGAACGCCTTGGCGGCGGCGGTCGCGCGTTCGAAGGCGGCGCCTTTGCCGTCGGCCTTCAGCCAGCGGTGCTTGCCGTAGGTCTGGTCGCCCAGCACTGGCGCGCCGATGTGCGCCAGGTGAACGCGGATCTGGTGGGTGCGGCCCGTCTCGAGCCGGCATTCGACGAGCGCGGCGGCGGGCTGCGTTCCGGTGGCGTCGAGCCGCCCGAAGGTCTGCAGCACGCGGTAGTTGGTGATGGCGACCTTGCCGTGCAGCGTGTCGTCGCCCATCGCGGCGGGATCGTTCGACCAGGCATCGGCGCGGAAGTGCTTCTCCTTTACGACGGCCATCTTCTTCCGGTCGGACTGCGAGCGGGCGATGTTGGTCTCGATGCGGCCGATCAGCGGGCGCGGGCTGCCGCGCGTGACGGCGAGGTAGGCGCGCTCGATGTCGTGGGCGGCGAACATGGCGGTAAGTGCGGTGTGGGTCGCTTCCGTCTTGGCGGCGACCATCACGCCTGAGGTGTCCTTGTCGAGCCGGTGGACGATGCCGGGACGGGCGACGCCGCCGATGCCCGTCAGCTCCGGCCCGCAACGGTGGAGCAGGGCGTTGACCAGCGTGCCGGTCTCCTGTCCCGGCGCGGGGTGGACGACCATGCCGGCCGCCTTGTTGACGATGATGAGGTGCCTGTCCTCGAACAGGACGTCGAGGGGGATGTCTTCCGCATGCGGTTCGGCGGCCAGCGGCGGCGGCAGGACGATGGTGTAGACGCCGCCGGCGACGATTCGGGCGCTGGGATCGGCGGCTGGCGTCCCGTTCAGCGTGACGCGGCCTTCCTCGATAAGTGCGCGCAGCCGCGAGCGGGATATGCCTATCCCGGCCTCGGCCAGCCATTTATCCATGCGCGCTCCCCCAGCGTCAGCAGGGGCCGTGACCGTCAGGGGTGGAGGGTTCTGCTCGGTCATGCTTTCGTCGCGAGGGGGTGCAAGGTAGTGAGAAGGTTCGGAATTCGGGGACTATCGCGGCGAGAAGGATAAATCCATGACCAAGCTGACCCGGCGCGGCGCACTCGGCTTTGGCGCGGCAGGCCTAGCCGCTGCCTGCGCTACCACGGAAACCGGAAGCTACGCCGGAAAGGTTGCCTTCAATCACGGCATCGCCTCGGGCGATCCGACCTCCTCGCGGGTGATTATCTGGACCCGGCTGACGCCGGACGCGCCCGGCCCGGTCCCGGTGCGCTGGGCTGTGGCGCGAGATCCCGAGTTCAAGACGATCGTCCGCCGCGGCAAGATCAGCACCGGGCCCGAGCGCGACTATACGGTGAAGGTCGACGTCGATGGCCTGTCGGCGGGTCAGGTCTACTACTACTGGTTCACGGTCGGGCGTCAGGTCTCGCCCTCCGGCATCGCCCGCACGCTGCCGGGCAACGGGACAGCCGACTACAGGTTGGCGGTGGTGTCGTGCTCGAACTGGCCGTTCGGGTACTTCAATGTCTACCGCGAGATCGGGAAGCGGAGAAGGACATCGATGCTGTCATCCATCTCGGCGACTACATCTACGAGTACGGGCAGGATGGCTATGGCGGCGCTATCGGCAAACAGCTCGGCCGCAATCACGAGCCGCCGCACGAGTGTGTAAAGCTGGCGGACTACCGCACCCGCTATGCGCAGTACCGGTCCGATCCGATGCTGCAGGCGGCGCACGCGGCTGCGCCCTGGTTCTGCACATGGGACGACCACGAGAGCGCCAACAATTCCTACCGGACGGGCGCCGAGAACCATCAGACAGAAACCGAAGGCAACTGGACGGCGCGCAAGGCCGAGGCCGTGCAGGCGTTTCTGGAATGGATGCCGGTGCGCGATCCCGCCGCCGGAAAAGCCCGCGAAGCGATCTACCGGCAATTCGACATCGGCGATCTCGCGACGCTGTTCCTGCTGGAGAGCAGGCTGGTTGGACGCGGCGAGGATCTCACGATCGACGAAGTTGGGCTTGCATCCGACAGTCAGAAGCAGGCCGTCGCCAATGCGCTGATGGCGAAGGTCAACGACCCAGGCCGCACAATGCTAGGGACGGAGCAGGAAGCGTGGCTGGCCGCGGGCCTGAAGGCTTCGGTCGATGCCGGCAGGAAATGGCAGGTGCTGGGCAACCAGGTCACCATGGCCAAGGTGAAGATGCCGGACCTGCAGAAAGGTCTGCCGCCCGAGAAATACGGGCAGGTGCCGGCCGGCAGCCGGCGGTTCTGGAGTCGGCCAAGTATGGCCTGCCGTGGAATCTGGATAGCTGGAGCGGTTTCCCCGTCGCCCGCGAAAGGCTCTACGCCGCCGCCAAGGCCGCCAAGGCCAAGTTGGTCACGCTGACCGGAGACACCCACACAGCTTGGGCAAACGAACTTCATGACGTGGGCGGTCAGAAACGAGGCGTCGAATTCGGCTGCACCTCGGTTACGTCCAACGGGGCGGGGGACAACATGCCGTTCGAAGAGATCAACTTCCTGATGCCGGAAGCTAACGATGAGGTCGTCTATTATGACGCCTTTTCCAAGGGCTACACGCTGCTCACCCTGAAGGCGGACCAGGTCGAGGCCGAATTCATCAAGGTCTCGACGGTGCGCTCGCCGGATTACCTGGCGTCCACCGACGCGAAATTCATCGCCAGAACCGATGAAGTGGGCGGAATGGGCGGGCTGCAGCGGCCGATGGGCGGCGGCGTCATTACGCGAAGCTGACGCAGGATTCCAATACATATGTTTGGTGAAAACCCCGGAAAACGTTGGGTTTGCGCTGCTGCGGAAAGGCGTCATTAACGCCGCTCCTCATACTTTGAAGCGACAATTTGTGTTGCCTCCGAGGGGATCGGCCCTTGTCCACAACTCCAGAGACCAGCGCCGCGGCGTTGCTCGAGCCGCTTGGCGCGCTCGGCATTGCGGCAGCGTTCGTCGATGAGGATGGACGGATAAGCTCGGTCAACCAGGCTCTCTTCGACCTGACCGGGGCCAACTCGGGCGCGGTCATCGATCGCGGGCTGAAGGATTTTCTCGAGGCGGCGTCCTCCGAGCACACCTCGTATGGCGACGGTTGGGTCTACCGCTTCACGCATCCACGCGGTGATCGCTGGCTGCGTCCGAAAGGTCCCCGCGGCCAGGACGGCGGCATCGTCACGTTGACCGACGTCACCACCGAATGGACCATGCTTGGAAAACTGGTCAGCGCCATCGACGTTCGCGACCGGCTGATGCGCGACTCCGACGTCGGAATGTTCCGTTACGATCCCGATACGCGGATGTTCCATTTCTCGGAAGCGCTGATGAAGCGCAACGATGGCGTGCCGCAAGGTCCCGTTCGGCTCGACGAGTTCGTGCAAACACTGCACCCCGACGACATCGACAAGGACGCGGGAATCCGCGAACGCATCACCACCCAGGGCGGCGCCGCCACGTGCTCGCTGCGCCGGCGCAAACCTGACGGCGGCTGGCGCCATACGCTGGTGCATTTCGCTTCGGGGCGCAGATTGCCTTCCAACAAATTCGAAGTGTTCGGTATCAGTCAAAACATCACAGAGCTGGTGGATGCGCGCGACCAGGCGGCCGTGATGCAGGATCGACTCGGAATCGCGATGAGCGCCGCAAGCGCGGGCGTCTACGAGATCGACCTTCGATCGTCCGAACGCTGGACCTCGCCGCAATACCAGGCGCTCGCCGGCGCGGACGCGCTGACGCGCCACGCCATGCGCCCGTTCGGCATGTACCATGATGACGACATCGCCGCAGTGCGCGAAAGCTGGGAGCGCTGCCTCCGCTCGCAGGAAGTCGAGTCGATCGACGCACGCCTGCACCGGCCGAACGGCGGCGAGCAGTGGGTGCGTATCTTCATGCGCGTGCAGCGCAACGAGCACGGCGTGCCGACCCGCGCTGTAGGCCTGATGCTGGACATCCAGCAGCAGAAGCAGCAGGAACACGCGCTGATCGAGGCCAAGCAGCAGGCCGAAGCCGCGACCATCGCCAAATCCAACTTCCTCGCCTCGATGAGCCACGAGATCCGCACGCCGCTCAACGGCGTGCTCGGCATGGCGCAGTCGCTCGCGACCGATGGCCTGAGCCCGGCGCAGCAGGAGAAGGTCAACGTCATTCTCGACTCCGGCAAGACGCTGACCGCGCTGCTCAACGACGTGCTGGACCTGTCCAAGATCGAAGCCGGCAAGATCGAGATAGCGACCGTGGATGGCGAACTCGCCGTCACGTTCGACCGCCTGCGCCAGCTCTTCCTGCATCGCGCGGTGGAGCGCGGCCTCAACATCGACCTGCAGGTTGCGCCGGGAATGCCTGAGAAGCTCCACTACGATCCGGTGCGTGTCCGTCAATGCGTCGGCAACCTGCTTTCGAACGCCATCAAGTTCACCGAGCGCGGTCTGGTGCGGATGGCGGTCTCTGCGGAAAAGGTCGAATCCCGCGGCTGGAGGATCAGCGTTAAAGTGACCGACACCGGCATAGGCATGAGCGAGGCGACACTGGCCAAACTGTTTACCACCTTCACACAGGCCGACGCTTCCATTACGCGACGCTTTGGCGGCTCGGAACTCGGCCTTGCGATCACGCGCCAGCTGCCCGCCTGATGGGCGGCGACGTCACCGTCTCAAGCGAAGTCGGCCGCGGTTCGACTTTCACGCTCACCTTCATGGCCGGAGTCGGCGGACGAGGCTGCTATGCCGGTGATCCACCAGCGGCACCTGCCCGCTGTCACCGACGACCAGCTGCGCGGCATGCGCGGGATCAAGATTCTGCTGGTCGACGACAACGCGGTGAACCGGCAGGTCGTAAAGCTCTTCGCTGCCCAGCTATCGCCGACCTTCACGGAAGCGACCAACGGGCAGGAGGCGCTCGACCGTCTCCACGACGAGGCGTTCGACCTGGTGCTGCTCGACGTCCATATGCCCGTCATGGACGGCAAGGAAGCCATCAAGCGTATCCGAGCCAGCGCCGAGAAGTGGCGTGATCTTCCAGTGATTGCACTGACCGCCGATGCGATGAGCGGCGACCGCGAGCGCTATCTCGCGCTGGGCATGTCGGATTACGTGTCCAAGCCGCTCGATCAGCGCGAGTTGACAGCCAAGCTAGCTGCCGCGATGCAGGGCCGCACCTTAATCAACGGCGGCGCTGTCGGAGACGCGCTGAAGGCCGCGTCCTAGAAAATCCTGTCAGAACATGGGACGTGGATCCGAACGGGAACCCGGCACGGCATGTTGGCGTTGTCTGGCAGGACTAGATGTATTTCTCCGCACCGAACTCATTCATTCTGCAGGAGGCGGGCAGTTAGCCACTGCGCGCCCGAAAGTTCGAGATCATGCCCAGCCGCAACCTGAGCTCGAAGGTGAAGGGTTTTTTCCGGGTCAACGATGATCTGCGGATCGACCTGGACAAGATGTCGCGCGAACGCGTGTCGCTGGCGGCCGGTGAAGCGCTGATCCGCGCGGGCGACAGGTACACGCACATGTACCTCGTGGAGGATGGCTGGATCCTCCGTCCACGCTATCTGCCGGGCGGAACGCGGCAGATCGTCAACGTCGCGCTGCCGGGCGACATTCTCTGTTACAACAAGATGATGTTCGAGCGCGCGGAGTTCGATCTCGTCGCCAAGACGGCCGCCACGCTCTGGAAGCTGCCGTCAAGGATTTCCGAACGATGATGGCGTGGCATCCCGGCCTTGCGGAAGCGCTGGTCTGGTCGAACGCCCACGAAGAGTCGTTGTTGGCCGAACGTGTCGTATCGCTGGGCCGTCGCGATGCGATGCAGCGACTGGCGCACGTGCTCTGCGAGCTGGTGGCCCGGCTGGAGCTGATCGACAAACACAAAGGCGAAACGCTGATCCTGCCGCTGATCCAGGAGGACCCGGCGACGTCCTCGGCATCAGCGTCATCCACGTGCTGCGAGTTTTCAAACGCCTGGAGCAGATGGGCG
>CAWFCU010000010.1:0-256957 GCA_963814445.1 uncultured Chitinophagaceae bacterium
TATATTGTTGACTCAGTTCCCCATCCCCTCCTGCCATGCCCGCAGTATATTCAGTCGTATTGCCTTTCTCATACTTATTATAAGAAAGCCATGTTGTATTTGCTTCAAATTCAAATTCGGTATATCCTCCCGTAGAATAAGTTATTTTATTTAGCGTTCCTGCTTTCATGGCCGGCCAGTATGCATCTCTGTTTGCCCCTTCCACCTTTTTAATCACTGTATTGTTTTCTTCGATATAGGTTGGTATCAGCGTGGAGTTTGTGTTCTTGCCATTGATAAATCCCCAATGATCCTGTCCCAGGCAAAGCCTGCGTGGTGGATTGGCAAAATAGGCAAACTGGTGTGCCGGAACAATGTGAGTACCTGTGCAGTTGCCTTCTTCTATCTTGTCGAGTCTTAATCTTTTCCTATCGGTTTCCAACACTGCAGAGCCGTATTTCGGAGGTAATGCTGTTGTAGCGTCATTAAAAATAGCTGTAGGTAAAATTGAATTTCTTACAAAAGCTTCCTCCGGTTTCTGTAATGCGTATTGCTCCAAGCGATGTTGCATGGGTGTTGACAACATCCTCAGTAAAGCTGTTGTTATGGGTATAATCAATAAGATCTTCCCTTGCATCTCCTGCGTCAAACGTTCACTACGCCATAGAAAAAATAATACTGCTGAGTCTTACGCCATAGAACCAATTGTACAAAAGCCCATAATCATACGTTCCGGGCAATCTGTGGAATGAAGTGAAAAAGAAGTAAGACTGAGTATATGTATTCCTCTGCTACATACGTGAGTGTTATAAGAAAACTCATCGTATGCCAAAGATATTTTATTCAGGACACCAGCTTGTAATGATATTATTAGTTCCTGATAACTATTTTCATCGTCAGTATTGTTTTCTCTATAGGATCTACATCACCTGTGGCAGCAGTTTTGCCAAAATTGTATTTGTGCGTCGGGTGTAGTTATCACAAAACTGTTGATAGAGTTGCCTGTTTCGGGAGTATAACATAGGTTATCCTTATATCCTTCTCCGGCACAACCACTGGTCTGCCATCATCATGAAAATAAAACTTTCCCGAATAGCCTGCAAGATTGAAGAAAGAGAGATCGGGTTCACCATCATAGATACCGTTGCCAATTTTGTAGTTGATTGCTGATTCCTGCGATGTCAATGGAGACTGTGATTCATCCATCATAATATAGTTATTGTAACCACCGTCACTAAGATAACCCTTTTCATTTGTTGAGAATGCAGCCGTATTTTTTTCATCGGGCAACCCCTTACCGTTCTTGTGATTACTCCTCCGACATTTAAAGCCCAGCTAGGTCTACCCAATCGCCAATTCACTTAATTTAGTCCTCCTGCATGATAACTTAGGCTGATAGGGATTTGTAAGGGGCCTTCCTTCACTGTATAAATGGGTACGCTGATTTGAGTTATGCCTGTATGATTACTCACTGGGAAATCTGCATACTTAGCAAGCAAAGCAGCTGTTCGCGACACTATAGATACATCCTTATAAGTATTTTGCGCCTCTTTTGGGTCAACACTGATAGCAACAGAAAAATGTCGCCAGCATTTGTTCAAAAACATTTTTTCTCATAATGAATTTGTTTCCTTTACAAGTTATATCCAACTCTGAATAATATACGTTGACTCACGGGTACATGCTGCTTCGCAAAAAAATCATACAGCAGTTGCACTTTCGTTTCCTTAAACTCATTTTGTTTTTATGGCAAACTTTTTACTGATGCCCATCAATCCAGTTTGTGCCATACTTCAGGCCTTATTACTGTGCCTGAACAGGAGCAGTCAGGTAATTCATTTCCCAACCACAGTTGCATAATACTGTTCTTCAGTTTCCACTCCATGAACTCCTCAGGCCGATACCTTCGAATACTAAAAGCGGAATTTATCAATATCCATACCCAATTTATAACCAGCGGCTATACCGCCACACTTTTATCATTCAACTTATACCCAGCGTTAGTGCTATATCAGCAGTGGTGGGCATCAGTGTATTGTTCTTGGCAAACTGAGTTGCTGCCAAACTCAAGGCGTTGCAAAAAAGGTTTTTGTTTTTTGCATGTTTGGTTTAAGTCGGGCGAGCCGCCTTCGCCAGAGCCTGCACCACTGCCTGCTTTCAGTAGCTTGTCTCTTGTATTGGTTTAGCTGTGCCTGTGCCGCCTTTATATTTTCCTTAAATACATCTTGTGCACCTTGACCGCCTGCGGCTATTCGTTGTTGTATCATACTCTGTACACCGGCCCTTGTTTGCAAGCCAGGATAGTTTGCAGCGCTTGCTACATCATCTCCACCCGGAGAACCGAATAATGAAGCCAGCATACTATTCTTTTGTACAAAAATTTGGAAGCTCCTGGCACTTTATTGGGTATGCCTTTTACCAGCTTTTCTGTCTTTGCTTCATCACTGAATATCTCTTTATAGTTCTTCATGGTTTCGGCGTAGTACCACACTTCTTTATTCATCTTTGTGAGGTATTTGCTTTTGCCTATGTATTTAAAAGCAGTGCTTACTACTTTCCGTTAGTGTTTAAATTGTTATATGGATTATGCTGTTTTCATCACTGTTTAGTTGCTGCAATTTCTCTTTGGTAGCCTGTACTTTTTTTGCAATACCGCTGTCTAAATACTCCTTGCTCTTTTCCAAATACTTAAAACCAGTAGTTACATCATCATTGTATTTATTGTATTGCCTGCGGTAATCTAATTGTATGGCATTGCCCTTTTGTATTTTTTGAAGCAGGCTGGCAAAGGTGAGTTGGTTATTGCCAAAGAGTTTATTGGCTGCATCGGGATTTACTTTTTGTAAGGTGGCTTTTATCTTCTCTTCCCATTTCGCCAGTTTCTTTAATGTCTTTTCTGTTTTGTTGCTGACACGGCTGCTGTATTTATCAATCTTTTTATCAATGGTCGTAATGTATTTAGTTGGTACTTTCTGCAATGCGGCAAGGATGATGTTTCCGGCTGCTTTATCCTGGGCAATAAGCAGTTGCTGCAGTTAAATGCAGCAATACATAATAATATAGTATACAGTTTGTGCATACAGTTGTTTGCTGTAATAGTTTATAAAATATCTGCACCATGTTGTTGCATGTATTTGCTTTGATAAAAGTGAATACAGCACAGTGGCATATCAATAAATAATCAGTTATAAAATAAATACAAGCGCTGTTTTAATAAACAACTTATAATGCAACTTTTGTTGCCAGCCTGCTTCTTCGGGGTACTGAAGAAAAACTGCGGGATAACTTAAAACGCCTTGTAAAGCGTGTAGAATTTGAATCGAGTATAAATGTGGTGTTTTATTTTGAAAAAACAAGTAAGAGTTGAAAATATTTTTCTTCTTCACAATTAATTAATACGTTACAAACTCCCTGATTGTATTACATAACAATGACCATACGTTGATATAATTGACCATACTCTGCTATAGATATGGGTTAGTATTTTCACTAAAACGACAACAAAATGCTGCCAATGGTAAGGCAGCCTTTTTCTTATAAAAAGCCATTTTTTAATAAATCTGGCTTTATTTATTCCTTAATACCTTCCACTCAAAGTGTAATTATTAGTTTGTATTTTACAGGCCGATATGCAAAAGAAGTTGATCACTGCACTGCAATACATTTTATTTCTTGGGTTGGGCATTTTTTTAGTGTGGTGGAGCATTCACAAAATGGATGAAAAAAACTGGAACGCATGTAAAGAAGCCTTCAATATTGCCCGGTATATTTTGTTTCTGCCTGTTTTTTTAATTGTTACTGCAAGCCATATAAGCCGTGCCATCCGCTGGAAAATTTTGATGAAACCAATGGGATACAACCCATCATTTCACAATACATTTTTTGCCGTAATGGTAGGTTATCTTGCCAATCTTGCTTTTCCCCGGCTGGGGGAGGTTTTAAAATCCACCCTATTGGCACGCTATGAAAAAGTGCCAGCTGATAAATTAGTGGGCACCATTTTAATTGAAAGGGCGGTGGATGTTTTGTGCCTTTTGGTTGTGTTCATTATTACTGTTATTGCTCAATTCGACCTGATAGGCCAGTTTGCAAAAGAAACCATTCAAACAAATTTTTTAAAAGGCGGCTGGGGCATGCTCATTGCCAAAGCAGGCATACTCATCATTTTTATTGCGATGTTTTATTTAGGGGCAAGGATCATTTTTAAACGGTACAGCAATGTTGGTTTTATAAAAAAAATAAAAGCAGTGTTTGCAGGTGTAAAGACAGGGTTGATGAGTATTTCAAAAATGGAAAACAAATGGGCTTTTATATTTCACAGTGTTTTTATATGGTGCTGTTATCTTGGCGGTACTTATCTTGGTTTTTTTGCAACGCTTGGTACAGAGCAACTGCCTGTGATAGCCACATTCCCTGTACTGGCTTTTGCAAGCATTGGCATGGTGATCACACCCGGTGGTATTGGCGCCTACCCGTGGTTTGTAAAGGAAGTAATGATACGCTACAATATTGAGGAAGGTATTGCCAACGCAAACGGCCTGCTGCAATGGATGGCACAATGTGTTATCATTCTTGTGGTGGGATTTGTGTGCCTGGCACTGTTACCCTACTTTAATAAAAAGAAAAAAGCTGGCTAGGCCGCTTGAGAATACATTCAGTTATGCAGCAATTAAAAAAGCAATAACAATTCAACCTTTTATTTCTCTGCGTTCTCCTCTCCCGGCTGCCTGGGATTATTCTTTTGCGAGCGGCGGCGCAGAGTTTTGTATTTTTAGTACATGAAAATTTTTTCATCGGCGCAAATACGGGAATGGGACCAGGCCACCATCAGCAATGAACCTGTTTCTTCTATTGACCTGATGGAAAGGGCTGCTACCAGATGTGCAGAATGGATAAATAATAACATTGAAGAAAACAAACAGCTTATATTTTTTTGTGGCAGCGGTAATAATGGCGGCGACGGGCTTGCTATTGCAAGAATGCTTGCTCCAGGAAAAAGAAATATACAGGTGTATATTTTAGATGCAACCCGGTTAAGTGCAGATTGTGAAATAAACCTGCAGCGTTTAAAAAACACAAATGTTGACATCAACAAAATAGCAGCGGCAGATACTTTCCCGGAAATAGATGAGGATGACATTGTGATTGACGCTCTCTTTGGCACCGGGCTTAATAAGCCATTAGAAAGTATTGCACAATTATTAGTACAATACATCAATCAATGTGAAGCAACTGTAATAAGCATAGATATACCCAGCGGAATGTTTGCCGATGTTTCTTCAAAAGGCAATAGGATCATCAAAGCCACACACACTTTAAGTTTTCAAAGCCATAAACTTGCATTTATGCTTAGCGAAAACGGCGAATACACCGGCAATGTTTCTATCATGGATATTGGATTGAATATTCAATACTATGAAGATACATCCACTGATATTTTTACCATTGACGCAACGTTTGTAAAACCTGTTTTCAAACCAAGAAAAGACTTTACACATAAATATTCTTTCGGCCATTCATTGTTATATGCAGGCAGTAAATACATGATGGGTGCAGCAATACTTTGTGCAGAAAGCTGCCTCAGAAGCGGTGCAGGTTTGGTTACGGTACAGGTAAAAGAAGAATGGATGCACATTATACAAACAGCATTGCCGGAAGCAATATGTACTGGAGAGAGTAGTACAGAAGCATTGTGGAAAAAGAAAGCTGCCATTGGTATTGGCCCGGGGCTTGAAATAAATGAAAACAATGCTGCATTGCTGAAACAATTGATAACAGGTTGGAATGGCCAGCTTGTAATAGACGCTTCTGCACTTACTTTACTACAGCAGCATGTTGAGTTATTATCAAAAAGAAAACAACCTGCTGTACTTACACCACATACAGGAGAATTTGAACGGCTGTTTGGAGAAAGCAATAATGATTTTGACAGGATGAATCTTGCCATGCAAAAGGCGGCTCAGCTTAACTGTTATATCGTTCTTAAAGGCCATCATTCGTTAGTTGCCTGCCCGGATGCTGATTGTTTTTTTAATACAACAGGAAACAGTGGGATGGCCACGGCTGGCAGTGGAGATGTATTGACAGGAATTATCACTGGTTTATTATCGCAGGGATATGATGCTAAACAAGCTTGCCTGTTGGGAGTGTACCTGCATGGGCTTGCCGGTGATCTTGCTGCTGAAACTTTTTCAAAAGAGGCAATGATTGCGGGGGATATTATCAAACAGATTGGCGCTGCCTTTAAAACACTTTACTAAAATAAAAACATCCCGTGATTAGTACGGGATGCTTTCATCAGAAGTAAAATATAGGGAGTATTATCCCTTTTTAACCTGGTTCTTTTTATTACGCATAGCTGGCGTACCATCTTTTTTCAGGGGAGTAAAATCAGTTTGCTTTTTTAATTTATTTGCTTTAAAACGTTTGCCCGGCGTGCCATCTCTTTTAAATCCGGTTGCTGTCCCCGGTGCTGCTGTTGCTGCTGGCACTTTCTTTTGTATCTGTGTAGCCGCAGGCGCTTTCTTTTGAGTTTGTGCAGCGGCTATACCTGTCAATCCAAGCATGAAACATAGGGCAATCAGTACTTTTTTCATAATTGTAATTTTAAAATTTGGTACAAGATATATTTTATTTTGGAATTTTCATGTTAGCCGCTTGTTAAGCCCATCCGTTCACTATTTTTCATTTTTTATGTATAGTTTTATTGCATTATGATAACGATTGAAACGCTTACTGAAAAATTCGGCATTGCCGGCAAAGTAAAATTTTATAAAGGCAAAGGGGATTTAACAACCATTGCCGTAAACCAGGGCGATGGCATCGCCGATATTTGCCTCTACGGTGCACAGGCGCTTTCCTTTATACCTGCAGGAAGCAATGATCTTTTATGGATGAGTGAAAAATCTTTGTTTGAAGAAGGAAAGGCAATACGTGGCGGCATACCTGTTTGTTTCCCATGGTTTGGCCCTCATGCCACCGACAAAGCAAAACCACAACATGGCTTTGCCCGTTTGCAATATTGGGATGTGGCAGTAGTAAAAGAAAATGCAGATAAAAGCATTGCTATTGAATTAACCCTGGATCAATCTGAAGCATCGCTACAATTGTGGCCATTTAATTTTAATGCCAAAGCAATATTTATTGTTGGAAAAAGTTTGCAACTGCAATTAACTGTTACTAATACTGGCAATGAATCGTTTGAGTATTCTGATGCACTGCATACCTACTTTAACATCAGCAATATTGATACCATAGCAGTTGAAGGATTACAGGATGCCAGTTTCTACGAAGCATTTGGAACAGCGTTAAAAACACAGCAAAACCAATTACTTTATTTTAATGAGGAAACCAACCGCCGCTATGTAAACACTTCATCCAACTGCATTATTCATGATAAAAACATGAACAGGAAAATAAGCGTTGAAAAAACCGGCAGCAAAGTAACGGTGGTATGGAACCCGGCAGAAGCAACTACAAAAACTATTGCTGATATAACGCCGGATGGCTATAAAACATTTGTATGCGTGGAACCGGCCAATGCCTATGCTGGTATTGATATGATAACGCTGTCTCCAGGACAAAGCCACACATTAAGCACCACAATAAAAATTGAAGATTAAATTACCAGGCAGCCCTCGGGCAGGTATCGGAATATTTATTACCCAGTAAAAAACCAATAATAAACTCATGTGTGTTCCGGGAATAATTTCTTAATTGTGATGTTGACACATCATAAGAATATCCCAAATTAAATGTGCTGGAAATATTCATGCCTGCCATAGCAGCAAAACCACCCAACTGGTCACCAAAACGGTAGCTGCTGCCGATCCAGAATTTATCCTGGTATTGTGCTTTTGCGTTTACATATACTTGCAAAGGGAATGGTTTTATATATTGTATCATCACCGAAGGCAGCAATGTAATATCGTCATTTAAAAAAGTTTTGTAGCCTGCTGTGGTAATAAAATGTGGTACAAGACTGCTTCCATACCTGCCCGAAGTATCTTTTACAAAATTTGCATTTGCCGGGTATAATATTAAGTACTGATACACCTGCAAAAAAATCAACACTATACAACCATAGCCCTGCACCAAGTTCAGGTTTTAATTTTGAAATTTCGCCATTGTTATACCCAACGGCAGGATCATTAGGATCTAATGAGCCCCACTGGATTTTAGAGGCATCAAAACTAACAGAAGTAATACCTGCTAAAAAACCTGCGGCTAATGTTGTACGTGGTGTGAGGCCTTTGTGATAAGCATACGTTGCATACATGCTCCACCTGTTTAAATAACCTGTTTTGTCACTCATTATAATTCCGCCCAGGCCATGATGTGGCTCAGCAGCCGTATATTCATCTACAAAAGAATGCCCACGGGGATTTTCTCCGGGAACATCAAATGAAGTAATATTGGTACGGTAATCTTTTTTACCTACAGGTCCCTGTATAGAAAGATAAGTGGTAACCGGGGCGCCATCAATACCCGTCCATTGCTGGCGGTGGCTGATCTTTACATCTGTATAATTTTCAATACCCGTAATAGCAGGATTGATGATGTAATTATTTAAAATGTACTGTGTGTAAATTGGTTTTTGCTGGGCGGATACGTTAACTGATAATCAGCACCACTAAAGCAAGTAAAAAAAATCGTCTCATCGTAATTAGCATTGTAGCTCCGGTACAGATAAAAAACCCGGCTTATCTTTGCAAACAGCAAATATAAATTAATGATGCTTATCCGGGTGTTTTAGCTGTTTTGCTGACTGTTAAATTTACCCACACTAAACAATTTGCCGGCAAAACAGGCATGAATACAGGTAAAATAAAGATCGGGCTTACTTATACCGGCAGCAAAGCCAAACATAATAACTATGTGAACTGGATAAAAGGCGATGATAATATTGAAGTGATAAAATTATCCGCAGAAGATAATAACCTTGAAAAAGTTTTGGAAGTGGATGCTTTGGTAATGAGTGGCGGTATTGATACACACCCGAAACATTATGGAAGCAGCATTACCAATTATCCAAATGCGCCGGAAAAATTTAATGAAGCCAGGGATGAGTTTGAAATTGCTGTTTTTAATTTAGGGCAAATACAAAACCTTCCTATATTAGCAATATGCCGTGGTATGCAATTGGTAAACTGCATATTGGGCGGCGATTTAAAACAGGACCTGGGAGAAGAGAAAAACAAACAGCATCGCAACGCTGATACAGAAAAAAATCATGAAGTAATAATTGAACCCGGTACTTTATTATATAGCATCACCCAAAAACAAACAGATATTGCTGACAGTGCCCATCATCAATGTATCAATCAACTTGGTAAGGGGTTAATTGAAAATGCAAGATCAGATGATGGCATTATTGAAGGAGTTGAGTGGGCAGATAAAGAAGGCAAACCCTTTTTTCTTGCTGTACAATGGCACCCCGAAAGAATGTACATGCAGCATATTGAATCCTCCACACTGTCAAAAAACATCAGGGAATATTTTTTGAAAACGATAAGAGAAAACAGCCTATAGGATCAGGCTAGCTATCAACTGCATATTTGAACAAAGAAAACTTACATTTGCGCCTTGCCAAAAATGAAACAAAGAAAAAGTTATCCGGGAAAAATGATTGTACGTATTGTGATGCTGCTTGCTGTTGTGGGTTTATATACAAACGCTACAGCACAAAATCCACATATAAAATGCTATTTCAATCACCCGGTAAATAATGCTATCTCCACTGGTGCAAATGCTGTTTATTTAAACAATACTTTTCCTGATACTATTGCAGCTTATATCAACAGGGCTAAATTTACTGTTGACATCGCATTATATAATTACACAGCCAACTCCAACAGTAATGTGGCAAAAATTGCAACTGCAGTAAATAATGCCGCAGCAAGAGGTGTTGTAGTAAGATGGTTGTATAATCTTCCCGGCACAAATAATACCGGCCTTTCATTATTAAATCCACAGGTTAATAAAGGTCAGAGTGTTGATATGAATAATTACATCATGCACAATAAATTTATGGTGATAGACATAAACTCACCGGATAGTACTGATGTGGTTGCCCAAACAGGTTCATACAACTGGAGCGATTTTCAAACAAGCGGCGATTACAACAATATTGTTTTTATACAAAGTAAACAGGTAGCGCTGGCCTTTTATAATGAGTTTAATAAAATGTGGGGCGGTACCGGTGCTGTTTTTAACCCGGTGAATGCAAAATTCAGCACAGCCAAAACTGTGAGCGCCCAAACAAGGTTTAATGTGAACGGCACAGCAATAGAAGTTTACTTCAGCCCCAGGGACAGCCTTGGTGTGAAACTTGAAAACAGTATTAATACAGCCAACTACGATCTGTTTTTTTCAGTTTATGCCTTTACTGATTTTTCTCTTTCAAACGATATAAAAAATAAATACAACAGTGGTGTTACTGTAAAAGGCATCATTGATGAATTTAATATTGGCAATAATGCTTATAACAATTTAGTTCCTGCACTTGGCAATAATGTAATTGTTTTTTCCGGTTCAGATTTTTATCATAACAAAACACTCCTTGTTGATCCGCTAAACCCTTCCTCCGATCCGCAGGTATTTACCGGTTCTTTCAACTGGACGGCACAGGGACAATACAGCAATGATGAAAACGCTGTGATAATACATGATGCTTCCATTGCCAATCAATACTATCAATCAGTTTGTAAAGACTTCACTGTATTTGGCGGCATACCATGTGTTGCTAACCCCTGCCCTTCCGGTGATGTGAGCATTACTACCAGGTTAAGAGGTAGCAGCTACCAATGGCAGTTAAGTACCGGCGGCAGTTTTACCAATATTACCGACAACAGTAATTACAGTGGCAGCACCAACATGAACCTCACTATCACTAATAGCCCAACGGCCTGGTATGCTTACCAATACCGCTGCATTGTTAATGGAAATATTAGCGATACCACCACTTTAAAATTTACGGCTTACTGGAACGGCAGCACCAGCACCGCCTGGGAAAATACTGCCAACTGGAACTGTGGCGTATTGCCAGATGCCAATACTGATGTGATAATAAACGAAGGAGTAAAATTTTATCCGTTAGTAAATAGCTCAACCGCCTGCAGAAGTTTACGCCTGAACAAAAATACAATGGCTGCAATAATGAATGGCGTACAGTTAATGCTAACAGGACGATAAGCTGTATTTTCCTTTTCTTTCAAATTTAATTTTCCCGGCACGGTTTTATAATTATGTATAAAAACATTTTATGAAACTATTTGGAATAATACTCATTGTTGCCGGGATATTAATGCTGGTATTTGGGAATATCAGTTTTACTACAGAGAAGAAAGTAGTGGACATTGGCCCATTGGAAATCAACAAAAAAGAAAAGAAAACAATTGGCTGGCCCAACTATGCAGGAGTGATTGCATTGGTTGGTGGTGTGGTAATGGTAGCTGTTGGTAATAAAAAGGGCAATTAATTTTTTGAAACAACATTTTGTAGAAATTATTTCCCCTCTGCGATTTTAATTGCCCAACTCAATGCAGCCTCAGGAATTATTCACTATATATGATAGTATTGAAATTAAAAAACAATTTTTAAATTAACTGTATGAGCTCAATCCCGTTTAAGATGCTTCTTGGTATTACCATCCTGGTTTCATCCTGCGCTGGTTCTAAAGAAGCCAGGACAATGACACGTTCTATCAATGGAAACTGGAATTTGGAAACCGTAACTGTTGAAGGTGACAATTCAATCCTGCATGTAAAAGTATTTAACGAAGCAGATAATAATTGTTTTATTGGCAGTAGCTGGAATTTTGTGGGCAATAATGGAACAGGCAGTTACACTTTAATGGAAGGTAAAGGTGGCTGCAATATGCTTACCCGTAAAATAAAATGGACTATTTATGAACCAAAGGGCGAAGAAAAAAAATTCCAGTTTAAAAGATTGGATGATAAGAATGATGCATTAGATGATAACAATGGCTACAGGCTTACCATAAGTTCTTTAACAGATAACAGTATGAAGCTTATATCACAAATAAGCTTTGATAATAAACCCGTAAACATCATTTACAATTTTGTAAAAAAATAACCTGCCGGCAGGCAGGTTTAAAAAACTTACTTTATGAAACAGGTATTCAGGAACAGTTCTCTCTTTATTGCCGGCATTATGATATTTTGCTCCGGCTGCGACTCGACAAAGAAAATGAGTAAATCACAAAAAGGCGCCGTAATTGGTGCCACAGGAGGAGCCGTTATTGGTGGTGTAATAGGCAATAATGCCGGAAAAAAAAGTAATACTGTATTGGGAGCTATCATTGGTGCAACGGTTGGTGGGGTTGCCGGTGGTATTATTGGCGGCCAAATGGATAAGGAGGCCGAAGCAATAAAGAATGAAATACCCGGAGCAGAAGTAACAAGGGTTGGCGAAGGCATTAATGTAACCTTTAACGATAACCCGGATGGTTCCAAAGGCGGTGTTTATTTTGCTACCAATGCATCTGACATCAATGCTAATTCAAAACTGGCGCTCGATAAACTGGTGAAAATTTTCAATGATTTCCCTGAAACAAATATTTTAATAGAAGGCCATACAGATGATGTAGGTGACGCTGCTTATAACGAATCACTTTCTCAAAAAAGAGCTGCGTCTGTGGGTAGTTTTTTAAAAGCAGCCAACATTGCTTCATCAAGGCTTACTATTAAATGGTATGGTGAAGCACAACCAAAAGTAGAAAATAACAGCGATGCCAGCAGGGCATTAAACCGTAGGGTGGAATTTGGGATCACCGCTAATGATAAATTGAAAGAGGAAGCTGCTACAAAAGCGGCAAATCAATAAAAGATAAACAATTGAAAGTTTACTAAAAGCAGGCCTGGATAAAGCCTGCTTTTATATTTTACTTATTTCATCACTTCCCTTATCACATGCCCTACACAACCACTTGGCATTTGTATTTGCAGCATGGCAGCAATGGTAGGCGCAATATCCGTCATATACGTTTCCCTGTTTAAGTTGCCTTTCTTTACTCCCCAGCCATAAAATAGTAATGGGATATGGGAGTCATAAGGATTCCACAAACCATGTGTTGTCCCTTTCTTTCCTCCATCAAAATAGCCGGGCTTAAAAATAAACTGTATATCGCCGCTGCGGCCGGGAGTATAACTATTGGTGATCCTTTCTTTTTGTATTGCCGGCAGTGTTGCTTCAGCCAATTCATCAAGATCAACAGCCGTTTGTATACAATTCTCTTTCCTCAATTCCTTAATTATTAATTCCCTCACTTCTTCATTATATCGTACACTGTCCCTCAAATATACCTGGTAGCTGCTTACATGGTCAATGGCTTTTTTAATAGCAAATTTTTGCTCTATTATTTTATTTAATTTCTGTTCTATTATGGCATCATCAATACCAGCGCCATTTATTTTATGTTCATTTAAAAAAGCCGGTATATGTGCTGCACCATGATCGGCAGTTAAGAATAACAAATAATTTCCTTTGCCAATTTTTGTATCGAGATAGGTTAAAAAATCAGCAATGTCTTTGTCAAGGCGCAGGTAAGTATCTTCTGCTTCTATGGAATTGGGGCCAAAGGAATGCCCTACATAATCAGTAGAAGAAATGCTCACTGCTAAAAAATCAGTAACGGTATTTTTTCCCAATGCTTCATTTTCGATTGCAGCTTTTGCAAAATCAAATGTGTAGGTGTTTGCAAAAGGCGTTGTTTTAAATGCCTCGTATTTATTATTAGTGATAGCAGATAATTTATGAGGAAATGTTACGGTCTGCTCTCCCTGTATTTTACTTTCATAAGGCTTATTATCTTCTGTGCTCAAATCATACTTTGATAAGGGCAATAGTGTATTCCAGTCCTTGCTCATATATTTTGCAGCAAGGTCTTTATCATTAAACTGTGTTACCCATTGCGGCAATGCTTCCATGTAATGTGTACTGGTTATCCATTTGCCCACTTTATCATCGTACCAATAAGCTGCATTGGCACTATGCCCGGCAGGCAATATGGCTCCACGGTCTTTTAATGCAATACCAATCACTTTACTTTTAAAATTAGTGCTCAACCTTAATTCATCTGTAATAGAAGTAGCCCACATATTTTCAGGGCTCATTTTGCCGGCGTTGGTGGTGCTGCCTACGGTATTTACCGTGCTGTCATCAGTACAGTAAACATATTCACCGGTAAGCCTGTCGTACCAACTATTACTCACAATCCCATGTATGGCTGGTACACTGCCTGTATATACACAGGTATGGCCAGGTGCTGTATAGGTAGGTGTGTAAGGTATCATGGTGTTTTCACAGCTAAAGCCTTCCTTCAATAGTCGTTTAAAGCCATTGTCGCTATAGAGAGAATTATAGCGGTACAAATAATCCCAACGCATCTGGTCAATAACAAGTCCAACAACCAATTTGGGTTTAGCTGCCTGCGTTTTGCTGCCCGCTGTTTGTGCTGATGCAAACTGCAAAACAAAACACAGGAATATGGCTGTAGAAAACATCCGTTTTATCATATTGCAATTTTATACAAATATAGCTGCTGAAATGTGGAATTTGTGTTGATTGATGTGTTACGGCAATGTTACCCGTTTTAATTTCAAAAACTTACTTTTGCGGCTGTGCGGAGGATAGAAACGCTGATAAAACAGATTGATACGGATGAAACAGATTTTTTATCCATAGTATCAGCAAAAATCTGCTTAATCTGGTTTCTATCTGTCCCTGAAAATATTAAATCAGCAATATTAAATACATATGGATGTTTTTGAAAAATTAGTGAAAGATGGCGGCCCGATTGGCCAGCACATGGACAGGGCCCATGGATATTTTGCATTTCCAAAATTAGAAGGTGAACTGGGCCCAAGAATGCAATTCCGGGGAAAAGAAATGATCGTATGGAGTTTGAATAATTACCTGGGATTGGTAAACCATCCCGAAGTAAGAAAAGTGGATACAGAAGCTGCAGCCAAATATGGTATGGGCAACCCGATGGGTGCAAGGATGATGAGTGGCAACACCGCCAAACATGAAGAACTGGAAAAAGTGATCAGCAAATTTGTAAGCCGTGAAGATACGATGTTATTGAATTTCGGTTACCAGGGAATTATGAGTTGTATTGATGCGTTGGTAAACCGCCGTGATGTGATTGTATATGATGCAGAAGCACATGCCTGTATTGTGGATGGTATCAGATTGCACATGGGTTACACCTATGCGTTTAAGCATAACAATATTGAAGATTTTGAAAAGCAAATGCAGCGTGCCGAAAAGATGGTCGAGAAAACCGGTGGTGGTATTTTGGTGATTACTGAAGGTGTATTTGGCATGGATGGCGAGCAGGGAATTTTAAAAGAGATTGTTGCATTAAAAGAAAAATATCAATTCCGGGTGTTGATTGATGATGCACATGGTTTTGGGTATATGGGTCCAACAGGTGCCGGTGCTGATGAAGCACAGGGTTGCCAGGACGGTATTGATCTATACTTCAGCACCTTTGTAAAAAGTATGGGTAGTATTGGCGCTTTTATCAGCGGGCCAAAAGCAGTGTTGAAATATTTACGTTACAATACCCGTAGCCAGATATTTGCAAAGAGCCTTCCATTGATGATTGTAGAAGGTATGCTGAAAAGAATGGAAATGGTGATCAACATGCCGGAACTGAGAGAAAAATTATGGCATAATGTAGACCGTTTGCAAAGTGGATTAAAAGAAAGAGGTTTTGATATTGGTGATACCAACTCACCTGTTACACCTATTTATATGAAAGGCGATGTGCCTGAAGCAACGCAGATGGTAATGGACCTGAGAGAGAATTATCATATCTTCTGTTCTATTGTTGTGTATCCTGTAATTCCAAAAGGAGATATTATTTACCGCATTATTCCTACTGCTGCACACAGCGATGAAGATATTGATCTTACATTAAAAGCATTTGAAGAGACTAAGAAGAAATTGGATGCTGGTTTATATAAGGCAGCGGATATTCCGGATATGGCAGAAGTGGTGTAAACCAGCTTTTATATTTTTTTTCAAAAAACGGTTAAGGCATTCTTAACCGTTTTGTTTTAAAACCTCATGCCAATATTAGCGCTCAATTCGGTATAGCTGCTTTTAATATTGGTTTTGTATAAATAAGATATTGCCCTGTCATTTAAAAACTCAAGCGAAAAATAATATTTTGGGCTGTTGATGCCTGTTACCATTTTAATACGCATGGAGGTGGAAAAATTAAACCCATTATACTGCCTGTTGCCGGTTTTTAATAAATGAACTTCTCCTCCGCCACCGAAATATATAGCTGGTGAAAAAAAATATTTCCCCTTCTTCATCACAAAATTATGGATATAGCCGGGCCTGCACTGCAGCGAAAAAAATTGTAATTGCATGGATGGCTGTTCTGTTCCTGTAAAATGAAAAGGCCGTAACGAATCCGGTATGATGGATGAACCGGAATACAATTGCCGGTAAGAAGGTGTGGCCATCAACACAAACGAACCCTTGCTTTTCATTTGTAGCCTTTGCATACTGTTGGCTGCTAAATAAGAAAAATTACTGCTGTTAAAAATGCGGTAGTAATGCACGCCTGTTGTAAACATACGCATATCAGTTCTGCTGCCATACATGGCATTGCCTGACATATACATCAGTAACCCTTTATTCAAACTTACAAAACCGGTAACACCCCATTTGTTTTCAAAATAATGTACAAAAAGCGCCGTCGACTTCACTCCTGTATGTCCTCTTACCTTATGTGTATTGGGTATAGATACTTCTGCATACAAAAAAAGTTTTTTGTAATAAAGGCTTATACCGGCAAAGGCAGATGAGTTAGGAGAAAAACGAAGATTGTGCTTATCATCATTTGATTGCTTGGATACAAACTGCAGCGAACGGGAGAATGTGCCCACATAAGGCTGCACATAATTCTTTAGTTCAAAAGATTGAACTGCAACAGCAGTATCATGTTGCGCCAGCGACTTTGTATAAAATAATAACAGTAAAGAAAACAGGGCTGACACCCTGTAATAAAAAGAAATATTTTTCACAGCCGTAAAAATAGTCTTGAAAAAAATATTGGTTATGTCATCCAGGCGACTGCATTGTATTTATAAGTCTCAATAATTTTATACCTGAAAAAATACCTCAGGAAAAAAGGAAGTATCATTTCCTTCATCACAAAAAAAATAAGTATGAAACAGGCTTTTGTTTTTTTTATCAGTATTATTTTATTGACGGCTGGCTGCTCAAAAAAAGCACCCGATACACCGAGGACAACAGTGCCAGAGCGCCTAACCGTAAGTGCTGCAACAGCAAGCGTAATAGCAGGCGGCACCATCAATCTTTCTGTTGCCTATTACAATACTTTTGGCGATAGTGCCGCCACTCCGGCTGGCATTAGTTGGGCAAGCAATGATGTTACCATAGCAACTGTAAGCCAGCAGGGAATGGTTACCGGCATAAATGCAGGACAGGTACAGATAAAGGCAATGTACAACAGTGCCATCTCAACCATTTTAATTACTGTGGCCACGGCCACTGGCACAACAGCTACAGTGGAAATAACACCAGCTTTGATGGAACTAAAATTGAATGAAAGTTTTACACCTGCTGCTGTTGCAAAAGATGTAAATGGAAATGTAATTACAGGAAGAGTATTTACCTGGGAAACAGACAACACATCATTAGTAACAATAAATACAGGTACAGGGGCAATAATGGCTACGGGCTATGGCACAGCCAATATTACTGCCATGGCTGATGGCATACAAAGCAACCCTGCTATGGTGCAGGTGATACGTAGCGGTGCTTTTGGCCTTATGGGGGCAACAGGCACAGGCAAATTAAAAATTGAAAATAGTTTGCTGAAGCTGCAAACAAGTGCAGACTTTTCTGTATCAACCGGCCCACCAGACCTGCGTATTTATTTGGGCAACAACAGCAATAACATCAACGGGGCGGTAGAAGTGGCCACACTAAATGTACAGAGCGGAATGCAAACATGGAATGTACCTGGGGCTGTAACTATTACTCAGTACAGGTATGTAATTGTTTGGTGCAGGCAGTTTGGCGGTGTATATGGCCTTGCCGATTTAGGAAACTAATTACGGGAATAATAACTGCTTGTTATTTTCATGTTAGGCAATGCAGTTATTATCCCACATTGGTTTTTACAACTGAATATATTTTGTACTCCTGCTGCAACCTTTGCGGCTTCTATACGTATGTTTACACAGAGGATGGGGCAATAAGCAGGCTGCGGCCCGTTTATCCCATTATTTATTATCAACCAAAGTGTAAAAAATAGGCTTTTTGCAGCATTCAGAAAATATAAACAGGATAATAAAGGGCTGTGCAGGCAAGGATGCCAAATGCCAACGTATGCTGTATGAGCAATACCGTGGCTATGCATTTAAAGTATCGTTCAGATACATTTATACGCATGAAAAAGCTACGGATATTGTGAACGACAGTTTTGTAAAACTGTTTACTAATTTTCATTTATTCAAAGCAGGCAACGATGATGACAACGAAAAAATATTAATGGGCTGGCTCAAGAAGATTGTTATTAATACTTCGATAGACTGCCTGCGAAAACAACAACTGTTGCCAGAAATTGGCGGCATACCTGAAAGTGCTTTTGAAATAACAGACAATAATCATAATGCCGACCAGGCTGCATTGTATAACGACCTGGTGATGCTTGTAAAACAACTGCCCCCTGTTTACCGGCTTGCATTTAACCTGTATGTGATAGATGGCTACTCACATGCAGAAATAGCCGACCTGATGAATACCAGTATCGGCAATTCAAAATCAAACCTATCGAGGGCAAGGGCAATATTGCAACAGGGCATAAAAAAAATGGAGGAAGAAAAGATATGCAGGATTTAGATAACCATAGCGACGACCTTTTTCGCAGGGCGGCTGAAAACTACAGCCCTGCCCCGGGAAAAAGCGATTGGGAAAAAATAAATTCCCAAATAAGCGGCAGCAATACTGCATCTTCCGATAAAAAAGAAGACAGGCGCAGGCGGCTGGCATTGTTGTTCTTTTTATTCCTGGTCATCTCAGGCGCCGCATTTTTTCTGAACAAATACACCGGCAACAGCACAGAAAATACTGCCACTATAAGCAGCAAACAAAATAATGAAACAAAAGCAGGCAACAGCAATGAAAAAAATATTGCTGTTGCTAATGCAACTGCTCCTATCCTTAACAACAAAACAATAAATACTGATAATAATACAATGCCGGTTATTATAGCTTCTGCATTGCCAACTGATATTAACCTGCTGAATGCTGGAAAGCAATACCGTACAAAAGGGAAAACAACAGCACAAACTACTGCCGCAGGCGTGGAAGAAATTACAGAGCCGGCAGAAACAGCGAGCCGTAAAAATGATATAGCTACAGAAGGAACTGTGCAGGAAAATATTGAAAAGAAAAACAGTGAAGCAGCGATACCGGAAATATTTTCTGGTGAACCCATTGCTAAAAAAGCAGCAGATGCAAGCTGGGAAGAAAATATAGCTGCCACAAAACCTGAAAAAGAAAAAGAGAATAGCACAGATAAAAAAACTGCTGTAGCAGAAAAGAAAAAAAATAAGGAGAAGGGTTTTTACTATGGGCTTACCGGCGGCATTGAGTTTGGCGGAGTAAAGCAGGTATATTTTAACAGGGCAGGGTTTGAAGCAGGTGTGCTGGCTGGCTACCAGTTTAGTAATAAACTGGCAGTGGAAGCATCTTTGCTATACAACAAAAAGACCTACGCCTGCAATGGCAAAAATTTTGATATTGCTAATACAGGAATGCCTGCAAACACCCAGTTGATGAGTTTAACAGGGCTGTGCAATTCAATTGAAATCCCGTTGCACTTAGTTTATAATATCAGCAACTCAAAAAAATCTATTGTAAGTATTTCAGCAGGCTTCTCCTCTTTCTACAGCTCCGGCGAAACCAATGTTTATAATACATTAGATAATGGCACATCAAAAAAAATTACCAGCACTTACAGTAACCGGTCTTTTTATTTTGCCTCCAGCGCTGATATAACAATAGGCTTTGAGAAAAAACTTAAGAATGGTAATGGGCTCAGGCTACAGCCATATATACAATTGCCACTTAAGGAAGCAGGCATTGGTAAAATAATGCTTACCAGTGCAGGTCTTCATGCTACTTATATCTTCCGGAGAAAAAAATAATAGATACTACAAAAGAAAAAACTAAGAAGCCCCCTGATTTTTCGGGGGCTTTCTTGTATTATACCAAAGCAAAAAGACACGGACTAATAAGCAGATACTCTTTGAATAGCTTTAATATCATTAATCACAATTTGCTTTCTTCCAAACTGTAGCAGTTGCTGCATTTCTGGTTCGTTAAAAAGAGTGGTTACTGTTTGCCTTGTGCTGCCAATTAGCCTGGCTACATCATAGTGCGTTAAAAAATTATCCATTTTAGCAGTATTGCCTGTACAGGCTGGCAATTGTGATTGCACCATTTCATCAAAAAAACGAAGCAGCCTTGTTTTTACATCTGTATTCAGCATATTCATAAGGCGGTTCTCCATCTTACGGAAACGGTTGCCAACTTTTTGTGAATAGCTTATAGCAAGCAATGGGTTCTTTTCAAGAATGCTTTTAAAATCATCAACAGTAAAAGAACAAAGCGCTACATCGGATTTATATGCCTGGGCAAATTCGCCATTCATATTTTTACATTCCAGCGATAATTGACCAAACAAATCACCGGGCTGTAGTATTTCTTTTATTATCTCATTGCCATTGTTATCTATACAGCCTATTTTTATGTAGCCTTCGCTTATAAAAAAAAGTTTGTTCATGTATTGTGATTCAAAATAGATGTAGTCGCCTTTTTTAGCTTCGGTTGGTATATGGGCATTACCCACTTCTTCAAATGCCTGGCCGGTAAGTTTTGAGAAAATGCTGTACCTTTTTAATGAATGTGCTTGTGTTTCCATATTGCTTTTTTCGTACTGCCGATAGTTAGTTATATTAAAAGTATACGGGCAGGTTGAAAAAAGGTTGCAATATTGAAAAAGAAAAAAAGAAAGAGGTATTACCGGTTTGTAATACTGCCAGATAGCTTATTGGTAAAATTGCTTTTCGTGCTGTTACATTCCATTGAAGGCAATTCTGACACAGCAATTTTTATTAATGCAGTATGCAGCAATGCCTGCTCATACAGGCAGTCAAGCTCTCTGAAATAACTTGAGTTGGTATAAACAGGCTGTCCATCGCTGCTGCCATCATGTAAAATAATGCAAAGCCCTTTATCGGGCCGGCTGCACCGGGAAGTAAGCAGGAAAATTTGCCGCCTTGCAGCATCTCTACTTGTTTCATGGGTTGTACCTTTTTTATTTACACCGTAATTAACCACACCCTTTTCATAACCTTCGTCAAGCGCCATAAAAAAATTAATGATAGAACGGGTATGCTGCCCTGCTGTTTCGCCGGAAAGCATATCAGAAGGCAATACATAAACATCATCAGGCAAATGATTGATGGTGTTGGATAGTGAAACCATTATATTATGTATGGCAGCAAGCAGCGGCATAGCAAATTGATTTTAGTTTTCTTTTGCCATTTATTTTGCTTTTACATTCAGCAGCACTGTAAGGTTATCCGACATTGAAAAGCTGCTGCCGCCCACACCAAAGTTGCGCCGGTTTATTTTGAACTCGCCGGTAAAACGATAACCTCCGGCTTCAGGCACGGCAGTAAATGGAAACGTAATCGTCCTTGTAACATTCTTTATAGAAAGGTCGGCATACATCATAAAAGCATTGCCACCTGAGGATGTTATTTTGGTAGAGGTAATGCGTATGGCTGGATACTTTACTACATCAAAATATTCTTCCTTGCGGAGATGATTATCCCTGGAATTATTACCTGTATTTACACTCTTTGATGCAAGTGTAACATCAAATTTGGCAGCAGCCACAGCAGCGGCAGTAAATTCAATTGAGCCAGTTAGGCCGGTAAAAGAACCATTAACAGTAAGGCCAAAATTTTTTATTTTAAATTTTACAGATGAGCCTTCGTCTGTTGGGGTGTAGGAGGCAGGCAAAGTGGTTGTAAAAATGCATGGCAGCAGAAATAGTGCTTTTAGCATATCGTTAATTTTTTAATTAGAAAGCATAAGTAACACCAGCATATATCATCGTTGATTTATTCCGGAACCTGTCGTTGGCTTCAGGTTGTTGCTGAATTTTCGTATCGCTTGTATATTCTGTAAACAAATACTGGTAGGCCGCTTTGGCTGCCCACTTACTGTTAAAATAATATTGCAGGTAAAGCTGTGAGTTTAGTGTTCCTTTATCGTTATTGCCAATGAGCAAGGTATTTGTGCTGGTAGGTTTGGCGTTAGTGGCTGCTGAGGCACCATTCGTTTTAAAGGTAGCAATTCGGCTTCCTCCAAAAGAAAAACCAATTGCATCAATATTAAACCCTGCCTGCAACTTTGATGAAAAACGGTAGCCAAGATTGATCACCACATTCAAAGCATTTACAGATGCCTTGCCCAATAAAAGTGTGTCTGTTAGTTTTTCATCACCTGCAAATTTTGCGGGGGCAGATGTGTAGTTGGCATTGCTGCCTGAGTAATAAGTAAACCTGGCACCGGTACCAATAAAAAAATTATTCTTTTTACCAAAGTACCAGTTGTGAAGATAAGAAGCTGATATACTTGTTTGAGAGTTGCCGAATGCCACACCAGCGTCTGCAAAGTTTGTATTGATACCAATTTTACTCTGTGCATGAGTGCTTATAAAAAAGCCAGCAGAAATAAATAAGAAAAATAGTTTACGCATATATACCTTTTTTGTAAAGGTAAAATTAGCGCAAGGTAAAAGAGTTAATGCGTCATCTGCATGACAAAACCATTTTTTAAAGTAATTTTAAAATAATGGTATATAGATACTACTCCAGCCAATTAGAAAAAGCATTTGATATTTTTCAGCAACACAAAAAAAAGCTACTCCCTCGTATTAGCAGCCACCATATTCAGCCGGTTTATCTTTTCATTCACCCTGCTTTTTATATTGCTGTTGTTGGAAGCAGAAAGGTTAATTAAAATATTTGATGCTTCATTCAACAATTGCTTGCGTTGTTTTGAATTGGAAATGATCTGAGTGGCGTCCACACGGTTCAGGTTGCAATCCACCTTTACTAATTGTATCTCTGTATTAAGGTCTTCAATTTTCTGTTGCATGGCAATACTTTTTTCTTTCAACAGTTGCTCTGCATTGTTTTGTGTTTTACCGCCATCTGCTTTTTGCTTTACTAAGCGGTCATTTTCTTCTTTTAAACTGTTGTTTGCATTGTTCAGCAAAGCAACTTTACTTTCAAGCGCTGCAATATTCTGTACCAGCGTTTTGTTGTCGTCCGTTTTTGTAACAACAGGTGCTTTCAATTTCGCCATTGCTTTAATGGAACTTTCCAACGCAGCAATACGGTTATTCTTTTCCATCACATCATCCTGCAATTGCAACATTCTTTTTTCATCAGGCGCAAGGTTGTTGCTTTGCATTGCCACCACAATACGAAGATTACTGATGGCTTTGCGGTCATCAATTAGTGTACGGTAAGCTGCCAGCATTTTTTCAAAATCACCCTTCAGGGTTTCATCGGTAAAAGAAGTTTGCACCTGCCCTGCTGTTTCTAATGCTGCTCTAAAATTATTTTCCTCCTGTAATATCATTCTGTTCAGTGAATCTGCTATTGAAGTAAAAGACGGATTGGTAATGGCAGCCGAATATTCCTGATCAAACTGCTGTAATGCGGCCATCATTTGCTGTAGCTTCTCATTGCTACTGATAACAAGGTTTGCCTGTGAAAGCAATGCGGTATTTTTATCGTCCGTCTTAACCGGTGTATTATTTTTCAGCGATGTACCCAACAAAAACATCAACCCCATTACAGCAGCAAGCGACAGGCTGAATAATACCAGTTTATTTTTTTTGTCTTTTGCATGTATGTTTTCCATCACAAATAATTTTATGCTCTTTCTATAATGATCGTATCATTTTCTTTCACGCCATTTTTTTCCAGGCTTTTATTGGCATCAATTGTTTTTAACCCATACCAGCGTTGTACAAAAAAATACCAGCCTGTTTGCTCACCCTTCTCATCAGTTGCCTGTAACGCATCCTGCCTGTCGTATAAAAACCGGCAGAAGATAACAGACAGGTTAAGCTTAGCATTGAATGCAGTGGGATATGCCAATGGCTTACCATTTTTCACCCTGCCAATTTGTATTGTAACTGGCATACTGTTCAGCAATAAAAGCGACATCCTCGTTTCAGGCAACATATCCTTTGGCATATACCATGCGTTTTCCGGTTGTTGAATCCCTGAAAAATAATACCAGCATAACTGCACCATCACCGGCAGCAGGAAAGCAAAGCCTGATGCTGCAGCGATAGGTAAATCACTTACTGAAACCATACTGAGCACAATAAAAACCGTTGCTGTTATTATTGTTGATATCAACAGTGTATAAAAAAACCGTTTGCCGCTTTGCAGCAGCGGCATCCACTTTAAGAAGATCAAAATATGCGTTACGCCTGCCAGTAAAAAGAAAAGTGTAAAAGCATATTTGTATACCACCTGCATGTCAGGGATACTGATAGCAAATAAATAAGTAAATGCGGCAGCAATAACTGTCATTAAAACAAACCAACGTATTACCGGTTTTGTTTTTGGAGAAATCGTCCACGTATGATGTATATGAGTGGCAACTTCCTTGTGTTGAATATTTATTAATTGCATGATCGGGGGAGTTTGATCTTATTTAATAGGAATACAAATACCTGCCTGCAGCCCGATATAACTTATCGGTATGCGTTGTATTAAAGTCTGCGACGGCTTATCCGGGTCGGCAGTAACGCCTGATGAAAATGATTTTACAAATTCGATTTCCTTCTGGCTTCTCGATAATGTGTTGGCAAGGTTTGTATTATCTACTTTGTATTGGGTAAGTGTACGTTTCTTTATCACAAATACAATGTGTGAATATTGCAGTTCTGCAAACAGCCTTATGCCTTTGCTTAGTTTTAGCTGTCCTCCAAATGCACCTGTAAAACCATACGCTGGATTGCGGATTCCCCATTCATACTTTTTTATTTCGTTGCTTGCAGAATCTTTATAAAATCCCTGCCAGCCCATACGCATAGTACGGTCTGTCCTGTCTTCCTGTAAACTATTGGGGCGAAAAGTAATAACAGCGCCCAGTTTATTATATAAGAACCATTTTGGTTTGGCAATGGCTTTAAATGTAATGCTGGGTGAGAAACTTAATAAAGTAGCAGCATAAGAAATAGTATTTCTTTCACTGTATTTATATTCATCTGCACTATTGTTAGTAACAGGCAGGTTGGTTTGGTGAATGCTGCTGTCGCGGTATTTTCTTATTGTACTGCGGAAATAATCAAAATCAATATTCACATTCATAAAATCATTTATCACATACGAGCCACCAACACCAAACCTGAAACCATCACCAAGGCCCTTTGTGGGATTTGAATATTCAACAGTTTTTGATGCTGTATTGCTTCCATCCTGCATTACCGTTATTTTACTTATATCATCAGGATAGAATTTGAATGTGGATCCAAGGCCAACAGAATAACCCGTGTGCATGTTAATAAAGAACTTTGGTTCCTTGTCAATTTTTATTTCCGGCACTATTTCTATCGGGGTTATTTTTTCATCTTGTGAAAAAACAATAAGTGAAGAGCATAAAGCAGCTGCAAAAAGAATTTTTCTTTTCATGATCTCTTGTTTTGGCAGTTTACTATTTATTTTATCGGGAGCAAAATGAATAACCACCTGTTTTACGGGGAGGATGATTCATTTATAATGGGTGCGGTATATCCAGTTACGAAAATTATGAAAGGCTGGTTTTAAAAATAATTTTATGCTGTTGAGAAACCTGGTGCGGAAATGCAAAGTAAAAAACAGCCTTATTATAAGCTACCGTGTTTTCCTGCAACATTATTTAGCCCACTTATCAAAAATATCTGCATATAACAAAATCCTTCCCTACATTTAGCGATAAAATTATCTTTAATGAAACCAATACTTGCGCTTGCTATTGTTTGCAGTGGGTTATATGCCTGCAGCAACAATACCACAGAATCTCAAAACAAAACGGATATACTGGCATCCAACATTAGACAGTACCATAAAACCCGGCGATGACTTTTTTATGTACGCCAATGGCGGATGGATAAAAAAGAACCCGATACCCGGCTCTGAAAGTGGCTGGGGCATTGGCAACCTTGTGAATGAAGAAAATTATATACGAAAGAAGAAAATAAATGAAGATGCGGCAGCAGCAAAAGCCGCAGAAGGAACCATGACACAAAAGATCGGTGACTTCTGGACAAGCGCTATGGATTCTGTTGCCATTGATAAAGCAGGCTTAACTCCTTTGCAGCCCGACTTTAATAAGATAACTGCTGCACAAAGATGTTAATGAACTGATGACCGTGGTGGCTGAATTAAAGCGAAAAGGAGTAGACTGTCTTTTTGGTGATTACATAGCACAGGATGACAAGAATAGCGAGGTAATGGCCTATATTATGAGCCAGGGTGGATTAGGAATGCCAAACAGGGATTATTATTTTAATACAGATGAAAGAACTGTAAACATAAGGGCTGCTTATAAAGATTACCTGATGAAAACGCTTAAACAATTGGCCAATGATGATGCAACTGCACAAAAAAATGTAACTGCCATTTATGCACTCGAAGAAAAGTTAGCAAAGGCAAGTCGTAAACTGGCTGATCTGCGTGACCCTTATAAAAACTATAATAAAGTGAGCCTGGGAGGTTTGGGAAAAATTGCAGGCAATATCAACTGGAGCGATTTTATTAAAAACAGTGGTATTACCAAACTGGATTCTGTAATTGTAGGCCAACCTGAATTTTATACCGCATTGAGCAATGAATTAAAAGCGACGCCACTTGATGTATGGAAGAATTATTTGCGTATCCGTGTTATCCAGAGTTATGCTGATTATTTAGATAAAACCACTTACGAGAATTATTTTAATTACCGCAAATCATTAACCGGCGCTACAGAACAGCGACCAAGATGGAAGAGGGCACTGGATGCGGAAGAAGATGCAATGGGTGAAGTGCTGGGCCAGTTGTTTGTGAAAGAGTATTTTAATGAAACAGCAAAAAAACGCTACAGCGACCTGGTGGAAGCCATCCGTGGTGCATTTAAAGACAGGATTGCAAAACTTGCCTGGATGAATGACAGCACCAAACAAAAAGCGTATGCAAAGCTTGCTTCAATGACAAAAAAAGTTGGCTATCCTGATAAGTGGAAAGACTTTAGCACATTAAAGATTGATAAAGGCCCCTTTGTATTAAATATGCAAAGAGCCAACGAATGGTGGACAAATTATTACAACAACAAACTGGGCAAACCTGTTGACCGTAATGAATGGGAAATGACACCACAAACATATAACGCATATTACAATCCCAGCAATAATGAAATTGTATTGCCGGCGGGTATGTTCTCCGTTCCGGGAATGAAAGATGAAGAAATTGATGACGCTTTTGTGTATGGCTATGCCGCAGCATCAACCATTGGCCATGAAATAACACATGGTTTTGATGACCAGGGAAGACAGTATGATGCAAAAGGAAACCTTACCGACTGGTGGACAAAGAAAGATGGTGAAGAGTTTGGCCAAAGGGCAAAAGCGATCATAAAACAGTTTAATGAATTTGTGCCGGTGGATACACTGCATATAAATGGCGAAGCCACACAGGGCGAAAACATTGCTGACCTTGGTGGTATGCTGTTGGGTATTGATGCTTACAAAAAAACGGAATCGTATAAGAAGAATGAAAAACTGCATGGCCTTACTCCTATGCAGCGGTATTTCCTCGGCTATGCTTATAGCTGGATGTATCAAATAAAAAAAGAACGCTTATCAAATTTGGTAATGACAGATGTACACTCGCCTGCAAAAGAAAGGGTAAATGGGCCCGTGGTAAACATACCCGAATTTTATGAAGCCTTTGATATTAAGCCGGGTGATAAAATGTACAGGGCAGATAGTTTGAGAGTGAGTATTTGGTAAAAGATGATAATTAATGAATGGGGTTTAATGATGATGGGATTTACCTGTCATTATTAAACCCCATTGTTTATTGCGGAGCATGAGGATTTTTGATTATGATTATTGATGGATTGGCATGATTTATATGATTGCCCATTGCCTTCCTGCTTATTGCTTCTTTGCTATTTTGCTTCTTTGCCTATTGCCTTCTTGCCTATTGCCTTCTTGCTTATTGCCTTCTTGCTTATTGCCTTCTTGCTTATTGCCATCTTGTTTATTGCCTTCTTGCCATTTTGCAGTTTATCCACATAAAAATTCAATTAATCCACTATTGATAAAACAATCATTTTATAACACATTGTGTTCATACATTTAATGTGTAATTAGAACCATTACTAACCTAGTTAAATTCATTATGAGAAAAACCACCCTCTTAGCACCCGACTGCACCGTTGTAAGCCAGCACACAGTAGCTGAAGTTTGGCTCAACAACAATACGCAGCAGCAATCATTACATGCACTTATTAATTTAAAGCCCGGCGATAAGATAGCTGATTTTTCTGCAGGTGAATTACTGGCTTCGCCTACATACCTTACTGTGCAGGTAGGGCATCACAGGCATATATTGTTGATGCCGCAATTTCTCCAATACATCAACCACTCCTGCGACCCCAATGTATTTTTTGATACCACCGCTATGGAAGTTGTTTGTATTAAACCTGTGCAAGCTGGTGAAGAGTTTCGGTTCTTTTATCCCAGCACCGAATGGGAAATGAACCAACCCTTTGTTTGCAACTGTGGCAGCAGCAACTGCTTGCAGCTTATCAATGGCGCTGCACATATTTCTGATGAAACACTTGCCACATACAGGCTGACTGATTATATAAAAAAACAGGTGGAGCACAGGCTGTAACTGAATAAGGTCAATCACTAACCATTATAAAACCAAACTGCTGGTAGTATTTTACCGGCAGTTTTTTTATGTATATATCACAAAATAAAAATCCATCCTGAATATGGGATGGACTTTCAAAAAATATCACCAGGTATCCTAGTCTGTTTTCTCTACAACCGGCGCTGCTTCTACTTCAGGTTTCTTACAGCATTTAGGTAGTTTTTTATACGCACTTTCATCGGCAGTTACATCATCTGCATCATAACCTGCATTGGCAATAGCTGTTTTTATCTGTTCAATATTGTTACGGTCTTTTAAAAATACAACCGTAGTGGTTTTCTTTTTTACATCCACTTTTACAGAGCTGACACCGGGCTCTCTTTTTAAATAACCTTCAATTTTATTCTTGCACATATCACATTGTATAGTGGGTGTCTGAATCACTACTTTTTGAGATTGTGCAAAACCAACTGCAATAAATGCAAACAAGGATAATACGGTTAATGTTATTGACTTCATCTTTTTAAATTTTATTAAAGATACAATTATCTCCCCCACTCAGATGGATTTTTGCGCCAGTTTAACAAAGTATCCTGCTGTTCTGCAGTTACCAACCCTTTCTCAATTGCTGATTCAATCAATGAAGAATAATTGGTGAGAGATTGATAAGTAATGCCTTTATCAGCAAACGCTTTATCGGCCACATCAAAACCATAGGTAAAAATAGAAACCATTCCTTCTACAATCAATCCTTCCTTTTTTAAAACATCCACTACCTGCAGGCTGCTTTTTCCTGTGGAAATAAGGTCTTCAATCACCACAACCTTTTGTCCTTTTTCATAAAACCCTTCTATTTGTTTTCCCAATCCATGTTCTTTTGGTTTAGGGCGAACATAGATGTAAGGAAGCTTTAACTGGTCTGCTGCCATAGCGCCCCAGGCAATACCGGCAGTGGCTACCCCGGCCAGCATTTGAGCATCCGGAAACTTTTCAAATACCACATTGCACATTTCACTTTTTATAAATTCCCTGATGTATGGAAAGGATAATACTTTACGGTTGTCGCAGTAGATAGGGCTTTTCCATCCGCTCGCCCAGGTAAAAGGGCTTGCAGGATTTAATTTTATTGCATTAACTTGTAACAGCTTTTCAGCAACTGCTTTTTCATTTGTCATGGCGCAAATTTATGCCAGCCACACAGCATTTTAAATTTTGTTATGCACATAAAAATTTACTTTGACGATAAGCCGGTTTATCTCTGCGATGACATCAACCAGGAACTGAATGAGATATTGCACCATCCCGATGCAGTGTTTATGGATGAGATTTCCAACGCCGCCATTAAATCATTGCTGCATGAAATTGTAAAGGATGAATTTCATGCCGGTGTTTTATGGGACAGCGATTTTGAAAAATTGAAGAAAGCTTTCTTTAAACATTTCGTCCCTATAGAAGCTGCAGGTGGCATTGTGCAGAACGATAAAAAAGAATTGCTGTTTATTTTTCGCCTGGGCAAATGGGATCTGCCAAAAGGAAAAGTGGAAAAAGGAGAAGACATTGCAACAACTGCTGTGAGAGAAGTGGAAGAAGAAACTGGTGTTACCAATTTAACCTTGAAGAAAAAGGTTGGTGAAACATACCATACTTACAATGCATTTGGAAAACATTTTATAAAAACTACTCACTGGTTTCATCTCACCTGCCCATCAAAACAGGAAGTAAAGCCACAAACGGAAGAAGATATTACGGAGATAAAATGGGTGAAGGTGAAAGATATTAAAGAGCCGTTGGACAATACTTATCCTTCGATAAAAGATATATTAAAGCAATGGGGGAATTAAAGACACGTTTCTAGTTTCTCGTTTTACGTTTCTGGTTTCTCGTTTATTGGTTCTTTTAGTGTTTATGGTTTCTACTATGCAGAATAAAGTTTGCTTTCTAACGAACGAGAAACAAGAAACGATCTTCTTAAAATGCCTTCTTCAATATCGCCAGCGTCAACCGGCTTATACAAATCAATTGTTCAGCATCATCATAAATTTTTATATCCCACACATGCGTAGTACCACCTAGGTGTAACGGTTTTGCAATGCCTGTAACATAGCCGTTCCTTGCACTGCGGATATGATTAGCATTTATTTCAAGCCCAACACAAATAAATTTATTAGGATCTAATACTAATTGTGAAGCAACACTGCCGATTGTTTCAGCCAATGCACAACTGGCACCGCCATGTAACAAGCCATACGGCTGTTTGGTACGCTGGTCAACCGGCATTTTTATTTTTACATAATCATCGACCTATTTCCGTCCATTCCATTCCTAAAAACTCAGCCATTGTACCAGGTTCTATTGCACCCAGGTCAGATAATTTAAGCGATTTGTTGTACCAGATTGAAGGCATAAAATATTTTTTAAGATGACTTATTATTTTTTATTGACTCATTCACAACCGGCGGCAAAAATTGTGATACATCACCACCGTTCTTTAATACATCTCTCACCAATGTTGATGCCACAGATGTGAATTGTGGCAGGCAGGTTAAAAATACTGTTTCAATATGGCCATTGATACTCCTGTTCATATCTGCAATGGCTTTTTCATATTCAAAATCATTAACATAGCGGATGCCACGTAAAATAAAATTAGCGCCAACTCTTTTGCAACACTCAACCGTCAACCCTTCGTATACCACGGCTTCTACCTTTGGCTCGTTGATATAAATCTCTTTCAACCAACCCAATCTTTGTTCTTCGGTGAACATTGGCACTTTGCTGGCGTTTCGTCCAATACCAATCACCACTTTATCAAACAAAGGCAATGCCCTGTTGATAATATCAATATGTCCCATGGTGATGGGATCAAATGTTCCGGGAAAGAGGCAAACTCTCATTTAATGATTATTATTTTAATGATGATTTGATTATATTGATATGATTTGTATGATTGCCCTTTGCTTATAGCCAATTATCCATTGCTTAATTACTCCTTCCTGCCAAGAGATATAACACCGCCATCCTCACCGCCACACCATTCTCCACCTGTTGTAAAATAATAGACTGATTACTATCTGCCACATCACTGTCAATCTCCACTCCCCTGTTGATGGGCCCCGGGTGCATAATTACAATTTCTTTATTTAAACCGTCCAGTAATTTTTTACTTACACCATAGGCAAGTTGTATTCCCTTAGCGAAGAAAACAAAACCTGGTTCTGTCTTTCCAATTGAATGCGTAACACATTTGCCACATCGCACCATTCCAGTGCTTTCTTTAAATTGTATTCCACTTTTACATTCAAGTGCTTCGCTGATATATTTTGGGATAAGAGTTGGCGGACCGGCCACCATCACTTCTGCACCCATTTTTTTCAATAAATAAATATTGCTGAGTGCCACTCTTGAGTGCATAATATCGCCAATCAAAACAATTTTCTTTCCTTCAAGGCTGCCGAGTTTTTCTTTTATTGAGAAAGCATCCAGCAATGCCTGCGTAGGATGTTCATTAATGCCATCACCGGCATTTACAATGGCTGCAGGAATATGTTTTGCCAAAAAATGTGGTGCACCGCTGGCACTGTGCCGCATCACCACCATATCCACTTTCATACTCAGGATATTGTTAACTGTATCCAGCAGCGTTTCGCCTTTGGAAACAGAGGAGCCAGATGCAGTAAAGTTGATGGTATCGGCGCTTAATCTTTTTTCAGCCAGTTCAAAGGAAATTCTTGTACGGGTGCTGTTTTCGTAAAATAAATTCACAATGGTTACATCCCGTAACGAAGGAACTTTTTTAACCGGTCGTTGTAAAACTTCTTTGAATTGCGATGCCGTTGATAGAATAGTACTGATGTCTTCCGGCAGGAGGTCTTTAATGCCTAAGAGATGTTTGGTGGATAGTTGCATTAAAAAGCAAAGCTATGGTTTATGAATCAAATCTGTTTAAAATTTCTATTTCCCACAAAAGCACTAAGCCAACAAAGTATTTTTATTCTTTCCGTAACTCATTTCCCTCTTTTTCTCTTTTAATCTCTTTGTCAAAACTTATTTGTCTTCTTTTCTTCTTTATCCTTCTAGTATAAAACAACCACTTCTTTATCCCACTCTACTTTTACCTTTTGTGAACTCACAGTATCAATCGCCTTGCCACAGTAATCAGGCTGAATAGGCAGTTCCCTGTTAAAACGGCGGTCAACCAGTACACACAATTCCACTTTCTGTGGACGGCCAAAATCCTGTAGTGCATCCAGTGCCGCCCTGATGGTACGGCCGGTGTATAATACATCATCAATCAATACCACATGCCTGCCTTCGATGGAAAAAGAAATATCGGTTGTATTGGCTTTATGTATTTCACTTCTTACATCATCCCTGTAAAAAGTAATATCCAGTATGCCGTACTGTACTTTTTCACCAGGGAAAAGCTGTTGTATATTTTCAACAATATGATTGCTCACCTGTACTCCCCGTGGCTGCAGGCCGATAAAAACAATATTCTTTAAATCAGTATGATTTTCCACCAACTGGTGCGACAGCCGGAGAATGGTGAGATGAAGTTGTTGTTTATTGAGAATAGTTGTCAAAAGAAAATATTTGTTTGGCGAATTTATTCCTTTCTAAAACAAAGAAGCCAACTTTTTAAAAGCTGGCTTCACAAAAATAAAATTTATTCTTCTCCCAAAAATGGGTAACGGTAATCCGTAACAGGAACAAATGTTTCCTTTATCGTTCTTGCACTCAACCAGCGATACAAATTCAGCATAGAACCTGCTTTATCATTGGTACCACTTGCCCTTGCACCGCCAAATGGTTGCTGGCCCACCACCGCACCGGTTGGTTTATCATTGATATAAAAATTACCGGCGCTGTTTCTTAATTTGTTTGTTGCCAGTTCTACTGCATACCGGTCTCTGGCAATCACAGCACCTGTTAACGCATACGGTGAAGTGCTGTCAACCAACTTCAATGTTTCTTCAAATTTATTTTCATCATAAACATAAACAGTCAGCACCGGGCCAAATAATTCTTCACACATGGTTACATAATTTGGATCGAGTGCTTCAATAACAGTTGGCTCAATAAAATAACCTTCTGTTTTATCACACTTGCCTCCTACCCATACTTTTGCTTTGGCGTCTTTTTTTCTTGCGCCATTGATATAACTTTCCAGTTTATCAAAACTCTTTTCATCAATCACTGCATTAACAAAATTGGTAAAGTCTTCCACCGTTCCCATCTTCATCGTCTTTACTTCAGCCACCAATTTCTTTTTTACTTCTGCCGCCATATTGATGGAATATATGCCCTGGATGCGGCACTGCATTTTTGTCCCTGGTATTCAAATGCACCTCTTGCCAATGCAGCCACCACCACATCAGGATTGGCGCTCTTATGTGCAATCACAAAATCCTTTCCACCGGTTTCACCAACAATACGGGGATAGGATTTGTACATTCCCATATTCTTACCAATGGTCTCCCACATCTTGTTAAACACACCCGTACTGCCGGTAAAGTGTATGCCTGCAAAATCAGGATGATTGAAAACCACTTCACCAATCGTTGGCCCATCAATAAAAACCAGGTTGATAACGCCATCGGGTAACCCGGCTTCTTTTAAAATACGCATGAACATTTGTGCACTGTACACCTGTGTGTTGGCGCATTTCCAAATTACCACATTGCCACACATGGCAGCAGCTGGTAGGAAGGTTGCCGCCAATAGCTGTAAAGTTGAAAGGTGTTAATGCAAAAACAAATCCTTCCAGTGGACGATATTCCACCCTGTTATTTACACCGGGGCTGCTGATGGGTTGCTGCCTGTAAATATCACTTAAAAAATGAACATTGAAACGTAAGAAATCAATCAGTTCACAAGCAGCATCAATTTCTGCCTGGTAACAGTTTTTACTTTGGCCTAACATAGTAGTACCATTGATATAAGGACGATATTTTGTTGCGAGAAGATCAGCTGCTTTTAAAAATATATTGGCCCTGTTTTCCCAACTCATGTTGGCCCATTTATCTTTTGCTTTTAAAGCTGCATTGATGGCTTTTGTTACATGCTTTGCTTCGCCTATATGAAATTTACCCAGTACATGGTTGCGTTCATGTGGCGGACGAATGTCCATTGTATTACCGGTTCTTACTTCTTCTGCAGCCGATGTACATCGGTACATCTATCGTTTGGCTTTTTAATTCAGCCAATACTTCTTTTAATCTTTTCTTTTCTGCACTGTTGGGTGCATAGTTCAATACCGGCTCATTGGCTGGTGTTGGATAATAAAAATCTCCGAATTGCATGGCAGCTTATTTTTATTGTAATAGAATAATTTAAAATTAACCGCAAAGTGCTATGCCGCAAAGATAATCTTACTTAGCACCTTTGCGTCTTAGCAGTAAATAAACACAAATTATTTTAGCCACAGATTACACAGATAAACACAGATCACAGATTTGTTTAGCCACGAATTACACTAATTAACACGAATGCTTAACTTCCTCATTTATTATTTTTCATTTCTTACCTGCCGCAGGCAAGTTCCTTATTTCCTACGCCTCAGCTTCCTTTTCATTCATCAAATACGCCTTTATAAACCCATCCAGTTCCCCATCCATCACAGGGCCTACATTACCCACTTCATAATCGGTGCGGTGGTCTTTTATCATTTTATAAGGATGAAAAACATAACTCCGTATCTGGCTGCCCCATTCTATCTTTTTCTTTTTGCTGTTGGCAGCATCACGTATTTCATTTCGCTTTTGAATTTCTATTTCATACAGCCGGCTCTTCAGCATCTGCATGGCCAATTCACGGTTACCAAGCTGGCTGCTGATCTTGCTGACAAACCACTACAATACCTGTTGGAATATGCGTTAACTGTACTTTCGTTTCCACCTTGTTTACGTTCTGTCCGCCAGCACCACCACTTCTGGATGTTTCCATTTTTACATCGGCAGGATTAATATCTATCTTGATGGTATCATCTACCAACGGATACACATTCACCGAAGCAAAAGAAGTATGCCGCCTTGCATTACTGTCAAAAGGAGAAATACGAACCAGGCGGTGTACACCACTTTCTGCTTTTAAAAATCCATAAGCAAAAGGGCCTTCAAATTCAAACGTACAGGTTTTTATACCTGCGCCATCGCCATCCTGCCAGTCGAGTTCTTTAATATTCCAGCCCTGCTTTTCGCCATACATGCGGTACATGCGGCTGAGTATCTGTGCCCAGTCCTGGCTTTCGGTGCCGCCTGCCCCGGAATTGATCTGCAATACTGCAGGCAATTCATCTTCGGGCTGGTTGAGCGTACTTTTAAATTCAGCATCTTCCACCAGTTGCAGGGCTTTGTCGTATGCTTCTTTGGTTTCTTCTTCGGTGGCATCGCCGCCTTTCCAAAACTCAAAGAGTACGGCAAAATCTTCCACAGCAGCATCGGTAGCATCAAAAAGACCTACCCAATACTCGTTGTTCTTAATTTCTTTTAAGATGGAAGTAGCCCGTGCATTATCATCCCAAAAACCGGGGCTGAGAGAAAGTTGTTTGGATTCTGCTATTTTATTTTGTCGGTTAGCGACGTCAAAGAAACCTCCTCAAGACAAGAACACGGTCTCTTATAGCTTTTAAATTTTCGATTGTCATGGCGCAAAAGTAAGGGAAAACGGTTTACAGTTTGCAGTTTACGGTTTGAAGTTTAGGGCTGTGAGCAGTAGTAATATTTTTGAGCTTTGGTTCCGGCTGTTCGTTACAAGTCCGGCACAATCCCTTTCACAAATCTTCACCGTGCTTTCCACTTCCATCCGGCAGCCCTTGGGCAGACAAAAATTTGGCAGCAACAAAAAAGATTTTGATATTAGCGTATCCTTAATTGCTATTTACTCTCTCTTTTGTTATCCCATCAATTATAGGAAGGTAACCCGGAAGACTGATAAAACACTGAAGCCAAATTTATTCATTTTGAGTTTGGTTTTCAACAATACAATATTGTAAGCAAATATTAACAATACAGCTGTTAGTTGAGAAATCATGAATAGACTTGAAACATATAAAGATTTCTATCAAAAAGAATTAGAAAGGAAATCTCAATTAAATAATGACCTTTCCATTCCAATAGGATTAATTTCACTGTTAGCAACAGGAGTATTTTTTTACTTGACAAATTTTAGTTTCAGAGGAGATAAAATTGTTTGCTATACATTTCTTTGTTTTCTTCTACTGAGTGTGGTTTGTTTGGTCAAATCAATATATTACTTACTTCGTTCTTACCTATATTAACGGAAGAGGTCGAATATGACTTTTTAGCTTATCCAAATGAGATTGAAAAATATTTTCAGGATTACAAAAAATATTGGCTTGATTTAGGTCATACCGAAGATGAGTCATCAAAAAAAGCAGGCGAAGAATTGGAAAAATATTTTGCTGCAGCCTATATAAGAACCGCCACCAAAAATATGAGCATTAACGATGTAAGATCCACCAATTTATATAAGTGCAAAAAGCAAATTTTATTTTCACTAATCACTTTACTACTTGCTTTTTTGCCCTACATTTATGATAATTTTACTAAAAAAGAAAAAATTCCCAAAATAGAAATTTCAAACAAACTTTCTTTGGATTGTGATTCATGCATAAACTATTTAAACAATAAAAAAATGGTAGTATTACAAGAAGATTCGACTTCACAGTCAAATCCAACTCCGCCACCACCACCTCCTCCTCCACCAGATGATAGGCATGTTAAGGAAGGTGTTAACCCAACTAAGCCAAAATCTTAGCTATGTTAGGCTGCAGTTATTAAGTAACTAAATGAGGACAGTTTTACGACTGTCCTTTTATATATTTTGTCCCAGCGGTGTTTTCGCATTTTACTATTAATTAAAAAAGATTTTATTGCGAAACTCAGACGAATAAAAGAGTTTTAATTTTCAAGCTCTAATGTTAGAAACAAGTGTGGGTTCTTTTTACTGTAAGAGATTTATAGACCTTGGTTTCGCTGATAGTGCTTTTGTAAATTTAGACTGTGCGACGAAAACTTCGTGGGACAAAAAGCATCATACATACGATAAATTTATCTTTTAATAAAACTCACACATGAAACCATTATTTATTTTTTTACTTAGCATTCCTCTTTTTTTGAATGCCCAGGACACAACGAAAATTAAACAATCTAAGTTTGAAGAATTCAGCAGTGAGGACGGTATATTAAAAAAAATGGAAACGCACAAATTTGGAAAAATAAAAGGCTTTATTATGTATAAAAAAACAACAACAGATGTTGAAAGTGGAAAATCTTTCAATGCTGTTGAAATCTCAGAGAAATTTAATCGATGGACTGGGAAAGGCGGTAATAGTATAATTTTTGACGAAGAAGAAATTCCATCTTTAATAAAGACTCTGAAATATTTTTTATCGGAAACGTGATGATAGACGAATGTAGAGAGGAATGCCCATCTTACATTTTTACGATACAGTGGAGGGATGAATCCATTGTAATAAAACTGTTGGAGCATATCAGTAATTGGCATGTTTATATCGGTCGATCTAAATATCTCTTAACTTATGGTTCTATTGATCTTGACAATAAAGATTTGGATAATTTTATTAAACTTTTGGAAACATATAAGTAGTTCCACCTGCCGCAGATCACCTTTCGGTCCGGGTGGAGGTTTTCGCATTGTAAGTAAAAAAACTTTACTCCAAAACCAGACGAATAAAAGTTTTAATTTTCAAACTCTGAATCTTTGATACAAGAGTGAGTTCTTTCACTGTAAGAGATTTATACCATGACAGATAACAAAAACTTATTGCTAAAGAATAAAGCAACTATCATTTATAGCATCAGTCTGGCTTTCCTGCTGTTTCTTCTAAAATGGTTAGAACTTCGTTTTATAATATTTGACCATTCATTTGAGATCTACATCGGGTTTATTGCCGTCATTTTTACCGCATTAGGTATATGGCTTGCCTTAAAACTTTCAAAACCAAAAATTGAAGCTATGGGTTGAAACTGTAGTGGTAGAAAAAGAAGTGTATGTAAACAGGAATGAAAATTTTGTTCTGAATGCATCTCTTGTCTCCCAACTTGAACTAAGCAAACGGGAGTTGGAAATATTGGGTTTATTGGCACAAGGGCCACAGCAACCAGGAAATTGCCGCAAAACTTTTCGTTTCATTAAGCACCGTAAAAACACATATTCAAAATCTTTTTGAAAAGTTAGATGTGAAAAGACGGATACAGGCAGTTGAAAAAGCAAGAAGGTTAAATCTCATCCCTTAAACAAGCCTCATACTTTGGTATGAAAATAAGCAGCACAACAAAAAAATAGCCGAAAGTATGACCGGAAAAAGCTGTGCAATAGCCATATTTGCACCAACAAAAAATAAAAAAATGAAAAAGAATATTATCATCTACGGGCTTATAGCAGGCATTATTGTTTCTGTTTTAATGCTCTCTACTGTCAACTATATAAGCCATTGTGAAGGCAATGTTGATTATGGCACAAGTATGCTCATCGGGTATGCTTCTATGCTCATCGCCTTTTCATTGGTGTTTGTTGGCATTCGTAATTACAGGGATAAATACAATGGAGGGGTTATCAGTTTTGGCAAAGCGTTTAAAATAGGGAGCATGATCGTTTTGATCGCTTCCACCATTTATGTTGTTGCCTGGATGATCGACTACTTTTTTTTCATACCCGATTTTGCAGAAAAAATATTCAGCACACATGCTTGACGAACTGAAAGCAAGCGGGGCAAGCCAGGCAGAAATAGATAAGGAAACAAAAGAAATGGCAGGTTTTGTCGTGATGTATAAAAATCCATTGTTTGATGCGATGATGACCTATGTGGAAATTTTACCGGTTGGGTTGATCGTAACGCTTATCAGTTCATTAATTTTAAAAAGAAAAGCAGCAAAACAATAATTCCCAATGGCTGAAAAAAAATCAAAACTTGCCGTAATAAAAACAAAACCTACGGCTGCAAGCGTGGAGGATTTTATTAATAACCTTAGCGCTGAACAAAAACGTAAAGACAGTTTTGTACTGTTGGAAATGATGAAAAAAGCAAGTGGCGAGGAGCCGGTATTATGGAGCAACTCGATCATTGGTTTTGGTAATAAACGATACAAAAGCCCCACCACCGGCAGGGAAGTTGATTGGCTCCTGATAGGTTTTGCTCCCCGTAAAACGAACCTGTCATTATACCTTATGGTAAATATTAAAGAGCAGGCTGCTGCCCTTGAAAAACTGGGCAAACATAAAACCGGTGTTGGTTGCCTCTACATAAATAAGCTGGAAGATATTGACCTGAAAGTGCTGAAAGGAATGATAGATGCATCATTAAAGAAGAAGTAGCATATTTTTATTTTACTTCATAACACGCCGCCGCAATCCACCCTATCATTTGTCGCCACACACCCTCTCCTGCCGTAAAGTGTTTTTTATCTTTGTGTAAACAAAAGCAAGGACTAAAAAACATAATCACAAAATCAAAAAAAATTATCATGACAAACAACACTGTAACATTACACCGGGTAATTGCTGCAAAACCAGGAAAAGTTTTTCGTGCCTTTGCCGATCCCAATGCTTTAGCGTGGTGGATACCGCCTTACGGATTTTTATGCACCGTACAGGAAATGGATTTTAAAACAGGCGGCAGTTACAAAATGTCGTTTATCAATTTTTCAACAGGTAATGGTCATTCTTTTGGTGGAGAATACCTGGAGATAAAACCAAACGAATTTATTAAACACACTGATAAATTTGACGACCCCAATTTACCTGGTGAAATGATCACTTCTGTTTGGCTAAAAGAAGTTGTATGCGGAACTGAACTTAAAATAATCCAGGAAGGCATCCCATCTGTGATACCTGTAGAAATGTGTTATCTCGGTTGGCAGGAATCTTTAGATAAACTGAAAAGATTAGCGGAAACAGAAATACCTGATGCCGGGTAAAAGTAAACCGGACTGCCGCCGGCTGCAAATAAATTGCTTTCTATCTTTAAGTACAAAAAACCTTGTCATGATCACACTTAACTATTCAACCAACATTAAAGCACCCAGGGAAAAATTATGGGGAATATTATGGGATAATAATACCTATCGTAAATGGACAGCCGCTTTTATGGAAGGTTCTTATGCTGAAAGCACCTGGGAGGAAGGTGCTAAAATATCATTTCTTGCCCCCGGTAAAGCTGGCATGTTCGGCATTATAGAAAAGAAAATACCCAACACCGAAATGAGCTTCCGGCACCAGGGAGAAATAAAAGATGGAGTGGAAGAAATAAAGAACTGGAAAAATGCAACCGAACGTTACTTTCTTTCTGATAAAGATGGCGGTACACAATTAGATGTGGTGCTGACGATGGATGATGAGAATAAAGAATTTGCAGGGTATTTTAATGATGTGTTTCCAAAAGCACTGGCAATAGTAAAAGAACTTTCAGAAAGCTGATCATTGACAGCGCAGGTCTACGTAACTGATTCGTGTGGGGTTACGCAAATGCATATTTCTTTATGCACAGAAAACTGTAACTTTCCCTTTCAAAATTAACCTGCTATGACTAAGTTGTTGGCATTCCTATTATTGCTTTCAGCAAGTTTTATCATTCAGCCTGCAAAAGCACAGATAAACTTTAATATTTATGCCCCCGAACCTGTTATAGCCGGGGGATCTATTGTTACAGACAGTACTTTCTATGCAGCAATATTTCTTGTTTCTACCGTTTATGAATTAACGAGTGTACAGGCTGTTACTGAAGGAAGGACTACAACACTCATTTTTGATAACGACCGTTTGTTTTATGGATATGTGAATGTTGCCGGCTTACAACAAGGGGTTAGCCATACACTTACATTCATTGCAAGAGATGCTATGGGTAATGAAAAAGCCGATTCACTGGAATACATTTATGCCCCCAGGCCCCGGGTTATTACCCTGGTGGCTCCCTCGCTAAATGATAACATTGTTCCTTCCCTGCATATTAAAGCTAGTTTTACAGGCGCTGATAGCACGAAGGCTATTGTAGCGCTTAGAATGGATAATATGTCATCCGACATATACAGTGACACCTTTTACAACAACACAATAGATACCATCATCAATATCAGCACCGCTGCTGTCGGTGAAGGCAATTTCTATTTTTCGGTAGTTGACAAATGGGGACGCAGTGATTACTGGTCAAGGGATATAGTAGCAGATAATTATCTCTACCTCACTCCGGTATATACTTCACCCGGTGCTGTGCTGGACTACAATTACCACAAAGTATTTGAAGGAAGGGCCAGCAGCAGGAGTAACAACATGTTCATTACTGATACTTTGCGGCAAAACCCCACTCCTATTCCCGGCGACTATTATTCAACTACTTCTTCTGGTAAGCTTACCCAATATGGAGCTATATGGTCAAATTACGAATGGACAAATGACAGTCTTTATGTAAACATAGCTGGTGGAAGTGCCGCTGGCAAATATTTACGTTACACTCATACGTGGTTACAACCGGGTATACATGGGTATGATATTTACCTGAGGGATATGGAAACCCGGCAGGAGTGGACAGTGGTCAATGGCATTGGAAGCCTGGGTGAAGGTGGTTCTGTATCTCCCAATGGCCTGGTTATTTATGTTACCAACGATAACTTAGGAATGGGAGCCTGGAAGGACGGACATTCTGTATCACTTGGAGGGCCTAACCCTCTTCCGGTTAGTTCAGAGCAGGTATTTACCCCTGTTACCGATGGAGAATGGTTGATATTTTCCGGACGCAATAATGCTCAAAACTCATCGCATATTATATTACAAAATGGCATTTCCAATATATTGTTGAGCCAATTTTTTAATCAACCACAAACTAGCTTTACCCCACTTGCTCCTGATAATTTTGTTATGACCAACAAGCGTATTGCTTATAACAAACCCGGCACTTCTGGTCAGTTACAGATATGGATAAGAGATAGCAGTGGCAGTGAACGGCAGATAACTTTCTTTGGGGATAATAGTACAATCGTTGCCCTAAGCCCCACAGGAGACTTGCTGTACAGGCATGCTAATAAATTATATTTTCTTAAAAAAGACAGCAGCCTACCCAAAGAAATAAAAGGTGGCTTTACGGGTAAGCTTATCTACAGGGATTCATCATGGTATATAATAAGGGCAAAATACCTGTATAAGTTTAATGCGGATGCTTACAGAACGGTTGCAGCCGGTAACTGGAGCAACCCTGCCAGTTGGGAGAACGGAGCTGTACCACTCCCCAATGCCGACGTAATTGTTACAACAAATATTACTGTTGATGCAAATGTTACCTGTAATACATTAAAGGTGGTACCACCGGGAAGTATAACGGTATTGCCTGGTGTAAATGTAACAGTGCTTCATTAGCAAAAGAATTTCCAAATATCAAAAGCCCTGCAATTGCAGGGCCTGTTATTATGGGGTCGATCTGATCTTACTCTGTAACCGGTTTTCCATCCAGCAATATATTACTACTGTTCTTCATTTTAAACAACGGTGTAGCCGTATTCAACGTAACCTTATTTAAAAAAATATCTTTTGCATCTGTTGATACAAATCCTTTTTTAGCAGTGATGCTCACGTTATCAAAATAAATACTGTCAACAGGTATTCCTGTAAGCCCTCGTATTGAAATGGCGGTTTCAGCGCCTTCGCATTGTACATTGCTGATATGAAACTGTGTAAAGTGTGGTACTTTATCATCCACTGCTTCGCCACCATTATTATTAGCGGCAGTTTTGCCTGCAGGCATATCTTCATAATAAGTAGTAAACAATATTGCTTCTTCCTTTATATTCTTCATCCTGATATTGTCAATGTAAATATCTTTTACCAATCCTCCCCTGCCCGGGTTGCTCTTTACACGGATGCCAATATCAGAGCCATCAAAATCACAATCCACCACATAAATATTTTGCATACCACCATCGGTATTGCTGCCAATAACAAAACCACCATGTGCCCGGTAAACAACACAATTGGCAATTAAAATATTCTGCAATTGTGCTTCACCGGCAGCTTTACTGCCACGGCTGCTTTTCATACAAATACCATCATCACCCACGCTTAAAGCATGTATTGTATACCACTACGTTTTTGCAGGCGCTTATATCAATGCCATCGCCATTTTGTGCCCACCATTCATTGAATACAGATACACCATTAATGGTAAGGTCGGTACAACGGTTAGGATAAAAAACAAACTTGGGTGAGTTTCGTAGAGTAACGCCCTCTACCAAAATAGTTTTGCACTGTATAAAATACACCATGTATGGGCGGAGGAAATCCCTTGCCTGTAAATAATCATTGGCTGTTGCATCTTTCTTTTCTTTTAAACGCTGTACAGTCTCTTCACCTTTCATCGCTTCATAGGTTGGCCACCATATTTTTCCATCTTCACTTACCACGCCTGTTTTCTTCAGGTCTTCCCACACTGCGGCAGTTACTTTATTCTTTTTTACAGGCCGCCAGCTTTCGCCTGCACCATCAAAAGCACCTTCGCCGGTGATGGCAATATTATCTGCTTTGTAAGCATATACAGGTGAAGCCACCACAAAAGTTTTTCCATCGCCATTCATATTGATGATGGGATATTGTGTACGGTCAGCAGTAAACTGTACCAAGCGCATTTTTTTCTGTATGCAGGTCCACATTAGCTTTTAATTGAATAGGGCCAGTGATCCATTTACCTGCAGGAACAACCACTTTGCCACCACCTGCTTTAGTACAGGCTTCAATGGCTTTTGCAAAAGCTTCTGTGTTCAATGTTTTGCCATCTCCCACTCCACCATAATCTTTTATTGAAAATACTTTGTCGCTGAATGTTGGCAACGGAACTACAGGCATTTTAAAAGGAGCTTTTGCAGTGTAGTACGCAATATTTTTTTCCTGTGCAGCAAATGGCAACTGAAAAAAGAGGGCAATGATGCTGGTAAAAATGTATTTCATAATTGTGGTTTAGCAATCCGGCTCAAAACTAAATCACCTGTTGTTAAGTAAACCTAAAAGTTACGGAAACGTTGTCAGGAGCGAAAGTGGTTTTTGATGTTTCCCACAAAGGAACAAAGAACGCTAAGAGATAATTTGTTGCCAGGCTGGTTTGTAAGAAAATCCTTTTACTAAACAGCCTTGCACTTCTCAAATTTTCATTCTATCTTTAAAAGCATGAAAAAGCTATTATTCATTTTTTGTACACTTGGCAGCATTACTGCCAATGCCCAATTGCCAAAAGTGGAATTGTATGATTTAATAAAGAAATTTTTATACGACAGCACCGGCTACAGTAATGTGGGCGACTGGAACAAAAAATTCCCTGTAAAGTGGAAGGAAGACAGGGTAATAATGAGCGATGATACCGCTATTAATTTTTACCGCTCCGGCACTGCTGATATCACCATTAAAGGCAAAAGTTTTATGCAGGCTGATAAAAAACCTGTGAAATGGAACCTTATGCTGAAAGGCCCACGCATGGGATATACCAATTTCAGCATTATCAGTTCACCATCAAAAGAGCTATCCCCAAAATATATAATTGACAGCTTGTTTGGCAGCAAACCATTTAAAGCCAAATTGCTGAAAACTTGTGATGGCAAAACATTGGCCGGCTATTATTATTACGAGGTAAAGCTTCCAAAAAAAGATCTGTTCTTTATTAAGTTTAGCTGGCTTTCTGTAAATGGCAATACTGCTTTGCGTATTGATGCTTATGATGATTGGAGCAGGTATGCTGTAAAATTAGATTGTCCTAAATAAACAGATACAAAGCTTAATTCTTTACAGAAGGCAATGGCTTGGAAATAGTTTGATAGTTTTTTTCATTCATCAAGCCGGCAGTTAAAAAAGCGCCCAAACCCCCAAGTACCAGATTTACAAGGAACGAATTGGCAAAGATCAATGGTAAAGATTCTTTTACGCTTTTAAGAACCAAATATGAGTTTTTTGCTTCCGGAAGAAAGTAATAAGTTATAAAAAATACAATCGTTGCGCCTGCAAATGATAATAATGAGGATATAAGGCTTAGCTTCATCCCTTTGCCGGTTAATGCCATCATGTTTAATTTAGAATTCGTTCTTCTGTTCAAAAAAATAATGTACAGAATGGAACAAATAAAGAAAAGAACATTAGCAGGATACAGCCAAATATAATTTCCAGATTGTAAAAAAAGCTGGAAACAAATGATGTAAACAAAAGAAATAAATAAAGATGCCTTGATTGGAGGAGTAAAATTGATCATTGTTAATATTTTGCTTCTGGCATATCAAACTACATTCCATTTAGTTAACACTTCTTTTATTGTGCCTTGAATATGACAGTTTGGAAAAATATGTAGACTAATTTCCACGATTTATTTTCCCAATACTGTTTATTCCACACTTGTCTTTTTCCTTTCTGTTCTACTATTATCGGGCTTTAAAACGCCTTGAGAGTTTTATGCAGGTGGCGGCATGGTATTAGTGTAATTCTGAATTGAGTAATCACCAGTGCATTTAAACCATACAGCAAGTGCCTCAAAAAAAAACACCATCAAAAGATATTTTTGAAATTCTTCCCCAGGCCATTGCGTCACTGAAGAAAAATATCTTTATTCCCTTTTTTGGCTTCAACCGCATCAAAGAATATGCAAATGAAAAAGCCCCATTACGTTCTGAATTATTTACTGAGGAACAGTTGGCTCAATATGCACAAACTTTAGCCTAAAGCCATACCACGGTAAAAGAAGAACCTGCAGAGCATCTTTTAAAAAGACTGGCTGAAAACGAAGATGTTTTACTGGATGTGCATGGAATGTTGACGCAATCCGTTAAGCAAAATAACAGGGTGGTTCCGGCCGGCGAATGGCTGCTGGACAATTTTTATTTAATAGAAGAGCAGGTATACACAGGTAAAAAACATTTACCAAAAGGCTATAGCAAAGGATTGCCACAATTGATTGCCGGTGACTACGCAGGCTTTCCAAGAGTATATCATATTGCAGTTGAAATAATTTCTCATACTGATGGCCGTGTGAATTTAAAAAGCCTTATCCGTTTTATTAAATCATACCAAACCACCACTACTTTAAAAATTGGAGAATTGTGGGCCATACCCATCATGCTGCGATTGGCATTGATTGAAAACCTGCGTAGGATCTCGATACAGATTGCAGTTGATATTGAAAGTAAGAACTATGCTAATTACTGGGCAGATGAATTGACAGAAACACTGGAAAAAGAACCGAAAAATCTGGTGCTGGTAATTGCAGATATGGCGAGGGCAAATCCGCCGATGGATAGCTCTTTTATTGCAGAGTTTACAAGACAGCTGCAGGAAAAAGGTACTGCTATGGCATTACCATTGAACTGGCTTGAACAGCAATTGGCAGATACTGGGTACAACATAGCCGAAATGGTGCATATGGAAAACCAGAAACAGGCTGCCGATCAATTATCAATCAGTAACAGCATTAACAGCCTTCGTTTTTTAAACACCAATGACTGGCGTGAATTTGTTGAAGAGACAAGTTTGATTGAAAATATTTTAAAGAAAGATGCAACTTATCCATTAATGGATTTCAGCACCCGTGACCATTACCGCCATTCTGTAGAACGCATTGCTAAAAAGAGTTACCTGTCAGAATTGGAAATTGCTGAAAAAGTAGTTGAACTTTCTTCAAGAGATATTCCTGATGATGAAAGAAACAATCATATTGGTTATTATCTCATTGATAAAGGAGTAAGACAGGTAGAGAAATATGCAAAAGTAAAATTATCGTTTGCTGAAAAAGCCAGGAAAGTATTTAATGTATTGCCATTGTCTGGATACGGTGGTGCGATATGGATAATTACTGCATTGCTTTCCTGGAGCCTTGTTACAAAACTGCAACATGAGGGCATACCCAAATGGATGCTGTTTACAGTAGCGGTATTTTCTGTGTTGAGTGTAAGCCAACTGGCATTGTCAATCATCAATTGGTTTGTCACCATATTTGCAAGGCCCTGCCTGTTACCAAAAATGGATTTTTCAAAAGGTATTCCTTCAGCATACAAAACAATGGTTGTGATACCGACCATCATCAGCAGCAACAATGATGTAGATGAATTGATGGAGGATATGGAAGTTCGTTTTCTTGCCAACAGGCATGATAATCTTCACTTTGCATTGCTTACTGACTTTAAAGATGCAAGAGGAAGAAAAACTGGAAGGTGATGACGAGATTGTAAAATTGGCAGAAGAGAAAGTTATTGCTCTTAACCGCAAGTATGGCAGAATTAATAATGATATATTTTTTCTTTTTCACCGTCCACGAAAATGGAACGCCAAAGAAAAATCATGGATGGGTTACGAACGCAAACGTGGCAAATTGGCCCATCTGAATGCCTTGCTGATAAATGATGAGCAACAAAATTTTTCGGTGATAACAGGTGATGCAGCAACCTACCTCGGAATAAAATATGTTATCACACTTGATACGGATACACAATTGCCCCGTGAAGCTGCGATAAAGATGATCGGTACCATGGCACATCCGCTGAATCATCCTAAATATTCAACGAAGAAAAAAAGGGTTACAGACGGCTACACGATTTTGCAACCCCGTGTTTCCAATACATTACCGGGGCAAAACAGTAGTTTGTTTGCAAAAATCCATTCCAATGATGAAGGAACAGATCCTTATACAAAAGCGGTATCAGATGTGTACCAGGATCTTTTTAAAGAAGGATCTTTTATTGGCAAAGGCATTTATGATGTAAAGGCTTTTGAAACAGTATTTCATAATGCGTTTCCTGAAAACAGGATATTGAGTCATGACCTGCTGGAAGGAAGTTATGCAAGAGCCGGCTTATTGAGTGATGTGCAGTTGTATGAGGAATATCCTTCGCAATACAGCACCGATATACAAAGAAGGCATCGCTGGATACGTGGCGACTGGCAAATAGCCACATGGGTGTTACCATTTGTACCAGGTGGAGATAGAAAATTAAAAAAGAATCCCATCTCCCTACTTTCAAAGTGGAAAATATTTGATAACCTGCGCCGCAGCCTTGTACCCATCAGTATTTTATTATTGTTATTATATGGCTGGCTCCTCTCGCCTTCTTCCTGGTTCTGGACGTTGGTGATTACAGCAATCATTATCCTTCCTTCGATTATTTCGCTGGTAGGGCAGGTATTTTTTAAGCCAAAAGATGAATTATGGAAACAGCATATTATTTTCTCTATCCGCACTTCTGTCAATCAATTTATTCAGCATATTGTAACATTGATTTGTCTTCCTTATGAAGCGTATATAAATGCAACCGCCATTATTAAAACTTTATGGCGGGTTTATATTTCCGGAAGAAATTTATTGCAATGGAACCCTTTCGGGAAAGCTGGCAAAAACAGTTATGCAAATATTGCAGGCGAATACCTGAGAATGTGGTTTCCTGTTTTATTATCTGTATCACTTTTTATTTACCTGTTACTATATAACCCGGTAACATTTGCTGTAGCGCTTCCCTTTCTTATTTTATGGTTTGCTTCTCCTTACATCACCCGAACTATCAGTTTCCCTGTTACAGCAAAGAAGACACATCTGGAAGTGGATGAAATTGCATTCCTGTATAAAACTGCCAGGAAGATCTGGTTCTTCTTTGAAACCTTTGTAAGTAAAGAAGATAACTGGCTTCCTCCTGATAATTACCAGGAAGAGCCAGTTGAAAGAATAGCACACAGAACTTCTCCAACTAATATAGGATTGAGTATGCTGGCAAATCTTGCGGCGTATGATTTTGGCTACATCACTGCCAGCAAAATGATGGAACGTACCACTAACGTTATTGCCACACTTGATAAAATGGAGCGGTACGAAAATCATTTGTACAACTGGTATAATACTATAACACTGGAGCCACTCCGGCCAAGATATATCTCTACAGTTGACAGTGGAAATTTTGCCGGTCATTTGCTTACGTTGAAACAAGGCGTTAATGAGATAAGAAATCATAAAATAATTCCTGGAAGATATTTTGAAGGTCTGCTGGATTCGATAAGGATCATGTTGGAGGAATCTGATGATAATGTACAGGTAAAAGTATTGGAATCGGAAGTGGAGGATCTATGCAGGAATAAACCTGCTGATCTTATCTCACTTAAAATTGCCATTGATAAACTACAGGTAATTGTTCTGCAAATTGACCTGCCGCAAAACGAATGGGTGGATAAAGTCAGCATACAGATCTATGATCTTTCTGAAAAATTATCATCGCTGGTTCCCTGGCTGGGTAATATGATGGTGAGTGAGCTGAACTACATTCCTACATTTAATGAATTGTATGAACTCAATAATAATCTGCTGGAGCAAAAAGATGTGTTACCTGATCTTAAAAAACAAATTATTGCAGCACAGAATATATTGATCGAACTATTTGCAAACATTGACCTTGTTGAAATGAAGTGTGATGAATTTGCCAATATTGAATACAAGTTCCTCTATGATAGATCACAAAATCTTTTATCAATCGGGTACAACGTAGATGAACAACGCCGGGATAACAGTTACTATGACCTGTTGGCATCAGAAGCAAGGCTGGGTGCTTTTATTGGAATAGCACAGGGGAAAATTCCGCAGGATTGCTGGTTTGCTTTGGGAAGGCAATTGACGAATGCAGGTTCTATGCCTGTTTTACTGTCGTGGAGCGGCTCGATGTTTGAATACCTGATGCCGATGCTGGTAATGCCATCGTATGAAAATACTTTGCTTGACCAGACATGCAAAGCTGTGGTACAAAAACAAATTGATTATGGAAAAAAACGTGGGGTACCATGGGGCATTTCTGAATCCGGCTATAACCTGTTTGATGCATCACTCAATTATCAATACCGTGCCTTTGGTGTGCCCGGCCTTGGTTTTAAACGTGGGCTTGGTGAAGACCTTGTTATTTCTCCGTATTCAACATTGATGTCATTAATGGTGGCACCCGAAGAATCATATAAAAATCTACAGGTACTAAAAGAAAATGGTTTTGAAGGGAAGTATGGTTTTTATGAAGCAATAGATTATACCAGCATAAGATTACAACGCCGTAAAACAAATGCCATCATACAATCCTTTATGGCGCATCACCAGGGAATGTCTTTCCTTTCGCTTGCCTATTTGCTGCTTGACAAGCCAATGCAAAAAAGATTTGAAGCCAATGTGGAAGTAAAAACCACGTTGCTCTTGTTACAGGAAAGAATACCAAGAATTGCCACTTTCTATGTGCCGTCGGTACACGTTTCAGATGCAGCAAGTGTAAGCACAGGCAACGAGACACCCATGCGTATCATCAATACGCCAGGCACAGTGGCTCCTGAAGTTCAACTGCTTTCTAATGGCAATTACAATGTGATGGTAACAAATGCCGGTGGTGGTTACAGCCGCTGGAAAAATATTGCACTCACCCGTTGGCGCCAGGACAGTACCTGTGATGATACTGGTTCTTTCTGTTTTATCCGTGACCTGGACAACGATGCCGTATGGTCAAATGCTTACCAGCCAAGTTTGGTGCGTTCAGAAAATTACGAAGCCGTTTTTTCACTGGGAAAAGCAGAATTCAGAAGAAAGGATTTTGCTTTGGAAACACATACAGAAATTGTTGTGTCGCCTGAAGATGATATTGAATTAAGAAGGATACATATCAACAACCGCTCAAGAAAGCAAAGGAATATTGAGATCATCAGCTATGCAGAAGTGGTATTGGCACCGGCTATAGCAGATGAATTGCATCCTGCCTTTAGTAAATTATTTATTGAAACAGAAATTATTAAAAATAAAAATGCCATCCTTTGTTCAAGAAGGCCGAGGTCTGACAATGAAAAACCTCCTTTCATGTTTCACCTGATGAAAATGCAGAATGCAAAAGTGAAAGATATTTCTTACGAAACTGACAGAAGTATCTTTATTGGCAGGAGAAAAACAATTCATAATCCCAATGCTTTGATCAAGGGCACTGTTTTATCCGGTACTGATGGCGCTGTATTAGATCCGATCGTTGCCATCAAATATACTATTACTATTGAGCCCGGCGAATCAATGATTGCAGACCTGATATATGGAATTGCAGAAACAAAAGAATATTGTAATCATTTAATTGACAAATACCAGGACAGGTATATGACCAGCCGTGTGATTGAATTATCATGGACACATAGCCAGGTAATTCTCCGCCAGATAAATGCTATGGAAAGCGACGCACAGTTGTATGCAAAACTGGCCAGCTCCATCATTTTTCCCAATGCTTCTTTAAGAGCTGATGCTTCCATCATTGTAAAAAATCACTCCAGCCAGTCTGGTTTGTGGGGTTATTCAATATCAGGTGATCTGCCCATTGTGTTGGTGATGATAGAAGATTCAGAAAATATTGACCTGGTTAAACACATGGTGCAGGCTCATGCTTACTGGCGTTTAAAAGGATTGGTTGTTGACCTCGTAATTATTAATGACGATCATGGTGGCTACCGGCAGGAACTACAAAATGAAATTATGAGCTTTATTGTACCCGGTATTTCAATCGATATTAAAGATAAACCCGGTGGCATTTTTATCCGCTCTGCAGACCAGGTTTCCAATGAAGACAGGATACTTTTTCAAACAGTGGCACATGTTGTAATATCAGACAGCGCAGGTTCATTGGAAGAACAGGTGAACAGGAAAATTAAAACGAAGAATAATATTCCATACATCGTTCCAACAAGTACTGATGAAATTATTGATACACCTGTTTCACTACAAACCGACCTTGCTTTTTTTAATGGCACCGGTGGCTTTTCAAAAGATGGCAGGGAATATATTATCAATACATCAGCCAAACAAAATACGCCGGCTCCATGGGTAAATGTGTTGGCGAATAATAATTTTGGCTGCATCATTACTGAAAGCGGCCAATCATACACGTGGGTGGAAAATGCACATGAATTAAGATTAACACCCTGGAACAATGACCCGGTTTGTGATCTGCAGGGTGAAGCATTTTACATCAGGGATGAAGCAAGTGGTGTTTTCTGGTCTCCTGCCCCACTACCATGTAAAAGCAATCTGCCTTATGTAACAAAACATGGATTTGGCTACAGCACATTTGTACATGCAGAAAATGGCATAGCGTCTGAAATGACGGTGTTCACTCATTTGGAAGAGAATATAAAGTTCATTTCCATCAAACTAAAAAACCAATCGAAAAGAACCAGGAAATTATCTGTTACAGGTTATATGGAATGGGTGCTGGGTGATCTGCGTTCAAAATCTATCATGCATGTAATAACAGAATCGGATACAACCAGTGGTGCGATATTGGCAAGCAATAAATATAATACTGCACTGGATGGCAGGGTTGCATTTTTTGATGTTGATGATGGCAACAGGAATTATACAACAGACCGAAGTGAGTTTATAGGAAGGAATGGAACGATGAGTGAACCTGATGCAATGAAAAGAGTAAGATTGTCTGGCAAAACAGGTGCTGCATTAGATCCCTGTGCTGCCATACAGGTAACTGTTGAGTTAGCCGATGGAGAAGAAAAGGAAGTTATTTTCAGGCTGGGCGCTGGTGCTGACAGGAATGATGCCATAACAATGGTTCGACGATTTGAGGGTAAAATGGCTGCACAAAATGCATTGAAGCAGGTAAAAGATTACTGGCAAAAAACATTAACTAACGTACAGATAACCACGCCTGACAGAAGTATTGATTTCCTTGCCAATGGCTGGTTGAACTATCAAACACTGGCAAGCCGTATCTGGGCAAGAAGTGGTTTCTATCAATCCGGCGGAGCATTTGGTTTCAGGGATCAGTTGCAGGATATTCTTTCCCTGATGTATGCGGAACCTCAGATAGCCAGAAAACAGATCCTGTTATGTGCATCAAGACAATTTAAAAAAGGCGATGTACAGCACTGGTGGCATCCGCCAATGGGAAGAGGTGTACGTACAACCTGTTCCGATGATTATTTGTGGCTGCCTTTTGTAACCTGCAGGTATATTGAACATACCAACGATGAAAGAATACTGGATGAACAGATACATTATTTAGAAGGAAGATGGCTGAATGCCGGCGAAGAATCTTATTTTGATCTGCCTATACGTTCCGATGAAACGGGAACATTGTATGAGCATTGTGTGAGAGCGATTCAAAATGGTTTTACTGTTGGCGTACATGGTTTACCATTGATGGGCTCCGGCGACTGGAACGATGGCATGGATAAAGTAGGTGAACATGGTAAGGGAGAAAGCGTTTGGCTGGCATTTTTTCTTTATGATATTCTACTGCGTTTTATTGATACAGCAACTTTAAGAAATGATATTGCATTTGCAAATGAATGTAAAGAAAAAGCAGAAAAATTAAAGAACAGCATTCAACAAAATGCCTGGGATGGCGAATGGTACAAACGGGCATTCTTTGATGACGGTACACCATTAGGTTCTCATGTAAATGATGAATGTAAGATAGATTCTATTGCACAAAGCTGGTCGGTATTATCAAAAGGTGGCGAAGAAAAAAGAGCAGGCATCGCAATGGAATCTGCTTATAAAAAACTCGTAAAGAAAGACGAAGAGATCATACAGTTGTTCAATCCGCCGTTTGATAAATCTGCGATGAACCCAGGCTATATAAAAGGCTATGTGCCCGGCGTAAGAGAAAATGGCGGACAATATACACATGCTGCGGTATGGTTAACAATGGCTTTTGCAGCATTGGGAGATAAAAAAAGAACATGGGAATTATTGCAGATGATAAACCCTGTCAATCATGGTAACAGTGCAGAAACAGTGAGCACTTACAAAGTGGAGCCTTATGTGATTGCGGCGGATGTATATGCACAGCCATTGCACAAAGGACGTGGAGGATGGACGTGGTACACAGGTTCTGCCGGATGGTTTTACCAGTTGATCACCGAATGGTTTATCGGCATAAAGAAAAAAGGCGATACGCTTTCTTTTAATCCATGTTTGCCAGAAGAATGGAGTGAAGTAAAAATTGATTACCGGTTTAAAGATACCATGTATCATATTACTTACCAGCAAAAACAAGGTGCCGGTAATATGCAGTTGCTGATAAATGATAGAGAACAGCAGGAAGATTTTATAACACTAAAAGATGATGCGGCAGAATATCATGTAAAAGTTATTTTTTATAATGAAACAGTAAGCAAGCCTATGTATGAAATACCTGGTACCGAATTGAAGTAAGGATTCCCACTTTACTAAAATAAGGTCACACATTTTTATTGTCTTTTCTACTAAGGTTTAAACAAACCTTAGTAGAAAAGTATTTATAATAGCCCTTTGGTTCAGTTAATCTGAAATGCCTCGTAGAGGCAAGATATTGGTAGAAAAAACATTGAACAAATAAAAGAGTGCCGTAGGCACGACAGGTCTTTAATATTTCTATCATGCCTACGGCATTTTAATATTTCTCTTCGTTTTTTACCAATATAAGGCCCCTGACGGGGCTAAGAAAATAACTCTGCCATTTGTTTAAGAATAATTAATAACCTTATTATATTTTCGGCGAAATATCTTTTAACTTAACAGCATTGCCCTTAGCAAATAATCAATGGCTTTCGTACATTGCAATTACATTCTGCAATTATGAAAAATATTTTCTGCATTACTTTATTTTCTTTTTTATGATGACTGCTATGTCGCAACAACAACCTGCACGCCTTATTATTCGTGGAGATGATATGGGCTACACACATTCAGGCAATGAAGCACTGATAAAATGTTATAAAGAAGGGATTGAAAGATCAATTGAAGTTATTGTGCCATCGCCCTGGTTTCCTGAAGCGGTAAAATTATTAAATGAAAATCCCGGTAGTGGATGTAGGAATTCATTTAGCCATTACCAGCGAATGGGATAATATAAAATGGCGGCCATTGACTGATTGCAAAAGTATACGAGACAGCAGCGGATATTTTTATCCAATGAGCTGGCCCAATAAAAATTATCCCGGCCAATCATTAAAAGAAGTGAAATGGGAACTCAATGATATTGAACAGGAATTCAGGGCACAGATAGAACTGGGCATTGAAAAATATTCCACGTATCAGTCATATATCGGCTCACATGGGTTGTACAGAACTGGCAGATGATGTAAAAGCAATGACAAAGAAACTGGCTAAGGAATATAAGATCGATATTGACCTTGCGGATCATACTGTACAACAGGTATGGTATGATGGCCCATCAAAAACAGCAGCAGAAAAAGAAGAAAGTTTTATTAAAATGCTTGATAAATTAGAGCCGGGTAAAACCTATATGTTTCTTGATCACCCGGGTTTTGATAACGAAGAATTGAGAGCCGTACATCATATTGGTTATGAAAATGTGGCGGCAGACAGGCAGGGCGTTACTGATCTGTTTACCAGTGAAAAAGTGAAGGCTGCTATTGCAGACAAGAAGATAGAAGTGATAAGTTATAAAGATCTTTTTAAAAAAAACTTTTACTAAACCCCGTCAGCGGTTGAAAACCCTGACGGCGGTTGTTTATAATAGAACGTTTTATTATAAAACACCTTACTAACCTCCGTCGGGGCTAAAAGCCGCCGTCGGGTTATTAAATCTTCACTTATGAAATACAAAATGGAAAAACCGGTACATGGCACCATCGGCACCACAAAATACCAATGCAACATTGAATGGCGTAATGGAAATTTATTTCCGATGAGCCTGTTAGTAGCCGGCGGACAGGATACCGGGCCAGATCCTTTTACATTATTGCTTTCTTCTTTAGCTTCCTGTACATTAATAACCTTAAGAATGTACATTGACAGAAAGAGTTGGGACATACCTTCCATCACTGTCAATACAAATCTTTACCAGGAAACAAAAGATGAAAAAACAACCACTATCATTGACAGGGATATTTTATTTACATCTCCTGTGAGTGATGAACAAAAATTGAGGCTGCAGGAAATTGCTAAACTTTGTCCCGTATCAAAAATATTAGAGAGCTGATATTAAAGTGCGGACATTTGTTTTTAGAGATGGCGATACCAAACAAATAAAATATGCCAATGAAGAAATAACGGTGGTTTGGAAACCGGAGTTATGTCAACACTCCACAAGATGCTGGACACAGATGCCGATGGTATTTAATCCACGAATAAAAAAATGGATCAATCCTGATGGCGCTCCTGCTGATAAAATCGAACAGCAGGTAAAATTTTGTCCGAGCGGTGCATTGGAATTTCATTACAACAAAGGGCAATGAATAAGTTTATAGATATTTATGACAGGGGAAATTTGAATGATTGTTTATCGAAACTCCAGGTCAACACTCTACCTAATTGGGGTTCATTAACGCCACTGCAAATACTGGAACACTTGGTGGTAACTATAGAATACACCAATGGAAAAAAGAAAACTGAATGCACACTTACAAAAGAAGAAATTGAAAAGAGAAAGTAGTTTATGATTTATAGTGATGCAGAAATACCAATGGGTATAAAAACACCTGTAAAAAAAATGACCCGGCAGCAACATCATTTGCTGATTTACAAGAAGCGATTATTGCATTAAATAAAGAACTGGAGGCGTTTGAAGAATATTTTAAAACAGAAGGCATTACTTCTGTGCATCCCGGCTTTGGCGAATTATATTACAATGAGTGGCTGGTTTTTCACGGCAAACATTTTACGCATCATTTTAAGCAATTTGGATTGTACCTTCCTTAATAAACAATCTCCTCTCCATTCGCCTTAATCACCAATTCTTTTTTTGAAGACTCCTCCACCCTTCCAATCACCTGTGCATCTATACCAAATGATTTTGCTGTATCAATCATCAATGCAGCATCTGCTTCATTGCAATAAATTTCCAACCGGCAGCCCATGTTAAACACTTCATACATTTCTTTCCAGCTGCTGCCACTGTTGTCTTTAATGATTTGAAACACTGGTGGCACAGCAAATAAATTATCTTTTACAATTTTAAAATCACCGGGCAAATATTTCATGCACTTGGTTTGTCCGCCGCCGCTGCAATGGATAAGGCCATGTATTTTATCAAAATGATTTTCCAGTAGTTGTTTTAAAACTGGCGCATAAGTTCTTGTAGGCGACAATAGCATTTGCCCAATTGAGTATTGAACATTGAGCATTGAATATTGAACATTAACCGGGTCGCTTAATTTATTTTTCCCAATATAAACAACTTCTTCCGGCAAATTATTATCATAACTTTCTTTAAAGTTCTCTGCATAAAATTTACTCAACGCATCATGCCTTGCACTTGTTAATCCATTACTGCCAATACCACTGTTATAAGCCGTTTCATAATTAGCTTGTCCGTAACTGGCAAAGCCAACAATCACATCACCGGGTTTTATTTTATCATTGCTGATAATTTTATTTTTTGGCCAGCGGCAGGTCATGGTGCCATTTACTGCCACAGTTCTTACCACATCACCTACATCAGCCGTTTCACCACCGAGATAATGAATGTTTACACCAAAACTTTTTAACGTATCAAATAATTCCTGTGAGCCATTGATAATTTGGACAACACTTCACCGGAATCAAATGTTTATTACGGTCAATGGTGCTGTTGAAAACAATATTATCATAAATGCCCACACAAAGCAGGTCATCCAGGTTCATTACAATAGCATCCTGTGCAATGCCTTTCCAAACAGAAATATCACCGGTTTCTTTCCAGTACAGATAAGCCAATATACTTTTGGTACCTGCGCCATCGGCATGCATCACATTCACCCAATTATCATCATTCCCAAGATAATCAGGATATATTTTGCAAAAAGCATTGGGAAAAAGGCCCTGGTCAAGGTTTTTGGTGGCGGCATGTACTTCTTCTTTCTGTGCAGAAACCCCTCGTTTACTGTAAAGGCTCATAGATAAATTTGTGGGGCAAAACTAAATTTCAATTATCAATTATCAATTAATAATTATCAATTAGTTTTGCACCACTTTACTATGACTGTACATACTGATATCAACAACCTGCCGGTTTTTAAAAATGCGGTGGTTACCATCGGCACTTTTGATGGTTTGCACAAAGGCCACCAGCAGATACTGAACCTGATGCTGAATGAGGCAACAAAAGTGAATGGTGAAACGGTTATCATTACTTTTCATCCACATCCAAGGCAAGTGATTGCAGCCAGCCAGCATGAACTCTTCCTGCTGAATTCTTTACAGGAAAAGATTTCGTTACTGGAAAAATACGGTATTCAGCATTTGGTGATTACGCCTTTTACAGAAGCATTTTCTTTGCAATCTGCTGAAGAATACATTGAAAATTTTTTGGTAAAAACATTTCATCCACATACCATCATCATCGGCCACGACCATCGCTTTGGCAAAAGCCGCAGTGGTGATTTTGCTTTGCTGGAAGATAAAGCCCAGGAGTTTAATTATATAGTAAAAGAGATTCCGGGATTTATGCTGGAAGAAAATACCATCAGCTCCACCATCATCAGGCAGGCATTGCAAAAAGGAAATATTGAAACCGCCAATGAATATTTGGGTTATCCTTATTTCTTCAGCGGCACGGTGATAGAAGGAAATAAATTGGGCAGGACAATTGGCTATCCAACGGCTAATTTGCAGATAACAGAAGATAAAAAATTAATTCCGGGGAATGGTGTTTATGCCGCAAAAGTTGAGTTAAGTGGTGATCTTCAGTAGTCGGTGGTCAGTCGTCAGTTGTCTATTCAGGCATGATGAACATTGGAGTTCGGCCAACTGTGGAAGGTGTGAACAGGATGATTGAAGTAAACATCTTTGATTTTGATAAAGAAATTTATGGCAGCATATTAACTGTGCATATTTACAAACGCCTGCGTAATGAGCAAAAGTTTAATGGGCTGGAGGAATTGAAGGAGCAGTTGGGGAAGGATAAGGAGATGGCGATGGAAGTATTGGCGGGATAAATAACAATTACTTGAATAATAAATACTCATAAAGTTTTTAGTACAACAAGGAATGTATAGAAGGTATTTCCCAAAAAGGCATATACTCCTGCCAGCCTAACAAAAATGAAAATAATACATGAATAAATGGCGCTGACAAAAAGCTTAACAGCAAATACAAGATGAGTCTTTTGCCTTTTAATTTCAATACCAAAGGAGGAAGAAAAACAGTCATAAACATGGGTACAGGATAATATACCCACCAGGGTAAACCTAAGGAAGCGCCATATTTACCAAACAGCATTCCGATAACAACCACAACAACCGACAGTAGAATTATACTATTCATTTTCTGATAAAACAATTGCCGGGGCAATACAATCCTGATGATTGCAAAAAATACAAGCAGGGAGGCAAATATCATTACAAAAAAATGCCATTCTGTATTCATAAAAAGCAGGTTGATCGTCCATTATAAGTAAACAGCTTTTACTTCATCATCTTCACCACCATTTCCTTCAGCAAAGAACCATCACTTACATTACTGCTGCCAATACCAATACTTTTTAAATTGTAATCATGCAGCAGCAACAATGCTTTTTCCACACCATCATAACCGTATAATTTTAAAGCATTCATAGCATCTTTAGCAGCATAAGGGTTATTATAGAACATTGATTTTATAGCATTCTCACTCTTATCGGCCATGCCGCAAATGCTATACAGCTTGCTGAAGAAATTATAGATAGAAGGAAGTACCAATTGTATCGGCGCTGCTTTGGGATTGCTTTCGTAATACTGTATTATTTTAATGGCTTTCGCCATGTCTTTCACTGCCAATGCATTCTGCAATTCAAAAGCATTGTACTCTTTACTGATGCCAACATATTTTTCAATATCATCTTCTGTAATACTTTTCCTGGTGCCAAGATTTACTGTTACTTTCTCCAACTCATTGGTAACACGGTTAAGATCGTTGCCAACAAATTCTACTAATAATGCGATTGCCTTGGGTGTCATCTCAAATTCCTGCTGGCCTACATAATCCTTTACCCACTCCACCATCTTGTAATCCCTTATCTTTTCAGAGGTAAATACTTCCCCATCTTTCTTTATGGTCTTGTAGAGTTTCGTTCTTTTATCAAGCGTTTTCTCTTTATAACTCACTACAAATATGGTGGAGGCCAAAGGGTTTTCTATATAAGCTTCCAGTTTGTCAATATCTTTCATCTGCTGGGCTTCTTTCAACAACACCACCTGCTTTTCTGCAAACATCGGGTAACGCATACAGGCATTCACCACATCGCTCCAGTTAGCATCTTTGCCGTAAAATACAGAGAGGTTAAAGCCTGCTTCGCTTTCAGGCAGAATTTTGTGTTCTGCATAATTCATCACCAGGTCGATATAATAATCCTCCTCTCCTTCTAACCAGTACAAAGGCTTGTAGTTTTTTTTCTTCCAATCGCCTATAATTTTTTCTGCTGACATATTGGGTCAAAATTAAGGCTCTGGGGTAACAATAAAAAGATTGCACTTCAAATCTTCGTTTCCCGCTATAACCGCCGTCAGCGTTTCTAACGGCTGACGGGGTTAAAAAGCCGGAAATCAACAGGTGCTCAATCCGATTATCAAAATAGAGTTATAATTTACGCCATTATCAATTTTTACTGGTGGCTGAGTTAAAAAATAAATTTGTTTACCAACTGCTTATTGCTGCATCGCAGGTGTTGATGCCGCTGATAACATATCCTTATATCACCCGGGTGCTTGGCCCTGCCAACCTCGGCAAAGTGAACTATGTTGATTTTTTAGCACAGATCTTTATGATCGTTGCTGCCTTTGGTATCCCTTTTTACGGAGTTAGGGAAATTGCCATGACCAGGAATAATACTTTAAAAAGAGGGATACTGGTGAAGGAGTTAATAATGTTACAGACCATTATCGCCATCATCACTGCGGCACTTTTTGTATTGGTTACTTTTAAAAGCTGGAACGACAGGCCGCTATTATACCTGCTGGGACTTTGCAATATTCTTATCAATTCTTTTTCTTACGAATGGTATATACAGGGAATGGAGCATTTTAAATTTGCCGCCATAAGAACTGTATTTGTAAGGCTGCTGATGCTGGTTTGTTTTTTTATGCTGGTGAATACAAGCAATGATTACGAAGTGTATTATGGTATATTCACTTTTGGGATGCTCATTATAGCGTTTATGAATGCAACAAAACTTGCAAAAGAAAACAGCTTCAACGGTACTGGCATCAACCTGAAAAAGCATTTGGCTCCTTTATGGCATTTATTTCTTACTTCATCTGCCATCAGCCTCTATGTAAATTTTGATACCATAATACTGCAGCACTTAACACATGATGAACTGGCAGTTGGCTATTACACAACTGCTTTAAAAATGGTAAAAATATTTTTGGCCATCATCATTGCACTAAGCACAGTGTTGATAGCCCGTATGTCTTTTTTAGCAGGAGAAGGAAGGGAAAATGAAATAAAAGAAAAGCTTGAAAAATTTCTCCAGTTTATACTGGTGGCAGGATTGCCAGTTTGCTGCGGACTATATTTACTGGCACCAGAGATCATACGGCTTATTGCCGGAGAAAGTTTTTTATCAGCTATTCCGTTGATGCAGGCATTATCCTTTCTTCCGATTATCATTGCATTGAGCAATATGTTTTGCTTCCAGGTGCTGGTGCCATTTAAACAGGAAAAGAAATTTTTATTTGCTGCTATTGCCGGCTGTATTATTAGTATATCATTAAATTACCTGCTCATTCCTTCATTGTCTGCACAAGGGGCAGCTTATGCATCTATTGCTACTGAAATAGCCATTACTGTAATCACAGGAATGATGGCTTACAAGATCATACAATGGCGGCTTAATAAAATTGCATTGATTAAAACCATTCTTGCAACATTGCTATTCATTCCCATAGTTTTGCTCAGCAGAAAATTATTTACATCGTATTATATTGTTTTGGCCGTTGCATTACCGGTTTTTGCAATACTGTATTTCATTGTTCAGCATTTTATATTCCGTAATGTTGTTATAAAGGAAGTAAAACAATACATACAAAGCCTGCTAAAATCATAAACCACTTTGGCAAACAATCTCAATACATATTACTTAGCTGAAACCTACGGCGACGGCCTTCATACTGCAAGCGTTGTGAGAAAAGACAATGAAAAGATATTGTCACAGATGGGTTTTTCAGAATTAAAGTTCCGCAATGTAAAAGAAGGTTCTGTCATTGTAAAATTCAGGAGGTTAAGTGAAGTGGTGAAGCTGGCCTTATCAGTGAAAAAAAACAGTCTTATTGTATTCCATTTTCCATTACTGGCAAATGCGTACGCCGTTTTGCTTCGTGTATTTAACAAGCGTGGAATAAAAACTGCCGCCGTTATTATTGACATTGATGGCTTACGGTATAAAGATGACAAACTTTTAAAGAAGGAAATAGAAACGCTAAAGGAGTTTAGTTTTATCATTGCCCATAACAATGCAATGAAAGATTTTTTATCACAACATATTCCTGCTGATAAAATTTCCTGTATCAATTTATTTGATTATGCTGCTGATAAAACCGTTTCTGAAAAAAAATTATCAACCGCTGTTTGCTTTGCCGGCAATTTTGAAAAAGCAACATTTGTAAATGAACTTGACAAAATACAGGAAGTAGATTTTAATTTATATGGACAGTCATATACAGGAGGAAACAAAAAAAATATTTTCTATAAAGGAGTTTTTCCGCCATATGATCTACCGCAAAAATTAGAAGGGGGTTTTGGTTTATTATGGGATGGCGATTCTATTGAAACCTGCGATGAATACTTACAGTATAACAATCCACACAAATTATCGCTTTACATAGCCGCTGGCTTGCCGGTGATTATATGGCGAAAAAGTGCGGTAGCAAAATTTGTTACAGAAAACAACATTGGCATTGCAATTAATTCGCTGGCAGAATTGAGCAATAAAATAAAAAACACTTCTACTGCACAATACGAATTGATGAGACAGCATATTGAACCATTGCGATTAGAAATAACTAATGGCGTTTTTTTAAACCGGGTAATTACAGAAATAACCGGCAAACTATCTTTTTAAAATCTCATCATACACTTCCTTTACCTGTTTACCAACAACCGGGTAACTAAATCTTTTCTTCGTATCGGCTGCTATTTCATTTGAAATAAAATTTTCTTTTTCATTTGCAAACCGTTCAAACGCTGCAACTAAAGCTGCAGGTTTTCCAGGTTGCACAAAAATTCCGCCTTTATCTTCCTGCACCAATTCATGAAATACCGGCAGATCACTCACAATAACAGGAACACCACAAGCATTGGCCTCAATGATCACACAACCAAACGTTTCATATCTTGAATACAATACCAAAGCATCTGCCTGTTTTACCGCATCACATAACTGAGGTTGCAAAACCTCACCATTAAAAATTATATTCTCCTGCAACCCAGCTTGCTTAACCATTTCAATTAAATGTTTTGGTGTTTGTCCAAACACCTGCATTATAAACCTGCCGCCTTTTTGTTTCCAGGCCGAAAGTGCTTCTATTATTGCTTCTATATTCTTTTGATATGTCATGTTGGAAACATGCACAAGCTTTATTGTATCATTCTTATTTTTCTCTGCCGGATGAAAAAGGCTGGTATCAACTACATTGGGAATAACTGTAAATTTTATTTGCAATAAGTCTTTATTAATTCTTTTACCAAGATCATTGCTCACCGTCAATAACAAAGCGGCACCATTGAAAACTGATTTTGTTTGCCTTACAAAATAGCTTCCCATTTCATAAATATTGGGCTTTGCTTCCTTGTAATAAGCCGTCCAGTGTTCTGTTATGATGTATGGTATATTGTACTGCTGTTTTATTTTTCTTGCAACCAGTCCAGCCTTCATGGCTACATGTACATGGATAATATCCGGCTTACCCTTTTCACTCACAATCTTTTCAAACAAAGCCAGGTGCAATGCAATATATTTCTTCAGCGAAATAAATTTCTCCACCACTCCACCCCAGCGGCTGCGGCCATAATAAATAATATAAGTTGAGATGTTGCCTTCTTTCTTTTCAACAATCTCCACTGTATTGTAAGCCAGCGTCTCATCTTTTACTGCAGAAATAATAGTTAGTGAGTTTACAAATGGGGCTACAGCTTTTGCATGGCGCTCAATAAAATCACCATTGGTAATGTTTGTCCTGTTGGGATACCAGCTTGCGAGCCATACTACATTCATGGCATTAAAGATATTAAAAGGAATATAAGTGGATAAATGTATGTCTTAAATAAAGCCTTTGCAGTTTTTTGCACCACATTTACATGGCAATGTGCCTTCATGATGTGTGAGCCCATAGTTACAGGTTAGTTCCTCTCCCTTTTTAATGTTTTTTAGTGCATAAAATTCCACATGGTTATTTATTACCCTCATGTAAGTATTGGGGCCGCAACTATGATTAACGTAACGGAGTTCATTACTATTGATAGTGGCATCAAGTGCTTTACCATTCCATAACTCAACTATCGCTATACTTTCATTCAGCTTGCTTCTTCTGTCAGCTTCTCTTTTAGAGATGACCACGCCGCCGAGAGAGCCGATCTTTTTTCTTGCAGAAATCAATATACCAGCATAAGCACCCATTCCATGTATTTTGCTTTTTGCATTCCGGATGAAGAATAAAACCTTAAAATTATTTTGTTTCATTTCAATAGTATAAAAAGCTAATATACACATCTAAAATAATAAACCTCCTGTATCTACAGGAGGTTTATACGATTGCTTGCCATTAAAAAATATAAATATTGTAAGCAAATAACAATGCTATTAAAATTTGTAAACTACAGCCAGCAATGCAGAAATGGTTGATTTGCTGCCTGTGCCATCTTTTTTGCTGAATATTTCGCTTTGGGAAGTTTCAAACCTCACTTCAGGTATGATGGTAAGCGGCCCAACCTTGTGATTGAAAGAAAGTGTATTGGCAAAAATACTCTTTGTTCCAAAGTAAACCATTTTGCTGTCACCGATATACTCACTCCTTAAAGTAATACCACACTTTGCTGAAGGATCGAAATTAAAATATCCTGCAATCCCATACCAACTGCCACTTACATCAGCTGTATCTACCTGGCTACGTGACTGAAGAGTTGCATTAAAGCCAATATTGAATTTGTCTGACACAATTCCCGTTGCTACCAAATCAATTTGATTCAGGCTTTTTAATTCTGAAGGGTTCATACCTTGATTAGACCCAAAGAAACCGGTATAGTTAAGAAAAACTTTTACTTTCCCATTTTTTGATCCTCCACTTAATTGACCTATTACACTCTTAACACCTGTTGTGGAAGTTGACTCATCTGTATAATTTGATACACCCACCATTAACCCAACTTTACCAAGAGTAAAATCAGCTTTTAAGCCTGTATTAAAGAATGGCCCATTGGTAAACATGTAAGACATGCTGTAGTTCCTGTTCAGGTGAGCATCCAGTAGTTCGTAACCTAAATGAGTTCCAAACTTACCAAAAGTGAATTTAACTTTACCTGAAGGAGCGTAGGTAACAAAAAGCTGTTTTACATTAGCCAGTGTCATAAATCCATTTTTATTTTCAGCCTGTGAGCCGTCGTAGTACGAAAACTCCTCAGCCCTCCTGCCAAAGCCTAAGTCAAGAACAGCAGTTACTTTGCCTGACATAGCAGAAGCATCGGCACGTACAGTTGCCATACCTAATTCAAAAGAACTTTGTGAGTTTGTAAAACTGGTATAATTGTTTGCATATCTATCGCTGAAATTATAGCGGTAATAAGCATCAACACCTCCCGAAAAGGTCAGTGATTTTGTTGAATCCTGTGCCAATGCACCGGTAAAAGCGGCAAATAAAGCAAATGCAGTTGCTGTAAATTTTCTTCATCTTGATTTTGGTTTTAGAATTGACAAATTGGTTTAAGGCACAGGTAATATTTTATCACCTATACTGTTTTATGTGGCAGCAACGTCAATTGAAATTCCATGCAAGTAACTGTGGCAACAGGTAAGCTGTTGAAAGTAAAAGTTTGCATGAAATACACCAGGTTAATTTTCCCGACTCCGAAAACCAACCTGATGTATTTACTATTGTATGTAATAGAACTTTAGAAAATAAAATCAGTAGGCTGGCTTTTCTTCAAGTGAACCACCATTTTTAACAAGTAATGTACCCTGTACATATTTTTCATCATGCTGAGAAGCATCCAAACCTTCTTCTTCTTCTTCAGCAGTTACCCTCATTGGTAATATAAAGTTGATGAACTTGAATATAATGAATGATACTACAAAACTGTATCCTACTGCCAATGCCATACCTTTTAACTGGATCAAGAAACTGTCCATCCAATACTAAGGAGTTAACAGCTTTGTTGCCAAATACACCAGTCAACAACATACCCATCATACCACCAACACCATGGCAGGCAAAAACATCTAAAGGATCATCAAGACCAGTTTTGTGTTTCAGTACTTCTGCCACTATATTAGAAACCATAGCAGCAATGGTACCTATAAATATACTTTGCGGTACACCTACAAAACCTGCAGCAGGCGTAATGGCAACAAGGCCAACTACAGCACCGATACAGAACCCTAGTACGGATGGTTTTTTGCCCCTGATAACATCAAAGAACATCCATGATAAACCAGCAGCAGCAGCAGCAGTGTTAGTGGTTGCAAAAGCATATACTGCTAATGAACCGGAACCTACGGCGCTACCAGCGTTAAATCCAAACCAGCCAAACCATAATAAGCCTGTACCAATTAATACATAAGGTATGTTAGCAGCCGACCCAGCGGTGGTGATCTTACGTGGTTTTAATACCAATGCACCAGCCAGCGCTGCACAACCAGCAGAAATATGTACAACAGTACCACCTGCAAAGTCAAGCACACCCCATTTAAACATGATTCCATCAGGATGCCATGCCATGTGAGCCAATGGCGCATATACTAATATTGCAAATAAAACAATAAACAAGGTGTAAGAACTAAAACGGATACGTTCAGCCACAGCACCTACTACAAGGCCTGGAGTAATAATGGCGAACATTAACTGAAAGAAAGAAAACAATGGTAATGGAATAGTAGCAGCCAGAGACCATGGTTCTCCACTCATAACACCTTTGAACATAAAGAATGTCCTTGGATCTCCAATAAAACCTAAACCGCCCCAATCCTGGCCAAAGCAAAGGCTAAACTGAACCATGATCCAAAGCACTGAAATAATACCTGCAGCTACAGTACTTTTGATCATGGTGGAAAGAACGTTTTTACGTCCAACCATTCCACCATAGAAAAAGGCAAGAGCCGGTGTCATTAAAAATACAAAGGCGCAAGACACCAACATCCAGGCAATATCGCCACTATTATAAACGTACTTAGGTGCTTTTGTTACAGGGTCAACAACAGAAGCAGGATCAAATGAGGCTTCGGGAACTACAAAAATTGCAGCAATCGCTACAACTATAAGTGCCAAAAACGGGATGATCGACTTGAGTTTGGTTTTTGTTTCTTTACTCATAAGTGGTTTTTTAGTTTTAAATGTTGAGGTGTATTATAAAAATATATACTTTGTTAAATTCAATGCTAAATTACCAATAAAAAGACATAAATGATTAAATATATTTACATATTTATAATTTTAATGTTTATAAAAAAAAGTAAAAACAGAGGGTTACCTTGTTTAATCATCTAATAAAGAAGTAATTGTATTGAATAATAGGCAAAAAAAAGAGCTGTAAATAGAATTTACAGCTCAAATAGTTAAAGAGATAATTTACATTTAAAGATAGCGAGCGATGGCATTTCCATCTGCAGTTTCAAGAACTGATTTGCCAACCAGGAACTCATCCACCTTCTGTGCACAGTCCCTTCCTTCCTTAATTGCCCATACCACCAGGCTTTGGCCACGGCGCATATCTCCTGCGGTAAATATTTTGGAGATATTGGTTTGATAATTTTTTTCAGTTGCCCTCACATTGCCTCTTTCATCCAATTCTAATTCCAGCTCATTTATCATTCCTTCATGCTGTGGATGAAAAAAGCCCATTGCCAGCAATGCCAGGTCGCAGGGAATTTCTCTTTCGCTTCCGGGCACTTCTACAAAACTGGCAGGACGGTCATCTACGATCTTCCATTCCAAATCAACCAAACGATGCCTTTCAGGTTTCCTTTTTCATCACCCACAAATGATTTGGTAGAAACAGCCCAGTGCCTTTCACAACCTTCTTCATGAGATGAAGTTGTTTTTAAAAGCATGGGATAGGTTGGCCAGGGCATTACTTTATTTCTTTCACCTGGTGGTTTTGGTAATAATTCAAATTGTGTTACAGATGTTGCTTTATGACGGTTACTGGTTCCCACACAATCACTGCCTGTATCACCACCACCAATAACCACTACGTTTTTATTTGTTGCAAAAATATCTTCCTCTCCAACTGCAATGTTTGAAACACGTTTGTTCTGTTGCTTTAAAAATTCCATGGCAAAATAAACTCCCTTTAATTCCCTTCCGGGAATATTCAGATTACTTGGCACTGTAGAACCTGCCTGCCAAAACAATGGCATTGAATTCTCTTAGCAAATCACTGATGTTTATATCAACACCCTACATTCGCATTGCATTTAAATACAATCCCTTCTTCTTCCATTAATTTTATTCTTCTCTCCACCACATTTTTTTCCAATTTAAAATCAGGAATACCATAACGTAACAAACCACCCGGCATATCATCTCTTTCAAATACCGTTACCAAATGACCGGCAACATTTAATTGTGCTGCAGCAGCCAAGACCAGCCGGGCCACTACCCACAACAGCCACTTTTTTTCCTGTGCGGTTGATATTTTTATTGGGCTGAATAAAGCCTTTATCAAAAGCTATTTCAATAATATGCCTTTCAATTTCTTCAATTGCAATGGCTGGCTGATTAATACCCAACACACAAGCTGTTTCACATGGTGCAGGGCAAATACGGCCGGTAAACTCCGGGAAGTTATTGGTGGAGGAAAGAATTTCATATGCTTCCTTCCAGCTTTTGCGATAGACTGCATCATTAAATTCCGGTATCACATTGCCTAAAGGGCAACCATTGTGGCAAAAAGGAATACCACAATCCATGCAACGGGCTGATTGCTGATTCAATTTTTCATCAGAATATCTTTCTATAAATTCTTTGTAATCGTTTACACGTTCCTGTGCAGGGCGCTTTGACAGGAAGTTCCCTGGTAAATTCTAAAAAGCCTGTTACTTTTCCCATTGTTTTATTTTTTGTTCCATCCCGATAGCAATCGGGATCCAATCAGGTTTGGTAATTCTATTTTGCTTTCCAAGCTCTGACCGTCCCGGTCTGACTGCGGTGTTAAACCTATTTCCTCACTTCCTGTTTCAACTTCCTTCCAGCCAATACTTTCTTATAATCCCTTGGAAACACTTTTACAAAATGCTGTAATTGATTTTCAAAATCATCCAATATAAATTTGGCAACGGTGCTCTTTGTATAACTGAAATGATTGCTTATTAATTGATACAATTCATTCCTATCTTCATCTGATACAGGGTCAAGATCAACCATTTCTTTATTGCATTGCTCTTCAAACTCGCCTTTTACATTATAGATATAAGCAATACCGCCACTCATGCCTGCAGCAAAGTTTCTGCCCGGTACTTCCTAATATCACAACCCTTCCACCAGTCATGTACTCACAACCATGATCACCCACACTTTCCACAACAGCAGTAGCGCCGGAATTACGAACAGCAAAACTTTCGCCTGCTTTACCTCTTATATATGCTTCACCAGAAGTAGCCCATAAAACGCAACATTGCCGATGATGATATTATCTTCCGGAACAAAAGTTGCAGCAGCAGAAGGATATACAATCAACCTTGCACCACTCAATCCTTTTCCAAAATAATCATTGGCATTGCCTTCCAGTTCAAGCGTTACACCTTTTGTATTGAATGCGCCAAAGCTTTGTCCTGCTGTACCATTGAATTTAAAATGAATGGTATCATTAGGCAAGCCTTCCGATTTATAAATTTTTGAAATTTCATTTGATAAAATGGTGCCTGTTGTTCGGTCAATACTTTTGATATCAAATGATGCAGAAATTTTTTCTTGTTTTTCCAATGCAGGTTTTGCAGCAGCCAGCAATTTCCAGTCAAGTACTTTATCCAATTCATGATCCTGGTCTTGCTGATGATAAATACCTGTATGAATAGAAGCAAACTCTTTATACAATACAGGAGACAGATCCAGTTTGCTGTGTTTCCAGTGCATGATGTCATTTCTTTTTTCAAGACAATCCACCTGGCCAACCATTTCTTCACCGTTCTGAAACCAAGCTGTGCCATTATCTCCCTTAATTCTTCTGTTAAAAATTTAAAGAGATTTACCACTGCATCTGCATTGCCTGTAAAACGTTTTCTTAAATTTTCATCCTGTGTAGCAACACCAACCGGGCAGGTATTCAAATGACATTTACGCATCATGATACAACCTTCTGTAACTAACGCTGCGGTAGCAACGCCCCATTCTTCTGCACCCAATAAAGCTGCAATGGCAATATCTTTTCCTGTTTTTAACTGTCCGTCTGTTTGCAATACAACACGGCTGCGTAATTTATTTTTTACTAAAGTTTGATGAGCTTCTGCCAAACCAAGTTCCCATGGTAAGCCTGCATGTTTGATAGAACTGATAGGTGATGCACCTGTGCCGCCATCATTACCTGCAATCAATATCACATCAGCTTTTGCTTTGGCAACACCTGCAGCAATGGTTCCCACACCAGCTTTTGAAACCAGTTTCACATTTATCCTTGCAGCCCTGTTAGCATTTTTCAAATCAAAAATCAATTGCGCCAGATCTTCAATAGAATAAATATCATGATGCGGTGGAGGAGAGATCAATCCAACACCCGGCGTGGCATGGCGTACTTTACCGATCCACTCATCTACTTTATGGCCGGGTAATTGTCCACCTTCTCCGGGCTTGGCACCTTGTGCCATTTTTATTTGCAATTCATCTGCCTGTGTTAAATAATTACTGGTAACACCAAACCTTGCAGAAGCAACCTGTTTAATAGCGCTCCGCATAGAGTCGCCATTTGGCAATACTTCATAACGCATTTCATCTTCACCACCTTCGCCGGTATTGCTTTTACCACCAATCCGGTTCATTGCAATTGCCAATGTACTGTGTGCTTCATGAGAGATAGAACCAAAACTCATGGCGCCTGTTGCAAAGCGTTTCATGATTGTTTCCGCCGGTTCCACTTCATCAATAGAAACAGCAGGACGGTGATAATTAAACTGGAACAAACTTCTTAAAGTACAGGCCTTTTCACTCTGGTCATTCACCAGCTTTGAATATTTTTTAAATGTTGCATAATCATTCAATTTGGTTGAATACTGCAACAGGTGTATTGTTTGCGGATTGAATAAATGAAATTCCCCTTTGCGTTTCCATTGATAAATACCACCAACAGGCAGCCGGTCAACAGGAATATCTTTCTTACTGAAAGCGAATAAATGTTTGGCTAAACTTTCTTTTGCAATATCATCAAGACCTAAACCTTCAATACGGGAAATACAACCGGTGAAATGTTTATCAACCACAGTTTTATTCAAACCAACAATTTCAAAAATCTGTGCACCCTGGTAAGATTGCAAAGTGGAGATACCCATTTTTGAAAATACTTTCAGCAATCCATCATTCACTGCTTTGATGTAATTCTTTTTCATTTGCTCAGCATCCAGTTCTGTTTCCACTTTACCAGTAATCTTCATATCCCTGATACTGGACAAAGCCAGATATGGATTGATGGCGGTAGCGCCAAAACCAATCAAGCAGGCAAAATGATGCACTTCCCAAACATCACCGGCTTCCACCACAATACCAACGCTTCCTCTTAAACCTTTACGGATAAGATGATGATGCACTGCAGATAAAGCCAGCAAAGAAGGTATCGGTGCATGATCTGCTATCAATAGCCCTGTCAGTTAATATAATAACTTCAAATCCATCTTCTACTGCATCCACCGCATAACGGCAAAGCCTGTCCAGGCCTTTTTGCATTGAACCCGGCTTACCATCTGCCCTGAAATACATCTGCAAAGTTTTTGCCTGGAAGATGCCGGTATCAATACTTCTTATCTTTTCCAGTTCATGATTAGTTCAACACAGGATGTTTCAAAGCAACTGTATGGCAGCTTAATGGATCTTCAACCAGCAGGTTGCCATTGTTACCAACAAAAGTTGCCAACGACATTACCAAACGTTCACGGATAGGATCAATTGGTGGATTGGTAACCTGTGCAAATAATTGTTTGAAATAAGAACTTAAATGTTGCGGTTGATCGCTTAATACTGCCAAGCGGCACATCAGTTCCCATTGAACCAATTGGTTCTTTGCCATCCAATGCCATTGGCGCAACAATGGTATCCAGGTCTTCTGTAGAATAACCAAATGCTTTTTGATATTTGAAGATCTGGTCGCTTTCCAGATGAGTAAACATTACTCTTGGCTCAGGCAATTCTTCTAAACGGATCTTATATTTATTCAACCACTCCCCATAAGGCTTTTGTGAGCAAATTTTATTTTTTACTTCTGTATCGCTGATGATCCTTCCCTGCTCCATATCCACTACAAACATTTTACCGGGTTGCAACCTTCCAAATTCTTTTACGTTAGCAGGCTCAACCGGCAACACGCCACTTTCAGATGCCATGATAACACGGTCATCATGTGTTACACAATATCTTGAAGGGCGAAGACCATTTCTATCTAACGTAGCGCCTATGATTTTCCCATCTGTAAATGAAATAGAAGCCGGGCCATCCCAGGGCTCCATGATAGAAGCATGATATTCATAAAATGCTTTCTTAACCGGATCCATTTTATCATTGTCATCCCAGGCTTCCGGTATCAGCATCATCATCACATGTGGTAGCGACCTTCCCGTTAACGTTAGTAACTCAATCATATTATCCAGACAGGCCGAATCAGATTGAGCACTGGTAACTACCGGCAGCAGCATATCCATTTCTTCCTTGCTGAAATAAGGAGAAACAAATCCTTGTTCACTTGCTTTTAACCAATTAAGATTTCCCTGTAAGGTATTTATCTCACCATTGTGAGCTATATATCGAAATGGCTGTGCCAATTTCCATGAAGGAAATGTATTGGTTGCAAACCTTGAATGCACCAAACCAAAAGCACTCACCACTCTTTTATTACTGAGGTCAGGGAAATAATTACGAACCTGTGTACTGGTCAACTGCCCTTTGTACACAACTGTTTTATAAGAAAGTGATGCGATATAAAAACCAATCGCATCTTTACGAACCGTACTGTTGATCGTATGGCTGGCATAATTACGCAGCACAAATAATTTTCTTTCAAAATCCAATGGATTATTGATATGATCAGGACAGGCAATAAACACATGCTCCATCACCGGCTCAACAGACAATGCAGTTGGGCCAATACCAGATGTATTCACAGGCACACTTCTGTAAGTAAGAATTTCAAGCCCTAATTTTTCAGCGGCTCTGTTGAATATATCACGGCATTCTTCCCTCAGTTTTATTTCCTTGGGAAAGAAAATTACACCCACACCATATTTACCAAATGAAGGAAGATGAACACCCAGCTTTACACATTCATCAAAGAAAAATTCATGAGGGATCTGGAGAAAGATACCAGCGCCATCTCCTGTATTTACTTCACAGCCACAAGCACCCCGGTGTTCCATGTTTTCCAAAATAGTTAACGCATCAGAAATATGCTGGTGCGATTTATTGCCTTTGATATTGGCAACAAATCCAATACCACAGGCATCATGTTCAAAGGATGGATCATACAATCCTTGCTGTTTGCTACTGTTGTTGAGTTCGGTCATTGTACAATTTTCTTAAGTAAAAAATTTTGTTACATCAGCAGGCTGCAATCGTTAACTCACCCACCCTGCCTACCGGCAGGCTTCTCCCTCTCCTGCCTCATCCGCCCTTCGGCACCTTCTCCCAAAAGAGAAGGGAAATGGATGAAGTTTAATTGATGGAGCGGTATTTCAAATCATTAATAAATATTTTATCTTCCACATCTTCATTAATTCTTTAATCACCAAGATCATTATCAGCCTGCCATTCAGCAAGCATTATAAATTTTTGAACCCTTGCCTTTAAGCCCCCTTTAGGGGGTTTGGGGGAGGGGTTTAAACTAAGTAACTAAACAACGTATCATTCTTATTCAGTTCAGTATAGTTTATCTGGTATTGCGTCATCTTTTCCAATAACACATCATAATCTTTTCTTTCTCTCAATTCCACACCTACTAATGCTGGCCCGGTTTCTTTGTTATGTTTCTGCATGTATTCAAACCTTACAATATCATCATGCTCACCTAATACATGGTTTACAAATTCTTTCAATGCACCAGGCCGTTGTGCAAAACGGATAAGGAAATAATGTTTCAAACCTTCGTACTGCAGGCTGCGTTCTTTTATTTCCTGCATACGGTCAATATCATTATTGCTGCCGCTAACAATACAAACAATATTTTTTCCTTTTATTTCTTCTGCATAATCATCCAGTACAGCAATACTCATTGCTCCTGCTGGTTCCACCACTATCGCATCTTCATTATACAATTTCAAAATAGTGGAACAGATTTTCCCTTCTGCAACAAGGTGCATCTCATCCAGCACTTCTTTGCAAATGGAAAAAGTAATATCACCGATTCTTTTTACTGCTGCACCATCTACAAAGCGGTCAATGATATCCAATGTAACAGGATGGCCAGCTTCCAGTGCAGCTTTCATTGATGGAGCACCTTCTGGTTCCAGTCCAACAATTCTTGTTTTAGGAGAATAGGTTTTAAAATAAGTGCCTACACCTGCACTTAAACCACCACCACCAACAGGCAAAAACAAATAATCAATATCACTCAACTCTTCCAAAATTTCCACCCCAACAGTTCCCTGACCCTCGATAATTTTATAATCATCAAATGGTGGAATAAAAGTCATTCCATTTTCTTCTGTGTATTTTTTTGCTGCGATGGCACAATCATCAAATGTGTCTCCGGTCAATACCACTTCAATAAAATCTTCGCCAAACATTTTTGTCTGGGTGATCTTTTGATTGGGCGTTATCACCGGCATAAACACCACGCCTTTTGTATTCAGTTTTTTACAACTGTACGCAAAACCCTGTGCATGATTGCCAGCGCTTGCACATACCACACCTTTTTGCAATTGCTCTGCCGGTAAGCTGCTCATCATATTATAAGCGCCACGTATCTTATAGCTTCTCACTACCTGCAGGTCTTCTCTTTTTAAATACACATTGCAATTGTATTTTTTAGAAAGGCTGCGGCTAAAATCTAATGGCGTTTTAATCACAACATCTCTAAGCCTTTGAGAAGCCTGTACAAAATCAAGTGGATATAGCTGAAGTTGTTTTCCACTTCATTATTATCTCTGGAAATATGGCCGTCATTTCCTTTTTTATCAAATATCAAATGTTCATTTATTGTTATTCTTCATTCATTTTTACCAGGCAGAAACAGGTTTAAGCCAATTCCATCTTTCCTGCTTTTATTTTTTCTGTTGAACTGTTTGAATTACTTTCATTGCAGTCATTGCCTGTCTTAATACAGCGCCCACTTTTTCAACAGGATGATTGCGGATGATCTTATTCACTTCAATCAATTCCCTGTTATCAACGCCAGCATCTTTTCCAGCATTAAAATTTGTACCGATCACATCTGTATCCACTGTACCCATAAATTCTTTCAGTAATGGTTTGGCTGCATGGTCAAATAAATAACAACCATATTCAGCCGTATCAGAAATTACCCTATTCATCTCAAACAGTTTCTTTCTTGCAATGGTATTAGCGATCAACGGTGTTTCATGCAATGATTCATAGTAAGCAGATTCTTCCTTAATGCCAGCTTCCACCATTGTTTCAAATGCCAATTCAACACCAGCTCTTACAAAAGCCACCATCAATAAACCATTGTCAAAGAATTCCTGTTCAGCAATTTTTGCTTCTGTCGGAGCCGTTTTTTCAAACGCTGTTTCACCTGTTGCTTTACGCCAGGTCAATAAGTTTTTATCATCATTGGCCCAGTCTTCCATCATTGTTTTAGAAAAATGACCACTCATAATATCATCCTGGTGTTTCTGAAACAACGGACGTAAAATATTTTTCAACTCAGTTGATAGTTCATATGCTTTGAGTTTTGCAGGATTACTCAACCTGTCAAGCATCGCAGTAACACCACCATGCTTCAATGCTTCTGTAACAACCTCCCAACCATACTGAATCAATTTTGCAGCATAACCTGTATCCACTCCATTCTGTACCATTTTATCAAAACATAAAATAGAACCTGTCTGCAACACACCACACAAAATAGTTTGCTCTCCCATCAGATCACTTTTTACTTCTGCCACAAAAGATGAACGCAATACACCAGCTTTATGACCGCCAGTTGCAACTGCATAAGCTTTTGCCTGTGCCAAACCTTTTCCTTCAGGGTCATTTTCTGGATGCACCGCAATCAAAGTAGGTACACCAAAGCCTCTTTTGTATTCTTCTCTTACTTCTGTGCCTGGGCATTTAGGCGCCACCATTATCACCGTAATATCTTTTCTTACCTGCGTCCCTTCTTCCACGATATTAAAACCATGAGAGTAAGACAACGTAGAATATTTTTTCATCAACGGCATTACTGCTTTTATAACTGCTGTATGTTGTTTATCCGGCGTCAAATTCAAAACCAAATCAGCAGTAGGAATTAACTCTTCATAAGTACCAACAGTAAAACCATTCTCTGTTGCTTTCTTCCATGATTCTCTTTTCTCTGCAATCGCTTCTGTACGCAATGCATAAGAAATATCCAATCCGGAATCTCTCATATTCAACCCCTGGTTCAAGCCCTGAGCACCGCAGCCAACGATGACAATCTTTTTTCCTTTTAACACATTCACGCCATCAGCAAATTCGCTGCTGTTCATAAATTCACATACGCCTAATTGATTCAACTGCTCACGGAGCGGTAATGAATTGAAATAATTTGCCATTGTTTTTTGTTTTTTAGCTAAAAGGTTGAAGAAGAAAAGAAGGATAAAAAAGAATTATACTTCAGTCTCCAAACTTCTTAGTTATGTTTTAAAAATTCTAAATAATAATTGCTTCCACTTCTTTGTCTTGTTTTCGTATTTTTTCTTATAGCTCACATGCTAAACACCTTCTCATTATCACTTAAAAACTCATTCTCCATCACCACTTCGCCGGGTTCCTTATATTCAAACTCTTTTAGTTTTTTATGAAATCCATCACTGTCTTTAATAATTGCGACCCTGGCGCTTCTTACAAATTCAATTAATCCATAAGGCTCCAAAACCTGCATTAAATTTTCAGTTTCTTCTCTATGTCCTGCAACTTCAAAAACGGTATAATCTTTTCTTATCACTACAGCCTTTGCACCATGCTCTCTTAATAATCTTTCCACTGGTACTTCTTCAGCGATAATATCAGTAGGTACTTTATACAAAGCCAGTTCCTGCCAAACGATTTCATCATTGGTATTGTAATAAGCTTTTAATACTTCCACCTGTTTTTCAATTTGCCTGCAAAGTTTTCTTACCACATCTTCTGTTTCATTGATAACAATCGTAAACCGATGCACACTTTCCACTTCGCTTGGTGATGTATTCAGGCTGTCCACATTAATTTTTCTTCTTGAGAAAATAATAGCAATACGGTTCAGTAAACCAATCTGGTTTTCTGTGTAAACTGTTATTGTATATTCTTGCTTTGTATGCCCCCCAGCTCCGTTAGCTAACGGAGAGCCAGAAAGAGCATTATTATTTTTAGCATTACTCATATCGCATCATTAAAAAAATTTTAAAATCATTTTACACTTGCCTTAAGTTCCCCCTTTAGGGGGCGGAGGGGGTTTAAATTTCATCCTTACTCAAAACAATTTCTGAAACTCCCCTGCCCTGTGGCACCATCGGGAATACATTATTCTCTTTGCCGACCATTATTTCCAACAAATAACTTCCCTCATGATTGAGCATAGTTTGCAAAGCCCCTTTTAATTTGCTTCTGTCATCTACCTTTTGCCCTTCGATATAATATCCTTTTGCCACCTGCACAAAATCTGGACTGGTAATATCAACAAATGAATAACGCTTTTCATGAAACAATTCCTGCCACTGGCGCACCATACCAAGAAACTGGTTGTTAAGAATAATGATCTTCACATTCGGTTTAAATTGCATGATGGTTCCCAATTCCTGTATCGTCATTTGAATACCGCCATCCCCTGCAATAGCAATCGTTGTACGGGTTGGGTCGCCATAAGCAGCACCAATAGCCGTTGGTAATGCAAAACCCATTGTTCCCAAACCACCGCTGGTGATATTGCTTTTGCTCTGGTTCATTTTTGCATACCGGCAAGCCACCATCTGGTGCTGTCCTACATCTGTTACAATGATCGCATTGCCTTCCGTTAATTCATTCAGTGCCTTTATTACTTCACCCATTGATAAAATTTCATCAACAGGATTCATTTCAAGGTCAATACAAGTTGCTTGTTCTTTTGCCTTGCAATCTGCAAAACGCTTTAACCAGGCATCATGCTTCTTTGGGCTAATCAACGATGTTAGCAATGGCAATGTCTCCCTACAATCTCCCCAAACAGGCACGGTTGTTTTTACATTCTTATCAATTTCCGCAGGGTCAATATCCAGATGAATAACTTTTGCCTGTTTTGCATACTTATCTAATCTTCCTGTAACACGGTCATCAAAACGCATTCCCACGGCGATCAATACATCACATTCATTGGTCAATAAATTAGGGCCGTAGTTGCCATGCATACCCAACATACCCACACCTAAAGGATGGTCTGTTGGTATCGCACTCATTCCCATGATCGTCCAGGCTGCAGGCAATCCGGCTTTTTCTATAAATGCTTTGAATTCATTTTCTGCATTGCCCAAAATAACGCCCTGTCCAAAAATTACAAATGGCCTTTCCGCTTCATTGATCAGCTTTGCAGCTTCTTCCACATAATTTTTTCTTACAATCGGTTTAGGGCGATAACTTCTTATATGCTCACATTTTTTGTAGCCTTCGTAATCAAATTTTTGCAACTGTGCATTCTTAGTGATGTCAATCAACACCGGCCCAGGCCTTCCACTGCCAGCGATATAAAATGCTTTCGCTAACACCGAAGGAATTTCCGTTGCATCTGTTACCTGGTAATTCCATTTGGTAACAGGCGTGGTTATATTAATTACATCTGTTTCCTGGAAAGCATCTGTGCCAAGCAAATGAGCAAACACCTGGCCCGTTACACAAACCACCGGGGTGGAATCGATCATTGCATCTGCTAAACCTGTTACCAGGTTTGTTGCTCCAGGGCCGCTTGTTGCAAATACAACGCCTGTCTTACCACTGGCTCTTGCAAACCCTTGTGCTGCATGTATAGCGCCTTGTTCATGGCGGACGAGTATATGTTGCAGACTGTCATTATAGTCATACAGTGCGTCATAGATAGGCATGATGGCACCGCCGGGGTAGCCGAAAATGGTAGTAACGTTCTCATTCAACAACGCATCTAGTACTGCTTCACTACCAGAAACAGAAACTGTCTTTTTAGTTTCTACTTTTTCTTTTTGTAATTCAAGTGTTTCCATAACAATAATTTTTTATTATTGATTATTAATTAATAATCATTAATCAATAATCATCAGGCTTCATCGGTTACACAACCCTCACTTGCATCCTTCACACACATGGCATATTTATACAACACACCTTTTGTTACTTTTAATGTTGGCTGCTGCCAGTTTTTTCTTCTCTCTGCAATTATTTCTTCACTTACTTTCAATGTCATTTTTTTTGTGGCCACATCCAGTTCAATCACATCATCATCATTCACCAAAGCGATCAATCCGCCATCAAATGCTTCGGGTGTAATATGTCCCACAACAAATCCATGACTGCCACCACTAAATCTTCCATCAGTAATTAATGCTACATCTTTTCCTAAACCTGCGCCCATAATAGCGCTTGTTGGTTTCAACATCTCCGGCATACCTGGTGCACCTTTTGGCCCTTCATATCTAATTACAACAACATCTCCTTTCTTCACTCTTCCGTTAGCAATGCCTGTTACAAGATCTTTCTCTCCATTGAATACTCTTGCAGGCCCCACAAAACGTTCACCTTCCTTCCCACTGATTTTTGCTACACTTCCTTTCTCCGCTAAATTGCCATACAGGATTTGCAGGTGTCCCGTTTTTTTCAACGGCTGTTCCAGAGGGAGAATAATTTTTTGCTTCTCAAAATCCAAACCTGGAACACCTGCTAAATTCTCTGCAACCGTTTTACCGGTTACGGTCAGGCAATCGCCATGGAGCAATCCTTTTGATAATAAATATTTCATTACCGCCGGTACGCCGCCATGTGCATGAAGTTCTTGCATTAAATATTTTCCGCTTGGCTTAAAGTCAGCCAGCACGGGAGTTGTATCACTTATTCTTTGAAAATCATCTTGTGTCAATTCCACATCCACACTTTTTGCCATTGCAATTAAATGCAGTACAGCGTTAGTGCTTCCACCAAAGATCATAACTGTTGTTATTGCATTCTCAAATGCTTTCTTCGTCATGATATCTTTTGGCTTGATATCTTTTTCCAGCAATATTTTAATTGCCTTGCCCGCATTCAAACATTCATTTTTCTTATCATCGCTTATTGCAGGGTTGCTTGATGAAAAAGGTAAACTCATTCCTAATGCTTCGATCGCACTCGCCATCGTATTAGCGGTGTACATACCACCACATGCACCTGCACCGGGACAACTATGCTTCACCACTTCTTTAAAATCTTCCGGGCTAATCGTTCCTGATATTTTTTTACCTAATGCTTCAAAAGCCGAAATAATATTGAGTTCTTCTCCTTTGTAATACCCCGGCGCAATAGTTCCACCATACACCATTATCGAAGGACGGTTCAATCTTCCCATTGCCATGATGGCACCAGGCATATTTTTATCACAGCCCGGCAATGCGATCAATCCATCATAATAAAAACCGCCGCATACACTTTCAATACTGTCAGCGATCAAATCACGGCTAACTAAACTATAACGCATACCATCGGTGCCGTTACTGATACCATCACTAATGCCAATCGTATTAAATATCAAACCGACCAAATCATTATTCCAAACGCCCTCTTTTACAATTTTAGCAAGGTCATTCAGGTGCATATTGCAGGTGTTACCATCATAACCCATACTGCACACGCCAACCTGTGGTTTCTTCAGATCCTCTTCCGTTAAACCAATACCATACAGCATCGCCTGCGCTGCAGGTTGTGTTTCATCCTGTGTTAATACTTTCGAATATTTATTTAATTCTGCCATTTGCCCCTATCCCCTAAAGGGGGACGATTGTGTTTGTTATAAATTATTTTGTTACGAACATTTAATCTTTGGTCATCATCGTTGTGTCACTCACTTGTACAGAAAACCTTTATTCATCTTTTACCACATTTTATTTTTCAACGATGTCTTCGCCATCGTCCCTCGTCATTGACTTCCTTCTTTTACACGACGGGTTGCACCCACCGCTTCCAATATAGCGCCCCTACAGGGCTACAAAACAAAAAGCCCGGCTCTTTCTGGAGCCGGGCTTTATATGATTCGTTTTATCTAAATAAAGTTTCCTACTCCATGTGTTCCGGGAATAATAATGAAAACGACAGCAATAATTATCGCTGCTATTTTTAAAATGTCATTATATGATTTGCCTTTCAACATAGAGAAATATCGTAAGACAAATATACCCGTAACTTTTTATTAAAACAAAGAACTTTTTACCTCACCCTCATTCCCTCTCCTAAAGGAGAAGGAGGCCGAGCTTTAAACAATAATCAACTTTCGCAATTAAGCATTTCAACTTTTATTCTTTAATCAACACAAAACTCACACTCTACCATAATAGAAACTGCTTATAGTTCGCAGGCTTCAAAGTTCCCCCTTTAGGGGGCGGAGGGGGGGGTTATATTATCGTCGACTTTCTCAACTCCACATTTTCCTGGCTGAACACGCCTGAAACCCTTCCCTGTATATATTCACATATCAACTCTCCAACGGTGGAAGTGAAATAGAAATTCACCGGGTCAATATCTTTTGTAACAAACATATTTTCAATTGTCCATTGCACTGCATCCCTAACCAGCTTTGCTTCTGCAGGTAGTTTTAAATAATCCAACATCATCGCTGCAGATAAAATAGAGCCCAAAGGGTTGGCAATGTCTTTTCCTGCAGCCTGGGGATAACTGCCGTGGATAGGTTCAAACAAAGCAGTAGAAACACCAACAGATGCAGAAGGTAATAAACCTAATGAGCCGCTGATCACACTTGCTTCATCACTGATAATATCACCAAACAAATTCTCTGTCAATACAACATCAAATTGTTTTGGGTTGAGAATAATTTGCATGGCTGCATTATCAACAAATAAAAAATCAACTTCCACTTCAGGATATTGCAAAGCAATTTCTTTTACTACTTTTCGCCAGAGCCTGGATGTTTCCAATACATTAGCTTTATCAACCAATGTCAGTTTCTTTCTTCTCTGCATTGCTGCTTTAAAAGCCTGGTGTGCTATTCTTTCAATTTCCTCTTTGGTATATTCACAACCGTCAGATGCCCATGTCTGGTCTTCATTGGTTTTCTTTTCTCCAAAATAAATACCACCCACCAGCTCACGGTAAATCACAAAGTCAACATCTTCCAGCCGTTGAGGTTTCAATGGCGACAAATGCTGTAATGATGGATATGTTGTAATAGGGCGGATATTGGAAAACAGTTGTAATGCTTTTCTCAATTTCAGTAAACCCTGCTCCGGCCTTACTTTAGCTGTTGGGTCATTATCATATTTTGGATGGCCAATAGCACCAAATAAAACAGCATCGCTGTTGATGCATGCTTCAATTGTTTCATCCGGCAATGGATTTCCTGTTTCATCAATTGCAATCGCACCCATCAGGCAATAATTGTAATTGAACTGGTGCCCAAACTTATTGGCGATGGCATTTAATACATGCACCGATTGCTGTGTTACTTCAGGGCCAATGCCATCACCGGGTATTACGGTTATAGAAAAAGCCTTTCCGCCCCCATCCCCGCTGGCCAGTGGGGTGAAATTATTACCGCTTCCACTATTAACTGGAAAGTATTTAAAATGGTCTTTAATTGATTTGAGGTTGTTCATAATTTTGACAAAATGTGGTTTTCGGTTGAGGTGTAGATTATATATTTAATGAGTTGTTTCAAATGCAAGGATGTGTTCTTTACTGCTTAACAGGTAATCAATATCATCGTAACCATTCAGCATACAGGTCTTCTTGTAACTATTTATTTCGAATGATTCTGATTCGCCTGTTGTGTCAATGGTAATTTTTTGTTCTGATAAGTTTATTGTCAGTGTCGCTTCATTCCCTTGTTTAAATATCTTCTGTAGAAAATCTTCAGATACGGTCACCGGCAGCAAGCCATTATTCAACGCATTGTTTTTAAAAATATCGGCAAAAAAACTGCTCACCACTGCTCTGAAACCATAATCATCAATCGCCCATGCTGCATGCTCCCTTGAAGAACCACAACCAAAATTTTTTGCTGCTATCAAAATGCTGCCGGTGAAATTTTTGTTATTCAAAATAAAATCAGCTTTCGGTTTTGCTTCGTCATCATTTTCATACCGCCAGTCACGGAAAAGGTTTTTTCCAAAGCCGTCTCTTGTAGTGGCTTTCAAAAATCTTGCAGGAATGATCTGGTCCGTGTCAACATTCTCCATGTTAAGCGGAACAAATCTTGAATGTATGATATCAACTTTCGCCTTTCCCATTGTCAACTTTAGTTTAATAATTCTCTTACATCAGTTACCACACCAGTAATAGCAGCCGCAGCGGCAGTCAATGGACTTGCCAATAATGTTCTTGCGCCAGCTCCCTGCCTTCCTTCAAAATTCCTGTTGCTGGTAGAGATGCAATATTTACCAGCAGGGATTTTATCTTCATTCATTCCAAGGCATGCACTGCAACCAGGTTGACGCAGCATAAATCCTGCTGCTTCAAATATTTTATCAATCCCTTCTTCTTTCGCCTGTTTTTCCACTTGCTTGCTTCCCGGAACGATCCATACTTCAACATCAGCTGCTTTATGTTTTCCTTTTACAAAGGAAGCTACCATTCTCAGATCTTCAATTCTTGAATTGGTACAACTGCCGATGAAAACATAATCTACTTTATGTCCTTTGATTGCTTCCCCTTGATGAAGACCCATATAAGCTAATGATTTGCTTAAGCCAGACCTGTCGGTATCATTGATAGTTTCTGTAGTCGGAATGTTTTCAGTGATACCAATGCCCATTCCCGGGTTGGTACCATAAGTTATCATTGGTTGTATATCTGCCGCATCAAAATGATATTCTTTATCAAATGCTGCATCGTTATCAGTATGCAATTGTTTCCATTCAGCCAATTTGGTTTCCCATTCCGTTCCTTTTGGAGCAAACTCACGGCCCTGAATATACTTAAAAGTAGTTTCATCAGGTGCAATCAAACCGCAACGGCCACCCATTTCTATACTCATATTGCAGATTGTCATTCTTGCTTCCATGCTTAATGAACGGATAGCACTTCCTGCAAACTCAACAGCATAACCTGTTGCACCGCTGGCAGAAATTTTTGATAAGATGTATAAAACAATATCTTTTGAAACAACGCCTTTATTTAATTCGCCATCTACATTGATACGCATCAGTTTTGGTTTTGTCTGCAACAAACATTGTGTTGCCAATACCATTTCCACTTCGCTGGTACCAATACCAAAAGCAATAGCACCAAATGCACCATGTGTTGAAGTGTGACTGTCGCCGCACACTATTGTCATACCCGGCTGAGTAACTCCCAACTCTGGGCCGATAACATGCACAATACCCTGGTATGGATGACCGAGTCCGTACAACACAACGCCATGCTCAGCACAGTTTTTTATTAATGCATCCACCTGCATGCGGCTGAGTTCTTCTTTAATGGGCAGATGCTGGTTAAGTGTTGGTACGTTGTGGTCTGCAGTAGCTACAGTTTGTTTTGGCCTGAATACTTTAATTCCCCTTTTGTTCAATCCATTAAAAGCCTGTGGGCTTGTTACTTCATGGATGAAATGTGTATCTATATATAAAACGGAAGGGCCATCCTCAATTGTTTTGACGATGTGCTTTTCCCAGATCTTTTCGAACAATGTTTTTGACATAACCCTTTTTTATTAAATCGTCTGATTCTAGTTGATGGTTCAGGTCGCTTAAAGCGCCCCGATCCAGTTACGCATGCTCATGCAAATGCTCTTCTGCCAATGCTTTTAAGTCTGCGTCCTGTACTTCTTTTTTACTATCTGCTACTTTTAAAAATGCTCCATACAAAATATCCACATCATCCCGGTTAAATTCGTAACCGAGATTTTTGAAACGGTATGCCAATGCACTGCGGCCACTTCTTGCCGTTAGTACAATTTTTGAAGTATCTGCACCCACTTCTTCAGGAGCGATAATTTCATAAGTCGTTGCTTCTTTCAAAAATCCATCCTGGTGAATGCCGGATGAATGAGAGAAAGCATTATCACCAACAATGGCTTTGTTTGGCTGCACCACCATACGCATGGTTTCAGAAACAAGGCGGCTCATCGGCAACAACTGCGTTGCATCAATGCCAGTGTAAAGATTTAATTCAGGATGTTTTTTAATTGTCATTACCACTTCTTCCAATGAAGTGTTGCCTGCTCTTTCCCCAATACCGTTGATGGTACATTCAATTTGTCTTGCGCCTGCAATAGCGCCTGCGATTGAATTGGCTGTTGCAAGCCCCAGATCATTATGACAATGACAGGAAAGAATAGCTTTATCAATATTGCTTACGTTGTTTACTAAATAAGCCATCTTTTCAGCATATTGATGTGGAAGGCAAAAACCTGTTGTATCAGGGACGTTAATGACAGTAGCACCGGCTTTAATAACGGCTTCGGTTAGTCTTGCCAAAAATTCAAGATCGGCACGGCCAGCATCTTCAGCATAAAACTCAACATCAGGAACAAAGTTTCTTGCCAGCTTCACTGCCTTTACTGCTCTTTCTAAAATTTCTTCCCTGGTAGAATTGAATTTGTATTTGATATGATTGTCGGATGAACCGATACCTGTGTGGATACGTGGACGAAGGGCACCTTTCAATGCCTCTGCTGCCACTTCAATATCTTTTTCAACTGCCCTGGTCAATCCGCAGACTGTTGCTTTTGTTATCACGGCTGCAATTTGTGAGACGGATTCAAAATCGCCGGGGCTTGAAATGGGAAAGCCGGCTTCGATGATATCAACACCCAGTTCTTCCAGTTTTAATGCCAGTTCAACTTTTTCTTTTGTATTGAGTTTGCAACCTGGCACCTGCTCGCCATCCCGGAGAGTGGTATCGAAAATGTGTACTTTGTTTGCTGACATAGAAATGTGATTTTTATAACTGCGGTTAACTAATTTTGTAATAAGCAATCGTAAGTCTACAAGAACAATTAACAGCGCTTACGAATTTACTCATAGATGGGAGTCAAAAGGTATCAAAATATGGTGGGTATTACGCCATATAAACACCCGAAAAAGCCCTGAAACTCAATACAGATAAGGATTTTGACGAAAAGAAATTACGATGCCCAACCGCAGTACGGATAGCCTGTTTCAACTGATAAAAACGCTGGAAAAGAGCGAAAAACGCAATTTCAAGCTATATGCCACCCGGAATTCATCCTCTGAGGAATTGAAAACTATACAGTTATTTGATGCCCTTGATAAGATGGACAACTATGATGAGGCCATTTTATTGAAGAAAAACAAGGGCATTAAGAAACAACAATTGAGCAACCTGAAGGCACAATTGTATAAGCAAATACTGAGCAGTTTACGACTGATTGATGTTACAAATATTGATGTACTGCTGCATGAGCAGATGGATTATGCCCGGCTTACTATATGATAAGGGTTTATATCACCAGAGCCTGAAAGTGCTGGATAAAGTGAAAGATCTGGCGAAGAAAAACAACCAGCTTACTCATATGCAGCAGGTGCTGTTTTTTGAAAAGAATATTGAAGCCCTTTACATCACCCGAAGTATGAAGGACAGGGCTGAAAAATTGAGTGAAGAAGCTGATGGGGTGAACAGTAAGCTTGATCTTGTTTCAAAACTCTCTAACCTATCCCTCCAATTATATAGTTGGTACATTAATAACGGCCATTGCCGGAATAAAGAAGAAGAAGAAGAAATCAAAGCGTTCTTTAATCAGAAATTTGATATTGACCAGAAAGATTGCAAAGGATTTTATGAAAAATTATTTCTTTACCAAAGCTATTGCTGGTTTGCGTTTATCCGCCAGGATTTTCTAACGTATTACCGATACACACAAAAATGGGTTGACCTGTTTGAAGAGCAACCACAGATGCTGGCGATTGAAACAGCATATTATATCAAGGGTATGCACAATTTGATGGGAGCTCATTTCAATTTGGCCAATCATCAAAAGCTAAAAGAAACGCTTGCGACATTTGAAACGTTTTGTGAAAGTGATTTGGTAGTGAACAGTGCTAACAACAGGGTTCAGTGTTTTGTATACCGGACTATTTCTTTCTTCAATAAACATTTTCTAGAAGGAAGCTTTACAGAAGGTCTTGAATCAATTCCTGAAATAGAGAAGCAGATAAAGGAATATGAAATTTATTTAGACAGGCACAGGATTCTGGTTTTCTATTATAAAATTGCCTGTTTGTATTTTGGCAGCGGAAATTATGAAAAAGCAATTGATTATTTAAATAAGATCATAAATTGGAAAGTAGATCTGCGTAGCGACCTGCAATGTTACAGCCGCTTGTTGCATTTGATTGCACATTATGAAATGGGCAATGATGAAATTCTTGACCACCTGATAAAATCTGTTTATCGCTTTATGGCAAAGCTGCAGCATTTGAGTGTGGTGGAAGAAGAGATTTTCAAATTCATACGCCACTCTTTTGCTGTTACAGTAAGGAATATAAAACCAGAACTGGAAAAGCTCTTGGTTAAGTTGAAGAAAGTGGAACATAACAGGTTTGAGACAAGGGCATTTGTTTACCTTGATATTGTTTCCTGGCTGGAGAGTAAACTGGAGAATGTGCCGGTGCAGGATGTGATAAGGAAAAAATTTAAGAGGAAGAGTAAGAACGTTTAAGACGTTTAAATCGTTTAAAGTTTGAATCGTTTAAAACGTTAGGAAGACCCTGATATTTTAAAAATATTATTTTATTTAAGAACGATAACCTCAAGTATGAAAAAATTATTTGTTACACTGGTTTCATTTATTTCATTTTATGTAACAGCACAAAAAACTAAATTGATAATTGGCACTTACACCAGTGGCAAAAGTGAAGGCATTTACATTTATGATTTTAATACTTCCACAGGCGATAATAAGTTTGTGAGCTCAATAAAAAGCTCCAATCCTTCTTTCCTTGCCGTATCTCCAGATAAAAAATATTTATATGCGGTGAATGAAGATGCCGATTCATTGAACAATGCCAGCTGGGTGAGTGCATTTAAGTTTGACAAAAAGAAGAAGCATGTGAGTTTTATTAACAAACAGCCAAGTGGTGGAAACCACCCTTGCCATATTACTGTTGACAAAACCGGCAAATGGGTGATTGCAGCAAATTATACCGGTGGCTCTTTTTCCATCGCTCCCATCAATAAAGATGGCAGCATATCTGCCGATAAAAAAGTGATCCAGCATGAAGGGAAAAGTATCAATAAAGAAAGGCAGGAGAAAGCACATGTACATCAAACTTTATTAAGCGCTGACAATAAACATCTGCTGGTGGCTGATTTGGGCATGGACAAATTTTCTGTGTATGATTTTGATGATGTTAATGGAACGGCAAAAGAAAATACTGCAGTGAGTGCAAGGGCTGGCTCAGGACCAAGGCATGCAGCTTTTCATCCCTCAGGCAAATATGTTTATCTCACAGAAGAATTGAGCGGCACTGTTGCTGCATTTAATTATGATGCCAATACCGGCAAATTAAAATTATTTCAAACCATTAGTGCGGTGCCTGAAGATCATAAAGGCCCATTAAGTGGTGCTGATATTCATGTGTCTGCTGATGGAAAATTTGTGTACGCCAGCAACCGGGGTGAATTAAACAATCTTGTTATTTATAAAATTGATGAAGCAACCGGTGTACTTACTGCTGTAGGCTTTCAATCTACTTTAGGTGTAAAGCCACGTAATTTTAATTTTGATCCTACTGGTAATTTTTTGTTAGTGGCTAACCAGGATAGCGATAATATTTCTATTTTCTCTGTAAACCATGAAACAGGATTGCTGACAGATACAGGAAAGAGTATTAGCGTTCCTAATCCTGTTTGTTTAGTGTGGTTGAATTAAAATCAAACAAGCTTACTTTCTAAAAAAGTTCATCGATAACATTTTCCTTACTCTTTTTAAAATGTTCAGCTATATCTGAAAGAATTGATGAAAGCGTACCTAATTTAAGGGGAGAATGGTTAGGTATTGTAATGTGATGCTGACCATTTATTTCTGTAGTTAATCTTATATGACTACCCGTTTGTCTTGTAGATTTATAGCCATGCCCTTTACCAAGTAATTTAATTAGTTCAGCAGCGCTTATATCTCTTGGTATTCTTTTCATCAGGCAGCGAAAACAAGTTCTTTAACCATGTGCAACCTTATAATACGCTGCTGACTGTCATCAAAATGACATTTTACAGCATCAGTTACAGCAGCTTTCAAGTCTTCAAATTTATCAGCCTCGGTAAAAATAGAATGCCCAAGTGCCTTTGCGGTAAAGCCGCCTTCTGCACTTTCTTCTACAACAAATATTATTTCCTGCATAAAAAATAATTTACTCAAATTTAAAAAACATTAGCCGAAATCAGGAATTTAATCTTGGCCGCAACCTTTGCTTACTCTTATTAAAAACCATCCTTCCCTTATCAATCCCTTTTCTCAATTCCTGTTGTTCTTCCAAAGGCAGGTGATAAACAGTGGTGCATTCCTGGCTGCAGCAACCATCATACTTTGTTGCACAATCTTCACATTGTATAAAGAGTAAATGACAACCATCATTTTTACAATTGGTATGTGTATCAGCAGGCTTACCGCATTGATGGCATTTGGCAATGATATCTTCTGTTATCCTCTCTCCCAGCCTGTCATCAAATACAAAGTTCTTTCCGATGAATTTACTTTCTAATCCTGCTTCTTTTGCCTGCTTTGCATAATTGATAATACCGCCTTCCAAATGAAAAACATTTTTAAATCCATTGTGCAGCATAAAGGCACTCGCTTTTTCACAACGGATGCCACCGGTGCAATACATGATGATGTTCTTTTCTTTTTTATCCAGCATCATCTCTACCGCCATTGGTAATTGTTCCCGGAATGTATCGCTGGGTATTTCTATTGCTTTGTCAAAATGCCCTACTTCGTATTCGTAATGATTACGCATGTCAATCACAACAGTTTGTTCATCTTTCAGCAGATCATTCATCTGCTTTGCATTTACATAGCGTCCTTTATTTTCCATGCTGAATAATGGATCAGTAATACCATCAGCAACAACCTTATCTCTTACTTTTATTTTCAATACCCAAAATGATCTGCCATCATCATCCACAGCGATGTTGAGCCTGATACCATTTAATGCTTCAATTGAATACAAGTATTCTTTTAATGCGTCGAAATTACTTTCCGGTACACTTATTTGTGCATTGATACCTTCATGCGCCACATAAATCCTTCCAAATACTTTTAGTGCATCTAAAGCTTTGTACAATTCATCCCGGAATTGTTTTGTATCGCTAATGGGGAAATAATGATAGAAGGAAATGGTGCTGCGTTTTGCTGTTTCTTCATACAAACGCTTCTTGAGTTCCGCCTGGGAAACCCGGTTGTGTAGTACTGCCATATTTTTTTAATTTGATTCCGTTTATTTTCGGAAAATCTGTTAAATCCCAGTCAAAGGGAAACCGTGAGACTGGGTGTAAGATTGGATGCTTGCAGGGCAAACCAAATTTTTATGGGCAAATATAATTAATGTATATAAACCGCTGCTCTTACCGCCTATTTTGTTTTTTTATTATTTCTTTGATTGAAACATTATCAATGAGAACATCTTTTAAAACAGCCTCACCATTTTTTATGTTTACCAGTGCATAGGTAAAATGAGTGGTGTCCCTGCTTGATTCCCTGTAAACATCTTCTGCCTCACCAGCTTTTGACTCTTCCATATAATAACGGTCGAATGGGTAGTCAATACTCAACGTGCTATCGTAAGATACATAATTTGCCCTGGCCTTTACAAAATCAACTTTACCAGATGGTTTATTCTTAGTAACAGCATCAATTGTTGCAAAACCATCCTTGTCTTTTGAAAACTGGACGAAAACTGTTTCTCCATATACCCATTCTTCTTTGTTGTTTACCTTAACAGTATTCCCAGCATAGCTAAGCGTTAGATACTTGCCACGAAAGGGGTCGCTGGGGTCAACCGGTGCCGTTTTAAATTTGAATTCTTTCCCGGCTGCTAAAATATTTTCCCTTTCCATTATAATTGAAGCCGGCACATATAATTGTACTGCCGCCACCAGCACAAAAATGATAAGCAGTATTTTTTTATTATTCATTTTGCTTTCTTTTTTTAATCATATAATAATTGGCAAAGAAAAAACCTAACCCTACCAGTACAAACAAAATACCTCTTGCCACAAATGAAAGGTCTGTATCAAAAAAACGGCAAATAACCAATGCAGTAATTATTAACAGTCCATAATTTAAAATACCAAGGTGGTCAGCCTTTGCGCCATTCATAATTGTCAATACTCCAATGGCAAATATGAGGATATTGGCAAACACGACCCCTGCTGTTGAAGCAGTACCTATTAAAAAACACAACACAAAAAACAAGAAAGCAAATTCAATAGGCTTGTAGTCTTTAACGGCATTACTTTTCTTTTGAAAGTAAAGGGCGGCAATAGCAACTGCCGTTACTACAATGCAGGCAATAAGCTCAGGGGATATACCCACAATTTTTGTTTTTTGAATACTCTCCCACAAAAAGTTAAAACTTAAAACCAGCAAAATAGAAATAGTGCCCAGTGAACCTATCACCCTGTATCCGTTGCTGATAGCCCTTTGTTTTTTAAAGAAACCTGTGTTGCCTATAATATAAAACAACCCAAACAAACTTATATACGCAACAAACATCAATTCATCCTGGCTTTTTGCAAGGGTGCCTAGTGTGATAGTGAGCGATACCGGCATCACCCAATTATGCAGCACCATGAAATTGCTTGCTGGTTTTTCTTTGTACAAAAAATAATAATAAGGCAATGCCAGCAGCAACAGCAACCAGTAATAATATGTTTCTGTATGCCCATATCCCCAATAACCATTTACCACAGCATACCAGGTAATACCAGCGATATATAGTAATGATACGACAGAAGAACGCAGAACGTAGATTATGGGGAAACAAAGCATCATCCATGTTAGTAAGAATGAACTAAGGTCGCCGGAGATATGATACACCTGGCTCACGAGGGAAATAGCAGTGCCCACTGCAAAAAAAAGCAATACGGCTACACTTTCCCGCCATGCAGTATTATCCGGTTTTTTAATTAACACAAATACACTCAATGCCTGGCAAACGAGTAAAGGGAGAAACGCAATGCATAGCTTAATAAAATTTGAAAGACCGTCCCAGTTATGTGCAATGATGAGTATGATGCCGAGCCCTACCAATATAGCGCCGAGTATCCCAAAAATAACCAACAGCTTGTTTTGAGAATTCCCTCCTTTGCTTAGGTAGTAGTTATTTATAGCATCCGCAGTTGCCTCGGAGATAACACTTGCTTCAACAAGTTCTGGCAAATCTTTTTGTAGGCTCATTTTACTGGTTGCGATTGATAAGTTTTAAGGTAATTGCAAATTTTCATTATCCAAGATATGCCTTCTTGCTGTAACATTATCAAACTAAAAAGGGGCACATTCAAATACTCACCTGTTAAAAAGTATCTTTAAATAAAACAACGGGCTGGTAAATTTTTTCCTGATGTCTACATTCTCAAACATACAACTGATAGTTTCCCTAAGCTCTTTACTCCGGCTGGCCTTGCCAATCACAAAATTAAAAAGCCAGGGTTTGCTTGATAATATTTGCAGGTAATGGCTGAGCTTCAATTCTGACCATAATTTTTTGTATAACTCTTTATCATATTCTTTTAAAAAATCAGCGGAAAAGTTATTTGCCGCTATTGCTTTTTTTATTTGCCTCGATGCTACCAATCCACTTACCATCGCATTACCAATACCCTCACCGGTAAAAGGGTCTATTAATGAACCAGCATCGCCTGTCAATAAAAATCTTTCGCCGCTAATGTTCCTTTTTTTAGAACCTAACGGTAAGCCCCAGCCTTCTACCTTTGCCTGCAGGGTTGCATTTTTAAACCGTTCCCTAATCACGGGATGTTTATCAATAATATCCTGCATCATTTGTTTCAGGTTCACCTTTTGAGAAGACACTGCACTGCTCAACATTCCCATACCAACATTTGCAGTACCATTTGGCAAAGGGAATATCCAGAAATAACCCGGCTGCATCTCTTTTAAAAAATGCAGCTCAATAAAATTCTCTTTATGTAGCCCTGAAACATTACTGTAGTATGCCCTTATTCCTGCACTGTAATGTTTTTGTTCTACCGTATGATGGGCTAATTTTTTTGCAACAATACTTCCCCTGCCCTCTGCACCCACAATCATTTTGGTAAAGATGGTTTTTACACTTCCATCCTGTTTTATTTTTACCAGCACTCCATCGTTTGTGTATTCAATATCATCAATGGCGGTGTTCAGCATACAATCAGCATATTCACTTTTAATAAGGCTGAACAGGTTGTTATCAAAATCTATTCTTTTGCTTACAAAACCAAGTGGTTCGTTTGCATTTGTATTTTGCAAACGGAAAGGAATATCCAAACAAATATTTTTACTCCCGATAAATTGAATGCCGTTGCTTACAACAGATCTGTTATTTGATAAAAAATGTTGCTGCCAGTTGTCATCTATCCGCTTCAGCATACCCACTGTTTTTCCGCTCATGGCATCCCCACAAATTTTGTCACGGGGAAAAACCGTTTTGTCAATAATGATATGCTTTATTTTTTCCCGGGAAAGAAAAACAGAAGTACTGGCACCGGCAGGACCGGCACCAGCTATCAATACATCAGTAGTGTAATCGTATAATTGAGGCAATGCGTTTATAATTTTATCTTAAAAACCAAATGACACTGTTCCATCTTTTCTATTAATATTCATATTGCCTCCAATTAATCCGCCAAAGCCAATACGGACAGCGGTACCACTATAATTACCTTTATCAAAACCACTCACCACATCCACACGGAATATTTTAAGGATGTTTTCAATACCGGCAAACAATTCCACATGGTAGTTATTATCATTCACATAAAAAGTGTTGGTACCAGCCACCAGGTGCCAGTTTAGCTGACGGAAAAAAGGGATCTTGTTGGTAAGCATGCCATTAAAATGGTGTTCTAAATGAGCTTCTACATAGAAAGGTTGTGTATTACTGAATTCATAATAACTTACCAACTGAAAACTATTTACATAATTTCCTGCAGCAGCAGTAAGATTACCATTAAAGTGTTGGTAATCCTGTATAAATACTGACTTGCTATTTAAAAATCCACCAACTGCAACTTTGTACTTCATTAACCCTCCTATCCTCAAATTCACATCATCAAATATGCTGAACCTCCATTTGTCAAAATCAACATCGCTGCCCAAAAAATTATTGATGCCTTTTACATAGCTAACGGTAAAGGTTGGATACTTTGAACCAACAGCAACTTTACTATATGGAAACTGAATATACTTTTGTCCTGGTTTAAAACTTAATTCAACTCCTAATAATACAGCCTGGTGGGGTGAAAATGTAATATACCGTATAGGACTGTCCAGCTTCTGGTAATTGGCAAAGTTGTCTGTAATATTTGCACTGTCTTTTTTAAACAAAGTAAATTTCGTTGTATTGTATAATGGTTTTCTGTTTTCGTACAATCCACTTATGCTAAGCCGAAGGCCGCTTTCAAAACGTTTGCTGTAGCCAATGTTACCAAACACATTTTCATACGTCTTCATAAAATTATCGCCATAAAACAAAGTACTGATGGTATTAATGAGCGGCAGTATCGGGCTTTCCCTGTTAAACTGCGTTATACGGCTGCCACCGGCAAAGCTCCAGTTGCTTCTTCTTATTTTTCCCATGCCTTCATAATCCCTAGATCCAAATTTTACCTCCAGCCATCCATTAAAATGCTTGTTGCTGAAGCCATACCGTAAATGAGGTTGTATTGACATATTGGTTCTTGCATGCCACAGGTATTTATCATAACTGCCCGTTACATTCACCACCACACCTTCTGCAGGATTATATTCAAGGTCTTTTATTAAGGCATCCACCGACCAACTGTAAGAACCATACCGCATATAATGTGTGCGGTTAATGCCGTTCCAGAAGGGGTCAAAAAATTTTATCTTTTCCTGTTTTGCATTCAGCACATCAGCCGTCAACTGGCTTTTCATCGAATCTTTATGCACTTCAAACAAACTATCTTTTACCACGTAATCCCTTGCTTCTTCTTTTTCCAAAGGCACCGGCCTTATGGTATCCCAATATGTTTTTGGCCGCTTGTCAACTCCCGTATCATACTTCACTATTACATTATCAAAATATTTTTTTACAAAAGCAGGCTGCAGGTTATAGTTAGAATACACGTTTACAAAATTTCCTGCAGCATCAATACCCAACTGATCCAGTTCAAAATGTATCAACTGGTTTTTCACCCGCCATGTTTCTGCCGTTACAGGCATGTGAAACTGTGTGAGTTTTAGCGTATGTATAATTTCCAGCTGTGATTTTTTAGTTAGTGTAAGGTCTGTACTATGAATGCGCCAGTCGCCTTCAGTAATGTTGATGGTACCCGAAAACAATGGTTCATAATCACGTTTAGGTATTACTTTAATAGTGCTTATCTCTTTGCCATCTTCCCAAAAGCTGCCGAGGTATTTGTATTTGTAATAAAACATAGCTCCATCTGCCACTGGCGAAATAAAGCCCCGTGGATTTAATTTTTCTGTGAACAACACCACATTGTTATCATACATATTTATAAACGTAGGGAACGAAAAACCATAACCATTGCTGCCACTCACACGGCTGCTCTTTACCTGCATTTTAAATTTATCAGGTTTTTGCATGGCAACAGACGCCACCGATTCTGACAAATAAATAATGCCTGCACCACTTGTATCAAGCCCCATATCCTCCCTGTCCTGTTCAGGAATTTTTTGCCCCAGTATTTTTTTTGGCAACCTGCGCACCTTTATCATATCCTTTGTATACAGGTCGCAGGTAAATGCATCCACTGCTTTTTGATACACCGGCCTTTTTTTGATCGCTTCTCTCATAATTGCATAAGCCGGGTCTTCGCCCTGCTTAATCACTACTTCCTTCAACTGCAGCTTTTGTTCTTCCAGTGTAAAATTTATTTCTACATCAGCATTTGAAACAGTTACCGTTTTTTCCTGTGCTGCATAGCCAATATGCTGGCACACCACCGTGTAAATACCCGGTTTTACATTCACTGAAAACCTGGCCATGCTGTTGGCACCGGCACCAATGGAACTGTTTTTTATAGTGATTGAAGAAAACGGTAAAGGCTCACCCTTGCTGCTGGCAACTGTGCCAAGGATTTTTTGTGCTGAAGCGCCGGTTACAGCAACGATAAAAAGAAGAAGGAAAAATTGTCTCATAATGTTAGATAAAGGAAAACGAAAGGAATTTTGATTTTTGTTAGGGAAATGTAAAATGATGTAATAATTGTTTTGTTACAGGAAGTTGTTCTATGTGGCATCATCGCCTGCCTGCCGGTCGGCAGGTTGCGTCGCATTACTTTCACCAGCAATTCCTTTGGCATCATTCAGCCTTCTCACAAAGCTTCCACTCAATGCTGCAAGCCCAGCCACCAATGCACCAATTAACGCTGTTGCTAAAATGAGAAGCATCGGGCTATCCATTTTAAGAATAAGCAACGAAACTTTATGCGCCAGCAAATCATTATTACTACTGCTGATATACCAGCTTAAACCTCCCCACAATAAAAACAATGCAACAAAGCCTGCTAAAAAAGAAGCCAATGGCTTTTGCTGAACAACTGCTGACACAATAAATGCAACAACTGCAATACTCCACCATGGCAAATACAAACAAGCTGCAACGCTCAGTAATAGCAGTAAGAACTATTGAGATTAAAAATTTCATGCTGTATGGTTAAATTGTTGAATTGTTATATTGTTGTTGCTTTAAGAAATCTTCAAATTATCAAATCTCCAAATCAGCAAATCAATTATGCTTTCTTAAAACTCATTTTCCATTTCACCCTCTTATCATCCACTCTCCCCTTTCTTCATCATCCACAAAGTATAATACTTTCCTTCGGCCCATTTATCAACAAACATATCATAAAATTTACTGCCGGGGTTTCCATTTTGCCCTCCGGGATATACACCATACGCTTCTGTTTCCTCCGTAAGGCTTACCACCATACGCCAGCTTGGGCCATGATCTTCTTTTGTTGCATTAATGCAATACTTACCTCCGCCAGTCGAAATATTCTTCCTGTTGAAGGCAGGTATTTTTGTAAGATGATTTACACCAGTACTTTTATATTTTGCCCACTCAAGCATTTTTTTACTTTCCAATTGTTTTAATTCTGCCACCGCTTTTTTAAATGCTGCTGTAACCATATCGGGCAAGGTTTCCTGTTGCGGCGTTTCAATGTTATCAACAAACTTATAGGAAGAATCTCTTAAAAGCCCCTCCAGCAAAGTGCCTTCATAAGGGCGCTTCTCTTTATCTTTTCTTTCTTTTAAAAGTGAGGGTTTGTTTTTAAATTCATCATCAAAAGTGGAATGATAAAAATAATTCCAGAGCAGATCAAACACTACCGGCCCTTTTTCGTTACATCATTGTTATAATTCCAACTCTTTAGTATGTCAAGATATTTTGTTTCATCTGCATCAAGATTTGCTGCATTAATATTTTTTACAAACAGCGGCACTGCTTCTTCTGCAAATACATCATAATTGTTCACCTGCAGCGCCATCATATCTGCAGGGGTAATATTTTGCATGGCAGTTAATTTCCTGTTGATGATAAGGCCACGGTAAATGGGATAATCATTGCCGAGATAATATGGATAAGTAGAATCAGCAGGCCGTTGGTTAGCGCTGCTGATAAAACCCCTTTCAGGATTGTATTGAAAAGGCGTTTCATCCATTGGTATAAAACCCTGCCACATAAAACTGCTGTCAGTACCAGGCATTACAAAATCTCCCTGGTTCTTCCATTTGGCCGGCCAGTTGCCTTGTGTACGGATGGCTATATCGCCGCTCTTAGCAGGCAAAAGCACCGTTTTGTCCCGGCGTACGCAGGTTAACAATTGCAGCACTGTAATCTGCATAATTCTTTGCCCTGTTTAAAAGATAAAATAAACGCAGTTCATTACTTGGGTCATGTGCTGTCCACCGAGTGCATAGTTTTGATTGTTGGTTTCTTCTCCGCCACTAAAACTTTTATCATACATCACAGGGCCGAATAAAGTATAAGCAACACTGTCAACATAATCCAAACTGTCTTTCACTTTTATTCTTTCCACACGCCAATCCGTTTGCTTCCATTCGTTATTAAAAAAATATTCTTTTCTGGAATCATCTTTAAACTGAATCTTATAATAATCTTTTACATCCCTGCCGCCATTGGTAAAACCAAATGCACAGGAATCGTTGTAGCCAATAATGATAGCAGGCGCCCCCGGAAAACTTACACCATAAGCATTAAAGTCAGGTGTGCTTATCTGCATCTCAAACCAAAGCGAAGGAAGGTTCAATCCCAAATGCGGATCATTACATAAAATGGGAGCACCGCTTTTTGTTTTCTTTCCACTCACTGCCCAGTTATTGCTGCCATTCTCCTTATCTGGCAATTCCCTGCTAAGCGCCAGCAAGTCTTTACTGTTGGTATAAAGAGAATCTGCATTCGCATGGTTTTTTCACTGGCATTTTGGTGCAGCATAAATTGTTCCTTTTGGAATGATCGGATCAAGTGAATCCTGTATTGCCGGAAACAACAAATCAAAATAATCTTTGCTTAAATGAATTTTTGGCATTGGTCATTTCAAAATCATTGTCATAACCTGCCAGATCATAACTCATGTATTTTAAGAACAAGGCTGTTTTTAAATTGCTCCAGGGTTCTGGTTTGTAGCCAATCAATTTATATTCTATTGGGTATTGGCTTTCTGATAATGAATTGATATAAGCATTTACGCCGGCAGTATAATTATCACACATTGCTTTTGTTGCCGTGTCTGCTTCCATTTCTTTTAATGACTGTTCTGCTGCATAACCCATTCCCAGCCTTCTGAATTCCCTGTCGTGCAGTAATGCTTTGCTTCCTATAATTTCACTTGCCCTGCCGGCAGCAGCATGTGTTTGCAGTTCCATCTGCCACAGCCTGAATTTTGCATGCAAGAAAGCCTTGAACAAAATAGGCGTCGTTTTCCTGCTCCGCAAAAACATGTGGCACTAAGCGTTCATCAAAATACACATCCACTTTTCCTTTCAAACCCGGAAATGACATTTCACCCCCAAAATCATTATCCTCCTTTTCAGCATTTTGCCAAAAGCCATGCTGTGGGCTGAGGAATTTGCCAAATGGCGGCGCATTGTTACCTCCTATTTTCAGGCTGGTATTTAAAACCAATACAAATGCAATTGTAATGGCTGACGAAATGATTAGCGGCAAGATTCTCATAGCAAAAATTAAGGGTGTAATTTAGGTAAAAAGCCGATGGCTAAAATAAATTCTGTTATGAAATAAAAAAAGCGTTTTGTAGCTTTATAAGCGTAATCCCTGTGTAAATTTTTATTTACATTAAAAAACACCAACATGAAAAAGATAATCATCTTCTTATTTGCCATTTGTATTACTTCCGGCATTACTGCCCAAAAGAAAACTTTCATGCGTATTTATGATTTGCAGGGAAAAAAATTTGCAAAGGGGTTCTTTGCCAGTACCAGTGACAGTGCTTTGTTTATTTCCAAAAATGATTTGATAACAGAACTTGCGGTGTCAAAAATTGGCTTTATTAAAACCAAAAGAAGTGCAGGACACTCAATCTTGATAGGCGGCTTGATAGGCGCTGTCCCATTGGCTGTGATAGGAGTTGCTTCAGGAACTTCCAAAAGAAATGATGGCACACTTGAAGGGGCTATCAGTGATTTGTTTACTCATACCCCGGAAGATGGTTTAATAAGTGGCTTTATTGGTGGCGCAATTATAGGAGGAGCCATGGGTGGGCTTATATCGCTTTTATCAAAAAGAACCAAATTCATAATCAATGGCAAAAATGAAAACTGGTTACAACAAAAAGCGCTACTCAATAAAATACCTGTTTATACAGCTCCGGTAGAAATAGCAGCACCAGCTAATTAAACGAAGGGAAGGTTTATTTTTGCCCCATGCAAACAGAAAACATTGATGTAAAAAATATCCTCGGCCTGCAACTGCCCACCGACCCACGCTGGGTAAACCTTGCCGGAATGCAACTGGAAGAAATACTCACCGACCATGCGTATTGTGAACAGAAAGCTGCCACTACCTGCATCTCTCTTATACAACGCTATCCTGATAAAGTAGAAATGGTGGAAGAACTTGCACCGATCGTTACAGAAGAATGGGGACATTTCAGAATGGTATTAGCTGAATTGAAAAAAAGAGATCTGCAGTTAGGCAAACAGCGCAAAGATGAATATGTAAATAAGCTGCTGGAGTTTCAAAAAAAAGATGGCAGTGTGGAAGACCGTTTTCTTGACAGGCTGTTTGACAATGGCTTTGATTGAAGCAAGAAGTTGTGAACGTTTTAAAAGGCTGAGTGAAAATTTGGATGATGAATACATGCGGAACTTTTACCGCAAGTTTATGGAAAGCGAAGCCGGGCATTATACTTTGTTTATTACTTTGGCAGAACATTATTTACCAAAAGATAAAGTTACGAAAGCGATGGAAAGAATGGCTGGATTTTGAAAGGGAAATGATTGGAGGATTGGAAGTGAGGGGTGACAGGATACATTGATGATAAGGATTGATTATGATTGGTATGATAGATATGATTTTTCAGCCCATTATTGCATCAATCATTCAAACTTAATGTTCCAACAATCCTAAACCTCTTCCCTTCATTCACAATAATCACATTCTTATTACTCACTCTCTGCTCTACATTTAAAACACATTCACCATTTACAACAGGGTCAATAAAAATATAACCACCAGAAAGTATCGAAGGTGGAACTGAACTATTAACCCAGTTAGCAGCAACATCCCAATTACCATTACCATTAAAAATATAAACCGAATCTTTGTTTTCAGTAATGGCAATATCATCTACATAACCTCTGAAGTCTCCTGTTTCAGCAGCATGATCATACCCAATACAAATCCTGTCGATCGTTTTCCCATTCAACCAAAAACCAATATTGGATATATTCTTATTCCATGTGTTCACTACTCCCCTGCCTGTTGATGGATGCATGGATACTCCTGTGCTATCGAATGCCCCGCTATTTCTTAAAGTTGTTCCATCACTCATGACTAAATCAACAGAAATATATCTTGCCAACGCAGTTTGAGGATATGTATAAAAACTGAGTTGTGTATGTGGGTTCACCCGAATATTTACAGGGAACACACGAAAATAAATAAAAGACGAATCAGCAGAATTATCATGGCCAGCATATCGTAAGGAATGTGTTCCAATATTATTTATCTCTCCCACTACACTGCATTCAGGATTATTCGCTGTTCCGCCATAACCAATAACATTGGTTGTTGTTACAGACGGCTCAGGCGAATCGATCCAGCCAGGCATAGCATCATAGTTTTGTTCAAAACCAGAACGAAACCATATAGGCCCGTTGGAATATGGAATGGTTATATTGGTTGTGACAGGATCAATTCCTTTTATTACCTTGGTTGCTTTCCCTGCAAGCCGTAAATAAAAATCACTGGAGATATACGTGCCATCGGTACTGGTAGTTAAAAAATATTGATTGTTGGGAATCGAATAATAACTGTCTGCCTGTTTTGCAATGGCCGTGCCTTCATCATATTCATCAAACATGGCAATATAACCATTGCTGATGCCAGACTGTTTAATATTATACACCTGCCGCCACATAAACTCACCTTTGTTTCTTGGCATCTCATTTTGCGGCCCACCATTCCAGTTACTCCATGCAAAGCCGGGAAAAATTACGGGCTGATACATAAGGTTATTTGCATTGCAATATGCAAGGTCTGGAACGAGATAATTATTTCTAAAATTATCAGCACCATTATTATCACCAAACCTTCCTACGCTCCATGGAGAGATCATATCATAGGCCAAATACACATTGTTGAAACCTGCTTTTGAATCACCTGTAGATGTTCGCCAGTTGGTAGGTACACCACCAATAACAAAACAGCCATTTGTCTTAAACCAGTTGATAACATCAAGGCATTGTGCGGCATTGCCCGGCCTGTCTGTAAAACCAAAACCCCACAAACACACAACAGGTTTAGTATTTTGATGAACATAATAAGGCGAAGAAGTAATGTGCAACCTTGCAACCATATTATTTTGCCAATCTGATTTTATCGAATCAAACTTTGCCACATCCAAACCGCTGATATCATACATCAAATAAAAAATACGCTGGTGTGTTTCTGCCGAACGCATCAACCTTGCAGTAACACTATCACGGTTTGTTTTGAATACGCCATCAAAAGTTTCACCAATAAAGCGTTGCAATGCCACGCCATCAATTTCGTTTTGCTGCATCCATTCAAAATGCTTGTCAATTACATCTGCTTTCCAGGAGGAGAATAATTTAGCTGGTTTGCCTTCATTGGTATTTCCCAAATTGGTTTGAAAAAGTGAGGCATCGTTGTATTCGGTTGTTTCAGGATAGGCTTCAAATTTTAAAGCTCCCGGTGCCGGTGAGCCTGCATTGCTTTGGTATATACCATTGCTCCAGTGAAACCATCTTGCAACAGGTGAGCCATCTCCATAGCAACTAAACCATCCCTGGTAGCCGCAGATAACTTTGCCGGTAACAGACTCGGCTTCCGGAGCTGTTTGAGAAAAGCATTTTATAAAGAATAAAACAGATACAAGTAACAGGACAGGATATTTTATTTGCATTGGTTAAGGTTGTGTTTAAAAATACTGATTTTTTGAACAACAGGTTACAACAGTATCTGTTTCAAACCATGCATACAAATTACTTTCTTTGTTTTCTTCGTTCCTTTGTGGGATAAACAATCAAAAAGAATGAAGAAAAGATTGATAATAGATATGGATGGCGTGTTAGCAGATGTGTACAAACAATTCATCGCATTGGAAGAAAAAGAATCCGGGATAAAAATTCCTGTTGAAACACTCAAAGGCAAAGAGGAATACCAGGCTTTTAAAAATGGCCGCAAGCATGTAAACAGCAAAGGTTTCTTTAGAAATGCTCCATTAATGGAAGGCTGTGTTGAAGCATTAGAAAAGTTGAATAAAGCCTATGATATGTTTATAGTATCTGCTGCCATGGAATTTCCAGCGAGCCTGCCAGAGAAATATGACTGGCTGAAAGAACATTTTCCTTTTATTGGTTGGCAACAAATAGTTTTCTGCGGCAGCAAAACCGTAATACAGGGAGATATAATGATCGATGACCACTATAAAAACTTAGACAGTTTTAAAGGTCAAACTATTTTGTTTACACAACCGCATAATGATGGCCACAGTGATAAAGAACATACAAGAGTGAGAACATGGAATGATATAAAAAAATTACTGCTGTAGAAATTTATCTCAATTGCCCTGCAGCCCACTGCACCGCCTGCATTGCTTTATAATATTTTGTTTTTAGTTCCACTAATTTTTGCAGTGCTTCTAATTGTTTGTTCTCCCTGCTGTTTAATAAAAACAAACTGCTCTCCCCTGCCTTAAACCTGGTATCTTCTCCCCGAAACAATGCCTGGTAATTTTTAAATGCAGCTTCATAAATTTTTACCTGTTGCTGCAGTCCAGGCAATTCATTGTAGTATGTTTTTATTTTATTTTCTATTTCCTGCTGCTGCAATAGACAATTCCAGATTGGTTTCCTGCAATTTTTAATTTTGCAAGTTTATAGCTGCCCCGGCCTTCACTCAATCTTAGTGGCAAACCAATATCAATACCAAACTTATTATTGTTTTCATAGAAACCTGTTTTCCCAATACCATTAAACATATCATACCCTTTATTCAACAAATTTGCTTTCACATTTATGGTAGGCAAAAGCTTTGAAATTTTAATTTTCTTTCCACATCCAGCCATCTGCAGTTTGTAATTGTACATTTTCAATTTGGGATGTGTAAGCCTGGCATGTGTACAATAATTCATCCAGCACCGGTAATGGCAAATCAGTAATATCCTGTTCATTCCATTTTGTATCCGGCGACACATCTTCGCCTAACTGGTAATAGCTATTGTTTTGCCAGCCATAAAAAATTAGACAAGTCAAGACCTGCATTTTTCAACCTTACCCAACTTTCACTTTGCAGATATTGAAAACTTTGCAATTGTGTTAAGCGCTTCAATGGTATCGATGGCAGGCCTGTCGCCCTGCCGATAAGCCGATCTTTACCAGTTCAAACCTTGCTTCATTTATTTTTACAGCATTGGTAAGAACCTAGTATACACTTGCATATTCTTTTACCCAATTCCAGTAACTGTTATAGGCATCATACAACAAATCGTTGATGGTATTTTGCTGCTCTGCTTCAGTTTGGTCTTTAAAAATTTTTGCCTGCTGCAAGCATAGCCCTTCTTTTATCCATCAGCAAATTTTTTGCTAACGGTACGGATAAACCGACATAACTGCTTTGGCCGCTGCTGGTTTCACTGTTTAAATAATTGTCCGCCATTATTTTCTAACTCCGGCTTTTACTTCAATGCCATACCAGGTGGGTATTTTTAATTCAGGGTTTACATAGCTGTAATAATTTTTCCCATCAAAAGTTTTTTGATCGGTATTCAAATAAACTGACGGATCAAAACCACCCCTGGCAATTGTAATATCTGCATTTGCTTTTTCAATGTTGATGTCTAGCCTGTTTAATTACCGGATGAAATTTTTTTACAATGGCAATAAAATCTTCCGGAGAAAATATTTTATTGACTGCATACTATCCTGTGCCAAAGGAATGACTTGAATAAATAAAATAAGTAAGTAAAATTTTCATTGATGGTAAATCAATGTTTCCATGCAATGTATGTAATCTAAGCTCATTTGGTATTTTCATCTGTCTTTTATTCTTTTCCTTTGATTGGTTTTATAATACTCTGGTGGAAACCCATTGATATTCCGCCACAGTTCATACCAGACGGGCACATCTTTTAACAATGCCATACCTGTGCACCTGTGCCCATTTTTAATTGGTGGGCCATTTCCTGTCGGCAGAATCTTCGGCAACCAGTACCCGAAATTTTCCATTGTCACTTACCGAACTTTCAATAGCAGTAACCACTCCGCCAAAAGTACCGTAAGATGCCTGCGGCCATCCACTGAAAACAATTGCAGGAAAACCATCAAACATAAACCTTACTTTTTGCCCCTTATCCAGCAACGGCAAATCAACCGGCCTAACAAAAATTTCCACTGCATACTGAATATTGTCCGGCACTATCTCCACAATCATTTCCCCATCTTTCAAATTTCTCCAATACCTGCTTTTTTTGCTTTTACTATCTGGCCGCTTTGTGGTGCAGTAATAAAATACAGTTTGCTTCGCATATCATAATTCATATATTGGTTCTGTAGCTTTGCAATATCGCCCTGTCCTGTTGCTATTTGCGATAAGCGATTGATATTTATCACCGCTGGCTTTCGATATTTTTTCATTGTAATCCTGAATGGCGCCATTTAATTCCAATTGCAAAATGCCCAGTTCCTGTTTGGCATTCATAAATTTTATTTCAGCACTTGTTTTTTTTGCAATTGCATTTTGAAAACTCATATTGCGTTGTTCCAATTGTGTAAGTGACACCAAGCCACTGTCATACATATTTTTTTGCCGGGCAAATTGTTTGGTGGCAATATTGTAATCATTATTGCAGCAAGCATATCCATACTGTCGCCTTGTACTTTCATGCGTTGCTGGCGTATTTTATTTTCTATTTGCGAAATTTTTAATTCCCTTCCCTGTGTCAAGTGCTTCCATCTGTACATCTGCAGTGCCTGCTTTTCCTTTATAATTTTCTACTGATCATTTCTTTTGCCGTCAATTGTTCTTTTGTACGGCCTAAGTAAATTTGGGTCAAAATAATCATCTTTAATTTCTGACAATTGCATAATGGTATCGCCTTGCTTTTACATAATCGCCTTCTTTTACAAACCACTTCGCCACTTTACCCGGAATGATGGTATTTAATTGCTGTGGCCTTTGTTCCTGCCGCAACGTGGTAATATCGCCACGGGCACGTAATATTTTGTGTCCATGGCAAAAACAAAATGATTACCAGCAGTAACAAATATCCCAATGCACCAGTACCTAACCTTGCTTTTTTTATGTATGCGGTAAATATTTGCCAAAAGATTTGATACTGCTGTTATTTACCTCGTCTTCAATTTTTGTTTCAATAAAATTCATGGCTTAGCTTTTTACAATGTTTTTAATTTCACTCCATTTGCCCACTGCCTTTACTGAGCCATTTTCTAAGTAAATCACCTTATCGCATTGTGCTGCAAATGTTTCATCATTGCAGCTTATTAAAATAGTTTGTGTGCCGTTTCATTCAACAAATAATTGATAACTGATTTCCTTGCCGCTTCGCTGATACCATCAAATGGTTCTTCCAGCAACACCAACCTTGGATGGTTGACCAATGCCCTCAGCAATAAAATTTTTTGAATAATATTCCTTGACAGTTTTTTTCCTGCCGGGTCAATATTAGTATTAAGCCATCGTTTAGTTCTGAAAAGAATGCTTTTAACCCAACTTTTTCTGCCAGCCTTAATTACATGCTGTGGCGAAATATTGGCTGTTGCCCATTGTAATATTTTCCAGCAATGTGCCTTGAAAAATATCCTGCTGGCTAAGCAATATGCCGGTTTGCATCCTTAAGGAATCTAATTTGTAATTGGAAAGCTGAATTCCATTGATAAAAATATTGCCATGAAAATTATTGTATGCGCCGCTCATCAGCCGCAGCAGGGTAGATTTGCCGGAACCTGTGGCGCCCATGATGCAAACTTTTTCATTACTGTTGATAGTAAAATTGATATTGCTTAACACTGGCATTGTTTCAGCATCATCATAACGAAAAATGTACATTGTTCATTTCAACTGCAAACCCTGTATTTTCAGCAGGCAATTCTATCATTGCCGTCTTCTTCCAATGGCTTATCGGTTATCTTGCCTAATTTTTCAACTGAAGTCAACACATCATATACTGTATCAAGGTTGACTATTAATTTTTCAATTGAATTGATCACTGTAATGATAATAATTTCAGCAGCAATAAACTGCCCGATGTTTAATTGCTGGTTTACCAATAATATGCTGCCAACAATCAGCATGGCCGCAGTGATAAGCACTTTAAAACTTACGAGGCTCCAGTACTGCCACTGCAATACTTTAAAATGAATGGTGCGTTGAGTGAGATAACCTGTAACCAACTTATCAGTGCGTTGTATATTTAAAGATGTGTTTCTTGAAAATTTAAAAGATTTTATTACCCTTGCCATTTCTTCCAGCCAGCCCGCAACGCCATATTTGTAATCACTTTCCCTAAGGCTCGATTCCATTCCTTTGGCGCTGGTAAAACGGAGTATTAATAAATGATGAGGATAAGCATCAACCCAAAGAAAATAAATACAGGATGATAAAATGAAAGCAGCAATAAGCCAAAAATGATTTGAATAGTAGCAGCAGGAATATCCAGTAATAATTTTGAAATGCCTTTTTGCAAAGTAACCGTATCAAAAAAACGGTTCACTAATTCCGGCAGATAATAACTGTCAACTGACTGTAGATTTAATTTGGGAATGCGTTCTGCAAATTCAAAAGAGTAGCGCACAAAAATTTTCTGCTGCACTTTTTCTATCAGCCGCATCTGGTTTACCTTTAACATGCCATTGAGAAAAACACCCAGCACTACAAGTGCTATCATTATAATAAGCGAAGTGGAAATAGCGCCGCCGAGTACAAAACTAATGATGGCCTGTATGCCGAGAGGGAGCGAAAGTTGAATCAAACCATTGAGATATGGCATAAAAATAAACTGAAGAAATTTCATTTTTCTCCAGCTTTATTACCTGCAATACCCTCCGTACAGGGTTAGCAAAAATGTTTTGCGTAGCAGTTATTGCCATACATCAATTGGTTTAATCTAACTTTCAAAGAGAGTTCCAGTTTGACAGCACTATTGCTGCCGTTTTCCTGTGCTAAAATAGCAATTGTGGAAAGTGTTGCAAAGTAGTAGTGAATTTTTTATAAAAAAAATAAAGAATATGACATTAAGATTTTATTAAGATTGCCTTTACCTTTTTATGACAAACGCACAAAGCAATAAAAAAGGAGCAGGACCTAAATCCTGCTCCTCTAATTATTTGCAATTGCCTCCTTCTTATTGCCTGTTGTTAATTATTCTTCTTCATCAAAACTCATCGCTTCTTTGGTAGTCATCAGCAATTCATATTCTTCCTTGCTTCCTACGATCATATTTTCAAACTCACGTAAGCCTGTACCTGCAGGGATATGATGACCGGTGATAACATTCTCTTTCAAGCCCAGCATCATATCTGTTTTACCCTGTATGGCAGCAGAGCTCAATACTTTGGTTGTTTCCTGGAACGAAGCGGCAGATATCCAGCTTTGTGTACCCAATGATGCTTTGGTAATACCCAGCAACAACGGTGAAGAAGTTGCAGGATGTAGCATCACGGAATTCAACCAGTTTTTTATCTGCCCTTCTCAAGATAGAATTTTCTTCCCTTACATCACGGAGTGTAACGATCTGGCCTGGTTTCAATTTAGTGCTTTCGCCGGCTTCGGTAACTACTTTCTTATCAAAGATGTAATCGTTCTCCATGTTAAAGTCCAATTTATCTTCTGTATCTCCTTCAAGGAATATAGTATCACCCGCATCTTCAATAGTTACTTTACGCATCATCTGGCGAACGATCACTTCAATGTGTTTATCATTGATCTTCACACCCTGCAAACGATAAACTTCCTGTATCTCATTTACCACATATTCCTGAACTGCAAACGGTCCTTTAATAGAAAGAATATCAGCAGGAGCAATTTGTCCATCACTCAATGCAGCACCTGCTTTTACAAAGTCACCATCCTGTACCAGGATCTGGCGGGTCAATGGAACCAAGTATTTTCTTACCACACCATCTTTTGCTTCAACAATGATCTCCCTGTTACCACGCTTGATGGCACCAAAAGCAACCACACCATCAATTTCACAAACAACTGCAGGGTTACCTGGGTTACTTGCTTCAAACAATTCAGTTACACGTGGAAGACCACCCGTGATATCTTTCAGTTTGCTTAATACCCTTGGAATTTTCACCAGCACCTGTCCGCTTCTTACATCATCACCTTCTTCCACCACGATATGGCTACCCACCGGCAAGTTATAAGATTTGTTTTCTTTACCTTCAATAATAATTGAAGGTAATTTGGTTTTATCTTTTGTTTCAATAACCACTTTTTCCCGGTGACCGGTTTGTTCATCTGCTTCTTCACGATAGGTGATACCTTCAATCACTGCATCAAATTTAACCTTACCATGCATTTCAGCAACGATTACATTGTTGAACGGATCCCATGTACAGATCACATCGCCTTTGTTAACTTTCTGTCCGTCTTTTACATTCAATGTAGCACCATAAGGAATGTTATTGGTGATTAGCAAACGGTCATTCTTCACATCCATGATCCTGACCTCACCGGTACGGCCAATAACCACCTGTATTTTCTTACCTTCATTATCTTCAGTAGTTACTGTACGTAAACCATCAAACTGAAAAGTACCATCAAACTTAGCAGGCAAAGTAGATTCTACAGAAGCAGAACCAGCCACACCACCCACGTGGAAGGTACGAAGGTTAACTGTGTACCCGGCTCACCAATTGACTTGTGCAGCAATGATACCAACTGCATCACCTCTTTGTGCCAGTATACCCTGTTGCAAGGTTTTTACCATAACATTTTACACAAACACCACGCTTGCTTTCGCAGGTTAATACAGAACGTATTTCAACAGTTTCAATTCCGCTTTCTTCAATTTTTTGTGCATCATCTGCAGTGATTTCTTCACCGGCATGTAACAATCAATTCATCAGTTACAGGATGAAAAACATCATGCAATGAAGTACGTCCTTCAATCCTGTCGCTTAATGGTTCAATAATATCTTCATTATCTTTTAATGCTGAAGTTGCAATACCACGTAAGTGTTCCGCAATCTTCTTCATTAATAACCACATCCTGTGCAACGTCAACCAAACGACGGGTTAAGTAACCGGCATCCGCTGTTTTCAAAGCCGTATCTGCCAAACCTTTACGGGCACCGTGCGTAGAGATAAAGTATTCCAATACACTCAAACCATCTTTAAAGTTGGAAAGGATCGGGTTTTCAATGATCTCACTTCCTGATGAACCTGATTTACGTGGCTTAGCCATCAATCCCCTGATACCAGCAAGCTGCTTGATCTGCTGCTTACTACCACGGGCTCCTGAATCAAGCATCATATAAACAGAGTTGAATCCTTGTTTATCTGCTGCCAATTCACGTATCAAGTGTTTCTGTTATCTTGGTATCCACACGGCTCCAGATATCAATGATCTGGTTATAACGTTCATTATTGGTGATAAAACCCATATTATAGTTGTCCCACACTTCATCTACTTCACCTGTTGCATTTTCAATCAATTGCTGCTTTAATATCCGGAATGATCAGGTCATTAATATTGAACGACAATCCACCACGGAATGCCATACGGAATCCCAGTGTTTTAATATCATCCAGGAATTTAGCAGTGATAGGAACATTGGTCCATTTAATGATATCACCAATAATTTCACGCAATGCTTTTTTGGTTAACAATGCATTGATGAAACCAACTGTTTTTGGAACATGCTGGTTAAAGATCACACGGCCTACAGTTGTTTCAATTAATTTATAGGTTAATGTACCATCTTCATTACTGAAGTTTGCTTTTACCTTATGTTTGCATGAAGGTCAATCTGTTTTTCATTGTAAGCAATGATCACTTCTTCTGCAGAATAAAATGCTTTTCCTTCACCTTTTACTTTTTCTTCTGCTGTTGATTTTTTACCCTTGGTAATGTAATACAAACCCAAGTACCATGTCCTGTGAAGGAAGGGTAATTGGCGTACCATTCTGTGGGTTAAAAATGTTGTGAGAAGAAAGCATCAGTAACTGGGCTTCCAGAATGGCAGCATTGCTCAAAGGAACGTGAACCGCCATCTGGTCACCATCAAAATCGGCGTTGAAGGCCGTAGTTACCAACGGGTGCAACTGAATCGCTTTACCTTCAATCAATTTTGGCTGGAAAGCCTGGATTGACAAACGGTGAAGTGTTGGGGCCCTGTTCAACATAACCGGGTGATCCTTTCAATATATTTTCAAGAATATCCCAGATGATCGCTTCTTTTTTATCAACCAGTTTACGGGCAATCTTTACTGTTTTTACAATACCTCTTTCAATCAGTTTACGGATAATAAATGGCTTGAACAATTCAGCCGCCATATCTTTTGGTAAACCACACTCATGCATTTTCAATTCAGGTCCTACCACAATTACAGAACGACCAGAATAGTCAACACGTTTACCCAACAAGTTCTGACGGAAACGTCCTTGTTTACCTTTCAATACATCACTCAATGATTTCAATGCACGTCCACCTTCTGCTTTTACAGCATTTGATTTACGGCTGTTATCAAACAATGAATCTATCGCTTCCTGCAACATCCTTTTTTCATTACGAAGGATTACTTCAGGTGCTTTAATTTCCAATAATCTTTTCAAACGGTTGTTACGGATAATAACACGGCGATACAGATCATTCAGATCAGAAGATGCAAAACGGCCACCATCCAAAGGAACCAATGGACGCAATTCCGGTGGAATAACAGGAATATATTGCATTACCATCCACTCAGGACGGTTATTGATTCTTGTATTAGCATCACGGAAACTTTCCACAACGCTCAAACGCTTTAAAGCATCTGCTTTACGTTGCTGAGATGTTTCGTTGGCAGCAGCATTACGCAGATCAAAACTCAACTGATCAAGATCAATGCGCTGTAACAGATCATGCACAGCTTCAGCACCCATCTTGGCGATGAATTTGTTCGGATCTTCATCAGGCAAATGCTGGTTATCTTTTGGCAAGTGTATCCAGAATATCCAGGTATTCTTCTTCAGTTAACAGATCACCATAATTCTGTCCTTTATCGGCACGGATACCTGATTGAATTACCACAAAACGTTCGTAATAAACAATGCGTCTCTAATTTCTTAGAGCTCATACCCAGCAGGTAACCAATTTTATTTGGCAATGATTTAAAATACCAGATATGAACAACAGGCACCACCAATTTGATGTGTCCCATTCTTTCACGGCGTACTTTCTTCTCAGTTACTTCCACACCGCAACGGTCGCACACAATACCTTTATAACGGATACGCTTGTACTTTCCGCAGGCACATTCATAATCTTTTACCGGCCCAAAAATTCTTTCGCAAAACAAACCATCTCTTTCAGGTTTGTAAGTACGGTAGTTAATGGTTTCAGGCTTTAAAACTTCACCATAGCTTTTTTCCAAAATGCTGTCGGGAGAAGCCAAACCAATGGTGATTTGAGAAAATGTTGGCCTTGGACGGTTTTCTTTTTTGAATGCCATATTCTTAATTGATAATTTTTTAATTGATAATTGATAATTCATTTGGAACCATCATTTAACTTACTCAAAATCTTGTGAATTGTACTGTTCAATATTGAACTCACTTTACTATTCTCACCTTTAACGAGTTGAGCTATTCTTATTCAAACTTCAGATCCAATCCCAATCCTCTTAATTCATGAACCAATACATTGAATGATTCAGGAATACCTGGCTCTTGGAATGTTATCACCTTTCACAATTGCTTCGTAAGTTTTAGCCCTTCCGATGATATCATCAGATTTAAGCGTCAACAATTCCTGCAAAATGTTAGATGCACCATAAGCTTCCAGTGCCCAAACCTCCATCTCACCAAAACGCTGACCACCAAACTGTGCTTTACCACCCAACGGTTGTTGCGTAATTAAACTGTATGGTCCGATTGAACGGGCATGCATCTTATCATCCACCATGTGGTGAAGTTTAATTATATAGATGATACCAACTGTTGCTTTCTGATCGAAGCGGTCACCTGTTTCACCATCATACAAATAAGTATGACCGAATTTAGGTAAGCCTGCTTTTTCAATATTCTCAGCAATTTCATCAACACTTGCACCATCAAAAATTGGTGTGGCAAATTTCAACACCTAATTTTTCACCAGCCCAGCCAAGAACAGTTTCATAAATCTGTCCAAGGTTCATACGACTAGGTACACCCAATGGATTCAATACGATATCAACCGGTGTTCCATCTTCAAGGAAAGGCATATCTTCCTGGCGAACGATCTTGGCAACAATACCTTTGTTACCGTGACGGCCTGCCATCTTATCTCCCACTTTCAGCTTACGCTTAACAGCCATGTAAACTTTTGCAAGTTTCAATACACCTGCAGGTAATTCATCACCAATGCTGATGTTGAATTTCTCTCTCTTATAACTTCCTAATTCTTCATTGAACTTGATACTGTAGTTGTGCAGCAATATGTTGATCAGTTCATCTGTTTTTGCATCACCAGTCCATCCCAAAGGATTAACATTCAGATAATCAATGTTTGCTAAATTCTTTGGATTGAATTTAGCACCTTTACCAATCAATACTTCACCAAAGTTATTGCTTACACCTGCAGAAGTTTTATCTTTCAACAAGGTCTGCAATTTGTTAATCAACAGTTCCAAGAATATCAGCTTCATTCTTTTCATGTGTTTTTTCAATCTTATCCAGACTTGCTTTCTCTCTTACTTTAGCATTCTTATCTTTCTTGGCACGCTGGAATAATTTTTTATTGATAACCACACCTTCAGTTCCGCTTGGTGCTTTCAAAGAAGCATCTTTTGCATCACCGGCTTTATCACCAAAGATGGCACGTAACAATTTTTCTTCAGGAGTTGGATCGCTTTCACCTTTTGGAGTGATTTTACCAATGATGATATCACCTTCTTTAATATGTGCACCAATACGGATGATACCATTCTGATCCAGATCTTTGGTTGCTTCTTCACTTACGTTTGGAATATCCGGCGTCAGTTCTTCTTCACCCAATTTAGTATCACGTACTTCAGTTTCAAATTCACTGATATGGATAGAAGTAAACAAATCTTCTTTTACAACTTTCTCAGAGATCACGATCGCATCCTCAAAGTTGTATCCTTTCCATGGCATGAATGCCACTTTAAGGTTACGGCCCAAGCGCCAGTTCACCACCTTTGGTTGCATAACCTTCGGTTAAGAAATCGCCTTCTGTAACTTTTTGTCCTTTTATAACAGCAGGGCGAAGGTTGATACATGTTTCCTGGTTGGTACGAATGAACTTGGTGATTTTATAAATTTTCAGATCATCTTCAAAACTTACCAATTGTTGCATTTCACTTCTGTTGTAACGAACATGAATTTCATTTGCATCAACATATTCAACCACACCTGTACCTTCTGCATGTAACTGGATCCTTGCATCACGGGCTGCTTTACCTTCCAAACCTGTACCAACAATAGGTGCTTCAGGACGAATCAATGGAACAGCCTGGCGTTGCATGTTTGATCCCATCAGAGCACGGTTGGCATCATCATGCTCAAGGAACGGAATCAAAGAAGCACTCAAACCAACGATCTGGTTTGGTGCCACATCCATGAATTCCACTTCATCTTTATCAAAAATCGGGAAGTCACCTGTCTGACGGCTCTTAATTTTATCTTCAACGAAATTTCCTTTTTCATCCATCGCAATATTTGCCTGGGCAATCTTTGCTGTATCTTCTTCTTCTGCACTCAGGAAAGTGATCTTCTTCATGTCAGCCTTACCATCAGTTACTTTATGATAAGGAGTTTCAATAAAGCCCATTTCATTGATCTTGGCATGTACACAAAGTGTAGATATCAAACCAATGTTTGGTCCTTCCGGTGTTTCAATGGTACACAAACGGCCATAGTGAGAATAGTGAACGTCACGAACCTCAAAGCCTGCTCTTTCCCGGCTTAAACCACCGGGTCCGAGTGCTGAGATACGACGTTTATGCGTTATTTCAGACAAAGGATTTGTCTGATCAAGGAACTGTGATAACTGTGATGTACCAAAGAATGAATTGATAACAGAAGATAATGTTCTTGCATTGATCAGATCAACCGGTGTAAATACTTCATTATCCCTTACGTTCATTCTTTCACGGATGGTACGGGCCATACGGGCCAAACCAACACCAAACTGAGCATACAATTGCTCACCCACTGTACGTACACGACGGTTGCTTAAATGATCAATATCATCCACTTCACTTTTACCATTGGTTAATTGAACCAATGTTTTAATGATGGCAATGATATCATCTTTAGTTAATACTTTCTTTTCAATAGGGAAATTCAAGCCAAGGCGACGGTTAATTTTATAACGGCCTACTTCACCCAAGATCATAACGCTTATCACTAAAGAATAATTTATCAATAATACCACGTGCTGTTTCATTATCAGGAGCATCAGCACCACGCAAGCTGGCGGTAAATATGCTGAACCGCTTCCAGTTCACTGTTAGAAGTATCTTTATTTAAAGTATTGTAGATGATAGCATAATCACCACTTACTTCTTCTTTTTGTATAAATACACTCTTCACATCCATTTCAGCAATCATGTCAATATTTGCTTCATCAAGAACAGTATCTCTTTCCAATACAATTTCATTTCGTTCAATACTAACCACTTCACCGGTATCTTCATCCACAAAATCTTCTACCCAGGTACGAATACACGGGCAGCAAGGCGTTTACCAACAAATTTTTGCAAGGCTCTTTTTATCAGCTTTTACTTCATCAGCCATACCAAATAATTCCAGGATGTCTTTATCAGTTTCAAAACCAATAGAACGTAACAAAGTAGTTACAGGGAATTTTTTCTTACGGTCGATGTAAGCATACATCACATTATTAATATCTGTAGCAAACTCCATCCAGGCACCTTTGAAAGGAATTACCCTTGCAGAGTAGATTTTGGTTCCGTTAGGATGAACAGACTGACCAAAGAATACACCTGGTGAACGGTGCAACTGGCAAACCACTACCCTTTCAGCACCATTGATAACAAAAGTACCACGGGGAGTCATGTAAGGGATATTTCCAAGGAACACATCCTGAACGATGGTTTGGAAATCCACGTGCTCTTCATCATTACAGCTCAACCTGAGTTTTGCTTTTAATGGAACAGCGTAGGTCAATCCCCTTTCAATACACTCATCAATAGTGTAGCGTGGAGGATCAACGAAATAATCTAAAAATTCCAGTACGAAGATGTTACGGGTATCGGTGATAGGAAAATTTTCCTTAAACACACGGAACAAGCCTTCCATTATTACGCTTATCGGGCGTAGTTTCCAACTGGAAAAAATCTTTAAACGATTGAATCTGGATTCCGAGCAAATCGGGGGTTTCTGCCAAGAGTTCAACTTTTCCGAAATTGATACGCTGAGCAGCGGGTGATTTTGTTGCAGACATATTTGTTATAAAACGTTTTAATAGCTGAGAAGGGTCTTTAATTTTTGGCCTGGAAACAACTAAATGTAGCAAGCCTAAATTAAAGGATGGCAAAGGTAGGGATATTAATTGAAAAATAGAACATGCTTCGATTGAAATTTTAAGTTTTTGGTTTGATTTTTGATAAAATGCGGATTTTTTGTTCAAACCATTGGTTTTCAGAGGCTAAATGGCAGGCAAACTTCTACGCCTGTTTTTCACACAGCCTGCTTTTTTTATACAAAAAAGTAAAATGTTGCTACTACAGGTGGAATTTTAAGGCTTGTAGCCCACTTTTATTGTAAAACTCCCTTATCAAATTCTCCTCTTGCACAATTATACGGCGTATTGTTACGTTATTAACAGTTACAAGAGGTTCCTTTATTGTAAATTCTTGCAAAGCCATCCAGATATTAAATCATTCTCCTATCTCGGGCACTGCTGTTTTTATAAGAAAGGATAAAAACAAATCCAACAATCATGAAAAAGTTTTTAACACTAATCCTGCTTGCGGTGACCCTTATCCAGGCACCTGCAAAAGCACAATGCCCTCCCGGAGCATTTGCTTATCAAAGCTTGTATCCGCAATGCCCCAGTGGTTGTGGTGTATTGCTTTTAGGCTGGCCCGAAGGCGTACTCGTTAATATTTATGGTGGTACTCCATTAGCAATTATTACAAGCACTGTTATTTCAGGCACATTAGGGGGATCGGGTACAGGCGATGCTTTTACCTGTGTACCATGCAATACTCCCCTTGTTTATGCTTCTAATATTAATGGGGCTACCAGCGGTTGTGTAATTGCAACCATTGGTGTGGTTCCTGTAAAACTTACAAATTTTAGTGCATCATTAAGCGGCAATAATTGCTTGCTTAAATGGACAGCCACTTCAGAAATTGGCACTATAAAATATACCATTCAAAAAAGTAATGATGGCAGAAATTTTACCGATATAGCATCAGTTAGCGGAAAACAATTACCAATTAATAATTATTCATTTAATGATGCCATTCCTCTTAAAGGCGCTTCTTTTTACAGAATAAAATCAACTGAAGTGTCGGGAAGCTTTTCTTATTCTGAAACGGTAATGCTTAAAAATCAAAGTGACTTTGGTTTTAGTGTTTATCCAAACCCGGCAAATGAGGAATTTAGAATAACCCTTCCTTCAAAATTTTTACCTGCTACAGTTGAAATAATAAATGCCCAGGGAGCGGTGATATATTCAGCTAAAACGAACCAGGCTTCTTATTCGGTAAATAAATACATGCAAAAAGGTATTTATGCAGTGAAGGTTACGGGCAGCAATAATGAAAGCCTTACACAAAGACTTATCAAAAATTAATTATAAGGCTTACTTATAGTTTCGAAAAAAAATCCACCGCAACAACAATGTTGTGGTGGATTTTTTTAATTCCGTATTCGTTACCAGATTTTAGCTCTCTCTTCAGGTTTTAAATACATCTTATCTCCTTCTTTTACATCAAATGCTTTGTAGAAAGGATCAAAATTCATTGCAGGCCCGTTTACCCTGAACATTTCCGGAGAATGTGGATCGGTGGTAATACGAACCCTCATACTTTCATCCCTGTCTTTTAAGCGCCACACCTGTGCATAGCCTAAAAAGAAACGCTGGTCGGGAGTAAAACCATCTATCTTTTCATTTCCCTGCCCTTGTTTTGTCATTTTAAATGCGTCATACGCAATAGCAAGGCCGCCGATATCTGCAAGGTTCTCCCCTAACGTTAGTTCGCCATTTACATGCAAATTATCAAGCACAGTAAAAGCATTATACTGTTTTACAACGCTGCCTGTTTTAGCCTTGAACTTTTCAGCATCAGATGCTCCCCACCAGTTCTGCATATTACCTTTTTCATCATACTGGCTTCCCTGGTCGTCAAAGCCATGGGTCATTTCATGTCCGATTACCATACCAATAGCTCCATAATTTATGGCATCATCTGCATTTACATCAAAGAACGGGAATTGTAAAATGCCTGCAGGAAATACTATTTCATTATTTGTAGGATTGTAATAAGCATTTATTGTTGGAGGGCTCATTATCCATTCAGTCCTGTCAACAGGCTTGCCAATTTTACCCAGCTTTTCCTTTTGCTCATGCAATTGCACACTCTTTGCATTAGCAAAAAAATCGCCTTTGGCTATGGTTACATCATCAAAATTTTTCCATTTAGATGGGTAACCTATCTTCTTCAAAAAAGTACTTAGTTTAACCAATGCTCTTTGCTTAGTGCTGTCGCTCATCCAGTCTAAATTCTTTATTCTTGCCTCAAAAGCTTTCTGAAGATTGTTTACCAGTTCATCCATTTTTTGTTTAGCCGCCCCGGTAAAGTATTTTTTTACATACAATTGACCAAGCAATTCACCCAGGCTACCATCCACTCTTGCCACAATTTTTTTCCAGCGTGGATCATCCTGTGTTTTACCATTGTAAGTTTTATTGTATTCAAATTTTGCATCAATAAACGCTTTACTTAGTAAAGATGCATGACTGGCAATGTATTCAAATTTTACTTTGTTCTTCCATGCATCAATTGACTGTGTTGGCAGCAATTTACTCAAGCCTGCATAATATTCCGGCTGGCCAACATTTATGCTATCGATCTTCACATTCATCTTTGCAAAAAATTGTGGCCAGTTTATGTTGGGGCCTTGCTTATCAAGGTCGGCTGCACTCATTTTATTATAATTCTTTTGTGGGTCTCGTTGTTCTACCGGTGTTCTGTTATACTTCGCAAGTTCTGTTTCCAACGTTAAAATTGAAGCCGCATTTTTATCTGCAGTTGCGGCATCCGCTCCGGTAAGTGTAAATAATTTAGCTGCAAACTTTACTAATGCTGCCCTTGCTGCTTTTGTGGTGCTATCCTGCCTGGTGTAATAATCTTTTTCCGGCAGTGATGTACCGCTTTGATATAAACTCAAAAGATTTACGGCGCTGTTCTTTTCATCGGCACCAACATAAGTTGAGATCAAACCATTATCGTCACCGGCTGCATTTGCTTCTGCCACATACGCCATCAATTCCTTGTAATCTTTAATAGCATCTATTCTATCCAAGCCCGGTTTCAGTGGAGCAGCACCCAGTTTTTCTATCGCCAAAGTGTCCATTCCGCTTCCATAAAAATCACCCAGTTTTTGTTCAAGACTACCTTTTGCACCATTAGATGCAGCAGCCGCTTCCAATATTGTTTTTATATTTTTCTGTGTTTCATCATACAGGGTATAAAAACTCCCCCAACCACTTTGGTCAGACGGGATGGTGGTATTTTTCATCCAAAGCCCACTAGAATATTGAAAGAAATTATCCTGCGGTCGAACGGAAGTGTCCATGCCTGCTTTGTCAAAAAAAGAAGTTCTGGCCGGAGCGCCTGAATCCCCTTGCTTTTCTTTCTTGACGCCGCAAGAAATAATTACTGCTGGTAATAATATCGGGACAATAAATCGTAAAATTTTCATGCTGTTTGGTTTTAATTTTTTTGAAGGCGTAAATATTGGCAAAATATTTTATACCAGAAATATTTTTGGACGAGCGGAAAAAAAAAGGCCCCTGTAAAACCAGAGTGATAGTTGATTGTATGAAATGGGTTTAATTATCTGAACATAATACCGTTCTGTAAAGCGTCTGTTATTTACATCAATTAATTCAACCGTATAGATGACTTGTACTGGTTTATTCCTCAGTACAATTTTGGATGTTGCTGTTATATTGCCTGCATTGCGGAATGAAATACATATTTAATTACATGTAAATCACAAAAACAAAAAGCCCCCGATTTATCGGGGGCTTTTATCAATATTCTAAAAATAAATTACGCTATCTCAACTTCAGCACCAGCTTCAGTCAATTTAGTTTTCAGTTCTTCAGCAGTTGCTTTGTCAACGCCTTCTTTAACTGGTTTTGGAGCGCCATCAACTAAGTCTTTAGCTTCTTTCAAACCTAAGCCAGTTAATTCTTTAACGATTTTTACAATCGCTAATTTGTTAGCGCCAGCAGCTTTCAATACTACGTTGAAAGATGTTTTTTCTTCAACAGCAGCAGCACCACCACCACCATCGCTTACTACAACTGCAGCAGCAGCTGGTTCAATACCATACTCTGATTTCAGGAATTCTGCTAATTCCTGTACTTCTTTTACTGTTAAGCTTACTAAATTTTCAGCTAATACTTTTACGTCTGCCATGTGTTTAAATTTTTTCCGCCTTCATTGTTGTTGTACTCCGGCGGAGAGTTTAAAAAAATTTGTTTATGCCTTTTGTTTGAACCATCAGCCAGGTATTGTTTTATTTTACTATTGTCAACAATTAATAATTATCAATTAATAATTATTGATTATTCTGCTGCAGGTGCATCAGCGGCTGGTGCTGCAGGTGCTTCTGCTACCGGAGCTTCTACAACTGGTGCAGCAGCTTCTACTGCTGGTGCTGCTACCTCAGCAACAACTTCTGCTTCTTTGGCTGCATCTTTGTTTTGCAACGCACCCAATACACGTTGTATTGGAGCTTGTAACAAACCGATAACTTCACCAATCAATTCATTTTTAGTTTTGATTTTTGTAAGAGCTGCCAACTGGTTATCGCCTACAAACACATCACCATTAATGAACGCTGCTTTCAACACTGGCTTTTCGCCTTTGCTTTCCTTACGGAAACCTGCTAAAATCAAAGCTGGTTCTTTAGGGTTTTCGCTGAACAGTAAAGCAGTTACTTTATGCAATGAATCATACACGCCTGTGTATTTTTCTGCATCAATACCTTCAAGCGCTTTACGGATGAGGGTGTTTTTAGCCACTTTCATTTCCACCTGCTTGTCGAAACAATGCCTGCGTAAATTGCTTATTTGTGCTACAGTTAAGCTTTCTGTATCGGTAATATAGAAGTTGTTGTACTGGCTGAATTTGCCTTTCAGTACATCTATCACTTCGTTTTTTTCCTGTTTTGTCATAACAAATATTTTTTGTCCCGATAGCTATCGGGATTAGTTTGAAACTGATTTTGTGTCAATCAATATGCCCGGGCTCATAGTGCTGGCCATACTTACTCCTTTAAGGTAAGTACCTTTAGAAGAAGATGGTTTTAACCTTACCAACGCATTGATCAATTCCTGGCTGTTTTCAGCAATTTTTTCAGCGCTGAAACTTACACGGCCGATAGAAGCATGTATGATACCTACTTTATCAACTTTGAAAGCGATCTTACCACCTTTTACTTCAGTGATAGCACCAGCTACATCATTGGTAACAGTACCTGTTTTAGGATTCGGCATCAGGTTACGTGGACCTAACACTTTACCCAGTTTACCAATTTTAGGCATTACAGATGGAGTTGCGATGATAACATCAACATCAGTCCAGCCACCTTCAATTTTTGTAATGAATTCGTCCAGGCCAACAAAATCAGCACCGGCATTTTTTGCAGCTTCCTCTTTATCAGGAGTGCAAAGCACCAATACTTTTTTCGTTTTACCAGTACCGTGTGGCAAACTAACCGTACCACGGATTGCCTGGTCAGCTTTTTTAGGATCAACTCCTAATTTGATATGCAAATCAACAGAACTGTCGAATTTGGTTGTGTTTATTTCTTTTACTAAGGAAGAAGCTTCTTTTAATGAGTAAGCTTTGTTACTATCAACCTTAGCGTTGGCTAATTTTCTTTTTTTAGTGATCATTGTCTAAAAATTTTTGAGCCCCGATATTCATCAGGACAGGTTGATAATATTAATTTTCCCAGGGAGCTTTACCGTCAACAGTTAAGCCCATGCTTCTTGCAGTACCTGCAACCATGCTCATAGCACTGTTGAGTGTAAATGCATTCAGGTCGGCCATTTTGTCTTTGGCTATTTCTTCCACCTGGGCCCAGGTAACCTTACCCACTTTCTGACGGTTAGGCTCTTTACTTCCACCTTTAATTTTAGCAGCATCCATTAACTGAACGGCAGCCGGGGGAGTTTTAATTACAAACTCAAAAGATTTGTCGGAAAAAACAGTGATTAAAACGGGAAGAACTTTCCCTTGTTTATCCTGGGTTCTGCCATTGAATTGTTTGCAGAACTCCATGATGTTGATACCCTTAGAACCCAGTGCAGGCCCGATTGGCGGTGCTGGATTGGCTTGTCCTCCTTTACATTGGAGTTTAACATAGCCAGTAATTTCTTTTGCCATGTGTTACATTTTTTTGGTGATAGCGCCTTGGCAATTGTAGCCGCAGCTCCCAAGCGAATAAATTCCTTAAAGAACTATTTGGGGCGGCAAAAGTAGGGGAATTAAGGTAAATGGCAAATGTTTTTTGAGAAAAATTTTGCAACCGCTGAAGTAAAGTTGTGCCGGTTTCTATTATAATCCCTGCTTGTGTTTTTTTTAACTTTCAACAGTTTATGCCATAATTCTCTGTTGCATCATCCATTTTTCTGATGAGAGCGAAAATTTGCTAAACATAATTGCCTTCTGCCAGTCAATAATCAATTGTGCCTATCAATAATTTGACTATACTATACCATTCCCTACTCAATATTTCCCACACAATAATCAACCGCTATGCTCCACCTCCACTCTTATCAGCCGCTTCTAAACATAGCAGGTACTGAAACAAATCTTCCTTAGGCTGTAGCAGAAGTTTCTTCCGGAGGCGGTAGCGGCTTATTTCAACACCTCTTACAGATATGCTCATCAGTTGCGCCATCTCTTTGCTGGTTAGGTTCATACGGAGATAAGCACAAAGCTTCAGTTCATGGGCACTAAGATTGGAGTGTTTGTTTTTAAGCGTAACCAAAAAATCACTGTGTACTTTATTAAAGTGTATAGAAAACTGCTTCCACTCCTCATCTAATTTTTCTTCGGAGCCAAGGCTCCGGATGATCTTTTTCAATTCTGCACTTTCAATTGTGTCTTTGCCTGCTTTGTTAAGTTTATTCAGTTCATCTGTTATCTTCAGCAAAAACTCTTTTTTCTGCACCAGGTTCATGGCAGTGCTGGCCAGCTCAGCATTTTTGTATTCTATTTCCGCCTCCAGGTTTTCATTCCGCAGCCGCATCAGTTCCTTTTCTGATTTTTCCAGTTCAAATTGATGCTGATAAGCAAGCTGGCGTTGCTCTTCCTCAAATTTTTTCTGATCGGCACGGCGGCGCTTCTCCTGCCTTCGGTGATGTTTCCTGCTTTGGTATTTAATCAATGCATACAAAAAAAATACTGCTGCCACTGCATACATCAAATAAGCCCAGATGGTTCTGTACCAAGGCGGCAAAATAGTAAAGCTGTACCGGTATTCTTCCGGTGCTGCGGCACTGGAGCCGCTTCTTGCTTTAATACGAAAAGTGTAAGTACCTTCTGGCAGGTTGGTATAATCTTTTTCAGACCTGCTGCTCCAGTTGCTCCAGCCTTTGTCAAAACCTTCTAAGTAATAACTGTATTCCGCAGGCCGGTGGCCATATAGCGAAGCCGCATAGCCGAAATGGAGTGAATTCCATATATACGGAATAGAGAGAGCCTTCCCTGTTTCTTTTTGCTGTATGGAATAGCCGCCAAACAATATACTGTCACCTGCGCCAATTATCTGCACTGTGGTCAAGTATGGCTTTACAGGGTGGATATTTTGCCGGTATTGCTCATAGTTGATGTGGTAAAAACCGCTTTCGCTTCCGATAAAAACATTCTTTGTATTATAAGGATAGATATTTTCAAAACCGCTCAGGATACGGTTCTTTAATTCAGGAATGTAATATATAACAGGCTTGGCCTGGCTGTAGTCGGCCACACCCACCATTTTATTCTGTATAAACCAGATGTTCCCCTTTTCATCTTCTTTCAGGTAGCGTACCGGCATATCCCCAAACAAGCCAGCATATTCTTTTGCCGGTATTATTTTATCTGCAGCCGCATCATATTCATAAATTCCTTTGGTGCTGGCAAATACTACCTGGTTTTTTATTTTAAACACATGGTTATCCAAATCAGATGGCAGGCCATTTTTTTGAGAAAACAACGTGGTGGAATAATCGGCTATACTTATACGGTATATACCCCGGTAAGGATGTGATATCCAGATATATTTATCATCTGTTTCCATATACCGGCTCGATTCCGAAAATTTTTCTACCGTGCCTTTATCAACGAAGCCGTTGTTGTCCTGCTGATATAAACGCACCCCCCAGTAATTGCCTGCAGCAATCAATGCAGGGAATGTATTGGGAATATTTTCAAATGTCCAGTAACCGGTGTTGGATGAAACCAAAGCGGCTTTTTGATTATTGATCTTCCAGAAGCCATCATCACGGCCTGCCAGCAACTGGTTGCTGATGATGGATAAGTTCCATGTTTGTCCGTCGAGAATCAGTTGCGGTTCTTTGTTTACTGTGCTAAGGTCTTTTGTGCCGGCAGCCAGGGGTAAATATTGCAGACCTGTTGACAAAGCGAAATATAAGTTGCCGTTCAAATACTTTACACTGTAACCACTGCCGTTATTAAATACCGCAGGGTTTACATGCTTTACTGCATTATTACGAGCAAGAAAGGCAAGCCCGTTGTCAAGCCCTGTCCACACGTTTCCGTTTTTGTCAGCATACAGGCAACGGACAGTATTATTGGGCAGGCCATTTTTACTGTCAATATTTTCCACCGCTTCGCCGGTATTGTTAATGTGATAAATACCGTTTGAATAAGTACCCGCCCAAAAACTATTTCCGTCAGCAGACACCAACGATGTAAAATGCTGCTGTGTAAGTGGCGGTTTTAGTATAAATGCTGCTAAACTGTTTTTTGCCAGCATAAACAGGCCGCTGCCGGAGGTTGTAATAAGGGTGCTGTCCTTATTGTAAGGCATTGCATCCGTAACAACAAAACCATCTGGTAGCAATTTGCTATCAATAAAAGGCAGCCACTGCCCGTTTTGAAAAATACGCAGCCCCTTCTCTTCATCATGTGCAATCATCTGCCCATTATGTTTAAATAATGACAGCCATGTGGAGCCGGGTCTGTAAACTGTAATCACTCCATTATAAAATCTGAATATCCTGTAGTTTGTTCTGAAGAAAACTTCCTTACCTGCCACCCTTACTTCCCACACATCTGTAAAGTTCTTTTCTTGTGCAGGCAACAGATTTTTGAGGGATGTAAACTGCAACTGTCCGGATTTGCCAGGTGCATAATAGCCCATTTCGTCCTGGGCACCCGCATACAATTTTCCATCATCTGCAAAGGCAATTGATCTGAGAATAGTTTTGTTGGGTACCGGGTAAAGCTGCCAATTTGTACCATCGTAGGCAAGCAGCCCTTCATTATTGGCTACCATCAGCCTGCGTTTTGTATCCTCCGTTATTGCCCAGTTTTGAGTACCTGCTGCATACTGAAGCCGGGAGTAACTGCTTACTTCCATTTGCCCAATTGGTTTTTGACAAAGGGCAATGCTGTAAAAAAACAGTATGGCAAAAACGGCCACAAGTATTTTTTTATAAAAAGGCAACAATACTTTGTATAATGTGTAATGATGTAGCAGTGATGTAGTAATTTATGGTTAAAGGTAGTGTTTTGAGATGCTTGTAGTAGTAGTGATGTGGTTCTTTTTTTGGAAAATGGTAATCTCGTAATGTACATTTACACTAGTCTTTCTGGACTTTCCGGGAGGCGGCGATTGCTCATTTTTATAAAGCTGTTTTGCTTGCTTTACGTATTTACCCGGTTGCCTGGTTTGGCAAAAAACTTTTAAATATTGCTATATGAGAAAACTTACTTCCAGTTTGCTTGTGCTGTTTACTTTTTACTTTTCGTACGCACAAGACGCTTCTGTTAGCGTCAAAAAGTCAGAAAATGGGTTCCGTCTCCAGGCCAAAGGAAACGACCTTATTATTAATGGTATGAACTGGGATTATTTCCCGGTCGGCACCAATTATTCCTACAGTCTTTGGACACAAACCGATGCCACTATCAAAGCAGCGCTTGACTATGAAATGCCCATGCTGAAAAATATGGGTGTTAATGTTATCCGGCAATACACAGGTGTGCCTGCACGCTGGATACAATATATATATGACAACTATGGTATCTATACCATGCTCAACCATTCATTTGGCAGGTACGGGCTTACGTTGAATGGAGCCTGGGTTGCCAACACCGATTATTCTAACCCTTTGGTTAAAGAGTTGCTTCTCAAGGAAACAAAGCAAATGGTTGCTGAATATAAAAGCACACCAGGTCTGCTAATGTTTTTACTGGGCAACGAAAACAACTATGGCCTTTTCTGGCGTGGGGCTGAAACGGAAAATATCCCTATGGAAAAACGGCAGTCAACAAAAGATGCTGTTGACCTTTACAAATTATTTAATGAAGCGGCTGTGGCGATGAAAGCTGTTGACAAAAACCACCCGGTAGCCATCTGTAACGGCGATTTGCTGTTCCTCGATATCATCAGTAAAGAATGTACAGATATAGATATATTGGGCATCAACAGTTACCGGGGCGCTTCTTTTACCGACCTGTTCAGTAAGGTAAGCAAGGAATATGGTAAACCCATCGTGTTTACAGAGTTTGGCTCTGATGCATACAATACCATCAAAAATCAGGAAGACCAGGAGGCGCAGGCAAAATATCTTGTTGCCAACTGGAAAGATATTTATGCTAATGCAGCAGGTATGGGCGGCGCAGGCAATTGCTTGGGCGGTTTTACTTTTCAATTTAGCGATGGCTGGTGGAAAACGGGGCAAACTTCCAATTTAGATGAACATGATGCAACTGCATCCTGGTCAAATGGGGGGTATCTAAATGATTATACACCTGGTGAAAATAATATGAACGAGGAGTGGTTTGGCATTTGTGCAAAAGGGCTTACTAATGACATGGGCACTTACGAATTGTATCCACGGGCTGCTTATTATGCTTTAAAAGAAGTGCATAAGTTTAACCCTTATACTGCGGCAGGTAAATCTGTGCAGGCATATACAGAAAATATAGCGCTGGCAGATGCGGTATTAAGGGCAAGGGGCGACAAAGCCGCATTGGAAGGCAATGATAAAAGCAAGGTTTACATCAGTAACCTGGGTATCAACTTTACAACCTACAACACAGGTGGCAGTCTCATTTCAACACCCAAATCAACAGATCCGCCACAAAGCGCCTATCCCACACGGTTAGGTTTTGATCACACACAATCAATGTTTATTGGTGTAACTGCCAAGCCTGCCCCAAATCTTACTGCCAACGTACAGTTCAATGTACTGGGCAATGTAGCAGAAAACCCGATTGACGAAGTGTTTTATGAAAACAGGGGAAGAAAAATAACAGTGGTTACTCCAACCGGCACACAACAAATCAATTCAAACAACAGGGTGCAGTTGTATAGAAGCAGCGTTAACTGGGACGGCAGTTCATTTAAGTTGCATGCTTTTTACAGAACGGGGCATTACCATTGGGGTTATGATGGCGATTTCTTTGGGCTTTACCAGGAAGCTAATTATGGACCTAACATAGATATATATAACGGTGAAGCGCCATTTGGTGTGGAGATAGAAGGAAAGAAAGCATTGAAAGGGTTAAAGGTTGCATTTGGTCCGGAACTTTGGTGGGGAGCCAACCCTGCAGTGATAGCGAAATACCATTTCAAACTTGCAAAGTTTGATGTGAATGCCATGTTCCATGAGGATATTACACAGCGGGGCAATTCTCAAAGCTCTATTGCTGTGCCGCAACCAAAAACAAGAAAAGGAGCATTAAGCATTGGAAAAAAGTTTGGCAAGTTTGGCTTTGACCTTGGCGGTTTATGGGCAGGGCAGCCGCTTAACGGAAGAACATTTCAAGTAGTAAGAAGTGAGAGCGGCAATGACAAAGTAATGCAGTCGCAATTAAAATCAGAAGACAACTTTGGCGGCAAAATAAAATTCACTTATACAAGCGGGGTTTTTAACTGGTATGGGCAGGCTGCTTACATGGGGCTTGTTGCCAATGCCGGCCCTGATGCCACTAAAACATTTACCGGCTGGCGGTTAAAAGATTGCGGCAGCGGCAACCAGTATAATGTTTTAAGCGGTTTCACATTTAATGTAGGCAAGCTGCAGGTAGCACCTAATTTTTTATGGCAAAAACCATTGGAAGCAGCCGTGCCTGCAGGCCTGGGTGCGCCTTCAAGGCCAAGAAATATTTTAGACGACCCGTTTGTTGTGCGTGCCAACCGGGAAATGGTAGCTGGCGAACTATTGCTAACGTATGACCCTACCCCAGCCACCTGGATGTATGAATGGGACAACGACAGGGCCGAAGATGCAAAGTTCGCCATGAGTGCTGATTTTGTTTTCCGCCACCTGCCAACTATTCAGGATGCTGCTATTGGTATCCTTGCAAATGGCAGGACTTTCTTTGCCTTCCCCGGTTCAGCACCTGCACAGGATTTATGGGAAGTAAACACACGTATTGTTTCAAAACTCAACCCCAATTTTGGGATCATTGCTAATTTGTATGTTGGCAACGGGCAGGCTAACGGTGACAGCAAAAGAACGATTAACAGGTCAGGTGCCGACGTTAGGTTGGTGTATAAAAAACTAAAACTGATAAACTCTGTAAAACTGAACGATTGGGGGCCATTTGACTACCACCGTGATTTCAACCTAACTTTCCCATTGCAGTTGATGGCCGATATTTCCACAGAAGTGGGCAAGCCCGATTGGTTTATGCTTCCATCCACCAAGATTGGTGTAAGAGGAACATACAGGACTCTTAATAAATATTCGCCCAGGTATTCGCCTGTAAAAACATTGGATGCAGCAGGCAACTGGGTACCCGACCCCAATGCCATCGGCTTCCCCGACGGGAACGAGTGGGAAATAAGGACATACATTCAAATTAACATCGGTAAATAAAAGCTATATGAAAAAAATATTTTCAATACAAACATCAATTTTTGGCTTTGCAGCATTTGCATTGCTCCTTATTTCGGGTTGTAAAAAAAGGGATGTAAGCGATATTCAGGATCTTACTTTTCCGACCACGGCAGAAGTGTTTATAGATGACTTCACCAGCGACCTTGCTTACGCCGCTTTTGGAACCTCTGATGTAAAAGCCTTTCAGGTGGACAGGCAGGTTGGCTACAACAACACGGCAGCGTCTATGCGCTTTGACGTGCCTGATGCCAACAGCCCTAACGGTTCTTATGCCGGTGGTGTGTTTTTAAGCAAAACAGGCAGAAACCTGTCGGGCTACAATGCCATAACTTTTTACATAAAAGCATCCCAGGCAGCCACTATAGGAGTTGTCGGCTTTGGTGACGACTTCGGCGAATCTAAATACAAGGTTGCAATGAGTGCTTTACCTGTAAACAGCAATTGGAAAAAAGTAATTATTCCTATTCCTGATGCATCCAAACTTACAGCAGAAAAAGGTTTGTTTTATTATTCCACTCCGCCGGAAAACAACCGTGGCTATACTTTCTGGATTGATGAAGTGCGGTTTGAAAAAATAGGTGATTTGTCTGCCCCACAAGGTTTGATATACGCCGGCGAGGACAGGGTAATTGCCAATGCAGAAACAGGCGATAAAATTACCATTGACGGTTTTCAGGCCACTGTAAACCTGCCTACTGGGGTAAACCAAACCGTTAGTATTTCGCCTGTACTACTTTCATTTATATCTTCTGCACCAGGCATTGCAAGTGTTGATGCAAAAGGATTGATATCAGTTGTAGATGCAGGCAATACAACTATTACAGCCCAATTGGGCGGGCAAACAGCAACCGGCTCATTACAGCTTACTTCCACTGGTTTGCCAGTTGGCCCCACTACAGCAGCGCCTGCACCAACAAGGGATGCAGCAGATGTAATTTCAATGTACAGTAACGCTTATACCAATGTGCCTGTTGATACATGGAACACACGCTGGCAATTTTCAACAGCAGATAACTTTTTTATCAAGGTAGCCGGAGACGATGTTATCCGCTACAGGAACTTAAATTTTGTTGGCATTGAATTTACTTCCAGCCCTATCAATGCAAGTGCCATGAGCGGCTTCCACATGGATATATGGACACCTGATGCCACCACATTGCCAAACAATTTCAAAGTGCTGCTGGTTGATTTTGGCGCCAATGGCATTTTTGGCGGCGGCGACGATGTATCGCATGAAATTACGGTTACAGCTCCAACACTTGTTTCAAACAACTGGATAAGTTTAGACATTCCATTATCAAGCTTTACAGGGCTTACAACAAGGGGGCACCTGGCACAGTTAGTATTATCAGGCTCTGTTCCTAACTTGTATCTTGACAATGTATATTTCTATAAAACACCCACCCGGCCGGCAGACGCAGCCCCTGTGCCAACAAGGGATGCCTCTAATGTAATTTCTATTTTCAGCGATACCTATACCAATGTTGCAGGTTCTGATTTTAATCCCAACTGGGGTCAGGCTACTGTTACTACACAAACTGCTATTGCCGGCAACAACACCTTATCTTATGCAGGATTAAATTATCAGGGTCTGCAGTTTGGCAGCAATCAGGATGTTTCGGGCATGGGCTTTCTGCATTTAGACTACTACGCCATTAATTCTACCAGCTTAAAGGTGTTCCTGATCAGCCCTGGTCCGGTGGAAACGCCTTTTACATTGACTACTCCCACCACTGGCTGGAATAGCGTGGATATTCCGCTTTCTGCATTTTCACCCGTTGCGCTGAATAATTTAATACAGATGAAATATGAAGGTAACGGAGATGTTTATGTGGACAATATTTACTTCTATAGGAACCCTGCACCACCCGTTGTACCTACAGTAGCAGCGCCGGTACCCACAAGGGCAGCAGCCAATGTGTTGTCTGTTTTCAGCGACAGCTATACCAATGTTGCAGGCACAGATTTTAACCCTAATTGGGGACAATCAGGCTTTGGCACTGCATCACAAATAACTATTTCAGGAAATAATACCTTGGCTTATCCCAATTTCAATTATCAGGGTATCCAGTTAGGAAGTAATCAGGATGTGTCTTCTTATGGATTCTTACATCTCGATTATTACTCCGTTAATTCGACTACTTTACGTGTATTTCTCATAAGCGCTGGCCCGGTGGAAACACCCTATACATTAACGGTACCTACAGCTGGCTGGAACAGTGTTGATATCCCATTGTCTGCTTTTTCACCGGTTGCATTAAACAACGTGATACAATTTAAGTTTGACGGCGGCGCAGGCACAAACAACGTTTACTTTGATAACATTTACTTCTACAGAACCGGAGGCGGTGGTGGTGCATACACCCTTAATGCCCCCATTGATTTTGAGCCATCCGGTTTTGGCGCAGGATGGACATGGAATGTGTTTGAAAATGGCTCAAACCCGGCTTTGCAATTTGTTGCAAACCCGAACGCATCAGGAATAAATACATCTGCAACCGTTGCCAGATTCACAGCACTTCAGGCAGGTCAGCCCTATGCCGGTGTTGAAACAGCCCATGGTACAATGGGAATTACCTGGGATCTTTCTTCTACAAATGCCAAAATCAGAATTAAAGTTTACAAAACAAAAATTAGCGATGTAGGTATTAAATTAGCCAATCCTGCAGGTGGCGCACAAGTTGAAATTAAAGTAGCAAATACTGTAATTAATGCATGGGAGGAACTAACATTTGATTTTACCTCCCGGATTGGAAATGGATTGGATGGATCCACAAATATTGATCAAATTATAATATTCCCTGATTTCGTTGCAAGAGGTGCTGATGATGTGATTTATTTTGACCACATCACTTTTGGAAACTAGAACAAAGCAGTTGCAGCAAAGGATTAATTTAATGAGGCGGCAACTACAGGAACATTTAAAGTCAATCTTAAAAAAATATTGTTATGAAAAAAGACAGCAACAATCTGGTTCAAACAGCGATATATTCTCTTTTGCTTTTTATGATGGCAGGATGTACAAAAGAAGCAAAGCAAACATTGCCTGAAAAAAACTGGCAACTGGTATGGAGCGATGATTTTGATGGAACCCTTGGCACTTCTCCAGACAACACCAAATGGGTTTTTGATATTGGTGCAGGCGGCTGGGGCAACAGTGAACTGCAGTATTACAGCAGCCGGCCTTCCAATGCACAGTTGGATGGAGATGGCAAGCTGGTGATTACTGCAAGAAGCGAAGCATTTGGCGGTGCATACTTTACTTCTGCCAGGATTAAAACAAAAGATTTGTTTGCACAGGCTTATGGCCGTTTTGAAGCCAGGATCAAAACACCACATGGCCCGGGTATATGGCCAGCTTTCTGGATGCTGGGTGCTGATATTGATACCAAGCCCTGGCCGCAATGCGGCGAAATTGATATAATGGAGCTGCGTGGGCAGCAGCCTTCCATCATTAACGGCAGCGTGCATGGCCCAGGCTATTCAGGCGGTGGGGCCATCACAAAAGCATACGGGCTTACTGAAGGCAGGTTTGATGCCAATTATCATATCTATGCGGTGGAATGGACCGAAAATCAAATTGACTTTTTCGTTGATGATTATCTATATCATCGCATCACACCGGATGATGTTACCGGCAAGTGGGTTTATGACCGTCCGTTTTTTCTTCTGCTGAATGTGGCGGTTGGCGGCAACTATGTTGGTTTCCCAACAACGGGCACACCATTTCCGCAATCAATGTTTATTGATTATGTAAAAGTGTATAAGCAGATTTAATTTTCGGTTGATACAAACAAAAATTCATTCATTATTCTGATACCTGTGAAAGATGGAAAGGATAATGGCAGGGAGAGTTTTTCCCTGTCTGAACCCCTTTGTCCAAAAAAGTGCATCCGTTTATCTATGCGTAAATGAATTTCTCAATTCAAAATTTGAAACAACGTGACTGCAGATTTAAAAGAACCGGTTTCAGCAAAGGCAGCAAGCCTCAGCGAAGTTGAAATGGATGGTGAAGTTTTTTATAAAATTTCACAGGTTAATGAAATGCGCCCTTTCTTCATGAGCATTGTAAGCGATTCCAATCACTGGCTTTTTGTTGCCAGCAATGGCGGCATCAGTGCAGGAAGAAAGAACCCTGACTTTTCATTGTTTCCATATTACACGGATGATAAGATAACAGAGTCGGCAGAAATAACCGGCAGCAAAACCATTTTGCATGTTACCAAAAATGATACAATGCTTTTATGGGAGCCTTTTTCTGTAAGAAGCGAAGGGAACTTTTTTGTAACCAGGAATTTGTATCAGAATAAATGGGGTAATAAAATCTTGTTTGAAGAAATCAATCATGATTTGCAACTCTCTTTCCTGTACGAATGGAGTAACAGCAACCTGTATGGTTTTGTTAGGCAGACAAGGTTGCTCAATCTTTCAGGTAACACTTTAAAAATACAAATTGCAGATGGGTTGCAGAATATCTTGCCCTATGGTGTACCTGCTGATTTACAAACTAAAACAAGCAACCTGGCAGATGGATACAAGCGCTCTGAATTAATCGCTGAAACAGGCGTTGGCATATTTGCATTAAGCGCCATTATTGTTGACAAAGCTGAACCTGCCGAAGCATTAAAAGCAAATATTGTTTGGAGTGCAGGATTGGAAAAATCAACTCACCTGCTTTCTTCGTTGCAGTTGCAGCAATTCAGGATGAATAAAACGGTGCAGCAGGAAGAAGATGTAAAAGGTGAGAAGGGAGCATATTTTATTATCAGCAATTTTACTCTTACTGCAGGCGAAGAAAAGAAATGGATGATGGTGGCAAATGTTAATCAAAACCATGCTGCTGTTATCTCCCTTTCAGAACAAATTAAGAAAGATAAAAAACTGCCTGCAAAAGTTATTGACGATATAAATGCAGGAAGTTTGCACCTGCAGCAATTGACAGGCGCTGCAGATAGTTTTCAATACACCGCTGATGATTTAAAAGATACCCGTCATTATTCCAATGTATTGTTCAACATCATGCGTGGGGGAATATTTGATAACAACTATCAAATTGAAAAGCGGGACTTTAGCAATTACCTGTACAAAGCCAATAAAAAAGTTTTTGAAGAAACACAACCTCATTTAGATAAACTTAATGAAGGGTTCTCTTTGTTTGAACTGAAAAGCATTGCCGAACAATCAAACAACAATGATTTCATTCGTCTGGCAACAGAATATCTCCCATTGAAATTCAGCCGCAGGCATGGCGACCCAAGCCGCCCCTGGAACCAATTTTCTATCAACACTACCAACGAAACAGATGGCTCAAAAATTTTGGATTACCAGGGCAACTGGCGTGACCTGTTTCAGAATTGGGAAGCATTAGCACACTCCTATCCTGCTTTTATTGAAGGGATGATTTCAAAATTTGTAAATGCTTCCACGTTTGACGGATACAATCCTTACCGTGTAATGAAAGATGGTTTTGACTGGGAAACGATTGAGCCAGACAACCCCTGGAGTTATATCGGTTACTGGGGCGACCATCAAATTATTTATTTGCTTAAATTTTTAGAGTTTGCCGAACAGCAGCAAGCCGGTACTATTGAATACATGCTGGGCAGGAATAATTATGTGTATGCCAATGTGCCATACAGGATAAAATCTTATGCTGATATTGTAAAGAACCCGAAAGACACAATTGAATTTGACCATAAAAATGAAAAACAAATTCATGTGCGGATCAAGCAATCAGGTGTTGACGGGGCATTGCTTACAAACAAAAATGATGAGCTGTGCCATGTAAACTTCCTGGAGAAAATTTTAGCTACTGTACTTTCCAAGCTTTCTAATTTCATTCCTGAAGGTGGTATATGGATGAACACTCAACGCCCCGAATGGAACGATGCCAACAATGCACTTGTAGGCAATGGTGTTTCGATGGTAACGCTTTGTTACCTAAGAAGGTTCCTGAAATTTTTGCAACCTGTTTTTCAAAATACATCAACGAAAAGTTTTTCAATATCAGCGGAGCTGCATTTTTTCTTTACTGAATTGTCAAAAACATTTTCAAACAACCTTGATATTCTTTCATCATCAATTGATAATAATAACAGAAAGAAAATCACAGATGCTCTCGGCATTGCAGGCAGCAATTTCCGTAATCAAATTTATGAGCATCGTTTTTCAGGGGAGAAAAAAGATATTTCTCCCAATGAACTTTCGGCTTTGATAAATAATTCACTTCAGTTTATTGAACATTCCATTAAAGCAAATAAAAGAAAAGATGATTTATACCATGCTTATAACCTGCTGGGTTTTGACAACGATGGTTTGCAAATCTCTCATCTTAGCGAAATGCTGGAAGGGCAAGTAGCTGTTTTAAGCTCAGGGCAGCTTTCAGCCAATGAAAGTTTGCAACTGCTGGATGCATTAAAACAAAGTACACTCTATCGTAAAGACCAGAACAGTTATATTCTTTACCCCAACAAAGCGCTGACGACGTTTGTAGAAAAAAATTCAATCTCTTCTTCTTTCATTCAACGTTCTGCGTTGCTTACAAAACTGCTGAATGACAACAATGTTTCTATAATTGAAAAAGATGTAAAGGGCATTTATCATTTCAACGGCAATTTCAAAAATGCAGAGGATGTAAAAACAGCACTGAATGGTTTAAGCGATGGTTACAAGCCACTTGTAGAAAAAGATAAAGTACTGGTGCTGCAGATTTTTGAAGAAGTATTTAATCACAAAGAGTTTACAGGAAGGTCAGGAACTTTTTTTGCCTTTGAAGGGCTGGGTTCTATTTACTGGCACATGGTTTCAAAACTATTGCTGGCTGTGCAGGAAACCTGCATCCGTGCTATTTATGAAAATGCAGAAACCAAAATCATCAGCAACCTGGTTGCACATTATTACGGCATCAATGAAGGCATAGGCGTGCATAAACCACCGCAATTGTATGGCGCTTTTCCAATAACGCCCTATTCACACACACCATTGCACAAGGGGGCACAACAGCCCGGTATGACAGGACAGGTAAAGGAAGATATTCTTTGCCGCATTGGCGAATTGGGTATGCATGTACAAAACGGGCAATTGGTTTTTCATCCACAGATTCTTAGAAGAAAAGAATTTTTAGAAGACGAAAAAGAAGTGGAAGTATTAGATATAAATGGAGAAAAACAAAAAATTATGCTGGAGAAAAACTCCTTGCTGTTTACATATTGCCAGGTGCCTGTGATGTATATAGTGAGTGACAGCGAAGGCGTGAATATTGAAAGAAAGGACGGCTCAAAAAATTCTTATGGCAGTTTTGAATTAAGTAAAACAGATACAGAAGCTGTATTAAAAAGATCAGGTGATGTTTTGCTGGTAAAGGTTTACATGGAAGAATCAAGGTTAAGAAAATAAAACAATGTGCTGTGAGAAGTAAATTTATTTTTTGTTTCACTTATTTCATGTGTATTGTAATGATTGCTGCTTCACAAAATAAAAGGCTGGATGTGCAAATATTTGAAACGTCTGCAGCAGGCAACCAGTTAACGCCGGTGGATGAAACAAGGAACAATGCAGGCAACATTACTATTGTATTAAAGCCGGAACAGCACTTTCAAACCATCACAGGTTTCGGCGGTTCATTCACCGAAGCATCGGCTTATCTCCTTAATAAACTAAGCAAATCCAACAGAGAAAAAATTCTCAATGCCTATTTCAGCGAAAAGGGTGCTAATTATTCACTCACAAGGACACATATAAATTCATGCGATTTCTCATTGAGCAACTATGCTTATGCTAATGTTCAGGGTGACAAATCACTGGATCATTTTTCTATAGATGAAGACAGGAAAGATTTAATACCCATCATCAAAGATGCAATCAGCATTTCAAAAGAAGGCTTTAAAATAATTGCCTCGCCATGGACAGCACCACCGTGGATGAAAGACAACAACAACTGGAAAGGCGGAAAACTGCTTCCTGAATACAGGGAAACATGGGCTTTGTATTTTTCAAAATATATCAATGCCTATAAAAAAGAAGGTATCAATATTTGGGGTGTTACGGTGGAGAATGAACCACTTGGTAACGATAACAACTGGGAGAGCATGCACTTTACACCTGAAGAGATGACCGCATTTGTATGGGAATATCTCCATCCTCGTTTTGTAAAAGACGGTTTATCTCATATCCCGATACTCGGCTACGACCAAAACCGTGGTGATGAATTAGAGAAATGGGCAAAGAGCATGTTTGAAGATGAAGACACAAAAAAATCATTTGGTGGTACAGCTGTACACTGGTATGCAAGTACGTATGAAGTGTTTGCCAAATCATTACAGTACACACATCAATTGGCTCCTGATAAATATTTAATCAACACAGAAGCCTGCATTGATGCGGATGTGCCGCACTGGAAAGATGACAACTGGTACTGGAGCAAAGAAGCAACTGACTGGGGCTGGGACTGGGCAAGCGAAAAAGAAAAATACCTGCACCCAAAATATGTTCCTGTGTTCCGCTATGCCAATGATATCATCGGTTGCCTCAACAATTATGTTGACGGATGGATTGACTGGAACATGGTGCTTAACAAACAGGGCGGCCCCAACTGGTTCAAAAACTGGTGTACTGCCCCTGTGATTGTGGATGAAGAAAAAAATGAAGTGTACATAACGCCTTTGTATTATACAATAGCGCATTTCAGCAAGTTCATTCGACCGGGTGCTGTAAGAATTGGTTTTGAAAATCCTGATAAAGAGTTGATGGTTACTGCTGCACAAAATCCTGGTGGTTCAGTAGCAGTAATTGTTTTTAATCCAACTGAAACAGAAAAATCCTTCAGTATTTCATTGGAAAATCAAAATATAAAAGCAACGATAAGTGCAAAAGCTATTCAAACGATTGTAATTAAAAAATAGTTCCTTAAACCAAATTAACAACAAGCCATATGAGTAATATTAGTAACAGCACACAAGTACCGATGGGGCAAAAAATAGCCTTTGGGTTAGGTATGTTAGCCAATCAAATGTTTCCTGCAGCATTGGGAATTTTTACCGTTATATTGGTAGAAAAACTGGGCTTTAGTGGATTGTTACTCGGGTTAACTTATTTTATTCCAAAATTTTATGATGCGTTGTTTGATTTGATAATGGGATATGTAAGTGATAATACGAAATCCAAATGGGGCAGAAGAAGACAATATGTTTTAGCAGGAGCCATTATTTTAGGAATTTCATTTGCATTCATGTGGCAATTGTATGCTGAAAATGGGGTTACTTATAATTTTATTTACTTTTTAGGTATTTCATTGATTTTTTATTCCGGGCTTACCATATTTAGTATTCCGTACGTAGCAATGGGATATGAAATGAGTGACGATTTTCACGAACGAACCAATATAATGGCCACCTCACAACTCATTGGTCAATTAGCATGGGTTGTTGCACCTTGGTTTTGGGTAATTATGGCTGATAAATCATTGTTTTCGTCCAGTGATGTAGCCGTTAGAACCTTGGCTGTGTATGTGGCTATTGGTTGTGCTATTTTAGCGGCTATTCCGGCATTTTTTATTCCCAGTAAATCCACATTAAACGAAAACTATAGCCCAATTGATTTTAAAGGAATCCTGAATAGTTTTGGAGAAATTAAAGAAGGATTAAAAGCTTCGGTAGAAATTAAACCTTTCAGAAAAATTTGTATTGCAACTTTTTTAATTTTCAATGCTTTTCAAACAACAGCTGGCTTTTCTTACTTTATTATCAAATATTATTTGTTCAAAGGAAATGAAGAAGGGTTTGGATTGTGGCCAACATTATTTGGAAGTGTAGGAGCTATAATAACTACGCTGTTGGTAATACCTATTGTTGCCAGAATGTCAAAAGTAATGGGCAAAAAGAAGGCTTTTTTATTATCTCAGGGCATTTCAATAATAGGCTATATTTTACTTTATTTACTTTTTATTCCAGGCAAACCCTATCTTTTTCTTTTTGCTCTCCCTTTCTTTTCTTTTGGCATTGGAAGTTTGTTTACCTTAATGATGTCGATGACTTCTGATGTAATTGATATTGATGAGTTAAATACTGGCAAAAGAAGAGAAGGAAGTTTAGGCGCTATCTATTGGTGGATGGTAAAGTTTGGAACGGCTGTGGCAGGGTTATTAAGTGGCTTAATTCTTTCCCTGGTAAGTTTTAAATCTAATGCACCTGCTCAAACAGATGAAACGATGTTTTGGTTAAGAATTTTCTTTGTAGGAATTCCAATACTAGGTACGTTGACTGCTATTTGGGCAATGAAAGATTATGATGTAGATGAAGCCAAAGCATTGGAAGTAAGAGATCTTATTGCCAAACGAAAAGCGCCCAAACCCAGTGGATACGGCGTTAGTAGCGTATTTGCTGGTTTAGATCTGAAAGGGTTATCTAAAGTAAAATTATTAGAAAAATTTCCTGCCTATTTTAATACAGGAGTTGATATTGCTGCTTTAAGCAAAGAAGCAATACATGAAAAGTTCACACAAATGTTTCAAAACAAAATGCATGGAATTTGTTTTAGCGCCTATACTGAAAATCAAAACCCCGGCGATATTATTACAGAAGAGCAGATTGTTAACCGATTATCAGTACTTGTAAATCATACAGAATGGATACGTGTCTTTTCCTGTACCGAAGGACATGAAAAGATTCCAAAAATTGCAAAAGAAATGGGCTTTAAAGTTTTGATGGGAGCCTGGATTGGTAAAGACAAAGAAGAAAATGCAAAAGAAGTTCAATCGCTGATACAACTTATGAATGAAGGAAATGTGGATATGGCAGCAATAGGAAATGAAGTTTTGTTCAGGGGCGACCAGGATGAAGATGCAATTATAAAATACATACAGCAGGTAAAAAATAATACAAAAGGAATTGCAATATGCTGTGTGGATGTGTACAATGAATTTATTACACATCCCAAATTAACAGCGGCAAGCGATAAAATATTAATCAACTGTTATCCATTCTGGGAAGGGGCAAGCATTGAACATGCAGGTATTTATCTGCAGGAAATGTATAATAAAACAAAAGCTGTGACAAAAGGCAAAGAAATTATTGTTACAGAAACAGGCTGGCCAAGTAAAGGTGAGGTATCAGGAGAAGCGATACCCTCTGTTGAAAACCAGATGCTTTATTATATGGAAGCACAAACATGGGCTAAACAAGCCAACATAAATTTATTCTACTTTTCTTCTTTTGATGAATCCTGGAAAATTCATTCTGAAGGATGGGCCGGAACATCATGGGGATTATGGGATAAAGATGAAAAACTGAAAATTGAAAACTAATACATATGTCATACAGAAAAGACCATATCCTTTCGCTGCGGCCCGAAACTGGAGCCAGTTATGTGGCCGGCGAATCAGAAGAAGCATTAAAAGATTTGTTTGCTGAAATATTGGCAAACGGTGTGCATGGTTTTTGTTTCAGCCTTTATGAAGATGGGCAAAAACCCGGCGACATTATTTCAGAAGCACAGGTGAGGCGGCGCATGGAAAAACTAAAGCCGCATACAAAGTGGGTGCGTTCTTTTTCCTGCACCGAAGGCAATGAATTTATTCCCAGGGTGGCAAAAGAGTTTGGCATAAAAACTTTGGTTGGCGCATGGCTGGGCAACGACCCCGAAATAAACCAACGTGAAGTGGAAGGACTGATACAACTGGCAAAAGAAGGTTTTGTTGACATTGCTGCAGTGGGCAATGAAGTGATGTACCGGAAAGACTTAACGGAAGATGAATTATTGGATTTTATCAGGAAAGTGAAATCAGAAATTCCGCATCTGCCTGTTGGTTATGTAGATGCTTATTATGAATTTTCTCACAGGCCAAAAATTACTGAACTCTGCGATGTGATACTCTGCAACTGTTATCCATTTTGGGAAGGCTGCCCTTTTGAAAATTCATTAGAGTATATGAAGCAGATGTATTACCAGGCAAAAAATGCAAGCAATGGCAAGGAAGTAATCATCACTGAAACAGGCTGGCCCAGCATGGGTGAAAATTTAAAAGGCGCTGTGCCTTCTGAGAAAAGTGCCAGGGATTATTTTATCAACACACAGTTGTGGTCTGCCAACGATAATATCCCCATTTTCTACTTCTCTTCTTTTGATGAATCGTGGAAAGTGGGAGCAGAAGGAACTGTTGGTGCTTACTGGGGCATTTGGGATAAAAACGAAAAACTGAAATTCTGACGATGAATTTTTTTGAGCATTTTGGATTAGAACCAGCAAGGGCAATTTGTTATTCCGGTTTCAGGCACGGGCAGCAACCAGGCAGTGTATATCCTTCATACAATGAAGTGAAAGAAGACCTGTTGCTGCTGCAGCCGCACTGGAAACTCTTACGGATGTATGATTGTGATGAACATGCCAAAACAGTTTTGGATGTTATCCACAATGAGCAATTGGATTTTAAACTAATGATGGGTGCTTACATAGAAGCGGAGATGAATAATTTCGGCTGCCCATGGGGCGGTGGTGTATATGAAGAGGAACAATTGGAAAAAAACCGTAAAAAGAATGATGAAAAAATTGAAAGGCTTATTGAATGGGCTAATCAATTTCCTGAAATTATTTTTTCATTGTCTGTTGGCAATGAATCCTGTGTTGACTGGAGTGGCAATTATGTGCCGGTAAGCCGTGTGGTTGAATTTGCAAAGAAAGTAAAACAATATGCAAAACAGCCCGTAACTTTTTGTGAAAACTATGTGCCGTGGCTGAACAAATTAAAACCACTTGCCGAAGTGGTGGATTTTATTTCTATACACACTTACCCTGTGTGGGAATACAAGCATATACATGAAGCTATTGAATACACTGATGAAAATTATAAAGCAGTGGCGGGGGTACACCCGGGCAAACCAATAGTGATTACAGAAGCTGGCTGGGCCACCAATTCAAACGGCAGGGGCATTTTACCGGAACGTGTAAACGAAGAAAACCAGAAAGTTTATTACGAAGACCTGATGGACTGGTCGGATAAAAACAAAGTACCTGTTTTCTTTTTTGAAGCATTTGATGAGCCATGGAAAGGTTCATCGCATCCATTGGAACCAGAAAAGCACTGGGGGCTTTATAAAGCCGACCGCAGCCCAAAAACTGCAATGCAGGGTGATAAGTAAATAATTTGCTTTGCAGGTAAGATTACATTCCTTTTTTCCTGAAAAAAATAATGTCTTTTCTTCCGGTATAGAGCCAGAAGCATTAAAAAAAACTGCCTTTGAATCCCTTGTTTTAAATATTTTTGAAGATTATTAATTTCAGTATGAAAAAATTATTTTCTGTTTTTATACTCTCATCCATTATCGGCGTTGGTTTTTCGCAAAAGCAATCTGTTCTTTTTCAAATGGTGAACAACCAGCAAAAAGCAGGTATTATTTTCAAAAACACTAATTTTTTTAAGCCTGCAACGATGGCAGCTGGGCAGCAAAAATTGGATAGCCTTATAAAAGATGCTGCAATACTCACAATTGGCTATACAGCTTCAACAGCAACATTTAAAGACAAGCCTTCAGCTATATCACTCACATTGCCCTATGCTGCCAACAGGCAGTTTACTCTCCACCTGGCAGAACAGAAAATAAACAGCGCCGATGATTTTTCTTTTGGCCAGATAACCAGCGAGGGGGCAAGAATAAAAACTTCTTCCACACAGGGCCTTCACTACCGGGGTTATGTGCAGGGGGATGCAAACTCATTAGCCTGCATCAGCATCTTTTCCAATGGCGAAGTGATGGGCTTGTTTTCAAACAGCGAAGGAAATTTTGTACTGGGCAAAATAACCGGCAGCAACGCATACATTTTATACAACGATAAAAATTTTGTACCCCTAAAAATGGATTGTGCAGCAGAGCAGGCAGTCATTCCCGGCAATAATCTAAAAGACATTTCATCTATTGCCCCTGTGCCTCTTTCGGTGCCACCTATGCTTTGCAAAAAGGTAAAATTTTACTGGGAGGCAGACTATGGCATGTACCGGTACAGATTTGGTTCAAACCTTCCGGCTGTTCAAAATTATATCACCGGCCTTTTTAACCAGTTTGCCGCCATGTACCAAAACGAAGGCATTACTGTGGAACTTGCAGAATCTTATGTATGGACATTTATGGATCCCTACCGTACCAATTCTTCCTTGAATGCCCTCAACGATTTCAGGGAACGTTGGAACTTGCTCGGCGATAATTTTAATGGAAACCTTGCCCACCTGCTCAGCAGCGCCCAGGGATATAATAATGGTGGTATAGCTTTCAGGGAAGCCTTGTGTATTCCAGGTTATGGCTATGGCTACAGCAATATTTATACTTTTTATGATAACATCCCTGTTTACTCATGGGATGTGGAAGTAACAGTGCATGAAGTGGGACACAATCTCGGTTCCATGCACACACAATGGTGTGGATGGAATACTTCTGCAGGAGGTTCGTGTGGGGCCATTGATGATTGTTACACTCTGGAAACCGAAAATAGCTGTAGCACATGCCCGGCCACAACACAAATTGCAACAAGGCCACCCGGATGGCAGGGCACTATAATGAGTTATTGCCATCTGGTAAATGGCGTAGGCATCAATCTTTCCAATGGATTTGGGCCACTACCCCAGACCGTAATAAGAGATTTCGTTTCTTCTGCCAACTGTATCACACGTCAAAATTTATGGACTGGTGAAGCAAGCACTTCCTGGTCTAATGCTGCCAATTGGAATTGTGGCAGCATACCTGATGCTGGCACAGATGTAATCATTAATACAGGCGTTCCAAATTTCCCTATAGTTACAAGTGCCGCAGTATGCAGATCGTTAAGATTAAATATTGGTAGCAGCCTTCGTGTTAATACCGGTTTCAATTTGCTGGCAGCAGGGGCTGCTGTTATAAACAGCACTGTAGTACAAACGCCATACACAAACATTCTTTACATTACAGGCACTGCCACACAAGGTGGATGGATGATAGGGGGTGATGTGGCGCTTCCACTACAAAAATTGAACAGAATTACCAATACTATTTATGAAATAAACAGTGTGTGGCTTAATGGCGGAGGCGAATTCTTATTTGTGCCCCAATATGGCAACTGGAACGATAAATATGGATACCCAGGCACACGCTTAACCAATTTTACGGAAGGTGATGTTTTAATCAGCGGCGGGGAAGACTTTAAGGCACCTCCTTCCTCTGGCTTTTACAGGATAATTGTAAATTTTGAAACTGGCAGGTACTTCATTGCCCCAGCTGCCTATCCCAGGATTACTGTGCCACCCTCGTCCCAATTGTTTATCACCGGCAATGCTACTGCTGGCGGCTGGATGGCCGACGGTGCAACACCATTAACAAGTCAGCAGTTTACACAAATCAGCACCACTATTTATGAAATAGCCTCTATTCCACTTATTGCAAATGGCTCTTATCTATTTGTGCCGGTGTACGGAAACTGGAATGCAAAATATGGCGGCGTTGGCGATGACAATACAAATACAGTTGTATCAGATTTTTTCCAGGGAAGAGGCTCGAATCTACTTGCCCCTCCTGTAAGCGGCAACTATAAAGTTACAGTAGATTTTCAGAGAGCTGTTTTTACACTCACTCGTTTACTATAATAAAGCAAGCCAGCACCCTTTGTTAACCTGCAAATGTGCTCCAACAATACCCTTCAATGCATATATTCCTATTTTTGTGGCAAATAATATATTACACCTTGATCCTCGGGAAAAAACTTATCGTAGTGCTGCCGGCATACAATGCCGCTAAAACAATTGAAAAAACCTACCGGGAAATTCCCTTTGATATAGTTGACGATGTAATACTGGTGGATGACCGCAGTAAAGACAATACAGTGCAGGTGGCGGAGCAGCTTTCAATTAAGCACATTGTAATACATGAAAAAAATAAGGGCTATGGCGGCAATCAAAAAAGTTGCTATAATAAAGCCAGAGAGTTAGGTGCAGACATTGTCATCATGCTCCACCCCGATTACCAGTACACTCCCAAGCTGATACACAGCATGAGCTATATCATCGCCGAAGGATTATACCCTGCTGTTTTTGGCTCAAGAATTTTAGGAAAAGGCGCTTTAAAAGGCGGTATGCCCTGGTATAAATATGTAGCCAACCGTATGCTCACACTTTTTCAAAATACTTTGTTCAATCAAAAGCTTTCTGAGTACCATACTGGCTACCGTGCCTTTTCAAAAGAAGTGCTTGAAAGCATAGATTACAATCTTAACTCTGATGATTTTATTTTTGACAACCAGATGGTGGCGCAAATATTTTATGCATGGTTTTGAAATTGCAGAGATAACCTGCCCTACAAAATATTTTGATGAAGCCTCTTCTATCAACTTAAGCCGAAGTGCTGTATATGGACTTGGTGTGGTGAAAGTGAGTTTACAATACCGGTTGGCAAAATGGGGTTTGTATAAGCCAGCTTATTTAGGCACACGTTTATAAAAATAAAAGCCATTGCTATTGTAAAGAAAAACAGCATCTGCAATTTCTTTCTCCAGCTTTATTTTACCTTCCACACGGCAGGAAATATAAACGGGCTTGTCAATACTGCCTTTAAAAAGCCATTCTTTCTCTGAATAATTTTTGTTGGGATGCGGTTTCATTTCACCATAAAAAAACAAGGTGTAAGAAAGATAATCGTAAGTAGCCATATAGCAATCTTCCTTAGCATGGCTTTTAAAAAACTCAATATTGGCACGCTGGCTATAGCCTTCAATCCGTTTTATTAAAAAGAACAAGGTTACCTGCACATAGATGGCTGTGCCAGCAAACAGAAGATAAAAAGCTTTCATAAATTCCTTTTGTTTCATCCATATAAATGAAACAACCAACACAAGGATCAGCCAAAGCCCCGGCAAAAACTCCCAACCACTCCAATGAATATTTGCCTGCAGGTTCTCCACTGCAAAAGGATCTTGCTCAAACAATGGTTTTAATTGATTAATATGTTGACCAAACCATACAAACGCAAATGGTGCAATAAGAAAAGGTAATCCGCTTACAATAAGCACCCATTTCATCCAACTTTTCATCGCCCATTTTCCCGTAGCAATATTATAAAGGCTTACAGCTGATAAAAAACTAAGTGGGTAATAACACAATGAAGAGTAATGAACAATTTTTGTTTTCACAATAGTGAAAAGGATAAGCACCACCCAAAACAAAACAGCCATCCATTTTTTATAGTCTGCAAAATGCCTGGTGCTGCCGGTTGAATTAAAAAGTGATTGCAATAAAAAAACCGTGGCAGGAAAACAGCCAAAGAATATCACTACAAAATGATAAAGAAAAAACCCACCGTGTCCTGCATCTTCCGTTGTAAGCAACTCCCATTGACGAATAGTGAAATCAACTATAAACTTACTGCCATACTGCAGGTAATTGATACCAAACCATAAACCTGTTACCAACAAAGTAGCCCCGGCAAAGATCAACAACTGTGGAATGGAAATAAACATCCTGAACTTTTCACTGAGCCAGTAAACAACAAATGCCAAACCAACAATGAGCAATGCTGCCGGGCCTTTGGTAAGAATGGCCAACCCAAAAAAGCGCCGCCTGCAATCAACAGCCATGTATTACTTTTTTCGCTGATTTTTTCCAGCCCGAAAGCACCAGGCAATGCAATGAAGAAAAAATAAAAAAGTTGAACCAGGGATCAATAATACCGGACTTAAAATACAAATGCGGTAATACGGTGCCCACATATACCAATGCCCACAAAATGCCAAACCGGTTATCTTTTAATTTTTTTCCTGTATGATATAACAATGGCAATACCAACACACCCAGCAAGGCATTAGGAAAGCGTGCTGCAAATTCATTGATGCCAAATATTTTCATGCTGATAGCCTGCAGCCAGAAGAAGAGCGGTGGCTTTTCTGTGAAAGGGATGAAATTGATTTGCGGCTCGCCGTAATTGTTGCTCACTACCATTTCACGGGCTATCTCTGCAAAATTTATTTCGTCCCAATCAAACAAATGTACATTGCCAAGGAAAGGAACAAACAAAATGGCAGCAATAGAAACCCAATAAAAAGTAGCCCTGCGGCTTGTTACGGTTTTCATTATTTGTTGTTTATCCGCCGTAGCCTAGGCGAAGGAGGATTGTCAAATCAAATGTTTTTTTAAGAATGCTCTTCCGGAGCCACTTTTTAAGTACTTTTCAAATGAGTATGCTTTTGATTGATCAAAAAACACTGAGTAATAAACCAATTTTACAGGTAAAAAATCCTTTGTTGATTCAACCCAACCATTTTGATGGCGTTCGATCCTGTCATCAATGTTATTGGTACAACCTTTATAATAATCCCCATTACTACATTCGAGGATATATACGTACCACATTACTGTGATTTTTAATAATTAAAGAAAATAAAAATACCCGCCTTCGCCAAGGCTATGGCGGGTAAAGTGGAGCTGCAGGAGAGTCGAACCCGGTCCAAACACATCCGTCACAAGCTTTCTACATGTTTATTTAGTTATTAATTTTTGTGAAACAGCAGGAACCTAACCAACCAACTGTAACCTTAGAAGAATAGTCTTAAGCAATGGTCACTTCATTCCATTACAGCAGCCTGTTTTTGTTTTGAGTCGGCGGGAGGACATGGTAACCGGCCAACCTGTCCAACGGCCCTAATGGATGTTAATCTATCGATTAAGCAGCCATGGCATACTGAGTATTGCCATTTGAAGTTTTGAATATTCAGATTAAAGTGCTAATTATCCAACGCACTACATGCTTACACCTGCAAAGAACTATGCTGTCAAAACCGGTCAGCCCCAGGAATGATTACTGAATATCAATTATTGATTATTCAGTAAACAAGATGCAAATTTACTAAAACGAAATCTATTTCTTCTCCCACACATTATTATCTTTATTTGAATCCGGTGTATATAAACTACCCAACTCAACTTTTACCATTTGTTTTGCAGAAGAAAAGCTGATGATTGTTTTGTTTGATTTTTCCCAAACCAAAATACTACGGTGAAATTTTTGCTGGCTGCCATCGGTAAAAGTTACAGTTGCGTCCACAGGTATTGGTTTATTACCTTTTGATTCTATAATAATTTGCTTTGATGCAGTAGTATTATTCACCTTACTGATGGTTAAATCAGCATACCCATTTTCATAAAACCATTTCTTCCAGAACCAATTCAAATTTTTACCACTCCCTGTATTCATACAATTAAAAAAATCCAAAGGCATGGGATGCTTACCATTCCATTGCTGAATATAAAAATGCAGCCCTTTAAAAAATAATTCATCACCCAACGCATCTTTTACAAACAAATAACCATAAGCAGGTTTTGGATAAGAATTAATAAAAAAAGTGGTGCCGTTCTGCTGCGTTGTTAATGTTGTAATGGGTGCATCCAGTTCTGTACCTGCATTCACTTCGGTTCTTACCACGCCATAATCATCATTAATTGTACTGTCAATTTTATAAGACAACAGCCACTCTCCCATTGTTGCCCAGCCTTCATCCATCCAGCCGTATTTGGTTTCGTTGGTACCAACATAAAAAGGAAACATGGTATGAATTATTTCATGCACTGTTAATGTAACAGCATCCTCTTTTGAAAACACAGGATTATCATTTGCCATCATAGGATATTCCATCTGGTCGAGCCCGTCAAACACACTGATATGATTGTAAGGAAAAGGCCATTTTGGAAAATCATAACTCATCAACTCAACAGTTTTTCTTCCAAAATTGATCACATCAAAATAATCTTTGTGCTTGGTATTAAACAAGGCATCCACTCTTGTTCTTCGTCCTGACTTTTTATCAACTACCAAACTTGTTGCATTCCAAACATAATGATTACTTATAGCAAACACAAAATCTGTTACATTCTCAGCACTAAATTTCCAGGTATTTGCAACCGCATCTTTTGTAATGCCGCCTTCTTTCAAATCAGTTGAATCCACAATAAAAACCACTTCATCATTTTTTTCAGCATTGCTGATACGGTCGCAATATTTTGTATTTAGTACTTCAGTAGTGTTTTGCAAATCTCCTGTTGCCCACACTATATAATTACCAGGCAGCGTTACGGATACATTAAAATTGCAGAAATCATTATACAATTCTCCATGGCCTAAATACGGATTGATATTCCATCCATCAAGGTCATCATATACTGCAATACGGGGAAAGAAATAAGCAATAAAAGCAGCGCCATCTTCCATTTCACCTGTGCGTATGTGAGAACCTTTATTGAGTGTATAGCTGAATTGAACAGTAAGTTTTACGGTTTGTTTTGATACAACGTTTACTCCTCTCACCAGCATATTGGTGCCTTCAATACTTATGCTCCTGCCTTCTTTTATTTTGCCATCTACTTCCAATTTATCAATCGTTACACCATCGGTTAAATCTGCAGCTTCCACTTCCATATCCCTTTCCACTCCTTTTTTATATAAGTTAGGATATACTTTAAAAACAATTGCTTTCAATACATCAGGGCTGTTGTTTACATAGCTTATTTCTTCTGTACCGGTAACTAACCTTGTTACAGGATCGTAAGTAACTGCAATATCATAAGCAGCTTTGTTTTGCCAGTAATTTTTACCCGGCTTTCCATCGGCACTACGAAAACCATAATCGTATAATTTTTGAACATTACGTGGCACGGGCAATTTTACCTGCGCTGTTGCGGTATTGGCAATAATGAGAAGAAATAATAAAAAACGCTGCATACAATAAATTGATGAATAAAAATAAGAAAGCCAGCACTGTAAACAGCAACTGGCTTTAAAGATTATTTGAGTGGCAAATTTTTCCCGATAGCAATCGGGATGTCCAGGCTATTTTCCTCTTCCGTATCCAAACCAGTCGTTGAGGTTGGCATACAACATAAGGCCGAGCAATAATACCATTCCTACGATCTGTGCATACTCCAAAAATTTATCGCTTGGTTTTCTCTTTGTGATCATTTCATACAAAGTAAAAACTACATGTCCGCCATCCAATGCAGGAATGGGCAACAAATTCATAAACGCCAGTATGATGGAAAGAAAACCTGTAAGCCTCCAGAAGCTTCCCATTCACCCCATTGTGTTGGAAAAAGAGAACCAATTGCCTTTAAAGCCACTCAGGCCTTTATGCAGCACCTGTTTTAGGGTTAAGTATCAGTTTAAACTGGTCAATATAAAAAGATAATTTATCCATTGCAGCAGATACACCTGCAGGAATTGCCTCAAAGAAACCATATTTTTTTGTTTCCAGTTTAAACACACCAAGACTGTCGTACTGTTTCAATGATAAAATAGGGATACCAATTCTACCATCTTCATTTACTGAAGCAGCTAAAGCAATTGGTTGTCCTTTGCGTTCTAATGTGTAATGTAACCTGTTGTTTCTTTTTTGTTGCCAGGTATGCCTGAAATGTCATCATAAAAACTTACCGGGAAAGAATCAACAGATGTTATCTTATCAAGAAACTGCAGGCCGGCTTTTTTCCCATTAGAACTATCGGTTGCATCATACTCACCAACAACGGCAGGAATACGTTGCATCAAAAGTCTGCTTCTTTTTTTACTCTCCACTAATTGCCCAATAAAATCTTCATCCATTTTAATATTTGATGATACTCCATTTCTTTCTATAGTAACATTTTCTGCCTAATAATAATTTTGCCTGTATATCATCAAAGTAAACAATTGGTTTACCATCAACTGCAGTGATTTTATCACCATGCTTAAACCCTACTTTCAACAACAAACTATCCTGTACCCAAATACCATTTTTTACAGAAGCAACAGGCACTTTATTTTCGCCCCAGATAAACAATACCATTGCATAAATAATAAATGCCAACAGCACATTCACGATAATACCACCCAGCATAATGATAAGCCTTTGCCATGCCGGCTTGCTCCTGAATTCATATTCTTTCGGCGGCTGCTTTCATTGCTTCTTTATCCATGCTTTCATCGATCATACCGGCTATTTTTACATAGCCACCCAATGGAAGCCAGCCAATACCATATTCGGTTTCGCCAATTTTCTTTTTTACGAGTGAAAACCAGGGATTGAAAAACAAATAAAATTTTTCAACCCGGCAGCCAAACCATTTTGCCGTAATATAATGTCCAAATTCGTGAAGAACTACAAGGATTGAAAGTGAGAGTATGAGATAAAAAACCTGCATCCACACGTTGCCCCAGTTAATTGCTAAAAGTGTCATGTTATACAATGCCCCCGTAGAGGATTTTAATTTATTTCTTTGTTGTTGAAAAAAAATCAGCAGAGAGCATTTTACAGCTTCATCAGTGAAGCGGCAAAAGTACGGGCTTCACCATCGGTTTCAAAATATTGTTCCAGACGTGGGTTTTTCAATAAATGCGGTATGGTGCATGGTTTTTTCCACCACGGCGGTAATGTCTAAAAAGCCAATACGGTTGCGGAGAAAGGCCCACACAGCAATTTCGTTAGCCGCATTTAAAATGCAGGGCATGTTGCCGCCTTTAAAAAGTGCCTCGGTGGCAAGAGATAAATTTCTGAATGTTTTAACATCTGGCTCTTCAAAACTGAGGTTAGGATATTTACGAAAATCAAATCTTGGAAAATCATTTTTGATGCGGTTAGGAAAAGCCATGGCATATTGAATGGGCAGCTTCATATCGGGTACACCCATTTGTGCTTTTATGCTTCCATCTTCAAACTGCACCATGCTGTGTATAACACTTTGCGGATGCACCACCACCTGAATCTGCTCCGGTTCTAAATTGAACAACCATTTTGCTTCAATCATCTCCAGCCCTTTATTCATAAGTGTGGCAGAGTCAATCGTTATTTTGGCGCCCATCGCCCAGTTGGGATGTTGCAGGGCATGGTCACGTTTTACGTTTACTAAAAAGTTAGGTTTCTTTCCCAGGAATGGGCCACCGCTGGCCGTTAGTATTATCTTTTCAATTTTGTTTCTGCCCTCTCCCACCAGGCATTGAAAAATGGCGGAGTGTTCGCTATCCACAGGAATAACCGGCGCTCTTTTTTCGTAGGCTTTCTGCATCACAATATCTCCTGCCACTACCAGTGTTTCTTTATTAGCCAACCCGATGGCTTTGCCTTTTTCCACAGCTTTTAATGTTGGCTTTAAACCGGCAAAGCCTACAATGCCCGCCAGCATCATATCGTAAGTATCAAAATCTGCCACATCTTCTAAAGCCTTTTCTCCGGCAAATACTTTTACATCAGTGGAAGCCAATGCTTCTTTTACTTTAGCGTATAAAGAATCGTCACCAATGACAACTGCATTGGGCTTAAATTCCAGCGCCTGTTTTATCAATAGATCAGCATTGGTTTGTGCGGTAAGTATTTCCGCTTCAAACAAATCTTTATTGGCACGGATAACCTCCAGGGCCTGTGTGCCGATGGAGCCGGTGGAACCGAATAAGGCGATGCGTTTTTTCTGTTGCATATTTAGTATGTGGGTAAAGATAAAATATTACGGGAGAAAATAAACGGGAGGATTTTTTGGGGAAGCACAGTGGCTGAGAAAGCCATTAAAGCCGGAACATTTAACTTACTTTTTTCAATTATGAAAAAAAAAGTTTTATGTTTACAATACTAATTTATCAACCCTTACCAAATGCTTAAGAGAATTCAATTATTTCTTTTCCTGGCAATTATCTCACCTACCAGCTTTTCGCAAAACAAGTTTCAAGACCTGGATTTTGAAGAGGTTGACATGATTGCAAGAACCATACAATATGAGGATGATCTTCATAAGCTGACTAAAACCTTAACCTCGTCTTACAACCTGGACATTTTTAAGGTTCGGGCAATATTCATCTGGATAGCTGAAAACATGAAGTATGATTACAAATTTTATAATAGCGGGAAAGAAAGGGAAGGCCCTGCATGCGAAGATGTGCTGGACTGTACAGAGATAACCAAGGACTGGGAAAACAAATTCCTGAAAAAAGTTTTAAAACAAAAAAAAGCAGTGTGTGACGGCTATTCAAGATTATTCAAAAGAATGTGTGATATCGCTGGTGTAGAAAGCGAAATGGTTACCGGCTATGCAAGAACGGATCCCTATGAAATCGGCGCTTCATTTAATGTTAACCATGCCTGGAATGCTGTACGCCTTGATAGCGCATGGTACTTTCTTGATGCAACATGGGCCGCAGGTTATTGCCCCAGGGACCCGGACACCGACCTGTTGATTAACTATGTCAAAAACTATAATGATTACTATTGGCTATCTCCTCCTGAAAAATTGAATCGCAATCATTATCCTGAAAAAGGGAATTGGGCTTATGAAAACAATTTTACCAGGGAAAAATTTAAGAACAACCCTTATTACGCAGGGTATATCCTTGATAAAATAAAGCTGGAAACACCCAACACAGGTTTCATAAATGCCTGTTATGGCGATACGATCCATTTCAAATTTACCTATGAAGAAGATATTGACAAAATACAGATCAATTCAAATACTTACAGCAACCCTTCCATTTACGAAGAGATCATTTCAAAAGGAAAAAGAAAGATTGTACTTGATACCATAGCCTTAAAAAAACAGCGGTATATAATCCCTGCAAGGAACGGGAACTTATATGAATTTGACTATATAGTTACTAGTGAATCCTTGTATTATATTGACCTGCTTTTTGACTACACAAGAGTTATGAGATTTCGGGTAAGGGTAAAAAGCGACTAGGCATAGATAACCAGGTTATTTTAAAAGGCTATTTAGGGCATTGGTTATTTTCTCAAACCCAAACCTCCCAATCACCTTTTCCATATTTCCCTTTATCTGCTCATTGCACAAATTGCCAATAGAACCTTCATGTGTATGATTAACTGAAGTATTATAAGTGAAATTATTTTGTTCAATATCCAATCCTACTTTTTTATAAGCATCCCTGAAAGGCGTTCCCTGTAATACCAGTTTGTTTACTTCTTCCACACTAAAGAGGTATTTATATTTTTCATCTTTCAGCAAATCTTTATTTACTGAAATATTAGAAAGCATCAGGCCAGCCATATCAATACAATCACTTAAATTTTTAAACGCAGGAAATAAATGCTCTTTTAATAATTGCAGATCCCTGTGATAACCGGAAGGCAGGTTGGTCGTCATCAGCATGATTTCATTGGGCAATGCCTGTATGCGGTTGCAATGAGAACGTATCAATTCAAAAACATCGGGATTTTTTTTATGCGGCATAATGCTGCTGCCGGTGGTGAGTTCATCAGGGAAACTGATAAAGCCAAAATTTTGATTGAGGAATAAACAGGCATCCATGCTCAACTTGGAAAGCGTGGCGGCAATATTTGCTATTGATGATGCAACAATGCGTTCTGTTTTTCCTCTGCCCATTTGTGCATACACCACATTATAATTCAAATCTTCAAAGCCAAGCAATTCAGTTGTCAAAGTACGGTTGATTGGAAAAGAAGAACCATAACCTGCGGCAGAACCCAAGGGGTTTTTATTTACCACTTCAAATGCTGCCTGTAAAGTAATTAAATCATCTACCAAGCTTTCTGCATAAGCGCCAAACCACAAACCAAAAGAAGAAGGCATGGCTAATTGCAAATGAGTATAGCCCGGAAGCAGATCATCTTTATGTTTTTCGCTTTGCTGAATCAACAAATCAAATAATTCTTTTGATTTGCCAACCAGCTTTTCTATTTCACTTCTTAAAAACAATTTCAAATCCACCAGCACCTGGTCATTCCGGCTTCTTGCGCTGTGAATTTTTTTACCGACATCTCCCAGCTTTTTCGTCAGCATTAATTCAACTTGTGAATGAATGTCTTCAACACCTTCATCCAAAGTGAATTTTTCATCAATGCTTTTATAAATATTCTGTAGTTCTTTAACCAGTAAATCTTTTTCGTTATTCTCTAACAAACCAACTGAAGCCAGCATGGTAACATGAGCAATAGAACCCAATACATCAAAAGGCGCTAATTGCAGATCAAGTTCACTGTCGTTTCCAACTGTGAACTTTTCTACAGAACTTAATGCGACTTTATCTTTTTGCCAGAGCTTCATTTTAATTAATTACGTTTTACGAATATGAACGTGCAATACTGATAACTGATCACCGATAACCACTTCACAGTATCTGTTCCACCAATTTAATATACGTCCCAATCCCTTCTTCAATTTCTGAAAGATAAATAAATTCATCCGCAGTATGGCTCCTGGCACTATCACCGGGCCCCATTTTCAAAGTTGGAAAAGGCATCAATGCTTTATCAGAAGTTGTCGGCGAACCATAATATCCTTTTCCTAATTTGATTCCGGCCTTTACGAGGATATGGTCTAAAGGAATAGAAGTTGATTTCATCCTTGTTGTACGTGGCTTGAATTCACTTTTCAAATTTGCTTTTAACTCAACCAGTATTTCTTCAAAAGAATACAATTCATTCACTCTTACATCAATCACATATTTACATTGGGAAGGAACCACATTGTGTTGCTTGTTTTCTGTTTCAATAACGGTGGCGGTAGAGCCTGCTTTCACCCAATAGTTCACTTACCTTATCAAACTTCTTATTTCTTATCCAGTTGATGTCATCCACAGCTTTATATAATGCATTCTCTCCTTCGTTCCTGGCAGCATGGCCTGAACGTCCATTGGCAATACAATCAATCACCATCAATCCTCTTTCTGCCACAGCCATTTCTAATTTGGTTGGTTCGCCAACAATGCCATAATTGATATTTCCTAAATATGGTAACACCAATTCAATTCCATTAACACCACTTATTTCTTCTTCTGCACTGGCAGCAAAAACTACATTATGTTTGGAGTCCTTCACATCATAAAAATGTAAAAAAGTTGCAATCAAGGAAACAAGACAACCTCCAGCATCATTACTTCCCAAACCAAATAATTTACCTTCTTTTTCAACAGGTGTAAACGGATCAAGTGTATAACCTTTGTTCGGCTTTACCGTATCATGGTGAGAGTTCAATAACACAGATGGCTTTGACGAATCGTAATATTTATTCTTTGCATAAATATTATTCCCAACCCTTGCATGCTCCACGCCACGTTGCTGCAAAAAAGTTCATCAGTATTTCTGCCGTATCATTTTCTTCTTTTGAAAAAGAAGGCGTTGATATCAATTGCTTCAGCAAGTCAACAGCGTCTGTATATAATTTTTTATCGAATGTCATTTTATTAAGGTTCCTTTTGTGGTTTCGGTAAGGTTTTGCAGCAAGTCATCTGCATGGCCAATCAATACTTCTTTCACTCCATTATCAATAGCTGCAAAGGCATTATCAATTTTTGGAATGATACCATCAAATAATTTCTTTTCTTCCAGCAGTTGCTGATACTTTTCTTTTGTAATCAGATTGATAACTGAATTATCATCTTCCACATCTGTCAATATTCCTTTCTTTTCAAAACAATAGATCAATCTTACATCATACAACTTTGATAAAGCAACAGCTAAAGAAGAAGCAATGGTATCAGCATTGGTATTTAATATTTGTCCTTTGCCATCATGTGTGAGCGGTGCAATGACAGGTGTGATATTTTGCTGTAATAAAACATTCAACACATCAGCATTTATGTTTTCTGTTTTTACATCTCCTGCAAAACCATAATCAATATCCTTCACTGGTCTTTTACTTGCAGGAATAATATTAGCATCTGCACCAGTCAATCCAATGGCATTACAATTCAACGACTGCAATTGAGCTACAATTTTTTTATTCACTAATCCTCCATACACCATCGTTACCAGATCAATCGTTGCTTCATCTGTTATTCTTCTTCCGTTAATGTATTTTGATTCAATGCCTAACTGGTCGCCAATTTTTGTTGCAATTTTTCCTCCGCCATGTATCAGAATCTTCTTTGCGTCTTGCAGAAGCAAATGATGACAGGAATTGATGCAATGAATTTTCATTATCAATTACATTTCCACCAATTTTTATGACGAAGAGTTTATCCATTTTTTAATATTTCTGCTAACACAGCCTGCGCTGCCCATACCCTATTACTTGCCTGTTGCGTAACAATACTATTGCTGCTGTCCAATACTTCATCACTCAATTCCACATTTCTTCTTACAGGAAGACAATGCATCACTTTGGCCTTGGATTGGTCAATTTCAATTTATTCATCGTCAGCATCCACGATGGGTCGTTGGTATAAATTCTTCCGTAATCTTTCACCGTACTCCAGTTTTTCACATACACAAAATCTGCATCTTTCAATGCTTCGTCCTGGTTTTGTGTTATGGTAGCGCCTTTTGTAAACTGTTCATCCAGTTCATAATCTTCCGGGTGAGTAATTACAAAATCTGCTTCGCCCCAGGCATTCACCCATTGTGAAATTGAGTTGGGAACACATTGCGGTAATGGTTTGATATGCGGCGCCCAAGTCAATACTATTTTCGGTCTTTTGCCCCCATTCCCTAAAGGGGTGTTATTGATGATTCTTTAATGGTAAGAATATCCGTCAATGATTGCAGTGGATGCAATGTTGCACTTTCCAAACTTACAATAGGTACACCTGCATATTTCATAAAAGCATTCATCACTTCTTCACTGTAATCATCTGCTTTATTTTTTAATGTTGGAAAGGCACGGATGCAAAGCATATCAAAATAATTACCCAATATCGGTGCCGCATCTTTTACATGCTCCACTGTATTGCCACTCATGATAGCACCCTCTTCAAATTCCATTGCCCAGCCTTCTTTGTCAACATTGAACACAACTGCTTCAATTCCGAGATTAGATGCCGCCACCTGTGTACTCAATCTTGTACGCAATGATGGATTTAAAAACAATAAACCAATTCTTTTACCTGCACCTAAATCTTTATCTGCAAAAGGATTTGCTTTATATGCAAGCGCTTTTGCAACAAGTGCATTAATGTCGGCTACATCTTTAACGGAAATAAAATTTTTCATTTCTATTTTTTTGTTACAGGCATTTGTTTTTTATTCAACATCGTTGTGTCACTCACTTGTACTGCTGTTCCCTTGTTCATCTTTACCCATTTTATCTTTTGTTCAATGGGCTTTGCCCATCGTTTTAATATACCGCTCCTACGGGGCTACCCGTCTTCTCTATTTTACTATACGGTGGGTTTCACCCACCGCTACCAATATAACGCCCCTACGGGGCTAAAGCAAAACCCAAAATATCCACTGTCTATTTCAAAACATCCACAATCCATTCAATCCTTTTAATCTACCCAAATCCCAGTTCAGACTTAATAGCAGTTAAAAAAATATCTGCTTCTGCCTTTGTAATATTCAACGCCGGCAGCAACCTTATCACATTTGGTTTTGCTTCACCGGTAAATATTTTATGCTTGAATAATAAATTCTTCTTTACTTCTTTTAATTCTTCAGGCAGTTCAATTCCTATCATCAATCCTTTGCCACGTACTTCTTTTATTGCAGGAAGCTTTTTTAATTCTTCCATTAAATAATTACCAACTACTTCAGCGTTCTTCATCAAATCATCTTTCTCTATTACTTCCAGTACTGCCAACGCCGCCGCACAAGCCAGGTGATTTCCACCGAATGTAGTACCCAGCATAAAATGCTTTGGCTGAATTTTTGGCGCAATGGAAATACCTGCAACTGGAAAACCATTGCCCATTCCTTTTGCCATTGTATAAATATCTGCATTCACGCCACTAAAATCATGAGAATAGAATTTGCCGCTTCTTCCATAACCACACTGCACAGAATCTGCAATGAACACTGCATTGTATTCATCACAAAGGCTTCTTATCTTTTGTAAGAAAGAATTGGAAGCAACATTAATTCCACCTACGCCTTGTATTCCTTCAATAATTACGGATGAAATATCTTCTTTTTTAAAGGCTTCTTCCAAAGCAGCTTCATCATTAAAAGGAAGAAAAATAATATTGTCTGTCTGATTAACCGGTGCAACAATATTTGGATTGTCTGTTGCAGCCACCGCTAAAGATGTTCTGCCGTGAAATGCCTTTCTAAAAGCGATCACTTTCTTCCTTCCATTGTAAAACGAAGCCAGCTTCAGCGCATTTTCATTTGCTTCTGCACCGGAACTGCACAGGAACAATTGATAATCTTCTTTGCCAGAAACCTTTCCTAATTTTTCAGCCAGTTCAACCTGTAATGGAATTTTTATAGAATTGGAATAGAACCCAACTTTGTGCAACTGATCTTCCAATCGTTTTACATAATGAGGATTTGTATGACCAATGGATATTACTGCATGGCCACCATACATATCAAGATATTGTTGGCCTTTATCATCCCAAACATAAGAGCCTAATGCTTTTACAATGGTAATGTCGTTAAGAGGATATACATCGAATAATTTCATATGCCCCTGTCCCCTAAAGGGGAACTTAGATTTTTAGTTTAGAAATAAATATTAACCTTGTTAATTTCAAAAGAATCAAATCCTGCGATTACAAAAAAATTCTTCAAAATTTCAGACTCCAAAATCCCCTTAAGGGGATTTTGGGGCAACTTAGAAATAATTCGCTTTCAATTTCAGTCCTGATGTTTCATCCAAACCAAACATCAAATTCATATTCTGCACAGCCTGGCCACTGGCACCTTTTAATAAATTGTCAATGATGGAATGAACAACTAATTTATTTCCAACTTTCTCCAACTGGATGATACACTTGTTTGTATTCACCACCTGTTTCAAATAAATTGGTTCATTGCTTACAGTTGTAAAAGGATGAGCTGCATAAAAATCAGTATATAGTTTATACAGTTCCTCTTTACTTAATTCACAATTAACCTGCGAACTGATAAAAATACCTCTTGAAAAATCTCCTCTCCAGGGAACAAAACTCAGATCAGGTTTATTGATGGTTTGCAGTTGCTGCAGGCTCTGTGTTATTTCTTTTACATGCTGATGCTCCAAAGTTTTATACGCCTGTATATTATTTACACGCCAGCTAAAGTGAGATGTTTCAGAAAGAGATTGCCCTGCACCGGTAGAACCTGTAATGCCCGTTGTATATATATCAGTTAATAAACCTTCACTTGCCAATGGTAATAAACCCAATTGTATGGCAGTTGCAAAACAACCCGGATTTGCAACATTATTTGCAGATTGAATAGCCTTTTTATTTAATTCAGGTAAACCATACACAAATTGCCTTTCATTCAATGTATCATTTGCTTTCAGCCTGAAGTCTTGTGAAAGATCAATGATCTTTGTTTTGCTGTTCACTTCATTCTCAGCTAAAAACTTTTTTGCATCACCATGGCCAACACATAAAAACAATACATCAACACTTCCATCATTTAAAAAACTATCATCCTCAGAAAAGAATAAACTTGTTTCTCCAACCAAATCTCCATGCACAGCAGATACTGCATTGCCTGCATTACTCTTACTATGTATAGCAGCAACAGCAACAGCAGGATGATTTATCAGCAAACGAATTAACTCACCACCAGTATATCCAGCGCCACCAATAATGCCGACTTTAATTTTATTTTCCATCAGCATCAGTTTTTACAGAATGAAAAATTGCGGTTTGATTACCGAATATTTTTGTAAACCCTCTTACATCTTCACCTGTCCAGCCATTATTCATTTCACCATACTTGCCAAACTTAGCACTCATTAAATCGTAAGCAGATTCAATTCCCGTAATTTGAAAACGATATGGATTTAATTCTACAAATACTTTACCTGTTACATTCTGCTGGCTGTTCTCAAAAAAACTTTCTATATCTCTCATCACCGGGTCTAATATCTGTCCTTCATGCAACCAGTTGCCATAGAACAATGCTAACTGATCTTTCCAATTGAGTTGCCATTTTGTTAGCACATGTTTTTCCAAAGCATGGTGTGCTTTTAAAATGATCAAAGGTGCTGCTGCTTCAAAACCTACACGGCCTTTTATGCCAATTATAGTATCACCAATATGAATATCTCTTCCAACACCAAATGGCCCGGCAATGCTTTGTAAATATTGTATCGCTTCTGTTGGATGTGAAAATGGTTGGCCGTTGATCGTTTGTAGTTGGCCGTTTTCAAAACCAAGCTTTACGTTCTCTGTTTCGCTTTTTGTTACCTGTGTTGGCCATGCTTCTTCCGGCAACATACCATTGCTGTTCAATGTTTCTTTACCACCAACACTTGTTCCCCACAAACCTTTATTAATAGAGTAAACAGACTTATCAAAATTCATTTCCACATTGTGCTTCTTCAAATAAGCGATCTCTTCTTCCCTGCTCAGTTTCATATCACGGATGGGAGTGATAATTTCAACTTCCGGAATCATGATGTTAAATATCATATCAAATCTCACCTGGTCGTTACCAGCACCGGTGCTTCCATGTATCACTGCTTCCGCTCCTACTTTTTTTACATGATCCGCAATGCACAAAGCCTGGCTCAATCTTTCAGCGCTTACACTTAAAGGATAGGTATTGTTCTTTAAAACATTCCCGTAAATAAGATACTTAATAATATTATCGTAATAACTTTTCACGGCATCCACCGCAGTATGTGTTTTCACACCCAACCTGTACGCATGTTCTTCAATCTTCTTTAATTCATCAGCATTAAAGCCTCCTGTGTTTACAATCACAGAATGTATCTCGTAGCCTTTTTCAACAGACAAATACTTTGCACAGAAGGAAGTATCTAATCCACCGCTGAAACCAAGTACAACTTTTTTACCGCCCCCAACCCCTCCCGATTGCATCGGGACAGGTTCCGGGGAGTTACTCATCGTTTCATTTTTTTTATCAGTCATTTTTTTAATCGCATTAATTAAGCTTAGGTTTGAGAAAATATTTTAAAACCATTTTTACCGGGTTGCTTTCGCCACCATTATCCTCCTTACGATTCAACCAACGCAGGAGCCTGCTCTGCCTTATCTCCATCAGGCGTTCATAAATTTTAGAGTTCTTTTTAAAATCTTCCTTTGTTTCCTCTGGCTCCCTGTGATCGGATGGATCGTACAACATTGCTGTACACATGCAGTTCTTCCTGTCTTTACTCATGAGAATATCGTAGTTCACACAGCTTTTGCAACCAGCCCAAAATTCTTCATCATCGGTCAACTCCGAATATGTTACAGGCTCGTAACCGAGTTCAGAGTTTATCTTCATCACGGCAAGGCCGGTTGTTAATCCAAAGATCTTTGCGTCAGGATATTTTTCTTTCGACAGATCAAAGATCCTTTTCTTGATCTGCTTTGCCACACCACTCTTTCTATAAGCAGGTGCCACGATCAATCCGCTGTTGGCAACAAACTTTCCATGCTCCCAGGCTTCTATATAACAGAAGCCAACCCACTCCTCTTTGTCGGTAACAGCAATTACTGCTTTGCCTTCCAGTATTTTTTTCTCTATGTAATCAGGGCTGCGTCTGGCAATACCAGTGCCCCTTGCTTTGGCAGACGATTCCATTTCGTCTGTAATGTTTGTTGCATAATGGATGTCGCCAATATTGGCCACCCTTATAATGATATTATTTGTTTCCACTGGAAAAAATAGGTGTGTTGTAATGAAGAAAACTTGTTTGTAAGTCCGGAGCTTTTTTCACTGACAGGGGCAACTCTGAGATTGCTCGGCCTATCAGCATCCAGGATGGCGTCGTGGGCTGTTAGAAGGCACATTTACAAAAACGCAGGTTAACCTGCTGTTAGTGTTAATATGTAAACTGTTTTGTTTCACTTCTTACAATGTTTGTTTTGAGAGAGCAAAAATAAATGTATTTTCAATACAATACCAAACTTTTTTATTCTACTGAATTAATGGGGTAGTTAAATTTTTGTTGCCAGTGGAGAAGTTTTGGTAGTGCCGAAAGCGTTCGGGTTTGTGTTTGCATGGCCGTAGGCAGGCTCACTTTTACTTCTTTTCTTTTATTCACCTTATCAAATTCCTTAAAATAAAAGTGCCGGCCATTCTCACCGGCATCTTTTACAACGATACCTATGGATTTACTGTATCACTATCTTTTGTGTTTCCACATCAAACCGTTTACTAATAAACCTAACTATATAAATACCAGGTGACAATTCTGAAGAAGAAATGCTGATACGCCCAGTTTGTCCCTCGATATCCCTCTTTATTAAAATTGCACCGGCACTGCTTATCACTTCAACTGATGAATAAACAGCTTCGTCTGGAAGATTAATATTGATGATCCCATTAGATATTACAGAAGGAGAAACAAGCAAAGTTCCTTTCCTGTTCAGGTCCACCCTGATAATTCCTGAATAACTGTACCTGCCGTTTGCCTCTTTCATTTTTAAACGGTAAAAAATAGTACCTGTAACATTAATAACATGGGTAAAGTTGTATTCAGCACCCCTGGCTGCATTTTGTTTTGGCAAGTCTTTGCGGACAAAAAAATACGAGATTACGCTTTCTCTAATGAACTAATTTGTGGGCGACTAATTACAGCAGCCAACAAAAGTATTGGTGCAGGCGGGGCAGGATTGAAACATCAGCAGTTTGCACTTGATTACCTGAATATTGATAGCAGCTTAATAAAATTTGAATTAATAGAAGTAGTGGAATAAAACCAGCACTAACAAAGCATTGCCGTAATTCGGACGGACAATCATATTCCCAGCAATATTTCCCCATTCATAATCCTGAAAAAAATAAAAGTTAAACTTTTAAATCCATCCGCTTCCATCCTGCGTAACTGATACTGTAATCTTAAAAAACTAACAAGAGAACATTCCATTTATTTCCTGCCTTTGCCAAACATACCGGGATAACTAACTGGTAAATCAACATTCATATTCCTTTAGTGCTTCATGCAAAATGCAATACATGCGTATAAGCAATAGTATGCAGCATAGATAACAATGTATTTTTTATTCATCACTCTAAACAAAAATTTATGAAACAAAAATTATCCGCTGCTCTCCTGCTGGTGGTGATGCTGGTGCAAACCATTACACCTGCTTTTGCCTCCTCACACCGGGAAGCTCCATTGATCTCCAACGATCCCCTCTGTGATAACACCGACCTCTATGCCTTCCGCAGCCCTGACGACCCAAACAAAGTAACCATCATTGCCAATTATATCCCGGGGCAATTGCCACAGGGTGGGCCCAACTATTATTCTTTTGGGCAAAACATCCGGTATGAGATTCATATTGATAATGACATCAACACTGCCGGCGATGACATCATTTACCGCTTTACGTTTGTAAAAGTGATTGAAGATTCTTCCACCTTCTTCAACATCCGCCTGGGCAAACAAAATTTAAAAACAACTTACAGGCTCGAACGCAGCATCAATGGCGGGCAATCATTTCAGCCAATTATTTATGCAGGCAAAGTGCCACCGCCAAACATTGGCCCACGCTCTATCAGTTCACCAGTTGGTTTAAATGCCCCTTCTTACGAATCACTTATCAGCGATGCTATCACCACTGCCAGAACAGGTGAAAAAGTTTTCTGCGGCACATCAGACGATCCTTTTTATGTTGACCTCGGTGGTATTTTCGATTTGGGTGATGCCCCACGCCAGTCAGGCAAATACACTGATGGCTTAAAATGTTTAAATGTATCTACCATTGCATTGCAGGTTGATATTTCAGACATTACAGAAAGATAATAAACCAGTACAGCAAGCTGCCAATCATACTTGATCCCAACTACGTAATTGGTGTATGGGCAAGTGCAAGCCGCCAACGCTACAGCACTTTCAGGAATGATGGCAGTCAATACCCTTCTGGCCCATGGATACAGGTTTCAAGACTAGGTATGCCTTTAACAAACGAAGCAGTAGTGCCTATTGGTTACAAAGATCTGTGGAACTCACTAACTCCTTACCAGGATCTTTCAAAAATTGCAACATTCGGCAAGTTCTTTTACAATCCGGAACTGGCTTTATACATGGATGATGCACAATTTGGTGGCGCTGTTCCTTCATTCAGTGCAATTACGTGTACAAAAAAATTCATTGGGAGTATTTGGTTTTGGTAATGGACAAAATGGTTTATATGGATTAAAAGGTACTGCTGCAGTTGCAGGCACGGCATTGGATGATGCGATTTTTGGCACATTGTTATTGCCAGCTGCTAACTCTCCCCGTTCGGTTGATCTGTGGCCAATCTTTCATACAGGTGTGCCAAACTTAAAACCATATCAATTAGCAACAGGTAAAGGCGGTAATCCATTAGCAAGTGGCAAGCCCTTTATCAGTAACTTTTTACCAAATGGTGGTGATATGCTTCGTTTAAATATGGCGGTGCCGGTTACCCCAAGAAATGGTTCTTCATTTAGTCCGCTTGGTTTGGTGGCAGCAGCAGTAACAGGATTAACTGATCCTGCTTATAGTAACACTGATATTCAAAACATTCCCAACATGGATGGTTTTCCCAATGGCAGAAGGCTTGAAGATGATGTAACAAGGATTGAACTGCAGGCTGTGAGCGGCGTGGTACTGGCAGCAATTGGTTTGTGGTATGATGATTACAATCCCAACAGCAGCCCAAGCCCGGTAACACCACAATTAGTAAATGTGCTTAGCTACAGCACCGGTGTTGATGCTAATGATAAAGCATTCAAAACAAAGTTCCCTTATGTGGCATCGCCATGGGCAGGCACAGATATTTGTCCATGTGATGAACCTGCCAACAGGTATAATCCAAACATCCGCTCAAACTTTAACGAAAGCAGCAGGATGGATGTAAAGTCACCGGAAGTGGTTGCCACTGTTAACCCAAATCCATTTGTTGATAACAGCATTGTACGGTATCGTATTAATGAAACTGCACAAGTAACTATTTCGCTGTACAGTGCAGATGGTAAAATGCTTAAAGTGCTGGTGAATAAAAAATTAGCAGCAGGCACATACACTCAAAACTGGAATGGGGCTGATCTGAAAACAGGTTCTTATTTTATACAAATAAATAAGAATGGTGTTACAAAACAAAACATCCCATTAGTGAAAGCGCAATAATATTGCAACTATGAAACTATCCTCAAACCCTGCTTTAAAAAAGGCAGGGTTTGTTTTTTGTTTTGTTACCAGCAACAGTAAATGTGGCAACATCGTTGTGTCACTCACTTTTACTGCATAACAATTTTCATCAATTAAATCATAAATCTTTTATAAAAATCTACATCCAAACTCCTCTATTCTTCGTAATTATTACTGCAAAACAATTGCTCCATACACTCACCTTATACATTTCATAATTATGAAAAAGAATTTACTCAACATCGTTCTTATTACATTATTTATTGGCGCCGCAAGTTTCATTGTTATAAAATATAAATCAGGCAAAAGCACGAAAGCAGCAACTGTGTTTTCGTTGCTTGAAAGAAAAGGAATACAGGCAAACAGTGAAGAATGGAAAATGATAAAAACATCAGTTGAAAAATTACAGGCTGCCGTAAAAGCAAACCCAACTGATAAAAAATCGTTAACAGCCCTGGCAAACTACATGATAATGGAAGCAAGGGCTTCGGGCAATTACAGTTATTACGATGCTGCTGCCATGAAATACATTGACAATGTGCTTGCAATAGATTCAAACAATTTTGAAGGGCTTTGCTTAAAAGCGCTGGTGCAGCTATCACAACATCATTTCAGCGATGGGTTGGCAACAGCAGAGAAAGTAAGAGCAGTAAATCCATATAGTGCTTTTGTGTATGGCATACTAACCGATGCAAACGTAGAGTTAGGTAATTATGATTCTGCAGTAGCATCCGCAGACCAGATGATGTCCATTCGTCCTGACCTACGCTCCTATGCAAGGATTAGTTACCTGAGAGAAATTTATGGTGATTACATCGGCGCTGTGGAAGTGATGCAGGCAGCCGTGGATGCAGGTAATCCCGGGGATGAATCAACAGAATGGAGCCGTGTGCAGCTTGGACAACTATATGAAAACATGGGCAATTTGAAAAATGCTTCCATGCAATACAACTTAGCCGCCAACAACCGTCCTGGCTATCCTTACCCGTTAGCAGGGCTTGCCCGTATTGCAGTTGCAAACAAGGAGTATGACAAAGCGCTTTCATTTTATTTACAGGCAGACAGTGCCATTAATGACCTGGCTTTTAAAGAAGACATTGCAGATGTATATCGCATGATGGGTATGAATGATAAAGCTGCTGATATTTCGAACAGAGCACTAAATGAAATGGAGGAAAAAGGAAAAGCCGCTATCACAGATAATACTATTGGCCATTATTCTGATAAAGAAATGGCTGAAGCTTACATAAAAAACAACAGCTACGACAAAGCCGTTGAACATGCATTGGCAGAATATAACCGCCGCCCAAACAATATTGATGTGAATGAAACGCTTGCCTGGGCTTATTATAAAAAAGGAGATAACAGTAAAGCAGAGCAATACATAAAAACAGCATTAAAAACAAACAGCCAAAACCCACGCCTGCTTTGCCGTGCCGGGTTGATATACCTGCAGGCCGGCAAACAAAACTGAAGCAAAGAAATATTTAGCCGCTGGGTTAAAAAATAATGCAAATATTTTTCCTGCACTAAAAAGCGAAAGTGAAACAGCACTTAAACAACTATAATGAAAAGTTCTTTTAAAATATTATTGATTGCTTGCCTGGTCTTGTTTTCAACAAATGCTTTTGCACATACAATAAATTATGCCTTGCAAAATACACCTGTAAAAGATGTAGTGTGGTTCTATCTAAAACTTGGCTTTGAACATATCATTCCTGCTGGTGCAGACCATATTCTGTTTGTAGCTGGATTGTGTTTGTTAAGTACAAAAATAAAAACCATCATCTGGCAGGCAACGGCTTTTACGGTGGCTCATTCAGTAACATTGGCGCTTAGTATGAAGAATATTATACTGATGCCAGCCGCAATAGTGGAACCTATCATTGCATTATCGATCATGTTTGTGGCAGCAGAAAATATGCTGGTGAAAAAATTAAGCCCGTTAAGAATACTGGTGGTATTTGTATTTGGGTTGATACATGGGCTGGGCTTCGCCAGTTCGTTAAATGAAATTGGTTTGCCTCCGGATAAATTTTATACTTCCATCATCGCATTTAATGCAGGCGTTGAATTAGGGCAGGTAGCAGTAATTGCTGCAATGTTTATGCTTATCATCAACCGGTTTAAAAATAAACCCTGGTACAGGAAAAGGATTGTGTATGGTTTATCTGCTTTAATAATATTGGTAGCTTTTTACTGGACAATAGAAAGAGTGATCAATAGCTAACCATTTTGTGTATATAAAATTTCATTCATAAAATCGACGTATGAAAACAAATTTACTCAAACACCTGCGCCTTTTTACTACAGCATTATTTCTCCTGGTTGCAAACGACAGTTTTTCACAGACACAAAAAGGGTTTGTATCAGGCGAAGAAAAATCACCTTTGCAGGAAGCTACCATTCTCAATCTTCGCACAGGCAACCATAGCCATAGTAATGAAATTGGCTATTTTGAAATACAGGCAGCAGAAGGCGATACTATTAAAGTAACGCATGTATCTTATATCACATCAAAAGTTGCTGCAGGTAAAAACCAACTGAACATTGCATTAAAAGCTGCACCATTACAATTAAATGATGTTTCTATTAACAGTTCTGTGAGGCATTTGAACGTGATCTCAAATATTGATCTGAAAACAAACCCTGTAAGTTCTTCGCAGGAGCTGTTAAGAAAAGTGCCGGGTTTATTTATCGGCCAACATGCAGGCGGTGGCAAGGCAGAACAAATATTTCTTCGTGGCTTTGATATTGATCATGGAACAGATATTAACCTTAGCGTAGATGGCATGCCGGTAAATATGGTATCGCATGCACATGGGCAGGGCTACGCCGATCTGCATTTTCTTATTCCTGAAACAGTTGATAAAATTGATTTTGACAAAGGGCCTTATTTTGCCAACAGGGGCAATTTAGCTACCGCAGGCTATGTTGCGTTTAAAACAAAAGACCGCTTTGATAATAATTCCATCACACTCGAAGGTGGGCAGTTCGGCACTTTCAGGTCGCTTGGCCAGTTTAATATAATTGATAATGAAAAGCAGAACTTGTGGATTGCATCGGAGTATTTAATGACACAGGGATATTTTGTATCGTCGCAAAATTTTAACCGTACAAACCTGGTGGGTAAATACACTACCTATCTTCCCAACAATGGCAAGTTATCTTTATTGCTATCTCATTTTAAAAGTAAATGGGATGCCAGCGGGCAAATACCACAACGGGCTGTTGATGCTGGTACACTTGACTGGTATGGTGCCGTTGATGATACAGAAGGTGGCAACACACAAAGGACCAATGCTGTGCTGCAATACCTGAAACAAATAAACAGCAGCACATTTATTAAGAACACTGTTTTCTTCAGCTATTACGATCTTGAACTGTATTCAAACTTTACCTTCTTTTTAAACGACCCTGCAAACAGCGACCAGATAAAACAAAAAGAAGCAAGGAATATGAGTGGCTTTGAAAGTGAACTGACCAAAGATCTTTATGCAGGCGATACCAGGATGAAACTGCAGGCAGGTGCAGGTGTAAGGCATGATGATATTAATAACATCGAACTTTCCCGTACTGCCAACAGGAAAACAACATTGGAACAATTAAAATTGGGTGATATTGATGAAACCAATCTGTATGGTTATGCAAACTTTGAAATAAGAAAAGGAAAATTTTTAATAAACCCTGCCATAAGATTTGATTACCTCAAGTTTGATTATGTAGATAAACTGGCGGCGGCTTATCAAACGCAATCGGCTAACAAAGCAGCTATAAGCCCTAAATTAAATGTGCTGTACAATTACAACCGGAACACACAGTTTTTTGTAAAACTCGGTAAGGGCTTTCACAGCAACGACACAAGAGTGGCAGTAGAACAAAAAGGAAAGGAAATATTACCGGCTGCTTATGGTGCAGATGCAGGAGTGATATTTAAACCAACGCCCCGTCTGGTTATCAATACCGCATTATGGTATTTATTTTTACAACAGGAGTTTGTGTATGTGGGTGATGAAGGTGTGGTGGAGCCAAGCGGTAAAACAGAAAGAAAAGGTATTGATGTTGGTGTACGTTACCAGGTTGGCAAGTCCATCTTTTTCCAAAGTGATTTTACATACACACATGCAAGAAGCACCGAAGATCCCAAAGGAGAAAATTTAATTCCCCTTGCGCCAAAAGTTACGTTTGCCAGCAGTGTAAGCATGAAAAATGAAATTGGTTTTAATGGCAGCATCAGCACCCGTTATTTAGGAAACCGTCCTGCTAATGAAGACGGAAGCATAATTGCAAAAGGTTACTGCATTAGCGATGTAAACATGAATTATCAATGGAGAAGCTTTGGACTTGGCGTAATAGCGAACAACATCTTTAATGCAAAATGGAAAGAAACACAGTTTGCAACAGAAAGCCGGTTGCAAAACGAAACATCACCTGTTACAGAAAATCATTTTACACCCGGCACTCCTTTTAATATAAGGGCTGTATTGAGTTATAAATTTTAGTAACCCACAAAGTTTTATCGTCATCCCGTCCGTTGGCCAACTGATGGGATTTTTTTATATCAGTGATAAAAGGTTATTACAAAGAATTAATCCCGGGGCCATTTTTTTTAACAATACATTTAAACAACGCAGGTAACTTAATACCAACTGTACCCGTCTTATCCCTGTTTAAAATTTATAATTTATCTTACACCGCAGCAGATAACATTTGAAACCAGCAAGGATATAATGAATAAAAAAATTTTACCTCTTTTCTTATATTTATTGTTACATGCATTTGCCTCCTTTTCGCAGGCCGACCCTTTTGTTGGCACCTGGCAAATTGATAATAACAGCGGTGAAGGCAAAAGCCAGTTCAGCCTGCAAATTGCTTCTCCTGAAAAAGGCATCCTCTACCCTGCTCATATCAGCATACAGTGCGATAGTTTTACTGCAGACTATGAATTGTTACTCATTAAAAAAAGTGTGAGGGAATTAGCCATCAGCAAAAACAAATTTGCCCGTAACGAAAAAACATTCAGCATTGCCAAACTATTATTTCTAATAAATGGCAGTTTCGATCTAAGCCGTAACCTTAAAGGCCAGCCCACATTAAACCTGCAAAGAATACAAACAAAACAAAATAACAATACTGCTGCCGACACTTCAAAACTGACTGCAGAGCAGGTACAAATTTATAACCAGCTAAAAAGTTTACTGGAGAATGAAAATATAAAATTGTTTAAGAAAAACAGTGTTCAATGGAGCAGTGATTATGCCAACAGGATATTAAGCCCTGCCATATCACCTGCTTACTTTGGCCTCACAGATACTATTTATATACCCACCCGTGATGGTACAGTTAGTTTATCAGGTACAAAAAAAGGAGATGTGGTTTCTGTTGTATTGAATGGAAGGGGCGTTATTGACCTGTTTGAAGTGAACAGGAAATTATACTCCCAGGAAGTTTTACTGGATACAGGTTTGAATATTATAGTGCTTTATGCAGAAAACTTTGCTAATGGCTTACCCAATAAAGGCAAACTGAACATTGAATGCGGCAAGAAAAAAATTACCCTTGATTTTAATAACCGTGGAGACAGTGCAGCTTCCTTTATTGCAGTGAAACTTTATTTTGCAAGGGAGAAAGACAAAGAAACATTTTTTGACAGTTATACGCCTGCAAACGACAAAACATTAAAAGAAAATGAAAGGTTATTAGGTACGCTTACATCCACTGCAAGGCAACTAACCTTAGCCGTATGGGATGATGCGGTGGAAGATGGCGACAGCATTTCTATCAATGTAAATGGCAAATGGATAGCAAAAGGGTTTCCAGTAAAGCACAAACCAAAAACGATCACCATTACATTAGACCCGGGCCCAAATACCATCACTTTTGTTGGGGACAATCTCGGTTCTATTCCTCCCAACACATCTATATTGGAAATTATTGATGGTAAGAGAAGAAAATCATTCAACCTTACAACAAATATTGGAGAAGATAACTTAGTGAAGATATTTTATGACCTGCGGCCTGATTAATGAACTTATTATTTTGTTTAATAAAAAATCCCTGTTGATAACAACAGGGATTTTATTTATAGGTAGTTTCGTTTTTTTAAAACGGGTTCATTGATTTTTGCCTCATGCCGTTTAACGAAGGATCCAGTTCAATTGCTTTATCACACATACCTTGTCCTTTATCTTTTTGTCCCATCTTTTGAAAACAAAGCCCTGCCTGGTACAATGCCTTGCCATCCTTTGTATCCATCTCCATCAGTTTCTGGCAATAGTTCAACGACTTGTCATACATCTTACCATTATAAAATGCTTCAGCCATATCACGAAGTAATTCTTTATTATTAGGTTTCTTCTGTAACAGGTCGAGCAATATTTTTTCACCTTGCTCCTGTTGGCCGCTAAACATATAAGCATATCCAAGGTTTTCCTGGAAATCGCTTTTTTGAGGATAGCCTTTTTCTGCTGCTTTATTAAAAAATACTACTGAATTTTTGTACTCTTCCTGGCTGTAATACAACAAACCCAATTCATACATCCACACATTTTTTTCCCCGTCTAACAGTACTGCTTTATTATAAGCAGGAATAGCACTTTTATAATCTTCCATATCAAGGTAACATCTTGCCAGTGTATAAGTGGCTTCGGCATCAGCCGGGTTCTTCGACAAATAACTTGTCAACCCTTTTGCAGCCTTACCATAATCTTCCTGCTGGTAACTGCACATCGCTTTTATTTTTTCCGCATTTAAGCAACTGGTGCATCTATTTGCCATTTCGTTTGCTTTGGGATACATGCGGTAGCTATAGTACATCTCCATCAGTTCTTTTGTTGCCACGCTGTTATTGGGTTCCATTTCCAGTACTTTATTGAACTGGAGCATTGCTTTATCGGTTTTACGCATCTCAATGTTTACGTAACCGCTTTCAATATATGCCCTTGTAAATTTGGGATTTGCCTGTATAGCTTTATCAAGCCAATTGGCTGCAACAAGAAAACGTTTAGCTGTTTTCTCTTCAATTCCTTTTTGAAAATAAATTTCGGAACTGTCTGTTTTCTGCGAAAATACCTGGGTGCAGGCACATAGGCCCACCGCAAGCATTAGGGGGTTGAATTTCATAAGTACGGGTTTTAAGACAAATATTATTCCACTTTTCGGATAATTAGCGGAATACTACAGCTGCTAACGCCGGAAGCTGGCAATTTATTTCGTAAAGGTTTGTTTTTTTATCCACTAAATGCACTGAGGGGGAGGGGTTGTATACATTTCCAGAACCGTAATATTCAGGCTTATCGCTGTTGAAAACTTCTGTCCATTCTGATTTATCATATACCTGTATTTTCCAGTCATTCCTTACAACCGGCGTGGTATTCAGTATAATCAGCACATCATCCTTTTTGTTCTTACCCTTTCTTTTATAACACATTACGCCCTCCGACCGATGATTAAGATCAACCCATTCAAAGCCTCCTACTTCAAATTGCCTTTCATGTAAAGCAGGCTCATCCCTGTACAAATGGTTTAATGCCTTTACACATTCCTGCATTTTTCTATGTGGGTCAAATGCAAGCAATTCCCACTGCAATTCACTTTTATAGTTCCATTCATTTGTCTGGCCAAACTCATTACCCATAAATAAAAGTTTAGCGCCCGGATGTGTAAACATATAGGTATATAACAACCGGAGGTTAGCAAACTTCTGCCATTCATCACCGGGCATTTTGTACAGCATGGGGCTTTTGCCATGTACTACTTCATCATGGCTTAGTGGCAGCATAAAGTTTTCATCATAAAAATACATCATGCTGAAGGTGAATTTATTTTGATGATACGGCCTGAATATCGGGTCGAACTTAAAATAGTCTAATGTATCATGCATCCATCCCATCATCCATTTCATACCAAAGCCAAGGCCATCGGCAAAAGTGGGGCGGCTTACTTTGGGCCAGTCTGTTGCTTCTTCTGCCATTGTCTGCACATCAGGAAAATCACGGAAAATAGTTTCGTTCAGGTCTTTGATAAATTTTATTGCTTCTATATTTCCATTGCCGCCAAACTGGTTGGGCTCCCACTGCCCTTCGCCCCTTGAATAATCTAACCTGAGCATCGAACTAACTGCATCCACCCGAATTCCATCGATATGAAATTTATCAAACCAGAACCTTGCACTGCTTATTAAAAAAGATTTTACTTCTCCCCTGCTGTAATTAAAAATATAACTGTTCCAGTCTGGATGATAGCCCTTACGCATATCGGCATATTCATACGTATGAGTGCCATCAAACATAAACAGCCCGTGAGCATCATAAGGAAAATGCGAAGGCACCCAATCAAGCACAACGCCTATGCCTGCATTATGAAAAGCCTCCACCATCGCCATAAAATCCTGCGGAGAACCGAACCGGGAAGTAGGTGCAAAATATCCAGTTCCCTGGTAGCCCCAGCTTCCATCAAAGGGATGTTCCATTACCGGCATTAACTCCACATGTGTAAAGCCCATTTCTTTTACATAGGGCACCAGCCGTTCTGTTATTTGCTGGTAAGTATTATATGTTTCTTCATCATTTTTATCTGGTCTCATCCAGCTTGCCAAATGCACTTCATATACACTCCATGGTGCATTCAATGCATTGTGATCTTTCCTATCCTTCATCCATTTTTTATCATCCCATCCATAACCAAGCTCCCAGGTGATAGAAGCTGTTTGAGGGCGTTTCTCCCAAAAGTTGGCGTATGGGTCGCCCTTATCAATCTCCACACCTTTATAACCCCTGATACTATATTTATAAACCTCGCCTTTGGGGAAATCCGGAATAAAGCCTTCCCATATTCCTGAATTATCAAGCCTTACATACAAGGAGTATTCATGCTTTTTCCATTTATTAAAATTACCCGAAACTGAAACGGCTGTGGCATTTGGCGCCCACACAGCAAAATAATAACCCCGTTTGCCCAATACCTCTGCTTCATGGCTGCCAAAAAATTCATAGCCGTTATATAAAGTGCCAGCCTGGAAATTTCGTATAACCTCCTCCGATAACAGCGAATAATTCCATACATTTTTTGTACTGTCAATAAAATGTATGTCTTCATACTTTTTGGTTGCGGCAGTATCTTCAGTATCATTTTTCATAACCGTTGTATTTGAAAGTTTTTTCGATGGAGTTTTTTTGGCTTTGGCATCTTCTATTGTTGATTTTTTTACCGTTTGTTTTTTAGCAACTGCCATTGATGTAAATCATTTAAGAAATGAAGAAAGAAAAAAGCAATTTTGTTTTAACGTAAATTTAAGCATACTGTTCGTGGGAAATAGAAATATTTCTGCTTAATTACGAAATATTTCATAGGTCCAAAACCAACTTCACTTAATGAAAAGTATAGCCAAAGTACTCCCTATGCTCCTGCTATTGCTATGGGGCGATGTAAAAGCACAAACCATCACCGGAAAAATTTTTGATGACTCAGAAAGCAAGCCTGTACCAAATGCTGTTGTTGCTATTTTAAAACCTGTTGATTCTATCCTTGTAAAATTCACCCGTACAAACAACGATGGCAACTTTGACTTAAAAAATGTTCCGCCGGGTAAATATATTTTGATGATTACACACCCACGCTATGCAGACTTTGTGGATGATATTACAACTACCAGCGATGAATTGCAGTTGAACACAGTAAACTTTACTCCTAAAAGCAAACTATTGCAGGAGGTTTTTGTACGCAATGGTGGTGCTATTAAAATAAAAGGTGATACTATTTCTTACATAGCCGATAGTTTTAAAGTAGGTGCTAATGCCAATGTGGAAGAGTTATTAAAAAAACTACCCGGCATACAGGTGGATAAGGATGGAAAAATTAAAGCCATGGGTGAAACAGTAGAGAAAGTATTGGTAGATGGAGAAGAATTTTTTGGAGATGATCCCGGGATGGCAGTAAAAAACCTACGGGCAGATGCAGTAAAGGAAGTACAGGTGTTTGATAAAAAAAGTGAGCAGTCTGAATTTACCGGCATTGATGATGGTTCAAAACAAAAAACCATCAACCTTAAATTAAAAGACGAAGCAAAGAAAGGATACTTTGGAAAGGCAGATGTTGCTGCTGGGCCACAAAAAACAATTGATAACCGGTATAACAGCAACCTGATGTTAAACGCATTTAAAGGGAAACGAAAATTTGCTGCTTTTTCATTGAATGGAAACACCGGCCAGGATGGGCTTGGCTGGGAAGATGGCCAAAAATATGGCAGCGAAAGAGACGATATGGGTGTGGAAATGGATGAAGACGGAGGAATGAACTGGCAATGGCGTGGTGGCAGCAGCGATGATGAACCTTATGTAAGTACAGAAAATGGTTTTATCACTAACAACAATGCAGGCTTACATTACTCCAATAAATGGGATGATAAAAGAACGCTGACGATTTCGCCAAAATACAACAGGCAATTGTATAATAACCTTATCAGCAATTTTACCCAACGCCAGGTTGGCGACTCTATCCTTAATGATTATTCAACCAAAGACCAGGATGTTAACAGGCACAATTTTAAAAACAGCCTTACTTATGATGTCAAGTTTGATTCAAGCAACAGCCTTAAACTTACGGTAAAAGCAAATTTCTATCATACCGAAAGTGCAGAAAAAAGCAATACCGAAACTAAGAGCAATACTGAAACATTAAAAAACACAACAGAAAAAAAATACGGTCAGATAACAGATAAAAATGTGATTACAGCAAGCCTCATATACCGGCACAGGTTTAAAAAAGCAAGAAGAACATTGTCGGTAAATGCAGACTGGAACAGGCTTAATACGGAAGGGACAAATGTTCTGCAATCAAGCAATCAATCTTACGTTGGCGGAATACCTTCATTTAACCTGCAGCAAAACCAGATGTATGATATTGATAAAACCACCAATAACCTTGTGGGCAAAGCTGTTTATACTGAGCCATTATCAAAAACTTTTTCGCTGGAACTGGGCTATGAACTTACATACTCTACCGGCAACAACGATCAAAATACAAACAGCTACTCAAATGTATCTGGCAAGTACGACAACTTTATTGACAGCCTCAGCAACCATTTTAAACAACTGATTGTGATTAATAAACCATCAATGAAAGTGAGTTACAATTTTAAAAAAATCAAGTTCAATTTTGGCAGCGGTTTTGGCATCACCGATTTTGATTTTAATGATATCACCTACAACAAGCAATACAAAAGGAAATACACCAACCTGTTCCCTTCAGCATCGCTTACTTACACTTACAAGCAAAATGCGGCTTTCAACTTTTCGTATAACGGTATCACACAGCAGCCAACGCTCAACCAGCTTCAGCCATTGAGAAACAACAATGATTTTTACAACCAGTATGTTGGTAACCCCGACCTGAAACAGTCATTCTCACATAATTTCAATATCTCCCACAACTCTTACAACTTTATTAAAGACCAGTGGATGTACCAATCAATCAACTTTACCACCACTGCCAACTCCATTACAAATAGCCGCATTATACAAATTGCCGACAGTGCCACCACTATTACCAAACCAGTAAATACCAATGGCAATATTTCTATTAACCTCTGGAGCGGCTTTGGTATGAAGTTGAAAAAAATAAATACGAACATCAACTTCCAGCCCAATTTTAATTTCAGCCGCTTTGCTGATATTATAAATGGTAAAACAAGTTTTTCAAATACCCTCAACAGCGGACTTAGTATCTGGCTAAATAAATCCAAAGAAAAGAAATATGATCTTTCCCTTGGTAATGAAGCAGGATATAACAGGAACACCACTTCCCAGAATAATCTGGTAAACAGTTATTTCACCAATACCGTGAGTTTATATGCTACGCTGTATTATAAAAAAGTATGGTCAATAAAAACTGATTATAACTTTTTTGCAAGGCAAAAAACTATCCAGTTTCAAAACAACCTTACCAATCATATTCTGAATGCAAGGTTGCAGCGTACATTTAAAGACAACGAGTTTACCCTATATGTTCTTGTAAGGGATATTCTTAACCAGAATATTGGCATAGACAGAAGTTTTTATGGCAACACAACTTCAGAAACCACCAACCTCCGTTTGAAGCGCTACTTTATGGTGGGCTTTGCATGGGATTTTAAAAACAAAGGGCCAAAACCTGAAGCTGCCAAAACACCATAAAAACTGCAATGATTTAAACCATTAAAATTATCTAATGAAAAAAATATTTATAACAATAATATCAACTGCAACCTTAATTCTTTCAGCTACTGCACAGCAGGTGTTTATTGATAAAGCGGTAATAGAATTTGAAGTAAAGACCAATATAAAGAAAACTATTGGCGACGCCCCCTGGATGGAGATGCTGAAAGAAACCATGCCCCAGTTTAAAACAGGTTATTACAATTTCATATTCAGCAACAATAAAAGCATTTATAAATTTGATCATTGGGCAAGCGGACAAAAGGCTCCGGAATTTCTGACAAAAGAAGATGAAGACAATTCCTGGTATTTTGATCATGAAGCAAATAAACTGTACCAGAAAAAAGGGGTATTTGGTTCAGAATTTATGATACAGGACAGCATACCCACAGTAAACTGGCGCATCACCAATGAAAACCGTGAGATTGCCGGGTTTAACTGCCGTAAAGCGGTAGGCGTTATTATGGACAGCGTATATGTATTTGCGTTTTATACAGATGAGATAATGATACCGGGCGGGCCTTGTACCATCAACGGATTGCCAGGTATGATATTGGGTGTTACCATTCCCCGGCTTTATACTTCTTTTATTGCTACTAAAGTAATGGTAAACGGTGTAAATGAAGATGAAATAAAACCGGTAGTTTCAAAAAAATACAGCACCCGTACGGAGATGAAAAAACTCGTTAATGAGCGGTTGGGTGAAGCCTTTAGTGGCCAGGATGATGAAAACTCAAAGCACTGGAAAAACCAGTTTTTGTGGAGTATATTCCTGTAAAACTTTATACCAAAAGCCAAGGCTGCTATAAATTAAGCGCCACTTTTGAAATGGTATTTATAAATAACTGGCATATTTTTTTCTTTGTTGCAATATTTTGTGCTAATCTTATGTTTTTAGTACACATCCTTCTGTAAAACATGCTTGGCCAACTACGATTACAATTAATTGACTTATTAAGAGGTACAAAAGTGCTTAAAGCTTTGGATGAGTTGAAAAGCCATCAATATTTGCCTGAAACAAAACTGGAAGCAATAAGAAAACAACGTTTGAGTTCTCTCTTTGAAAAAGCAAAAAAATATACCACTTACTATGCCGGTTACAATAGTTTTGATGAAGTACCCGTAACAACGAAAGATATCATCAGGGCGAATACACCGGGACTTATTTCTTCTGCTTATAAAGGTAAACTGCAAAAAAAACAAAGCGGCGGCTCTACCGGGATACCGTTGGTTTATTACACTACATCCGAATCACAATCATATTTATGGGCAGGTATTATTATGAGTTGGGAAAGCGCCGGGTATAAACCAGGTGATAAGGTTGCTTTTATTGCAGGCACTTCACTTATTAAAACAAGCATTGCCCATAAAATATTCTATAAGCTTTTTAATATAGATGTATATCCTGCCACACCATTAAATGAGCATACGCTTGCAGTACATGCACAAAATATCATTAACAGAAAAACGAATATTATATATGGCTATGCCAATGTAATAAATGAACTGGCAAACTATATTAAAACAAAAGAGAAAGGGTATTTCCCCCATCTTAAAGGCATTGTATGTACTGCTGAAATTCTAAAAGAAACTACAAGAAAAAATATTGAAGAAGCTTTTGGTGTTAAAGTAATTAACCAGTACGGCTGCAATGAATCAGGTACATCAGCTTTTGAATGCAAAGAAGGAAGCCTGCATCTTATAAGCGATAAAATTGATTACACTCTCGATAATGAAGGCAATTTGATATGCACCGATCTTACCAACGAAGGCTTTATTATGCTGAAATACTTTACGGGTGATATCATTGAGTTTTCAAAAGATAGCTGCAAATGCAAACGCACTTTTCCTGTAATAAAAGAAGTGATTGGCCGTACAAGTGATATTATAATAGACAGGTTTGGCAACAGGCTGCATGATTCATTCTTTTACTTTTTGTTTAAATACGAACCCTCAGTAAAAAAATTCCAGACAAGTTTTGATGAAAACTGTGTTACCGTAAATATTCAAACAGACGGTACGAAGCAGGAAAGCTATTACGCCAGCTTTCTCGACAAAGTAAAAGGCCAGGTAAAATTTGAGGAGTATAAACTAACGATGAACATACCTTTTGTGCTTACCCCAAATGGCAAACACAAACAAATTATCGACAACCGTAAAAGCCAGGTTTAACTTAAGATCTCCCATCCAATTGGTTTGAAAGAATAATTATTTGACATTTCTGCTGAACAGGCGGTGAGCCCCACGATCAGATCCATTTTGGCTTCTGCAATAATGTAATCGCCTGCTTTGCTTTTGGGTGGAAGCACTGATACCTTACCAGAATCGCCATTAACAGTTACATGCATAAAAACATTAAAAGTGATAGGAATATCATCTGGCTTTATACCATACTCCTCAAGTGCATGGCAAAGATTGCCAAAACAACCCCGGTGCGGACTGCTATGCCCATAAATGATACGGAAGGTATCGGCACTGCAGGGTGTAAGTAAAAAGTCGTGCCTACCCACTGTATCTTCTACAATTTCAAACATGATATTGCTGCGGTTGGAATAGAATGGATGGCCCTTTGTTAAGAAAATTGTTTCAGCATAATCAATTGTTCTTCCGGAAGATAAATACTCTGCCTTATCATTAAGATTAAAACAAATAAAATCTGAAACCTGCTCTCCCTGTATGTCTGTTATTTTTAAGCGTTGCCCTTTTTTAAGGATAAATGAAACGCCGCTACGTGGTTCAATGCTGTTCACCTTGTATGTGGTTGTTTATTTTTAATGGGCATTGCCATGAGTGATCTAGTTTACGGCCACTGTATTGAAATACTTCAGGAGAACTGCCAAAGTCCTGCAGCATTGGGTTTACTGAACCGGAATAGGCTGTATCAAGTTTGCGTACAATGTTTTTCATTTTATCATACCGGTGCGTTTTACGCAGGTCTTCAAATTGCTTATGTGGATTAAAAACCATTGTTGGATACATAAATTGCCTTGCTGCCCTGTTGCTGTTGGGATGCAAACCAATGATATAAAATGCTTCCTCTTTTATACTAAAGCTAAAATCTTTTGAAGTGGGGTCGCTGCTTACTCTTTTATCGTATGCATATTCCTTTGAACCAATGTTGGCCAAAGATTGCAAACGTTGAAAAAGCATGGCTTCAAAACCTTCTTCTGAGGGCATTTCAGAATGCCCTTTAAAGATCACAGCAGCGCTATGAAAAAATTCTTGTGAACTGCGGTAATCATCAACAAAATTGTACATGAAATCAAGAATAGCCCTGTCATCTTTTGGACAGGCCATGTGGTCGGCCACAAACACTCGTACCTGCTGTTTTTGAACTGCGGCTTTGGCGGCTACGCAGGGATACTCCTTGCGATAGAGGAAAGACTTGTAGTGTTGGATGTAAGCTTCGTTTTCAGTCTGTTGCATAATGTACGTTTTGAGTTAACCCGGTTAGTGCTTTATTGCTGATAAGGCCCTAGCAGGATTAAGGTGAAAAACTAATTATATACAGGCTAATCATGGGTACCACTGCCGGAGATAAGAATCCCTACAGTAATTTAGATTGAACTGCGACTTTGCAATGGATATTCAATTATGGCTTCGTGGAGATTGGAAAGCAATACGTTAATGAAGAGGCAAGATAGCAAAAAAAAACCTTTCTCAAAGAGAAAGGCCAGTTTTTTTATTTCAGTGTGATGTTTACCACTTATCTACTTCCACGCTGCTTCCATTATCAGAAGGAGCAGCAATATCACTAGCAACTACCGGTTTTACCTCTTCAACAGCTTCAACAGCCGGCTCTTCTGCACTTGCCACAGCCGTATTTTCTACAACTGCGCCTTCCCCACCCTCACCTTCATAAGGTGTATCGTGGTTAAAAGCATCAAAATCAAAGTCGGGCATCAGCTCTGTCTTTACATAATCCACAGCCTCAATAAGCCCCTTTATAAATTTGTTGAAATCTTCTTTGTATAGAAATATTTTGTGCCTGTCATACCCGTCAGAATCAAAGCGCTTACGGCTTTCTGTAATAGTTAAATAATAATCATTACCACGGGTTTCCCTTACATCAAAAAAGTAAGTTCTTCTTTTACCGGCCCTGATGCGTTTGCTATAAACGCTTTCCATTTTTTTGTCGTTGTTCTCGTACGCCACAGTTTTAAGTTTAAATTTAGTTGGTTACCTAATTATTTTATGCTGACAAAGATAGCCTTGTTTTTGAAATAGCAAAAAAAAGCATAATTTTTAGATTCTGTTCAATATACAATGGGGAAAACTTGTTTAAAGGGAAGGAAGAAGCCATTTGTTCATTCAGGCAGAAATTTCCGTTCCCGTTTCAGTATTATTTACCCCCTTTTCATGCTCCTGCTGGCGGTTGTACATATCAGCATAATAACCCTTTGCATGCAACAATTGCTTGTGTGTGCCCTGTTCTGCAATAACACCGCCTTCTATCACTACTATTTTATCAAACGATAAAAGGGAAAAGATACGGTGTGTGATAATGACAGCAGTTTTATCCTGTAAATAATTATTGAGGTTGCCAAGTATTTCTTTTTCTGTTTTAGCATCCACTGCACTAAGGCAATCATCAAAAATAACAACAGATGGATTTTTAACCAGTGCCCTGGCAATGGATATCCGCTGCTTTTGCCCACCACTCAATGTTACACCCCTCTCTCCTATCATAGTTTCATAGCCTTTTGCAAAACCATTTATCTCTTTATCTACACAGGCATCTTTTGCAGCATTGTACAATTTGTTCTTTTGTTGCGCCGGGAAAACCAAAAGCAATGTTGTTATAAACACTATCGCTGAAAAGAAAAATATCCTGCGGCACATAACTTACCTCTGTTCTCAAATAATTCAAATCAATTTTATCAAGCAAAGTAGTATCATAACTGATAATTCCCTGCTGTGGATCGTACATACGCAACATTAACTGTGCAATGGTTGATTTACCGGAGCCTGTTTTGCCAACAATGGCAATTTTCTCTCCTTTACTAATTTTTAAGGAGAAATTTTTTATTGCCCTGATACCGGTGTGAGGATAAGTAAAATCAACATTTTTAAATTCAATTACACTATTCAATGATGGTTTTTCGCCTTGTTCCGGGTTGATAATAGTGGGCTGCATTTGTAAAAATTCATTGATCCGTTTTTGGGATGCTGCTGCCCGTTGTGTCATGCTGGCCGTCCACCCGATAGCACTTACAGGAAAGGTCATCATCTGTATATACATTACAAACTCTGCAATAAGTCCAATGTCAGCTTTTCCGGCTACTACATCCAAAGCACCTACCATTATGGTAAGCAAAGTGCTGATTCCTATAAGCAATGCCATAGCCGGGAAATAAATGGCTTCCGTTTTTGCCAGACCCAGGGCATTCTTTTTATACTCTGCACTGTTGATAGCAAAGAACCCAAGCATAGCTTTTTCCTGTACAAATGATTTAATAACACGTATACCACTGTAAGATTCCTGTGCATTAGTTGTAAGCTGGCTAAGTAATGCCTGTATGCGTTCGCTTTTTTTATCAATAATATTATTTACAAAATAAATGGTAATGGCAAGTAAAGGCAATGGTGACAAAGCCACAAAAGTAAGTTTGGGGCTTGCCTTCAACATAAAGAAGATACTAAAGCCAAGCACTGCTGCAAGGTTGATGAAATACATAATGGACGGCCCGGTGTACATTCTTACACGGCTTACATCTTCAGAAATGCGGTTCATTAGATCGCCGGTGCTGTGAGTTTTGTAAAAGTTGGTATCCAATTGCTGGTAGTGAGAGAACACCTGGCTTTTTTGATCGTATTCAACCAGGCGGCTCATTACGATAATGGTTTGCCGCATCATAAACATAAAGAAGCCGCTGATGAGTGCCAGTATCAATAAAGTAATACCGCACCATACAATTTTTTGCCCGGTGCTTTGGTTTTGCAGCCACTCTATAACCTGTTGAACAATGATGTCGTTCTGCCGGTGCTGGCCTGCTCCTTTGCCCACTACTGTGTTTACCACATAGCCTGTTAACTGCGGTGCCAGTATCCTGAAATAGTTGGTAAGTATTACGAACAAAATACCGAGAAAGAAGCGGTACCTGTATTTCCAGAAAAAATGGTTGAGAGAAGCAAGATGTTTCATGCAGGTGCAAAATTAACGGATTGGCACGGATGAAGAATGAAGATTGCTGAATGGTAAATGGACTGTATAAATGATACACTAGTTAAGTTTCCCCTTCTCCAGTTTACTCACTCCATCTTTATGCAAAATCATTTTTACAGCCTGTACTATTGCCGTAACAGCAAATATGCCACCGATAAACCAGTTGAGATAAGCCTGGCTGTTGGCAATACTGTTCACTATTAACCTTCCACCAAAGATAAAAACACAATTACCCATCAATGTGCCAAGCCCAATGCCAAGTATATACAAATTGTATTGGGCCTTTACCGGCTGTAGTGTACCTTTTTGAAACAGCACTGTACTCCAGCCAAACCAAAAAGGGATTTGCATAGGGCTGACAGCACTCATAAATATACCGAGTAAAAAACGGTGCATGTTATTATTGAGCACTTCGTTTTTTTGAGAACTTCCCCCTTTTAATGCAGCCATAAAACTACCCACTGCCAACGCAACAATGATAGCAAGTGTAAGCCATTCCATGATACGCATTAGTTTTACCTGCCTGCGTATCCAGTCGATACCAATGAGTGAGAGGCGTACATAAACCATCTCTACCAGCAAACAACCCAATGAAAAAAGTAACGCATCATTAATGCTTTCCTGCAAGCCAATCTGCATAGCAGTAATATTGAGTGTGCCTAATGGAAGGCAACCCAAAAAACTGATAAGCATACCCCAAAAGAAAACCTGCATTAATTTAGGCATAAAGCAAATATAAGTTTAGACGGCGGCAACTGTTTTTACTTACAATAAGTATAATACAACAAAATGTTGCTTTAACTGTAAGTGATTGGTAAATTACACTACATAAGTACAAATGACGCTGTTACGTTATTAAATGATGATAAAAAAATCAACTACCCAATTACTGCGGTTTCACTTTTCATTTTTCCTGATGCCTGTGTATTGGTTTGCCCTGGGCCAAACGGAGTACATCAATACCGCTCATGCGGTTTTGATTTTTGTGATCCTGCATTTGCTTGTTTACCCTGCCAGCAATGGCTACAACAGTTATATGGACAGGGATACAGAAAGTATTGGCGGTATTAAAAACCCGATGGAGCCAACAAAGCAATTGTTTTATGTGAGTATATTGTTAGATACTGTCGCTATTGCTTTAAGCTTTATCATCAGTATTTATTTTGCAGTAGCTATTGTGGCCTATATATTTGCTTCGAGGGCTTACAGCTATCGTGGTATAAGACTGAAAAAATACCCCATTGCCGGCTACATTACTGTTATCTTTTTCCAGGGTGCTGTTACCTTTTTTATGGTACTGCATGGCAGCAGTATGGATAAAACACTACAGGTGTCATGGATAAATATGCTGATTGCCTCGCTGTTGATCGGTGGTTTTTACCCACTTACACAAATCTACCAGCACAAACAGGATAAAAAAGATGGTGTAACATACTTTGAGTATGATACTTGGATATAAAGGCACTTTTATTTTTACTGCACTTATATATTCCCTTGCAATGGGTTTACTGGCATACCAATTGTTTGATAAATCACAGGAAAAAGAATTTTTTATCATACAACTGTTCTTTTTGCCGGTGCTGGTATATTTCTTTTGGTGGTTTTATAAAGTTGCCTGCAACCAACAGGCAGCCAATTTCGTTAATACCATGCGGATGAACCTTTTGGCTTCCGTTTGTACTAATGCTGCATTTATAACTTTATTTTTAATACACAAACTTTGAGTAAAATTATTTCTATAGCAACCGCCGTACCTGGCTATAAGCATACACAGCAGGATATTTTTGAATTTGCGAATGCTATTCACGCCGGCAATGCAGTCGAAAGCAGGAAGCTGAAGTTTTTGTATGGGCATAGTGGTATCAGCACACGGTACAGCGTTATACCTGATTACAGTTGTACAGTTGATGAAAGAAAATTTTACAGTAAAGAAAAAAACTTAGAACCTTTTCCTTCACTTGAAAAAAGAATGGAATGGTTTAATGAATGTGCCGGGAAGCTTTCTGTTAAAGCAATCAACAATTGTATAAGGGGCAAGATAAAAAGTGAACAGATAACACACCTGATTACCGTTAGTTGCACAGGAATGAGCGCCCCCGGGCTTGACTTGGAAATAATGGAAGCGATGAATTTGCCCCCGGATATTTTCAGGACTTCAGTAAATTTTATGGGTTGTTATGCCGCAGTGCATGCTTTAAAACTGGCAGATGCTGTTTGCAAAAATGAAATTTCAGCAAACGTTATTATTGTGTGTACTGAATTATGCACACTTCATTTTCAAAAAGAAAAAACGGTAGATAATATCACTTCTACCTTATTGTTTGCCGATGGATGTGCAGCAGTGTTGGTGCAGCATGACAAAAGCAGTGAAAACGGACTGGTATTAAAAAGCTTTTTTTCCAATGTTGCTTTCAATGGCAAGAAGGATATGAGCATGGCAATTATCATCCAAGAGGATTTTTAATGACGTTAACAGGCTATGTACCGGAATTGGTAAAAGAAGATTTTGACAATTTAGTTTCAAAGGCGCTTGATAAAGCCAGTATTAAAAAAGAAGAAATCGATTACTGGTGTATGCATCCCGGTGGTAAAAAAATTTTGGAGGCTATCAGCCAAAGCCTGGAATTAAAAAAAGATGATTTGGCATATTCTTATGAAGTACTAAACGATTATGGCAATATGAGTTCGCCAACAATATTATTTGTACTGAAGAAAATACTCGATGAATTAGATCAAAAACAAAAAAACAAAGGTCAAAAAATATTTGGAGCCGCATTTGGCCCTGGCCTTACGATGGAAACATTTATTGCTGCATATGATTAATTTACAAGTAAGGAATTATACAAAAGAATTGCTTGACGAAGAGCAGGTGCCTTTTGCAGATATTCAGCAGAACATGAAAGAACTGAATACTATTAATACTTATTTGGGTGGACATGCTATAACAATAAACGGCTTACAAAAAATATTAGTCTCTCGCCCTGTTAAAAAAGAAATAACTATTTGTGAAATTGGATGTGGTGGCGGCGATAATTTACTGGCAATTGCAAAATGGTGTGCTGTAAAAAACATTCCTGTAAATTTTATTGGTATAGATATTAAACCATCCTGTATTGCATTTGCAAAAATGCAGTGTGCCGCACTCAAGGCAGAATGGATCACGGCAGACTATATCAAAGCCAATTTTCAGCACAGTAAACCGGATATTATTTTCTCCTCTTTATTCTGCCATCATTTTAAAGAAGACGAACTGGTGGCAATGTTGCAATGGATGAAAGTAAATTGCAACAAAAGGTTTTTTTATCAATGATCTGCAGCGCCATCCGCTGGCATATCATTCAATAAAATTGATTACAAAATTGTTTTCAAATTCGTACCTTGTTAAAAATGATGCCCCACTTTCTGTTGCCCGTGGATTTACAAAAAAAGAATGGAAACAGTTGTTGGAATGGGCTGGTATTGATAATTATTCATTACAATGGAAATGGGCCTTCAGGTATTTAATTACGTACTGTAATGGATGATGAAACATTATATGATGCAGCCATCATTGGCGGCGGTTTAGCAGGGCTTGCTTTATCTATACAGCTTGCTAAAAAAGGATACAAGACTATCCTTTTTGAAAAAGAACAATATCCTTTTCATAAAGTTTGCGGCGAATATATCAGTATGGAAAGCTGGCCTTTTCTTGAATCACTTGGACTTGTCTCTCTCCTCTTTTGATTTACCCATCATAAAAAAATTAATTGTTACTTCTCCCAACGGAAATGAATTACATACGGATCTGGACCTGGGTGGCTTTGGCATCAGCCGTTATTTCCTGGACAACGAACTGAAAAAAATTGCCATTGAAAACAATGTATTGCTACTTGAAAAATGCAAAGTGGATGATGTAGTGTATAAAAAAGAATTGTTCTTTATTTACACCAGCTACTGGTGTTTTTACCAGCAAAATTTGTTGCGGCAGTTTTGGCAAACGCAGCAAGCTGGATATAAAATGGAAACGTCCTTTTATTACATCAAGAATTAGTAAGCTCAATAATTACATTGGTGTTAAATACCACATCAAAACAAACTTGCCGGCAGATACCATTGCGTTGCACAATTTTGAACATGGCTATTGCGGCGTTTCAAAAATTGAAGCTGATAAATATTGTCTCTGTTATCTCACCAATGCTTATAACCTCAGCAGGAACAATAATTCTATTTCAAAATTAGAAGAAAATGTTTTATATCAAAACAGACACCTGAAAGAATTATTTACCAACAGCGAAAAATTATTTGATGCCCCTGTTACCATTTCACAAATATCATTTAGTGCAAAAGAACAGGTGTATAATCATATTTTATTACTGGGTGATGCTGCCGGTATGATAACACCACTTTGCGGCAACGGCATGAGTATGGCATTGCACAGCAGTAAAATTGCGGCAGGGTATGTTGATGATTTTTTGCAAAACAAGATCAGCAGGAAAGAAATGGAACATTTGTATAAAACAAAATGGCAGAAAGTATTTGCTGCCAGGGTAAAAGAAGGGATGAGGATACAAACACTCTTTGGTAAAAAATGGCTGACCAATCTTTTTATCAGCACCATGAAGATGATGCCGGGTGTTACAAAAAAAATAATTTCCCATACACATGGGCAGCCGTTTTAATTACAGATGCACTCTTATATATTGAAATAACGGGAACTCATTACATTTGTTGAAATAACGAACAATATGCATGTACCAACAATGGCAGAAATGATGGCTTCGGGAGAAAAACCGGAAGTTTTATTTTGGGTAGGCTGTGCCGGAAGTTTTGACCAACGGGCACAAAAAATAACGAAAGCATTTGTAACCATACTTGATAAGGTTGGAATTAAATATGCCATACTGGGCAAAGAAGAAATGTGTACCGGCGACCCTGCAAGGCGTGCCGGCAATGAGTTTATGTTCCAGATGATGGCGTATCAAAACATCAGCATACTGAATGGTTATGAAGTAAAAAAAATTGTAACTGCATGCCCACATTGTTTTAATACATTGAAAAATGAATACCCTGAACTGGGTGGTAATTATGAAGTGATCCATCATGCCACTTTTTTACAGCAATTGATTGATGAAGGAAAAATAAAAATGAGTGATGGCAACAGTTTTAAAGGAAAGAAAATAACTTATCACGACAGTTGCTATTTAGGCAGGGCCAATAATATTTACGAAGCACCAAGAAAAGTGCTGGAAGCACTAGATGCATCATTAGTGGAAATGAAACGCTGCCGTAGCCAATGGTCTTTGTTGCGGTGCAGGTGGCGCACAAATGTTTAAAGAAGAAGAAAAAGGCGATATAAGGATCAACCTGGAACGAGCAAACGAGGCACTGGCAACAGGCGCTGATGTAATTGCGGCTGCCTGTCCTTTCTGTAATACAATGATGACAGATGGTGTAAAGAACAGCAATAAAGAAGACGAAGTAAAAGTATTGGACATTGCAGAAATAGTAGCTGCTTCTTTATCATAAAATCTATTTTATTTTTGCTTTATGAAAGTTGATCTACAAGAATTATTACCTGCTGAATTTAATGATAGCTCAAGAGTGTGGGTTTATCAAAGCAGCCGTTTGTTTTTACTTGTCGAAGTATTTGAAATAGAAAAAATGCTTGTTGATTTTGTTGAAAGCTGGCAAAGCCACGGTACGCCTGTAAAAGGCTATGCCAATTTATTTTACGGGCAGTTTATTATTGTAATGGCCGATGAAACAGCAAGCGGTGTAAGTGGCTGCAGCACCGATAGCAGTGTACGGGTAATAAAAACAATGGAGCAACTGTTTAATGTAAAAATGTTCGACAGGCTTAACCTTGCTTTTTTAGTAAAGGATAAAGTACAATTACTGCCTCTCTCCCAATTGCAGTACGCTGCAGATAATAATTTCATCACTGCAGATACTATCTACTTCAACAATACAGTGGTTAGTAAAAAAGAATTATTAGAAAACTGGATGGTACCCATACAAAAAAGCTGGCTTGCTAAAAAGATCAGCTTACCAGCTTTAAATAAATAAAGTAAAAATTAATTACTGTAATTGAGCAGCAGAAACTTTTTTGATCTTTTTGATCTTGCTGTCAACTTTTTTGAACTGTGCGGTACACCACACATTGTCTAATGCAATCAGCCTCATAGATTCTAATCCATGGGCAGCAATACAATCCCAATTGCAGTCCCTGGAAAGGTCGCTCACAATTTTGCTGGACAATTTTGGATAAGCAATCCATAGTTTGGCGCCATCTGCAAGTGCAGGCACCACGTCTTTTAAAATGTCCTTTAGCTGGTTGTGATTGACAGCAAACACGAGTGCAAAATCAATTTTCCTGATTTTTAACAGTGGTGTTACATTTTTGGAAAAAGAGAGTTTTGCAAACTGTTTTTCAATGGTGGAGGGCAATCCCTGTATCAACAGGTTTTTCTCGTCTTTCAGTTCGATTTTTTCAACTACTGATAACGAGGGTGCTAATACTTCCATACTTATGAATGTGAGTTTAAAAAGTTTGCAAAAATACTGATTTTTATTGCATATAATACACAAAACGCAGAACAAAATTACAAGACTTACAGGGCAGCTAAGCAGAACAGCCTTAAAACCATACTGTTATGAAAAAAGGCAAAAATCCAATTCTGTAAAATTGAGATCATTTTAAATAAAAAAGGCCGCAACAAATGCAGCCAATTTATAATATAAAGAAACCAGTATCACTAATAATTTTCTTCCATTGGCATTTTTAACACCTCCTCGGCGGGTACCATTTTTCCTTCCATACAAATGCAGTATTCGGCATTATTATTTCGTTCTGCTTCAAATTCCTTTTCTATTTCGCTTATATCCTTTAGATAGTTATTTACTGGTAATACAAGGTCATTTTTTATATAAGCACCTGTCTTATTTAATTTATCGCTAATACCATCTTTAAATAAGGTAAACCCGTCGCTTATTTCTTTCCTTGTTTCACTAAGCGTATTTTTAAAATAATGATGAACTGCTTCAATATTTTTTTCTAGAACTGATGACTTATCAGTTCTTGTTTTATTTTTTTCCATAACAATCGTTTTATAAATAATCGGAAACATTGTGCCAAAACAGGAATGATATTTTAAAAATGAATAATGGTTATCATCATTTAATAATAGGAATGCCTGTTTATTTATAAGTTGTGAATAAGTGGTCATTTTATGTCAACAAAAATTTTTTTTTGGCTTAAAAACACGGGCCATCGTGGAAATACCTGTACGGTAAGTATGGCAGCATATGAACTAAATTCCCCATCAAAAACAAAATTGAGTACATTTATAGAGTAGCTGTTTCAGGAAAGCAATTGAAAGGCATTACTCAGGATTTTTTAAAACAGGCATGTGAAATATTTCGCCCTTTTATTATACCTGCTTGCTTCTCACTCTGGTATATTTTGTCAACATTATATCAGGGGGCAGGTAACGTCTTCCCGTGGGCAGCGTTTACCATCAGTAAAAATTGCAGTGGCAGCCAATAAACTTATTTACAAAACTGATCCTTATGGCAACTTTGGTTTTTCATCACAATTACAACAGGACACACTCACTTTTTTATGCGATGGATTTGATACATTAAGCCTGATTGTAAAAGCGGATGAATATGCCAGGGTCATTCTAAAGCCGCTTCCTTCCTCCGTTATTTTTACCCTGGACAATTCCTCTGTTATTATTCCAAAAGATGAGAGTGCCGGCAACAGGACCGTTAAAGATGAAAGCTATATCCATACCGGTGAATTTAATTTTCAAAAAACAGCTGCGGCTCCGGGCATTGCTTTTTCTGCCAATATCAACAGGGCATCATACAGCAATATCAGGCGGCTTATCAATGAAATGGATGGCCTGTTGCCGCCTAATGCAGTAAGGATTGAAGAGATGCTTAACTATTTTAATTTTAATTATACCGTTCCGGAAAAAGACAGTGTGTTTCATAGTTCTTCCTATCTCACCAGTTGCCCATGGAACAAAGAGAGCCAATTACTCTTTATGAACAGCAGCGCCATGAAAATAAATATGGCCAATATCCCACCAGGCAATCTTGTTTTTTTACTTGATGTTTCCGGGTCAATGGACATGCCGAATAAATTGCCATTGCTAAAGTCTGGTTTTATAAAAATGGTGAAAACCCTTCGTAGCATTGATACAGTTTCGGTTGTTACTTTTGGAGAATCAGTACAGATATTGCTGGAAGGCTGTACCGGGCAGTGATAAAGAAAGGATCAGCAGGGCAATTGAAGGGATCGTAGCTGATGGCAACACTCCCGGTGAAGCAGGTATAAAGCTGGCTTTTAATGTTGCAAGACGAAGATATATAAGAGGCGGCAACAACAGGATAATACTGGCAGCAGACGGGGATTTTAACGTAGGAATGAGTACCGAAAAAGAGTTGATGACGCTGATACAACAGGAAAAGCAAAGTGGTATTTACTTATCCTGTCTTGGTGTTGGTTCAGGCAATTATAAAGATTCCAAGTTGTATTTAATGGCGCAGAAAGGCAATGGCAATTTTGCATACATAGATAATGAACAGGAGGCAGAAAGGGTGCTGGTAACAGATATTACAAAAACACTGTTTACCGTAGCTGAAAATGTTTATATCTCAACCTCATTCAATCCAAAAGCAGTAAAGGAATACAGGTTGCTGGGTTATGAAAACGATGGCACCGTTTTATCTGATACATTAAGGAAATTAAAAGGTGGTGAAATTGGCTCAGGCCATTCGCTGATGGCAGTATTTGAACTAACCCCAACTGACAGTATCTCAACTGAAAGCTGGATTGCCAAAATGGAAGTACATTACAGGCTGCCGCTACAGGCAAATGAATATATAAGCTCACACACTTGTGAAAATAATTTTTCTCTTTTAAAAGAAACAGACAGCAGTATAAGAAAAGCTGCCAGCGTGGTAATGTTTGGAATAAAGCTGAAAGATTCGGACTATTCTAAACAGGTAAGCTGGGGCAGCCTGCAAAAACTGGCCAGTGGTTGTTTTAATAAAGAAAGGTATATTGATAAAGAATTTTTAATCCTTGTACGCAAAGCTAAAAAAATGTACACCCACCGGAAAAAATATGGAGGATAGGATTGCCAAAATTCACTTTCTTTGCTTCTATGTCTTTATACATCGCTTCATTAAACTCAGGTAGCAACGGCAATTGCTATTATGTCGGCAACGATATGGAGGCCGTGTTGGTGGATGTTGGTATCAGTTGCCGGGAAACAGAAAAAAGAATGAAACTTGCCGGGCTCAATATCAAAAATGTAAAGGCAATCTTTGTATCACACGAACACGGCGACCATATAAGAGGCGTATCAACATTAGCCAATAAATACAGCCTGCCTGTTTATATCACCAGCCTCACGGCAAACAATGGCCCAATACTGATAAAGCATCTTTCAAAAACTTTTACAGCAGGGGAAGCTGTTTCTGTTGGCTCACTAAAAATTACAGCATTTGCAAAACAGCATGATGCCAACGACCCTCACAGTTTTATCATTAGTCACAATGAAACCACTGTTGGTGTATTTACAGATATTGGCATTGTATGCAAAGAAGTGATACATTATTTTAAACAATGCCATGCTGTTTTTTTAGAATCGAATTATGATGAAAATATGCTGGAGAATGGCCGCTACCCTATCCATTTAAAAAACCGCATACGTGGAGGACAGGGCCATTTAAGCAACAAACAAGCGTTGGAATTATTTTTACAGCACCGGCCGCCTTTTATGAGCCATATTCTTCTCTCCCATTTATCAAAAGAAAATAATGACCCTCAATTAGCTGCAGATTTATTTGCACCACATGCAAGGCAATACAACGTAATTGTTGCCTCCAGATATAAAACCAGCGATGTTTTTACTATTACGAATACTGAAAATGAAGTTGTAACCAGAAGTTTTGCAAAGCCTATTCAGTTGGGGTTGTTTGCATGATTGCTTTTCTTTCATCAGCTTTTCTATCAAAACAATCCCGTTATCTTCAACTAACATTATAAAGTATAAACGACATACGCTATTAAACCTAAAGTAAAACATACGTACAATGAAATTATTGAATAGTAAGAAATATCATTCTTACCGTAATATCCAGCGGAATTAGGGTTTTTTGAAGATATTCTTATAGTAATTTCACTAGATATTTTTGGCTTTTTAAATACAGACGATTTAATAAAAACATTATACTGTTTGGATAAAAAAATATATTCAACTCTTAATAAATAGTTATAATAGTTAGCGGAATCAAGTTCACTTACCTCAATAACTGTAGCCAATAATTTGATGTCATGATACTTGAATAATTTAATTTCCCTAATAGTCATAACAATACCTGCAACAATAAATATAAAAGCCATAACGACACCATAGGTAATATTCATAATTAACTATTTAGATGATTATGCATAACGGTTAACTAATTTAGGTGAAATAATTATATTTCTTTCCTGGGCGGCTTCTGTAAATTTAAGGATTCCCAAATTCTGTGTTAATCACTAATTCTGCAAATACAAGTCTTACAAACCTGTACAATTAAGATTTTTTGCCTGATTGCTTTTCTTTTCCCCAGCTTCTCAATCAAAACCACCATTCCATAAGCAATAACAATTCCTACAGCATAACAAACAATATCGCTCCATAAAAAACCAAAGCCCAGGATAAGCCCACCAATTCTTGTTTGCCTTATGGCTTCGATCCACGGAGCATTATAAAGCTGCAGGGTTTCATCTGCCACACCCAATGCAAAACATATCAATGCCAGTTTCCACAATACCATCCTGCTAAAAAATATCCGCAGGAAAAATAAAAACATACCTGCCCAGATAGTATCACCACCATATTTAACCACAATTGCAGGAAACCAGTTTGAATGTGTACGGGTAGCGATGGCAAGCCAGGTACAAAAAACAAACAGCAAGAGGTAAATAAGCCTTCTCAACCACATAAAATAATTTATAAGCATAGACCCATGCAAAAAACAAAAAGCGGCTGTTCAAATTAAGAACAGCCGCTTTTATTACATTTTTATAAACGCTTAATGCGCTACCTGTACTTTATATACCTGTTGCGTACCATCTGCTTCGGTTACAATCAATGCATACGTACCGGTTGCCAGTTTATCAACAGAAAGATTATTGGTACCATTCACCAATTGCTGTGTAAGCATCAACTGCCCTACTCCATTGTACAATTTACCTGTAGCTGCGGATGCAAACCCTGAAAGGTTAACATTGAGCACACTGTTTACCGGATTAGGATAGATCAATACATTCCTTCCATTGCACGATAAATTCATTGCAATGATATTGCTGTAACGGCTTGCACCATTAGGTCAACGATCCTTAAACGATAGTACACACGGCCCTGTGAAGGTTTGTGACTGAACGCATAATTACTATTGCTTCCTGTTCCTTCAATTGCAGCAACCGAAGTAAACCTGCGGCCATCAGTACTGAACTCAACTTCATATTTTTTGAAATTCAATTCAGTTTCGCTATGCCATTGCAGGTTGATACTGCAGGCACTTTGCCTTGCTGTAAATTTATCAAGCGTAACAGGTAATACAGCCAGTATTCCCCTTGATGTTTCACCACACAGGCACTGTTGCTGGTTAGCAGCGGTAACAGGCCTTATCTTAACCGTTACTGATTCACCATTTAAACAAGCAGGTGCAACAGGAATATTAATAGTGAGGTTTTCTGTAATGCTGCCGCTCACCGGAATTTCTGACGGGAACAATACCGATGTAAACGGTGTAGTGTTGCTGCCGCAGAAGAACTCAACATAGTAAGTGTTGGCAGGTGCCTGTATCAATGTATTATTGGCAACCGTTACAGCCATTACTGCGGTGCCGCCTTCTGCAAGGCTTCCTGATACATATTCAAATCCTGTAAGTACAAGGTCTGGTTTTGAAACAGCAATTTCATTTTCTGCACTGCCCACCACAAATTTTGCACTGTTGGGGCAAGCCACACTGTTACACAATAATGCCGCTACGCTCCTCTCCATCTGGCTTGATATGTTAAGCTTACCGCAACCAAAATCAACATACGCAGCAGCAATATCAAAACTGTAATTAACAGTATTGCCTGATGTAACACCTTCCGGTACTTTCAATTGTAATATTTGTGTGCCACCGGGGCCTGCAACAGGATAACCAGCTACCACAGTCATTCCATCTGCACTTACAAAATTACCTGCATATACAATACCGGCAGGTAATGTAACCACAATGGTATCGCCATTTGAAGTTGATTCGCCTGAAGGCGTAATGCTGCCACTTAAATTGGAAGTTCCACAACTGATACCAGCAGGTGCAAGATTGATATTAAACCCTACAACACCGGGGCTTGCCGCACCTGTTATATTAATAGGATTGGCCCTTACAATTCCATTAAAGCCAAGATCGGTTGATATTGGTGAGCCGCATGGCCTGTCGGCCCTTTGCTGCACAGATACTTTACTGCCACTAACAAAATCACAACTTGTAGTGTAAGTAAGCCTTAACCTTGCAGCCCTGTTTGCTGTACCTGGGTTGCTAACGGTACCGGGGAGCCCGGCATCACCTACACCAGAATGATCTTCTATACTATAAACATAAATCCCATTATCAATTACAGGAGCAATGGTTTCCCAGTTGCCGCTTCCTTCAGGATATTCAATTTCACCTAATGCAATAGTGAGCCCGTCCGGCACTGTTACCCTGAACTGTGGATTATCAGAATAATTAGCCAAAGCGCTGTTCATCTTAAATATCATTGTATCGTTTGTACACAAATCAATTAACGGCGACAGCGGCTGCCTGTCAACAGACAACTGTATCTGGCTTGGTAACGGATCAGCTTTTAACCACAAATTTTTCCAGCATCCATACGCTGTAAGATCACTGCCTGTTGGATATGCAGCACAATCCCACCCACTTTCAATTTGTAATACTGTCTAAAGCACAACTATTGGTATTTGCAAAAACAGTAACAGTGGTGGTTGCCACCGGCAGAAATATTGCCTAATTCATACAAACCATCCCATTGGCTGTAATAACAGTGTTACCAACTTTTACCACTATATCAGTAAATGAAGCATTTTGTGTTAAGCGGATAAAATTCAACGGCGCTGGTTGCCCACTGCTGTTTTGCAACAGGAATGCCCATGATGCTGTATCACTTGATGGTGTTACTGTAGCATCAGGTGAACTGAGGTTTACATTAGGTTTATTCAGTAGTGTATAGGTAGAACTTAGATTGCGTTCTTGCAGAATCGTTATAAGAAGCTTCACTTAATGCTGAAGGCCATTTAAAGAGATGCCCTATCTGTCTTCCTGTAATGCTGAATGAATTGGGAGTAGCACAACCGCCTCTTGCATCCATACCAAAATTGTATTGAGTGCCTTCGCTTTGTATGCGCCATGTTGGATTAGCTGCTAATGCTGCTTTTACATCAAACAGCACCGAAGTACCTGCAACAGATGAACCACTTATTGAAACATACGGAAGTATTGCCGCAGCACTAACAGCAGGTGCAGCAGGTGTTGCATTATCAAACAAACCTAGCTATATACTGGCTTCCCGGAACAACCGTCATGCCTACAGGGAAATTCAATATCAAACTATCAGGAATAAATTCAGGACGGTATTCACCAGGGAAATAATTAGCGGTGTAGCCAGAAAGCTTTCTTGTAAACCCTCTTATTTCATGTCTTGCAGCGGCACAACCAATTAAGTTGTTTCCATACAATAATGATTGATGGAACAGGTGCAATGTATTGGCATTGTATTGCGGAACAAAACAGGTGAAGCTGTTTTGAGCATCGGGGTTAGCTACTGTACTTGCATGAACACTATTGGTCATTACAACAATATCCGGCGCATCAGAAAATGTTTTTCCCCTTGTGCCATCATCCACTACAGTCATTTGCGGACTAAATGCAGCAGTAGAAATAAGACTGTCTGTTAATACAAAGTCTGCTTCTACAATCACACTGTCATCCACCTGGAATGGAGCAAGGCTGTTAATGCGGCAGGTGCCTGGCTAAAATCTGTATTATATTCTGTACCATAAATAACTGTTGCAATAGGCACTCCTGTTACTACAGTTGTATTACCACCACGTACAATTGTAACAGTTGCTGTACCTGCTGGCTCCCAGATATGTTTTGAAAAACTCCAGTTTGAATTAATATGCTGCCATGCGGTAATACTTGCTGGTGCAGTTTGAGCTACAAGATAACTCCTGTATTCACTATGCAAGGTATCACCTGGCCTGTAACGGTCTTCATACACTACAGCCGGATTTATGCTTCCTGCAGCATCAGGCATTTTATTATAATTATTATCAGGCTCACCAAAATTTGTTCTCCTGTAATTCCAGTACACAGGCACAGTACCACCTTCGGCACAAGGCCCGGTACAAACAAAATTGATTGGTGAACTTGAACAACGTTTTGCACTGTTAATATTAGCCGGGTTTGATATTTCACAACTGCTGTCAGGGCTGGTAGTAATAACCGCATCAAGGTTTAATGTACTGCACAAACCAAGTGGAGAACAGAAAATGAATTTAACAGGATTTCCGCCAGTGCCGATTGCATATCTTGTAACAACAGTATTGCCCACCACTCTTGGATAACCAGCATGTGGTGAGCCAACCACACCTATAAGCGTAGCTGAACTGAAAGTAACACCAGCAGGTAATGGACAATGAATATTCAATATATCCTCTTGATGAAATATTACTGGCCGGTAAAGCCGGTGTAGATAAAGTAACATCATAACAATCGCCTGCCCTTACCTGTGCCGGAAATTCAAATGCTGAAATAGAAGGCAGGTTGTAAGGATATGATGTGGAGCCAACATAGTTTCCTGTTGAATAAGTGGTGTTGCCACAGGCATTTTTATAAGATACCTGGGTTCCCTGTGCTGTGCCTGCATAACCATCTGTACAGCTATTGGCACTTGGGCAATAAATATAGTTATAAGTAACAACAATTGAATCGCCTGCACCAAGTATAACAGAAGCAGGCAATGTTAACCGCACATTATTTATTTTACCTGTGTTGCAGGCAAGTGTATTTGATGCAGTAGCAACATTAAGTACAAAGGAAGTATAGTATGAAGGATCAGGATGGAAGGGGGATTGGCCCTGTAATGTTATTAAAAGGCTGGCTGTATCAATATAGCCATAAGCATCTGTGGTAGTAAGGCTGTTGAAATGTGCACCCGTGTTAATTACAATATTTGTTGAAGGCCCTGCACCATTATTTTTTATGGTATACGAAACAGACCTTGGTGCAGACACAAAGCAACTGACATTGGTTGGCACATTAGCAGTAACAGCTACTGCTGGTGTGGCGTTGCTCATGCTCATACCGCTTACACCAGTTCTTGACTGGCAACGGTTGCCGGAAAAATCAAAGCCTGCTACTCCGTATGTTGTTACAATGTTACATTGTAAGATGGTAACATTTTCCACCAGGGTTACTGTTTCGCCATTACATAAAATACCATCAACACCTAATTGAGTACCCGATAACTGGAAGTAGCTGCTATCGCCATCTGTAAATACCGCAGTAACGGGGTTGCCGCCAATAGTTAAACTATTCAATTGCATGGAGGCCGCAGGATATTTGATCCAGAAACCAATAGTATCAGCACATCCATTACCACCATTTACAATACTAATGGTCCTGTCATAAGTGCCGCCTACATCTGCCCCAACTAACGAAGCCGGTGGAGTGATGGTAAATGCTGGAGCCAGCAATCGTATATGTATTTACGTTTGCATTTGTTTCACTAAAATTGCAGCTGGTGCCGGTGCCGGTTACCACAATATTATCTTTTGTTGAAGCTGCACTTCCACAGAAAGCCCTGCGCCTGATGGTAAAACGCAATGTTTGTCCAAGTGTGGTTGTGCCCACATCAAATACGGGGTTCTGCAGGTCGGAAATATTACTCTCGGTAATGGTACCCACACCACTTAGTTTAGTTACTGAACCGGGAATGTATTCAATAACACCAGGTGAATTGGTAGCACCCAGGTTTATCGTAACAGTAACACCCGTACAGGCAGGAAAAGAAATCTGCACTGTAAGTAATGTACTATCCAGCCCACGGGTAACAGCCTCTGCAGGCACAGGATAGTTGATAAACTGTGCCAGCAAACCATTGGACACTGACAATAAAAACAGGGAAATGAATAAGACTCTGTAAAGCCTTTTCAAAGGATTGGTAAACTTTCTCATGGAATTTAAATTGTGGTTTAATACTTTGCTTTGGTTTAAGGTAGTGGGTACTCGTGGCTGTCATGAAAAATGATCCGGGAAAAACCTCAATCAAAAGTATAAGCAGCTAATGTTGTTATTTCTTTGGGATAACAGGATTTCAAAAATCGTATAAAAAAACCGCAATTAAAAATAAAATTTTTGCTGTTAACGAATTGATTTTTACGGGATAGACAGGTTTAAAATAAAATTGGTTGTAGTGCCAGCTTTAATATGGGAATTATGTAACAACTAATGTTTCACCATTGCTTTTTAGCAGGGAATTTGCCCTATGTAATGCAAATTACTTTACATCTAAAATTGTTCTGTATAATTCATCTGTTACCAATGCCATCTTTTTTATATCCAGCCGTTCAGCGGTATCATCATCGGTATGGTAATTTTTGTTCCGAAAAAAAGCAGTGTTGGTGATCAATACAGCACTGTAGCCAAATTTCCAGTAATTACAGTGATCGGAAAGGTCAATACCACCGACCCATGGAGGACCAGTAAAAGACTTGGTTCGGATAACCTGGTCTTTCTTCATCCGCTTGCTTATAAACCTTGCAAAGTCTCCATTAAAATTCTTTTTTGCAACAGTAATAAAATTGCCTTTATTGCCATAAAACCATTCAAGAAAAAATACAGGATAATCCTGTGAGTGCGCTGCTTCGGAATAATAGCCGATCATTTCAAGACAGATCATTCCTTTAACCTTCACATTACTATCATACAAGGATTTTGCATGCACATAGCTGCCCATCTCATTTGTACCAAAGAAAGGCGGCTCCTCATTAGTGTAGGCAACAAAATCAACCCGGTATTTTAGTTTTTCATTCTTTAGAAGCCTTGCCAGTTCAAGCATCCCACAAACACCACTGGCATTATCATCTGCTCCTTCCTGGTCAAGGCAGGCATCATAGTGTGCACCAATTATTATTCTTTCTGCGTCTTTTGGCCCCAGGGAACAAATCACATTTTTAAATCCAGATCTGTCAATAGCATAGGTACTGTCAAGTGAATAGTTTTGAAACCACACACTGTCTGTAACTGTTGCAAATTGCTCCTTTGATATAATCTGCAGCTTTATTTAGTTGATCAGGATGTTGAAAATTACGGAAACGGCATCTCTTTGATGAGATAGAACAGATCAGTCTTTATTCTTGCAGTATCAGCAACAGTTGATTTTGTAACAAGATCAGGCTCTATTGAATATATTTTACCCCAGATATATAGCCCGGCAAACAAAAGAACCACTGTGATAAGGAAACGTTTTAAGAACTTCATGATGCTGTATTAAAGTATACTAAAAATACAAACTAATATTTTTAATACTCCGGCATTAAAAAGTTTTCACAAAACAAAAGGAATTATTTTTTACTTGCCTTCACAAGCTTAAGCTCATTGATGATATTTGTCGCTCCGGCAAATTTGTCAACAATAAAAAGTATGTAGCGTATATCAACCATAATATTACGGCAGATGTCTTTGTTATAATTAATATCACTCATGGTGCCTTCCCATACCCTGTCGAAGTTGACGCCAATTAAATTTCCGTAAGCATCCAATGCAGGGCTGCCGCTGTTTCCTCCTGTTGTATGATTAGCAGCAATAAAACAAACCGGTATTTTTCCATTAACTGCATATTGCCCAAAATCTTTTTTATTATATAGGTCAATTAATTTTTGCGGCACATCAAATTCGTAATCTCCCGGTTTATACTTTTCCATCAAGCCCATCTAAGTAAGTATAAAAATCATACCTCACTGCATCACGGGGCTTATAACCTTTTACATTTCCATAAGTAACCCGAAGGGTGCTGTTGGCATCAGGATAAAAATTCTTTTTTGAAAAAACATCCATCTGTGCCTGCATATAAGTGCGTTGTAACTTATTTAGTTCTGCCTGCAGTTCGTTCAACTTTGGCGATACATTGCTGGTGTAGGTAGCATAAATATCATTGAATAAGATAAAAGCAGGATCATTGCTTACAGCGTCTGTACTGTCTGAAAATATTTTCAGCAATGTTTGCAATTTTGCGTTATCGGTAAAAGAAGTTTGGCTATATATTTTTTTCGCCAGTTCACTATATGAGCCTTTGCTATCCTGCAGCATATTTACCAATACTGGCGATATATATCCAGGCTTTTGATCTTTTACATACATTTCAATCAGTGCTTCAAAAAGTTTTGCGTCCACCACTGGACTGTATTCAGCAAATAAAACATCAATTTTTTCAATTGCATTGTCCAATACTTTCTTAAAACTTGCTGTATCTTTTTGTGCTGCTGTCAATACAGCTTTTGCCTGTGCAGCGATAGTAAACAATTCTATCTTGGGAATGATCTCTGTATAATAATCACGGGCATAACCATAAGGTTCAATAGCAACATATGTGTCGCCAAGTTTTGTCAACAGGCCTGCATACTTTTCTTTAAGTGCGCCATTGCCAGCAAGAATTTTTTCAAACTCAGCTTCTTCTTTTTTCTTTTTATCAACAGCCTTTGAATAAGTAAGCCCCAGTACTTCGCCTTTCCACTTTTTATAAGCATTTTCAACCTTAGAATATTTATCTGTGTACTGAATTTTTATTTGTTCATCCGTACGCATGAAATCATCCATCACTTTCAAAGCTTTTTCCCTGATAGCAATTTTTACAGGGTCGTTCACCCTGAGTGTTTGCTCCACCGCAGATGAATGCAGGTATTCTTTTGTGGTGCCTGGAAAACCAAATACCATGGTGAAATCATTTTCTTTAACGCCATCAAGAGAAATTTTTAATGACCGCTTTGGAACGTATGGAACATTATCCGGCGAATAATCTGCAGGACGGTTATCTTTCCCAGCATAAATGCGGAACATGCTGAAATCCCCTGTGTGCCGTGGCCACATCCAGTTATCGGTATCTCTCCCAAAATTTCCTATTGATGATGGCGGTGCTCCTACAAGGCGTACATCTTTAAAAGTCTCTGTAACAAACAAAAAATATTTATTGCCTTCAAAAAAAGGTTTCACCAATATATTCTGCCAGCTTTCTTTTTTTACTGTCCCTTTAAATGCTGCAAAGTTTTTATCGATCATGCTTTGCCTTTCCTTTTCACTCATGTTATTATTTACACCATTCAGCATCGCATCGGTTACATCGTCAATGCGAATGATAAATGTGGCAGTAAGGCCGGGATTAGGAAGTTCTTCTTTATTTGATGCAGCCCAAAAACCATCTCTTAAATAATTGTTTTGAATGGTGCTGTGATTTTGAATAGCATCAATGCCACAATGATGATTAGTGAGCAACAAACCTTTATCAGATATAACTTCCGCTGTACAAAAACCACCAAAGCTCACCATCGCATCTTTTAAACTTCCTTTACTGATGCTGTAAATATCAGACGCATCAATTTTCATCCCCATCTTTTTCATCTCTTTTGCATTCAATGCTTCCAGCAGTTGCGGAAGCCACATGCCTTCATCGGCAAAGGCAGCAACAGACAATAGAACAGATGCAGTAAGGGATAATAAATATTTCTTCATATGTGGAACTTTAAGCAACAAAAATAGGTGTGAACAGTTGTCATGCTTTAACCGTTAAAATAAAAAGCACCACTTTTGTGATGCTTTCCTTTTCCTGCAGTAATACTATCAAGAATTATTTTCCAAAAACTTTCTTTAATAGATCTGTTACCTGCGCCGCCGGGTCTTTACGTATCTTCTGTTCTTCTAAACTAATATTATAAAACAAACCGCTCAAAGCTCTTTCCGTTACATAAGCTGTAAGGTCTGTTTCCACTTTTTTACTGGCAAACATGTTGTACTTAGAAAAAACTTCTTTCCAGTATTTGGTGGCATCAACTTTAGTCAATGATGCTTCAATTACCGGCCTGAATTTTTCTGTGAGTTCAGCGGTGGTCGTCTTTTTTAAATAATCTGTTGCTGCAAAATCACCGCCACGTAAAATACCGATACCATCACTTACACTCATGCCCTTTATCGAGTTCCAGAAAATATTTCCCACGCCACTGGCAGCATCTTCTGCTGCCCTGTTCATGGAGAGAATGGCTTTGTCAACCATACTTCCCATACCCATACTACGTAAAGAACTTTCTACTTTTTTTGCCTCTTCCGGCATCAGAATTTTTATAGCAGCATCTCCAAAAAAACCATCCAGTTTGCTTAGTTTTTTTGAACTGCTGTCCGTACCCACACGTAAGGCTTCTTTCAAACCACTTACAATATCATCATTGCTTAAGCCACTTCCGCTGCTATTACCGCTGCCGGGGATTTTATCCAATACCTTACCAATACCACTTTTACCAGTGGAGTCTTTCTTTGTATTTTTTTTAATAAGATCACCGAAGCCTTGTGCATTTGCATTAATAACAACAAGTGCAAATGATACGGAGAGAAGGAAAATTTTCTTCATAGTGTATTTTTGATTTTCTTTAATGAGACAAAAATAGTGCCTGCAGGTTTATAACCCTGTTTTTGTTTTTACCTTTACCCACTTTTAACAATTGCCATATGCTTCAGCTATCAGTTTGGGAAAAAGAAACTTTTTTCGCCCCACAGGATGTAATTATTGTGGGTAGTGGTTTTGTTGGTTTGTGGAGTGCATTAAAATTGATGGAAAAAAATCCCCAACAAAAGATCACCATTCTTGAAAAAGGAATAATTCCCACTGGTGCCAGTACCCGTAATGCAGGCTTTAGCTGTTTTGGCAGTCCTTCTGAATTATTGAATGATGTGGCAACAACAGGTGAAGAAAAAACTTTTCAACTCGTCGATCTCCGATATAAGGGCCTGCAGCAAATAAGAAAATATTTTACTGATGAAGAAATCGGTTATGATGCCTGCCGTGGATATGAATGTTTTACTGATGATTCAGCGGACTGGAAAGAGGTAAAAGAAAAATTAGAATGGCTGAATAAAAAATTACAATATGTAACCGGCGAAGAAAAAACATTTCAGTATTGCAGATGAAAAACTTTCAGCATTGGGATTTGAAGGTTTTGATCATTTAATAGAAAACAAACTGGAAGGTGGGCTTCACTCCGGAAAATTAGTGCAGGCATTGTTACAAAAAGTACAAAGCATGGGTGTGCAGGTACTTACCAATATTGAGGTAAAAAGTTTTCAGCAAAAAAATAACACAGTGCTTATTGAAACAAACCAGCATTTTAATTTATCAGCAACACAATTACTGCTTTGCACTAATGCTTTTACAAAAGAGTTATTGCCGGATGCAGATATTATCCCTAACCGTGGGCAGGTGTTAGTGACAGATGAAATTGAAGGCTTAGCAATAAAAGGCACGTTTCATTTTGAGAGAGGTTATTACTATTTCCGAAATCTTGGTAACAGGTTGTTATTAGGTGGCGGAAGAAACAAAGCATTTGCGGAAGAAGAAACAACAACGATGACCACTACTGCTGTTATTCAAAACGAACTGGAATCGTTTATTAAAAGACATTTGTTACCCGACACTTCATTCACCATCACTGACAGGTGGAGCGGCATCATGGCAATGGGGAGTGAAAAAATGCCCATTGTAAAAGCTATTGATAAAAATGTTTTTTGTTGTGTACGAATGAGTGGAATGGGTGTTGCGTTGGCACCGGTGGTGGCAGAACAGGTTGCAACTTTGATGAGTAAACTATAACCTTTTATGCTATTCAATAAGCGGTAGAAATTTATCCTTTGTGCTTCTTAGCGTCCTTGTGTCTTTGTGGTTAAAGAAGTGATAAACCACTAAGGCACTAAGTAATAAAGGTTCACTAAGAAGGCCTGATTACTTCTTGAATATTTTTGTTACAAAAGCATCTTTCCCTTCTCCAATTCTCAATACATACACGCCAGGTGTAAGAGAAGAAAGATCGATCGTTGTTTTTTCTTTTGCCAAATGGCCTGTAAATACCTTAACTCCTGTCATACTGTAAATGCTAAATGATTTAACCACTATGTCATTGGCAGGTTTGTATTCAACAGTTGCAACTGACTGTACAGGATTGGGGTAAATTTTAAACACATCTTTCTTAGCAACAGGTACCACCCGTACTGTATCAACAGCCACAGGGCCACCTTGCACCAGCGTACTATCGCATGCAAATGAAGTAAGAAAACTGTTGCGGATATTACCAGTAGCAAACAAAGCCCTCATCCTTTTCTTTTGCTCCATTGTAAACATATTCATACAGGCATCATCACTAAAATCCATATAGTTCATAAACATATCTCCATCAGCGCTAGGAGAACAATCAGTAACACGTGGAAAGGAAGGACAACCAAAATTGTAGTGTTTTTTGCCTAGGCGTATCATCAACACCATCATCGCCACATTCAACATCACCCCACAAATGTTTTAAACCCAGCCAGTGTCCTGCTTCATGTGTGGCTGTTCTGCCTTTATTAAAAGGTGAACGAACATTGTCAACTGTACCAAACACATCAAAGTTGATAACGATACCATCCAATTCTGCAGGAGTTCCTGGCAATGTTGCATAACCAAGTGTTCTGAAACCCAAATTACAAACCCAGATATTGAGGTATTTCTTACTGTCCCATGCGTTATCTCCTCCCCTTACATTACTTTTCATCGCATCATCAGCAGTAAATAAAGCTGTATTGGTTTGCCTGCGTACAATACCATTTGTTGTTTTTCCATCAGGCGTTACCTGTGCAAGGCAAAAATGTATTCTTGCATCAGCAGCCAGGTTATCAAATACTCCCGGCCTGTTAACCTTATCGCTATTCTGGTTTGAAAAATCGTTATTAAGCGCTGTTACCTGTGATTGAATTTGTTCATCGCTGATGTTTTGATCGGCAGTATTATAAATAACATGCACCACCACCGGTATAATAATAAGTTCGTTGGCAAATGTATCCCTGCGTAAAAATTGCTTTTGCCTGTTTAAAGTGGTTTGAATTTGTAATTCAGCAAGATTGATCGACTGTTCAACAGAGGGGTTAGCTTTTATTAGGTTGCTTTTATATTCTTCGGAAGCACATAGGCGCTGCGCCTGCAGAGCGGTGCTGAGTAAGATGAGAAGTGATATGCCTGTAATTGTTTTCATAAAATCTGAAGTAGGTACTGTGATTTGTACCTATTTAAATTCAGTATTAGTGCCAGTATGCAGAATACAGTGCCAGCAAGGCTTTCAGGAGATTGGAGCGATTTTTCTGTTCCAGATAGTGGAAAATAGACCGGGATTATGCAAAATATGGACAGGATCAGCCTGTTTTTCAGGAGGAAAAGGATTGATACGGGCCGGTAAGCCAGTAGGAATTCGTGGTACTTTTTAAGAGGAATTGGAAAAGACAGGGATGAAGACCTCCGCTAAATATGTAAGTGGAATACCTGTTTCAGAGATGATGAAATTAGCCAAAAAAAGAACATGCTGTCAAATTATTTGCAATCTTTTACAACGGCCTTAAATGGTTATCAACCTCCCTTCATTACTTTTGCCAGCAAATAATTTTTTAATGAAGCATTATTTACTACCAGCCATTACCATTTTATTTTTCTCCTGTACCAATCCAGATACAAATGGAAAAGGAGAAGTAACTATAACGCCATCCACAACAAACAATGGTGTGGCAGCGCCTGCAGTAATACCAGCTATTTTAATTGCAGAATATCCTCACGACACAAATGCCTTTACGGAAGGCCTGCAAATACATGACGGCAAATTATATGAAGGCACCGGGTTAGAAGGAAAATCGTTTATACAAATAAGCGATATTAAAACCGGCAAGGTTGAAAAAAAATACCCGGTAAAAGACAATACCATCTTTGGTGAGGGTATCAATGTTTTTAAAGACAAACTATACCAGCTTACTTATCAAAATCATGTTGTGTTTGTATATGATTTAAAAGATCCCTCAAAATTATTAAATCAATTCCCCTGGCAGGGCGAAGGCTGGGGCATGACGAACAATGGCACTGAAATTATCATCAGCGATGGGCAGGCTGCCGGCAATTTGTATTTTGTAAATCCTGAAACCTTCAGAACAAACCGTATTGTACCGGTTGTTGACAACAACGGCCCGGTAATCAATGTGAATGAGCTGGAATATATTGATGGATTTATTTATGCAAATATCTGGGGTACAAAAAACATTGTAAAAATTGATCCTTCAAACGGTCATGTTGTTGGTAAAATTTCAACAGAAGAAACCCTTCGTTCCTTTTACAATGATTATCCAGAAGCAACCGATAATGTTCTGAATGGGATTGCTTATGACAGCACTACTAAAAAAATGTACATCACTGGAAAAAACTGGCCAAAATTATTTGAGATAAGATTGAATTAAGTTCGGTTGGGGAGAATTAAAAACCAGTTTTACTACCGAAGGCATTAAAGCCATGTTGGAATAAATAAAAAGCAATAGCTATAATACCAACAGCACCCAATACAATTGCCCATACCCACCATTTGTATTTTTTTTCTATTGGTTCATCACTGTAGTATTCATTCATTTCAATATTGGTGGTTTCTTTATCGCCTACCAATATGGAATGTTCAGCATCTTTATGAATTACTTTTTCAGCAGCTACAGGCTGAAAAAAATCTTCGTTAGAAGGATAAGCAGAAAACTGGATAACGCCGCTGCTGTCTTTTGTAAAAGAGCCAAGTCCTGTTATCTCAACACTGCCATTTTTCTCCAGTGCGTCTTTCATCAACTGGCTGATGGCGGAAAACTCATTAAAATAATCTGAGGAGGATGGGGTACTGATAAACAAAATGCTTTGCCGTGGTGCCCTTATTTGTTTGGTTCCAAAATCATATTCAGCAGGTGTGGTTACCAGCTCCAGGTTACCAATACCTGGCAGCCTGCACGACTTTTTTTGAAAGAAAGATGAAGCAATCATATCAAACATATAACCATTCTGATTTTGAGCTGCCATTATAAATTGCTGGTAGGTAAATTTTGTGCAAAGAAAAAGTATTCCGCTCAAAACACAGCAATTATTAAAATTTGGGTTATATGATTTCCCACAAAGCACAAAGAGCGCTAAGTATAACACTTTGTTTACTTAGCGCCTTAGTGGGAAATATTTTTTGTATTAAAACCTTACGATAACACCAGCTAAAATATTGAGGCCGTAAACAGGATAATTATTCCAGCGCTGGTACTTACTGTTGAAGATATTATTGATATCGAGCCATGCACTAAAGCGTTTGTTGATGGCAAATTCAAGACCGGCACTTAAATCGGTAGCGCCATTCAGTTTTAAATCGTTGCCATCTTTCAGTAAAAAGCGCCACCGCTGAAAGTATGCAGATCACCTTTAAGCAACACTTGCTTAAATGCCCACCAGCGAAGTGATGCATTGATTTCAAGTGGTATGGTGCCCCATGCCCTGTCATTATCCTTCATTCCATTGTACCCATTAAAAGTGAGCCCGCCGGTGATAGTGAATTTATCCTGCTTAACAAAACTCATATCACCATGTATCCTGAAATCATACACACTGCCTGTCGTTGCTGACATAAAATGTTTTTCCATCAGCAGTATCATTTATAAAGAAAGGAGGTTGTTATAAGTAAGCCATGAAGCTTTGGCACTGAAATTAAAATGGCTGCCGATCGTTGCTTTTATACCGCCATAAATTTCTGTTTCTTTTGTGTTCTGCTGAAATGATAATGTTTGCAGATAAGGATTAATGGAAGTTAAATACTGGTAATTGTTTTTGATAAACCTGCCGGTAAAGCCTGCCTGCAGTAAAAATATTTTATTCTTTCACTTTAGCTTCGCCATAAATATTGGGTAATACAGTCAGTTTGCTATTATCCCAGGTAGGTGTTACGCCTGCATGAATATTGAACAACGGTTTTGCATATACCAGTTCCGGCGCAATACTATAAATATTGTTGCTGAACTTCACATTTGACTGCAGGTTTTTTGAAGATAACTCGTAATATCTGCTTTTACTGCCACTTTAATAGTAAACGCATCTGCAAAAGTTTTTGATACCGGCACTGTTAAAGCCAAAGATGATTCTGATGCCCTTGTTTTGATTACTGAAAAGATTGATATCAACATGCGGATCGTAATTAATACCGGTTCCATTTACTTCTCTATTTCGGAGCCACCGCTTAAACTTAGCGCTTGATAACGTTGCAGCAGATCAGCTTTATTGTAATCATGTAGGCATGATCGTATCCATATAAATAATAATCCTGCACTTTTACTGATGCTCTTCCGTAAATTTCATTCTTTGCCGTGAAATAACTGCCTGCAGCTTTTATATTCAGTTCGCTATAGTCCTGGTTTTTAATGGAACCTTTTGAAGAAATATAATCTCCATACACATTTACCAAACTTTTTTGCCATCACCAAAACTAAACCCTGCACTTAAATAAGGTGTGGTATAATTTCCAAAACCAACTTTTACAAAATTCCTGATGCCAAGATCCAAGAATGCTATCATGCGATAAAGCCAACGGCCTTAATGATGCAGGCTGGTATGTATAAAATAAATTTTGTGGTGGCACATTGTATGGCCCCACGTTTTTGCTGGTATCAGCAGACAAGTGTGTGGCAGAAAAATTTATCTTAACCGCATTCCGCAACACAGGCTTATAGCTGGAGGTAATATCAATGGTTTGCCTTTTTGCGGTATCTTTTTGTGCAAAAGATGGCCACTGAAAAGCAACAAACTGCTGTAATGAAAAGAATCGGTTTTATAATAAGTGCTTTTTTCATAGTACTGATGTTTTATTCACCAATTTTTGATGTTGCTTTTTCTGCTTCTTTTGCTCTTTCTAATTTTTGTTGTGCTTCAATTTTTAATTCCGGTATGGCTGAATTCAGTGCTACACTTTCGTAGGTTGCTTTTGCATTGAAATAATCTTTCTGCTCCATAAAAATATCTCCCAATAAAATATATGATTTGGTAACCCAATAATCATAGCTGCCGGTTTCCCTTATAGTCGCCTGTGCTGCTTTTTCTGCTGCGGTTAAATTGCTGAAGTGCAAACTGGCTATTGGCAATTTCATAACGGGCTTCTGCACCCCAGGCCGATTTATTAATGGCAGCACAAGATTTGAACGAAGTAATTGCAGCAGTAAAATCATTATTTACCTGCTGCGATTTGCCCAGCACTAAAAACGCAATTGACTTATCATCTGTACTGATGCCTTTTCGTGCCAGCAATTGCTTAGCTGCTTCATTCGCCTGTGCATAATCTTTTAACTGGTAGTAGCAACGTACCAATCCCCTTAATGCTTCCAGTTGGTTATCCTGGTTTACAGCGCCTGTCATTAATGAACTGAAATATTTTTTTGCAGCATTGTAATCCTTTAATTCAAAATAATTGATCCTTGCTGCTGCAAGAGTAGCCCTTTCAAAATATTTATTGAGCCGGCATTGCCATTTACATAATCATATCCCTTTAAAGCATTTGGCCAGTCTTTGCTTTTATTATAACATTCGCTGCGGAAAAAATTTGCTTCCAATGCAAAAGCACCATTGGGGTATTGTGTAGAGATAATTATTAAACCCTTTGATGGCGCCATTGCAATCATTGTTTTCATATTTCAATTCTGCAGAAGTATAAGTAAGCGAATCTGCTTCCGACACAGAAATATTTTTCCCATTCTTTCTCATCAACTCCACATATTCATTTGGCCTGCCTTCCTCTACATAAATGTTTTTGATGTTTTCCAGGGCTTCATCTGCTTCAGGTGATTGAGGATATTTTTCTATCAACTGCTGGTAACTTGCCAGTGCCTCATTATTTTTATTCAGGTTATAATAGCTTAATCCGGATTTTAAATATGCCGATTGGTTTTTGCCCGCCAGTATTGGGCCATTAATTATTTTATTCAGATAAGGTAATGCATCATTCAAATTTTTCATCGGCTATATAGGTGTTGGCGATCTCCATATTTACATCAGGAACTAAACTGCTGTTTGGATATTGCCTTGTAAGCGTATTAAGTGTTGTAATTTTTGATGAAGAACTTTTTACACCTGCGATCATCGCTTTTTGAAACATAGCATAATCACTTTGCAGCAATGCATTGTTGATAACATTGTCATACATCGCATTTGCTTTTGCAAAATCCCTGTTCATAAAATAGCAGTCTGCTGCTCTTACATAAGCATCCTGCTCTGTAAGCAATGCCGTGGTGTTATATTTTGAAACAGGTTCAAAATAGCCAAGCGCCTGTTTGTAATTTTCTTTTTTCATCCAGCTATATCCCAGGTTATACTTTGCTGCAAACGGGCTTGCTTCTCCCTGTGCTGCGGCATTGCTTTGCAGGTAAAGCATTAAATGCCTGATAGCTTCATCAAATTTTTCATTCCGGTAACTTATCTCACCTTTCCAGAAATTTGCGTAAGGTGTAACAGTAGATGCCGGCATAGAAATAATATCGTTAAACAATACATCAGCACTTGCCAGTTGCTGATCATTCATATATTCCACTGCCCTTCCATACAATATCCTTGGATATACTTTCTGCATGGGCGGCGTTGGATTTTTAAATGACTGGTACAACGCCAGTGCATCCTTAAAATTGTTTGTATTGGCAAGCAGCCCAACCAAAATCTCCTTTGCTTCTGTATTGTATTTTGATGAAGGATATTGATTGATGAAACGCTGCATTTCTGTTAAGGCAACATCCTGGTAACCGAGTTCGTAAGATAATTTGGCATAGTTGAACAACGCTACTTCCTGTTGTGCTTTATTGCTGCTGTTGTAGGCACAAAACTGGAAAGCTGTTCTTGCATTGGCTTTTTGGTTTGTTCTTAAATAACAGTCGCCCAATAAATACATGGAGTTTTGCCCGAGTGAATCTCTTTCATCGCTTAATTGCTTAAACCCGTCAATTGCTTTACTCAACTGGTTGTCTTCATAATAGCAATAACTCAATTCATACAGATCTTCTTTTGTTACTTTATCGCTGTTCTGCACATAATATTCCAGTAACGGCAATGCTTTTTTAAAATTCTTTCTTTCAAAATATATCTGACCCAGCAATTGTTTCATTTCTTTTTCATAATACAAGCCTCCCCTGCTTAAAATACTTTCTCCATATTTTAATGCTTCATCTTTTTTACTCTGGAAATAAAATATCTCCGCAATGTAATAAGGCACCACTCCTTTGTATTCATCCTTACTTTCAATCAAGCCTGAAGCATTTTAATGCTTCATTATACTGCCCATCGTTAAAGGAAATAAAACCATAATAATAATTGGCAGGAATGTAATATTTACTTTCCGGCAACTGGTGAATTTCGTTGAACAATGGTTTTGCTTTGGCAAAATTTTTAAGATTGAAATAACAATACCCCATTTCAAATTTTGCATTGGCAATTTCTTCATTACTTAAATTATCAAGCGCCAGCCTGTTCATAATAACTGATGGCATTGCTGAAATCATCCTTATCAAAATAAAATTTTGCCAAATGATAACTCATCAATTGTCCCCTTGGGGCATTATTCACCCAATCTATATAATGCGTTGCTTCATCCTCTGCCACAGGCAGGCGCAACTTTAAGCGGCAAACAATAAAATAATAGTTTATATCATCATGCAGGTAAGTATTATTGCTGATCTGGTTATCAGGAAATGCTTCCTTTACCTGCTGCAGCAATGGATAAGCCAATGCATATTGTTGTTGAATAAAAAGTTGCTTTGCCTCTTTAAACTTTTTTTCAGTATCAGTAAACACATGTGTTTGCTGTGAAAAGAGGGCGGATGAAAATATTGCGATGAAATAAAAATGAAAGACTGATTTGTTTTACCATGTTGGTGCTGATTCGTTCTTATAATAACCGTTGCAAAAGTAACTTTACCTGTCATCATGTCAAACATCATTCCAAAGCATTTGTGAATAAGTGGATAACTAACGGATTCAACGGTAACAGAAACGAATGTACATTCGCAGGGCTGTTAAAGAAAAGGTAAAGTAAACTATGCATTTCATTCATAAAAATGCAGCACTAAAAATTCAGTTATGAAGAAACTAATGTCAACACATTATTCAGCAGGTGCATTCAATTTTGCAATACTGTTGTTCAGAATTGTAGTAGGTGCATGATGATTAAAATTGGTTACAACAAACTCACACATTTTAATGATATGCTTACTGGCCCAATGGCATTTCAAAGCATGATTGGGAATTGGAGCTAAAACAGAATTGGCATTGCTTGTATTTGCAGAGTTCTTTTGTTCTGTTTTTTTAATTCTTGGTTTGTTTACAAGGTTAGCTTCCATCCCATTGATCATTGCTATGTGTGTGGCTTTCTTTATGGCTCATCATGCAGAAGTTTTCACTAAAGAAGGAAACCTGCAGGCAGCTTTGGTTTACCTGTGCAGTTATATCGTATTGCTATTGCTTGGCCCCGGTAAAATAAGTGTGGATGGAATGACAGGTAAATAACCCTTAAGTATACCAACATGAAAAAAGGAGATGCAGTTCAACTGGTGATTATAATAATGGCAATAGTCATTGCCATTACAAGCCTTCAGTATTTGATTGCCACGCTTATAAGTTTTGTATATACAATTGCTATCGGGGAATATAGTTTTGGTGTGATGATCCCAACCATTGTTTCATTGCTTGTTACATTACTATATGTAGCTATCTGCTGGCAGTTGTTTGTAAAATCAAGGAGCATTGCCGACTTTATTTATGAAAAAGCAAACATCGGTACTTCGTTTAAAATTATCAGCAGGCCGGTTGACCTGCTGTATGTTTTATTAATTGTAATGGGCTTTTATTACCTGCTTCAAAACCTGCCTGCATTAATCAAAGGCCTTATAAATGGTTTTGCTTCAAAGGCGGGAAGCAGGTTTATCCCTGATAGCTACAACACTCCTACTGACTGGCTGATGGTCTTTACGAAGTTATTGTTACCGCTTGTGTTACTAATGGCCGCAAAGCCTTTTGCAAATTATTTTGCCGGCAGTGTGGATGATGAACCGATAACTATTGGTGATGATATTGGTGGCAATAATGAAAACGATATAACCGAACCATAATGTTTATTGCAGAAAATCAAATACGCATTCACTATGCCCTCACCGACCAGATGGGAGTGGTTTATCATGGGCATTATGCACAATTTTATGAAATAGGCCGTGCCGAATGGTTAAGAAAATTAGATTACTCTTACAAGGATATTGAAGCCATGGGCATCATTATGCCAGTGGTGGATATACACAGCCGCTTTCTGCGGCCAGCCAAGTATGAAGACCTGATTACAGTAAAAACAATTTTAAAAGAAATGCCTGTGCATCACAAAATTGTTTTTCACCATGAAATATATGATGAACAAGGTGCATTATTAAATACGGGAGATGTAACGCTTTATTTTATGGATGCCAAAACAATGAAGCGTTGTGAAATGCCGCAAGTGCTGAAAGAAAAAATAGCGCCTTATTTTAAAAGCTGATCAGTTCTCAATTATTCTCCCATCTTTCATGTGCAATACCCTGTCGCTCATTTTTGCCAGCTCATCATTATGGGTAACAATCAAAAAAGTTTGATCGAATTTATTCCGCAGGTCAATAAATAACTGGTGCAGTTCCTTCGCCCTTGCACTATCTAAGTTGCCGGTTGGTTCATCGGCCATGATGATAGCCGGTTTATTAATAAGCGCTCTTGCCACCGCCACTCTTTGCTGCTCACCACCTGAAAGTTGTTGAGGCTTATTATCCAGCCTGTCGCCAAGGCCCAAGTGTAGTTAAGATGCTAATAGCTTCATCGGTCACTTCTTTCCTTTTTCTTCCTGCCACCCAGCCTGGTATGCTCACATTTTCCACGGCACTGAACTCGGGCAGCAAATGGTGAAACTGGAAAACAAAACCGATGTATTTATTCCTGAAAGCGGCCAGTTTATTGCCTTTTAATGTATCAACAGCCTGTCCTTCCAGCATAATAGAGCCACTATCAGCTTTATCAAGCGTTCCCAAAATATGCAGCAGGGTACTTTTTCCTGCCCCGGATGAGCCTACAATACTCACAATTTCGCCTTTGCGGATGTCAATATCCACAGACTGAAGTACGGGAAGGCTGCCATAGTTTTTTCTAATATTTTTTGCAGTAAGCATCAGGCAAAATAATTAATTATTTGCAACGTTAAGGGAATAAAGGGCAATAAACCCCAATATGATATTGGGGAATTTTTTGATTGTTAAAAAACAGATTTGGTAGATTGAACCAAAAATTTACATTTGCACAAAATTATAAACCCAAGTACCGATGTTCTGGACACTAGAATTAGCTTCTCATTTGGAAGATGCGCCCTGGCCGGCAACTAAAGATGAACTGATTGATTATTCGATCCGTAGTGGAGCGCCGATAGAGGTAATTGAAAATTTGCAGGAACTGGAAGATGAAGGAGGTGATGTGTATGAAAGCCTCGAAGACATCTGGCCTGATTATCCGAGCCAGGAAGATTTCTTCTTTAATGAAGACGAATATTAAAATGACTTCCGCAAAGTTATTGCGGAGAAGATAAGACTGAGCCATCCGCAAAACGGGTGGCTCTTAGTTTTTAGCGACAAAAATATTGCTGCGGCTGATGTTTATATTGTTAATGTTACTGTAAACATCCAATAATTTTTGCACAGCGTTTCTCCCTTCTTCTTTTAAGTCAATAGAATAATCGTTCACATACAGGTCAATATGTTTACGCATTACTTCTTCACTCATTTCCTGTGCATGTAACCGTATGTAATTATTTAGTTCTGGATAATTGCTGAAAGCATACTCAATACTTTTCCTTATGAGTGAATCTATTTTTATCTGAAGTGATTTGTCAATATTTCTATCAATAACAATACCACCAAGAGGTATTGGGTTGCCGGTTTCTTTTTCCCAATAATCGCCAAGGTCAACTATTTTTTTCAAGCCTTTTGCTTCATAAGTAAACCTGTTCTCATGAATAATTACGCCCAATCCTTTTCCTTCTAAAACAAAATCTTCAATTTCATTGTAGCGTAAAAAGATCTTGTTTTTTGCGTTTGGATAAGCTAATGAAAAAAGTAAATGAGCTGTTGTGTTTTCTCCGGGAATAGCAATATAACTATTTTGCACACTATCAATTTGAGAAGAACTTTCAGGCTCCCCCTTCAGGGGGCGGGGGTGGCTAATTAACAAAGGCCCCACTCCTCTTCCTAAAGCATTTCCGCTATTCAGCACAATATATTTATCAAGCACCAACGGCAACACAGCATAGCTTAGTTTAGTAATAGCCAGTTTGCCTTCCTTTGCCCAGTTATTTAAAGTTTGTACATCTTCCAACACAACATCAAATTCTAACCCTTCTGCATCAATTTTCTTATTTACCAATGCATCAAAAATGAAAGTATCATTGGGACAAGGGGAAAAGCCGAGCGTAAGTTTTGTATGGTTAAATTGCTGCATTGTTTAATTGTTGATTGAGGCCTCAATAATTAATGATCTAATAATCAATAATTATTTAAAATCTTTATCAATTCAGTATTGAGGTTTTCAACTGCTTCTTTCATCTTCCATTTGCTTTTATCTCTTTCACCTACTTCGTTGCTGATGCTTCTTATTTGTAAAAATGGAACATTCTGCTGCAGGCATACATAATGCAATGCGGCACCTTCCATTGTTTCTGTTTGTGGTGAAAATGTATTGGCCAATTGCTGCTTCTGAATTGGATTATCACTCACTTTGCTGATAGTAACAGATCTTACAACCGGCAAAGCTGAATTGTTCAGCAACGGCATGTGGATTAATAAGCCATCCATCGGTAAAAGGAAAATGATTTTTACCGGCAAAGCCTGCGTCAAATACCGTAGTGAATTTTCCCTTTTCTTCCATCCCCAGATCACCAAATGCATCATATTTTACCAATACAATTTTTCCGGCAGGAATATCATCATAATTAAAACTTCCGGCAATACCTGCCTGCAAAACCAGGCCTGGCTTTTTGCTGATAATGGCTGTAGTAAGGAGGTAGGTTGCATTTACCGGGCCAATACCAGTTATCAAAACATCTACTTCTATATTTGGAGAAAGTCCTTTTTTTTCGATAAGCTGCAGGGTCGGTTCAATTTCAAAAGTGGTGGCTGCAGTCAATAAAATTTTCATGGCGCAAAAATCGGGGTTTCCGAAAGGGTTTCCAACCTTTTTTAGGGCCTGATTGATAACAATTATTTTACTGAAGGCTGGAAACCCTCGTTTAAATCAGGCTTTACATTTTGGCTGCAAGCCTTTACCTTTGCGGAAATTTTTTTAAAAGCGGATGGTTTATATTACAAGGATAGAACATTTTAACGCAGCCCATAAGTTGTACAACCCCAACTGGAGCCGTGAAAAAAATGAAGAGGTGTTTGGCAAATGCGCCAATGAAAACTGGCATGGGCACAATTTTGAATTGTATGTAACACTAAAAGGTGAACCCGACCCTGACACTGGCTTTGTATATGATGTAAAGCGCCTCAGCATTATTGTAAAAGAGCATGTAATAGAAAAGCTTGACCATAAAAACCTGAACGAGGATGTGGATTTTATGAAAGGGAAACTTTGTTCTATTGAAAACCTTGTGATCGGCATCTGGAACCAATTGGCACCCCATCTTCCTGCAGGAGTGCAGTTGCACTGTCTTAAGTTGTATGAAACACCAAGAATATTTGTAGAATATTACGGCAATTAGTTTTTACTGCCTGAACAATTTGTACATTTAACTGTATTTATTACCTCATTATCTTTTATTTGAGCGGCAAACTTCTGCTATAATAAAAGATGCTGTTTCACCCGGTAAAATAATAATGCTTTGGCTTACTGCTTTTAGTCATTGTATTTTATCGTTATTAAAAAATCTATGGCTAATAAAGTAGCTGTTTTCAGGAAAGAACATTTTAATGCGGCACACCGCCTGCACAATCCTGCATGGGATGAAGCTACAAACGATAAAGTATTTGGCAAATGCAATAATCCTCATTATCATGGTCACAACTATGAGTTGATAGTAAAACTAACAGGTGAGCCTGATCCTGCAACCGGTTATGTGTATGACCTTAAATTCCTGAGCGACCTGATCGATGAAAATGTGCTGCAGCGATTTGATCATAAAAATCTGAATGAAGACACTGTTGAATTTAAAAACCTGAACCCAACTGCAGAGAATATTGTAGTGGTTATTTATAATATCCTAAGGGAAAAGATCGATAAAAAATTTGATTTGCATATAAGGCTGTACGAAACAGAAAGGAATTTTGTAGAATACCCTGTACAATAAATCTAAATACCAAAACGATGGCTTACAAAAAGATAGATCAGTACGACGAAGAGGTAACAACCGGACTGATAAAAAACTACAAGGAAACACTTAACCTGTTGGGTGAAGATGCTAACAGGGAAGGGTTGTTAAAAACACCTGAACGCCTGGCAAAAGCGATGCAGTTTCTTACGCAGGGCTATCAGCAGGATGCTCATGCTATTTTAAATTCTGCCAAGTTTCATGAGGATGTAAGTGAGATGGTCATTGTAAAAGACATTGAACTGTACAGTATGTGTGAACATCACATGCTTCCTTTTTATGGCAAGGCGCATGTAGCTTATATTCCTAACGGATGGATAACAGGCCTAAGCAAAGTTGCAAGAGTGGTGGATGTTTACAGCCGCCGCCTGCAGGTACAGGAAAGATTAACCACACAAATACTGGAAGCCATTAAAGAAACACTCAACCCATTGGGTGTGGCGGTTGTTATTGAAGCATCACATTTATGTATGATGATGAGAGGTGTTCAAAAACAGAATTCAGTTACCACCACATCAGCATTTTGGGGAGAATTTGAAAAGAACGAAACAAGGAGTGAGTTTGTGAAACTCATCAGTGCCAAACTGCACTAGTTTATTGGTTAAATTGTTATTGGTTTATTTGTTGATAGAAATTTCTACCTTCAAATAAACTTTTTTTATGTTTATACTTTAAACAGAAATAAGATAAGTTTGCCAACTTCAATTACCAATCCAAAACATACTCATTATGGCTCATGCATACATATTCCCGGGGCAAGGTTCCCAGTTTAGCGGAATGGGAAAGAATTTATATGAAAGTAATTCACTTGCAAAAGAAATATTTGAACAGGCAAATGACATTGCCGGGTTTCGTATTTCAGATATCATGTTTACAGGAACTGATGAAGACCTGAAACAAACAAATGTTACTCAACCTGCTGTTTTTTTACATTCAGTGATTGCATATAAAACAATTGATGCTTCTACAGGCTCAGCAGCAAAGCCTGATATGGTTGCCGGTCATTCACTCGGTGAATTTTCTGCATTGGTTGCCAATGGTACATTGAGTTTTGAAGATGCTTTTAAATTAGTAAGCATCCGTGCCAAAGCAATGCAACGGGCCTGCGAATTAAATCCATCTACCATGGCGGCAGTGCTTGCTTTAGCAGATGATAAAGTAGAGGAAATATGTGCCAAAGTACATAATGAAACAGGAGAAGTAGTGGTGCCTGCAAACTATAATTGCCCGGGGCAGTTAGTAATAAGTGGCAGCATTATTGGGATTGAAATTGCCTGTGAACAAATGAAAGCTGCCGGGGCAAAAAGAGCATTGGTATTACCTGTTGGCGGCGCTTTTCATTCTCCATTAATGTTACCTGCAAAAGAAGAACTGGCTGCTGCAATTGAAGCAACAACTTTTAATACTCCCTCCTGCCCTGTTTACCAAAATGTGGTGGCAAAAGCTGTAACGGATGCTGCTGAAATAAAAAACAATTTGATTGAGCAACTTACCGGCGCCGTTAGGTGGACACAAAGTGTGCAGGCAATGATTGCTGATGGTGCCACTCATTTTACTGAAGTGGGGCCGGGCAAAGTATTGCAAGGATTGGTACAAAAGATCAATAAAGAGATGGTAGTGGATGGGGTGAGTTAAATGAGTTAGAAGTTTAGGTTTAGAAAGGTTTAGTAAGCATGGTTCAAAAACGTTTCGAAACATATCTAAACTCCTCAAACTTTTTAAACGTTATCTAAAATCTTGCCACCACTTTCAAATTCAGCAATCTTGGTGTAAGCCTGTTGGGAATACTGTAAGTACTGTTAGAAAAATCTTTTATCAATTGATAAGAGATGGTATTTTGCCGGTCAATCAAATTAAATACTTCAAGGCTGGCCCAGATATTATCAAAGCCACGGAAAGGGTTGTGGCTGCGGCGCATACTTTTTTCACTCAGCAACAAAGCGCTAAAGCCAATATCAATCCTGATATAAGGATCAATCACCAAACCATTCCGGTACTTCACACTGTTAGGAATATTAAAAGGCATATTACTTCCGTACAGCATATTCAAATGCACCCGGAAATTTTTATTGGTTGATAAATAATCCTGTAAAAACAAACCAACAGTTATCATCCTGTCGGTTGGGCGGCGTAGCCAGCCCACATCCTGCTCACACTGTCTGCAACAACCTGGTCTTCTGTTTTGGAGTGATAGGTTCGCCTGCTGCATTTTTATACTGGTAATAATGAATCACCATCAATATTTTCTTTTGTCTTCATCAGCCCAATACTCAGCCAGCTTTCTGCATCTTTCACCAGCTCTGTATAAAATCTTGTTTCCAAACCATAAGCATATCCTTTAGCATTGTTATTACCAAAGTAGCGTATCCTTACATTGTCAATATCATAAGGAATCAGGTCTGTAATATTTTTATAGTATGCTTCTGTGGTAATCCGAAATGGCCTTTCTGCATTTTTAAAATTATAATCAATACCGCCAACAACCTGGTAACTCTTTTGCGATTTTACATTTGTATTTACAGTGCCATCAAGCTTTCTTAGTTCCCTGTAAAATGGCGGCTGGTCATAAATACCTGCGGCAAATTTAAACACCACATCTTTTTTCCAGTTTGGCTTAATGCTTACCTGCGCCCTGGGGCTTATTAAAAATTCTTTATTGAGTGAATTGTAATTATAGCGTACGCCAGCCTGGAAAATAATATCTCTCTTATCATTTTTAAAACTGATATTATCCTGCACATAGCCACTGTATTTTTGAATAGAGAGATCAGCGGTGCTGTTATAAAATGTATTTAGCCTGCCTGTATTTACCGGTAAAGAATAACCGGCACTGTCCTGGTATTCCCATTCGTACAGTTTATCATTGATGTTTGTTTGCTCAATACTGTTACCAAACTGTATAAAATGTTTGCCACTGTCCCCAACTGCCAGCGAACCTTTTAAGGCAGCATTCCAAACACTAATGTCCAATTTATTGCGTCCATAGTTTTGATAATAGCCTGCACCAAGCGGATTTATGATTTGCCCGAAAGTGGCGCTGTTATTATCAAAGTCCCTGTCGCCAAATAAGTAGGCGCCTGCAATATCAAAGTTTTCGTTTTCTTTATTTTGAAAGCGGCTAAGCATCCACTTTAGTTTTAGCTTTTTATTGGGTGTATGCATAGCGCTAAGGCCAATCAAATTTGTTTTGTAACCATCTTTTTCCTGTCCCTGCAAAATATATATCAAGGCCAAGGTTAGCAGTAAATAAAGGAGAAAAAACAGAAGAGGTTTTTTTAGCATCTTCCGGTATCAAGGTAAATTTTGTAGTGCTGAAATTTCCCAGTGCTTCCAGTTGCCATTTATCATTCACCTTATAAGTTATATAAGCCTGCACATCGTTACTGGATGGAATGTAAGCGCCTTTTGTTTCCTGGCTGCTTAGTAAATTGCTGTTGCTGCGGTTGCGTACACCAATATATAAGTAAACTTTTCTTTTTTAGCACTGCCTTCCAGATGAAAGCCCTGTTCTAAAAAACTTACATACGCACTGCCGCCAAAATGTTTTGGTTTTTTGTATTGAATATCCAGCACACTGCTCATTTTATCACCATATTTTGCCTGGAAACCGCCATTGTAAAAACTTACATTGCCCGCCATTTCAGGATTGATAAAACTTAATCCTTCCTGCTGGCCGCTTCTTACTAAATAAGGACGGAAAATTTCAAAGTCATTGATGTAAATTAAATTTTCATCATAGTTGCCGCCCCGTACGCTATATTGCGAAGTGAGTTCATTATTGCTGCCCACCAATATTTTTATCAAGCCTTCAATACCGCCGATGGTGCTGGGCAATACCAGTGCATTAGCTGCATCAATTTTTGTAAGACCCAGTTCATCTCTTGGCTTGTCGCCGCCCACAGTTACTTCCTGCAAGTCTTTGCTGCTCTTACTTAGTTTGATCACCACATATTCTTCTTCGCCATTGTTCAATGTAAAATTTCTTTGAACAGGCTTATAACTTTTATGGCTGAACTCAAGTGCAAAACGTTTTGTCGGCGGGCACTTTAATGCGGAAGGTACCGGAGTCGTTGCTTACTTCTCCGGTTGTTTTGCCCAATACAATAATGCTTACTGAATGCAATGGTGTTATCATTTTCATCCACCACACGGCCACTTACATAAGCAGCTTTTTTTTGTGCAGTAGCAGTAAGGCATATAAGGGTGGCAATAATGCCAGCGAATATTCTCATGGGATGAAGATAAATGATTTTTGTTTTCGCCACGAATTACACAAATTTACACGAATGGGTTTTGCCACAGATTACACAGATATACACAGATAGGTCTTATGGGGAAAATCCGTGATAGTAAGATAACCGATTTATATTTTTCGCTGCACAAGTAGGGCATTTTTGCATGGCTGCTTTATTTATATTTGTTTTAAATCTCCTGCTATGCGTAAAATTATTTTACTCTCCCTTTTTACTTGTTTCATTTTTAAAATGAATGCGCAAACAGATGGTAAAAAAGATAAACCGCTAAGAGTTGCCATCGTTGGGCTTTCTCATGCACATGTGCATTGGATATTAGGAAGGGAAAAGAGAGGCGATATAGAAATTGTTGGCATTGCAGAAAGTGATACATCGCTAGCAAGGAGATATTCGGAACAGCATGGATACAGCATGGCGATTGTTTATTCAACAATGGAAGAAATGATAGACAAAGTAAAGCCAGAGGCTGTGCTGGCATACAATTCTATTTACAATCATTTAAAAGTGGTGGAGCATTGTGCACCAAAACGCATCCATGTAATGGTGGAAAAACCGATGGCTGTAAGTGTAGAACATGGCAATAAAATGCTGGCGCTTGCAAAAAAGTATAATATCTTTTTGCTAACCAACTATGAAAGCACCTGGTATGGCAGCAATTAAAAAGCGTATCTAATTGTAAATACTGACAAAGCCATTGGAGACATCCGGAAAATTGTTTTTAATACCGGGCATAAAGGGCCAAAAGAAATTGGCTGCAACCCTGAATTTTTAGCATGGCTCACCGATCCTGTGTTAAATGGTGGTGGAGCAATCTCTGACTTTGGTTGCTATGGCGCCAATCTCAGCACATGGTTTATGAAAGGAGAACATCCACAAACAATAACTGCCATTATACAACAGATAAAACCAGAAATATATCCCAAAGTGGATGATGAAGCAACAATTATCCTTGCTTATAAAAAAGCGCAGGTAATTATACAAGCTTCGTGGAACTGGCCGTATAACAGGAAGGATATGCAGGTGTATGGAGTAACCGGTTATGTGCTTTGCAAAAATGGAACAGACATGATGATTAAAGAAGATGAAAATAAAGAAGCCATATCTCAAACCGCACAGGCATTACCAGAAAACCGCAACGATCCGTTTATATATTTTAAAAATGTGATTGAGGGAAATATTAAGCCGGCAGCTTTTGATCTTTCCACTGCAGAAAACAATGAAATTGTAATAAAGATCTTAGAAGCAGCAAAACAATCTGCCAAAACCGGGAAGACTATTGTGTGGGATGAGTTTTATAAAAAATAATTATGTTGTAAATGCCTCCTGCATCTTTTTCATCAGATCTTTTTCGATCATCCGCTGTGCAATAGCGATCATATTTTTAAAAGCAGTGGCATGTGAAATACCATGACCGATGATAACAGGTTTGGCTACCCCAAGTACAGGAACGCCACCATATATTTCAAAATTAAAGCGGTCAAAATGTTCGTCTTTAATGCCACGGCGCTGTACAATATCATAAACACTTTCTGCCATTTTTAAAACCACATTGCCTGTAAACCCTTCGCAAACCATCACATCAGCTTTATCAAGCAAAATATCACGGCCTTCAATATTGCCAACAAAATTGATAAGATTATTTTCTTTCAATAAAGGATAAGCCGCCTGCGCCAAAATATTTCCTTTCCCTTCTTCTTCACCAATATTCATCAACCCAACTTTTGGTTTTTCAATACCCAAAATATGTTCGGCAAATAAAGAACCGAGTATGGCAAACTGGTTTAGGTTTTCCGGTTTGCAATCTGCATTAATACCAGCATCAAGCAATAAACCCAAGCTTGCCATTTTCTCTTGGCATATAAGCTCCAATGGTGGGCCGGCTTACACCTTCAAGTGCTTTGATGCTGAACAAGGCTCCCACCATCATAGCGCCTGTATTACCTGCACTGATGAATGCATCAATTTTTCCTGTTGCCAGCAAATGAAAACCAATAGCGATGGAAGATTGTTGTTTTTCCCTTAATGCTTTGGTGGGATGCTCATGCATTTCAATCATTTGCTCTGCATGAACGATGTGAATATTGTTTTGAGGAACAGAATACTCCTGAAGCAACGATTCTATTTTCTCTTTATCACCGATCAGTGTAAGTGCAATATCGTTTTGTGAAATCAGGCAAAAATACCTGTAATACCTTTTACTGCTTCTAACGGGGCAAAGTCGCCACCCATCATATCAAGGCCAATATTCATAGTAGGTTCTTTAAATAAAAAATTCTAAGTTTCACATTCACTTATCGAATGTAAAACTTAGAATGCAGTAATAGAAAAAATATTATGCTTTAATGGGCGCTTTTTCAGCAACCACCTGTCCTTTGTAGTATAATTTTCCTTCGCTTACATGGGCACGATGGCGTACATGTGTAAGGCCCGTGGTTTTATCTACGGTTAAAGTAGTAGCTTCTGCTTTGTAGTGCGTCCTTCTTTTTGCGCTGCGTTGTTGCGAATGGCGGCGTTTGGGATTTGGCATATCTGTAAATTTTAATTGTTTATTATTTATTGTTTTTTCTTTCTTGTTTTTGTAACTTTTCTTAAACTGCTCAAGCCCTTTCCAGATGGTATTTGCATTGTGCCCGTTTCAATCTCATTCCCCATTGCTTTCAGTTTTTCCAGCACTTCTTTGTTACATTTGGCTCCTCCAAACTCTTCCTCGCTGCATGTTTTCTGCATCGGAACACTCAGGCTTACAAATTCATATATCCAATCATTCAGGTGCAGGTGGCTTTCTGTTTTTGAGATATAGAAAATATCCGGGTCTTCTTCCTTGTCGTTCATCTCCTCCGGGTTTTCCACCATCTTCACCACCATATTAAATTCATCCCAAAGATCTTTGGCGATGGTATTATTGCACCTGTCACAAACCACATCGCCTTGCCCGCCAATTTCAAATTTCAGCAGCATAAAACCGGTTTTTTTATCAAGCAACAGCTTTATTTTGGCAGTACAGTTTGTGAATTCTCCGGTACTTTTTTCAGCAAAGAACTTGTCATCAACCTCGTAATCAAACTCATGAATGCCGGGCTTTAAACCAACAAAAGCTATCTCAAATACATTTCTCTTACCCATGACCTTTGGTTTAAAGGACGGCGAAGGTAGGGCATTTCAGGCAAAATTTGGCATCTTTCAACAAAAATGCCTAAAAAATATCCCTGCAGATGCCATATTTGCTATTTTTAAAAACATGAATCCAAATAAGAAGTGGTTTACGCTGGCACTATTACTCTCTGCGGCCATAATAATCCGGTTTATTTCCCTGCATCCCCTGCTGGTTGAAAACTATTATTCATCAGGCATTTACCCACACATTTCAAAAGTATTAAAATATGTTTTTGGCTGGCTCCCGTTCAGTATTGGTGATATTATTTATGGCGCATTGATAATTTGGGCCTTAGTAAAGTTGGTAAAAGGAATTATCAAAATCTTCCGGAGAACATACAATTGGGCTCACCTTAAAACAAAGGTTTATTCCACCGTTGTTTCACTCCTGATCATTTATATTTCGTTCAACCTTTTGTGGGGGTTTAATTACAACCGCAAAGGAATTACCTACCAGTTGGGAATTAAAAAAGAAAATTATTCAACATCAGACCTGGTAATGATTGATTCAATGTTGGTGGCAAAAGTGAATGAAAGCAAGAACACATTGATACGCCAAAACAAAAAATATTTAACCACCAAAGAAACATTTGATGCTGTTGCAAAAGCTTATGCTGGTATTAGTGTAAAATATCCCTGGCTTGCTTATCAACCAACATCTGCAAAAACATCGCTATGGGGCTGGGCTGGAAATTACATAGGCTTCATTGGCTACTATAATCCTTTTACCGGCGAAGCCCAATTGAATACCACTGTACCAAAATTTTTGCAGCCTTTTACTGCCTGCCATGAAGTGGCTCACCAGCTTGGCTATGCAAAAGAAAATGAAGCCAATTTTGTAGGATACCTTGCTGCTGCTTCATCTGCCGATACTTTATTTCAGTATTCAGTTTATCTCGACCTGTATATGTATGCTCAGCGAAACCTTTTCATGCTTGATTCAACCAAAGCAAAATATTTCTCCAAGCAATTAATACCGGGAGTAAAAGCGGACCTTAAAGAATTAAAAAAATTTAATGAAGCCCATCAATCCCCTGTTGAACCCGTGTTTAAATGGATCTATGGAAAATACCTGGAAAAAAATGAACAGCCTTCCGGCCTGCTTACATACGATGAGGTAACAGGTTTTTTAATTGCCTATTATAAGAAGTTTGGAAAGATTTAGTAAAAATACTATCAGGCTTTGTACAAAAAACTAAACAATAATGTTACTGTAATTCCAGAAATTAACTTTAGGTTTGCGGCTCTGAAAACAAGAAAACTAAAGATCCAAATTCTATAAGTCATCTCTAAATAAAATACCCACATGTCTTTACAGCTACAAAGGCCTATTGCCTTTATTGATTTGGAAACTACCGGCGTTAATCTTTCTACAGACCGTATTATTGAAATTGCCATTGTGAAAATTATGCCCGATGGAAGCAGGCAGGTAAAGAGAAAACTCATCCACCCCGAAATGCCCATTCCACCTCAGTCAACAGAAATTCATGGCATTACTGATGAAATGGTGAAAGATGCACCAACATTCAAGCAAAGTGCCAACGAACTAAAGCAGTTTATTGAAAATTGTGATTTGGGTGGATACAACAGTAACCGCTTTGATATTCCTTTATTAATGGAAGAATTTTTAAGAACGGGTATTGACCTTGACCTTACCGCCAGGAAGATGGTGGATGTGCAGCATATATTTTATACCATGGAACCCCGTACACTTACGGCCGCCTATAAATTTTATTGCGAAAAGGAACTGGAAGGTGCCCACAGTGCAGAGCATGATGTAAATGCAACTATCGACGTATTACTTTCTCAAATAGAACGCTACCCTCAATTGGGCACTTCAGTTGAATCTATTTTAGGTGTAATTGGCGAAGACAAAGTAGTGGATTATGCCCGCCGCTTTTCTTTTGATGATAAGGGTGTGGAAGTATTCAATTTTGGCAAACACAAAGGCAAACCAGTAATGGATGTATTAAGAGCCGAACCACAATATTATGACTGGATGATGAGGGGTGATTTTCCCCTGCACACCAAGCAAAAACTGACCGAAATATTAAACAGAACGCTGTTAAAGAACAACTAAAACAGTTGGCAACCGTTTGTTGAAAATATGTTGGCGTAATTTAACGTACAAATCGTAAATTCGTTATTATCGGCAATCAATTATACTTGGAAAAACTTGTTATTATACCCACTTACAACGAAAAGGATAACGTTGAAAGCATCATAGGTGCAGTGTTTGCATTGCAGCAAAATTACCATGTGCTTGTAATTGATGATGGCTCGCCGGATGGCACTGCCGCTATTGTAAAAACCCTTTTTGAAAAATACCCCAATCAATTATTTTTAGAAGAACGTAAAGGGAAGTTGGGCCTTGGTACTGCCTACATTCATGGCTTTATGTGGGCCTTAAGAAATGGTTACCAATATATTTTTGAAATGGATGCCGACTTTACCCACAATCCCAAAGACCTTGAAAGGCTATATGAAGTATGTAAGAATGGTGCGGGCTGGCCGTTGGTTCAAGATATGTAAATGGCGGCAGGGTTGACAATTGGCCAGCAGACAGGATAATACTTTCAAAAGGCGCTTCACTCTATACAAGAATGATAACCTGGATGCCGGTGAAAGACCCAACCGCAGGTTTTGTTTGTTACCGCAGGGAAGTATTGGAGGCGATGAATTTTTCTGCCATCAATTTTGTAGGATATGCTTTTCAGATAGAGATGAAGTTTGCAGCATGGAAATTAAACTTCCTTATTGCTGAAGTGCCCATTACTTTTATTGACCGTAAAGCGGGCGAAAGCAAAATGAACAAAGGCATTGTAAAAGAAGGTATTCTTGGTGTGCTGAAACTAAAATGGATGAGCATGTTTAAGAACTACCGCCGCAATGTAAAAAACACCGGCAACTATGCCACTGATAACAAGACTTTCCAATCTCCTGAAATTGCCATCGGGCAAAAATAAATTTTAGCCAATTCGTTTTTCCCAAAACCGGCCTACATATTTTTCTTTAATTTAAACAGTTTATGCAGAAAGAAAGTTGACAGGCTATTTAATTAACTCTCGGTTTCCAGGGCACATCTTCTATACCTAATAAATGCCCCACATATCTTGCTAATACAAAAAGATAATCGCTAAGGCGGTTGATATATTTAATAATGAGTGGGTCAACAAATAACTCATGCTCCTGCATATTAACACATAACCTTTCGGCTCGCCTGCATATACAACGGGCAACATGCGTAGTGGAAACAGCAGGATGGCCTCCAGGCAATATAAATGATTTCATTGCTGGTAATGTTTCATTCATTTTATCAATTTCTTTTTCCAGCAATTCAACATCACTTTCTTTCAGGTCAGGAATTTTCATCAATGGTTCTTTGTCTGGATCGCAGGCCAGAGAAGAGCCAACTGGTAAATAAACGATCCTGTATTTCTTTCAATACGATTTTGCTTTTTTCATCGCTTATCATATCCCCTACTAAACCAATATAAGAATTCAATTCATCTACTGTTCCGTAGCTTTCAATACGAAGATGGCTTTTTGAAACTTTAGTGCCGCCAATCAAGCTTGTTTTACCAGCATCGCCGGTTTTGGTATATATCTTAAATGCCATTCCTTATTTATTTGAGAAGTAAATGAACAAAAAAATCATGTAATAGTTGAGAGAAAATATTTCGGGTGGACTTTCCGACCTGTTTATACCACCTGGTGTTCAATAACAGAAGGATTTTCATTCACCTTATCTGTTTCCACCATACCATCTTTTAACCGGATTATCCGATGTGCAAAATGTGAGATGTCTTCTTCATGCGTAACCAATATTACCGTATTGCCATCACTATGTATTTTGCCCAAAATATCCATGATCTCATAAGATGTTACTGAATCAAGATTTCCTGTAGGTTCATCTGCTAAAATAATAGCAGGGTTATTGATCAGTGCTCTTGCAATAGCTACACGCTGGCATTGGCCGCCGCTCAGTTCATTTGGTTTATGATGGCTCCTGTCTTCCAGTTTCACTTTTTTCAAAGTATCCATCGCCCTTTCTGCTCTTTCTTTTTTATTGATACCACTGTAAACTAAGTGGCAGTGCTACATTTTCCAAAGCTGTTAGCCTTGGCAATAAATTAAATTGCTGAAATACAAAACCAATTTCTTTGTTTCTTACTTCTGCAAGGTCATTATCCATGCATGCGGCTCACATCTTTTCCATTCAAAATATATCTTCCTTTTGTGGGAGAATCCAGGCAACCCAAAATATTCATCAATGTTGATTTACCAGAACCGCTGGGGCCCATCAACGCCACATATTCATTCTTGAAAATATCAAGATTAATACCTTTCAATACCTGCAGTTCCTGCTTACCTAAATAATAACTTTTACAAATATTTTCTAAATGAATGATTGAAGCCATTTAATGATGATGTTTTAATCGCAGTTAATTGATGATTGATATGATTTGTATGATTGCCTGCCTTTGCCTTCTGCCTCCAATTGACAATTACTTTTGCTTACTCCTTGTCATTTCTATATCTATTCTTCTTTATCACTTTCGGAACTTTAAAAAACACACCATCCTGTTGCGGTGCATTTTTTAATCCTTCTTTTCTTTCTATACTTCCTTTTACTTCATCTTCCCTTAATACATTTACATTGTCACTCATGTGCAGCAATGGTTCAACACCCTGTTGTATCCAGTTCATTTAGTTTTTCCACAAATTGAATCATTTTTTGCAGGTCAGTTTTAATAGATTGCTTTTCTGATTCATTAAACTGAAGCCTTGACAGGTTAGCCAGTTTTTCAACCATTTCATCATTTACTTCCATCAAACAAAAATAAAGGAGATTATTGATGATTGATAGATTGAACCTAAGATGATTGGATAAATGGGGATTACTGATGATTGATCCCGATAGCTATCGGGATTATTTGTATGATTATATATTTACTTCCTTGCCAACTGCCTATATGCTTTATTGCTTATATGCCTTTTGCAAACTTAGCCTTTTTGCATATCTTCGCCGCCTTATGAGCAATAAGAAAGAAATCGTAATGAGTGGCATCCGGCCAACAGGTTTTTTACACCTCGGTAATTATTTTGGTGCCATCCGCAATTATGTACGAATGCAGGAAGATTTTGAATGTTACTTTATGGTGGCCGACCTGCATTCTCTCACCACACATCCTGATACAAAAGAACTAAAAGCAAATGTTCACCGTGTACTGGCAGAAAATATTGCCTGTGGATTGGATCCTGATAAAGTAGCATTATATTGCCAGAGCCATGTGTATGAAACAGCTGAATTGTATTTGTACCTGAATATGCTTGCATATAAAGGTGAACTGGAAAAAACGGTAACCTTTAAAGACAAAGCAAGGCAGCATCCTGATAATGTAAATGCAGGCTTACTCACTTACCCTGTATTGCAAACTGCAGATATTATTTTGCACCGGGCCAAATATGTGCCTGTAGGTAAAGACCAGGAGCAACATTTGGAAATGGCAAGAAATTTTGTCAACCGTTTTAATCACCGTTATGGCGAAGTTTTTCCTGAGCCGGTTGCTTTTAATTACAACCAGGAACTGGTAAAAGTGCCAAGCCTTGATGGCAGCGGCAAAATGAGCAAGAGTGAAAACCAGATGGCTACTTTGTACCTGGCAGATGAGGATGATATGATAAGAAAGAAAGTGATGAAGAGCAAAAACGGATGGCGGTCCAACTGAACATGAATTCTCCCAAACCCGATTATATAGAAAATATTTTTGGCCTGATGAAATTGGTAAGCAGCGAAGAAGTGATTCAAAAATATGATGCTGATTATAATAACTGTACCATCCGCTATGGCGATATGAAAAAACAACTGGCAGAAGACATGGTGAACTTTATCGCCCCCATCAGGAATAAGGTAAACAACATTTTAAATGATGAAAAATACCTGAAAGAAGTAATGGAAAAGGGAGCAGAAAAAGCCAGGGCAAGTGCCAAAGCCACCATGCAATTGGTAAGGGAAGCCATTGGATTAAATTATTAGTAGCACCAACCACTGAAAGGGCTTTTGGAGATTTAATAATTTGCAAAGTATTAAACTTTACCTACATTCAATTTTTGAAATAACATACAACATCTTATAATCAAATTTAAATTTTCCGTTCATAGCGGATTAGGGTATTATGGCAAAAACAAAAAAACCAAAACATATCGCCGTAGCAGGAAATATTGGTGCAGGAAAAACAACTTTGACAGAAATGCTGGCCAAGCATTACAAATGGATCCCACAGTTTGAAGATGTGGACCACAACCCTTACCTGAATGATTTTTATGAAGACATGCCAAGATGGAGTTTTAACCTGCAGATATATTTTTTAAACAGCCGCCTAAATCAATTATTAGAAATACACCGTGGTACAGAAACAGTGATACAGGACAGGACTATTTATGAAGATGCCAACATATTTGCCCCTAACCTGCATGATATGGGCCTGATGGGAAAAAGGGATTTTGATAACTACTATAAATTTTTTGAAACATTAAAATCAATGGTGCAGCCGCCGGATCTGTTGATCTATTTAAAAGCATCTGTACCTACATTGGTTGCACAAATACAAAAGCGTGGAAGGGAATATGAAGAAAATATCCGCCTGGATTATTTGAAAAAACTAAACGAATACTACGATAAATTTATTGAGAATTATAAAGAAGGCCCATTGCTTATGATCAATGCAGACAGCAATAAGTTTGCAGAAAACGAAGAACATTTTGGGCAGGTCATCAATAAAATTGATTCCACGCTGTTTGGATTGTTTTAAATAAAATCTCATTGCAACATTGCTGATGCCTACGCTCATCCTGCACCACTATGGCTTTTTAACTGCTGACACTGCTGCATGGCTTGTTGAAAACGAATTATTATTGGGAAAGCCTTTTAAGGTTTTTGATACCGTACACATCAACTCTCAAAAAGTAAAAATCACTTTTGTACAGCAAACTGAAAATACAGTATTAACAGAATTGATAGAACCAGCAGATGACAACCTGCATTTAAAAAAAATGATCAGCAAAGGAATTACCGTCTATCATACAGGATACACAGTAACAAAAAATGAATTTGACAATACGCTGAAATCATTTGAAGAAAAAGGTGCCCATTCATTGCCTGTGTTCAATCAGAAGCTTTTGAAAACAAACGCTGTGTTTTTTTGGTTACGGGGAATTTGGGGATGATAGAGATTATAGAACAGTGATTAGTTATTAGTTATTAGTTATCAGTTATTGGTTTTAGTTTTAAGTCTCTATCAGCTTCGCAAACTGATCACCAATCACTCATCACTAATAACTTTACTCAATCAACTGGTTCTTCATTGCATAAAAAACAAGGCCAACAGAATTTTTCACGCCAAACCTTTCCATCAACCTGTCTTTAATTGCCTCAACAGTACGTGGGCTTACTTCCATTTTCTTTGCAATTTCTGCTGCAGTATATTCCATGCACACAAGTGTAAGTACTTCTTTTTCCCTGTCGCTTATAACTACTTCAGAGCTAAGAGAAGGATTGAATTTTTGTTTACTGTAATTCTTTCTTAATAAGCACTTTGTTCACAAAAGGATTTAAGATAAAAACCCGTTCGCATTACTTCCATAACTGCTTTTCTTATTTCTGCAGGCTCTGTGCTTTTTAATAAATAACCGGCAGCGCCGCAATCCATCAGGTGCCCCACAAATCTTTCATCTTCATACATCGTTAGTATTATCACCCTTATTTTTGGAAACTCTTTTGTTATTTGTCTTGTAGTATCAATACCATCTTTCACCGGCATCTTTAAATCACACAATACAACATCTGGTTCTTCTTCTCTTATTTTTTTTATAAGGTCTTCGCCGTTTTCTGCTTCTGCAATAAATTTAATGTTGGTATAAGATCGCATAGAAAGTATAACACCTTTCCGGAAGATTTGATGATCATCTGCAATGGCAACTTTTATTTGGTCCATAGAAAAAACACTGGATAAGATTATGAGTAGTTGTTCGCTTTGGTGTGTTGTTATTACAGATTATAATTTTGAATTAAGCGGTTGGCTTTCAAACATCATCATACTTTGTGGTTAAACAACAAAACAAATGTATGAAAAACAAAAGGCAATTACCAGTATGTTGCCGCATCTTTATCTACTTATGACTTTTACTTGTGCATAACTGGTTTTTACTACAGTAAAATTACTATCAGGAATAAGTAGAAATTCAGAAGTGAAAAACACTTTGCATTTGATGCTGCACATGTTTTAAAAAGAAGAATAAAGCGAACTGATTTTTTACATCTCGCCTTTAGAAGTTGGTTTCCTTGGGTACTTCAATTGTTACTTTATAGTAGGTATGGCTCGGGTCTATTTCAAAAAATATTCTTCCATTAAGTACTTTTACACGGCTGGCAATATTTTTTAAGCCAAGCCCGCCTGATGTATGGTTAAGCCTGTCAAATTCTGTTTGTATAATTCCCTGTCCATCATGATGCAGCCTGAAGTAGCTGTGAGTGGCATTGGCATTTTGTGTAAGATGTATAAAGCCTGCATTGCTATGTTTCATGATATTGTTTACCAACTCCTGCACCACACGGAAGATATGCAACTCCTGCTCAAGTTTAATCCTTGTGCGGTAATCATGAAAACGAACACTTGCATTTAAATTGCCGCTGCCATTAATTTTTTGGAACAGATCACTCAATGCACTTTCCAACCCAAAGTTTTTTAGTGTGGGCGGCATCATGCTGTGGCTGATGTTGCGGATAAGTTGTATGGCATCATCAATAATTTGCTTGGCACTAAAGATAGATTGCAATTGTGCAGCCGGTTCCTGGTTAATAATGTTTTCATTCAGGTACAGGCGGGCAGTTGCCAGCAGCGGGCCCACATCATCATGCAGATCGGCAGCAATACGGTTACGCTCTTCTTCCTGGAATTTGATAGAGGCATTCAGCAAAGCCTGCTGCTTTTCTTCTTCCAGCTTTTTCAGATCCATATTAAACCGGGTAACTTTTCGCTGGTGAAAAATTACAAAGAACACAATGCCCAGGGTAAGGCTCACCATACCAAGTGTACCAAGAAGCATTATATAATTTGAACCGGAGCCTGCGCCGGTGGCTGCTTGTAAAAAAATCATTGTAGGTTATGGTTAGTATTTTTCGCTAATGGGTAAAATGTTTCTAAATCAATCTTGCCAGAAAAATAACCTTTATTATTACTTGCATTTCTTTCCTCAGTTCTGATTGATTATTATGGCTGTACATAAAAGAATATTTTTTATTATTGTAAAGCATCCGTAAATAAGATGATACTGATCCTTAAAATTTGGATCTTTAAACATTGAGATTAGAAAATAAATAAAGAAAAAAAGTACCCGAAAAATAAATTAACAAAGCAACAGAAATCCAAAAGCTTGGAGATATAAAATAGTGGTGTGTCAGTTATGTACTGTAACTTTTCAAAAAAGTAGTACAAAATAATTAATAGAAATAAAAAGCATTCAATACGATAAAGGAAAAAAAGACGGTTTTTGTTTATTTGTTATAAAATCAAATATAAATAATCCCCAAAGCAAAATTGTAGTCGTAGATAATATAAGCCCCTTATGTTTATTCCTTATTATTAAAAAATAAAAATAACCCAAAAGAGGGCAAATTCTATTAACAGGAAAAAGCCTTTGAATAAGTCGAGCTGCTTCAAAATTTTTTGTGACAGTTGATAAAAAAAAGAAAGTACATAGAAAAAATGCTAGAAAAGACTGGTAAATAAAAAAACACCTTGAATTCTTTCGTCCTTATACTTTTTATATAAGACAGACAAAGAATGCAAGGTGTCAGTTCAGAGGCGTAAGTGATATAAATCTAAAACATTTACAATGATAAGAATTAGGTTTTTTCAAATATAACTAAGAACCTACTATCATCAAAATTTATATCGCATACAATGTGCAGTAAGTCTTAGATGTTCCAGCATATTTCGGTAAGATTTAGAGGTTTACTTGATAGTTTCGTAAGGCAAACTTCCCTGTAAACCGCATCCTGAACAATGGGTATCACATTAAAATCTCTCTTAAAGCAAGCCCAAATACAGTACTGTAAAGGATTTCAGCCCAAAAGGACGTAATAGCTACCTGAAAAAACAGGTAAAAATACTTTGCGAATATAGTAAAATTACTATTTACTTTGCAGGAACTTTACTATCGTAATGTTACGTGGGGCAGGTTAAGGTGAAAAGTTGAAGACTGAAGATGCCAGGATTATATGACCCAAAGGGGGATCACTTTAAAAGGGGATCTTAAAAGATCATCCGTTGCATAAAGGGAGCTGATTGATTTCTGAATGGCTTAAAACGGGCTGTAAAAATGCTGGCCGGCACTGCTGCATAAACGCATAAATAATTTTACCAAAACTATGCTGCCTGCGGTTTTTAAAGGATTGAACATACAATTTTACGAAACTACCATGTAAACCCTTTAGCACCGGCCAACAGAACAAAGTTATAGTTGATGAATGCCGGAAAGAAGAGCAGTAATACCCTGTTTTTGAATTGGCGTAATTACTTTAATGGGGTAAATTGGATAGTAAAATGACTAAGTAGAAATACGCTCCTAAATCCCCTTAAGGGGGTTTTAAAAAGTGTAAACTTTAGGTGTGGGGAGGTTCTTTTTGCCATCTTGCCTCTTGACAACTTGCCCGTTTGCCCCCTGTGGATTTGTTGAAAACTAAATGGAAAAGGCTTTTAAGTTACTAACCATTAATAACTAATTTTAAACCTGCAAATATGCCTAAAAAACAAGCCGAAGAATCAATGACCAACTCCGCTGAATATCTTATAAAAATTGCCATAGCCGACGATCATAAAATTTTCAGGGATGGAATTAAAATGGCGCTTTCGGGTAAAGACAACCTTAAAATGCTATGGGAAGCTGAAGATGGCAAAGACCTGATGCATAAAATGACCATTAAGCTGCCGGATGTATTACTGATGGACATCCGTATGCCGGAGATCGATGGTATAAATGCTATTGAAATACTGCGGAAAGAATATGAGGAAGTAAAGATAATTGTGCTTACCATGTACGATGACCAGCAGATGATAAGCAAGATGATGGAAATGGGGGCCAACGCCTATCTTACCAAAACCACCGACCCGGAAGAGATATACAATGCCATCCTCACCTGCATGAACGACGACTTTTATTTTAACGACCTGGTGAATAAAGCTGTTATGGGTAAGCTGATGCAGCGTAAAAGTGTACGCCAGCATTATGGCACCACGCCTGTTGTTAATTTTAATGAGAAGGAACTTAAAATATTAAAGTTGTTGAGTGAAGACAAAACCACTGAAGAAATCTCCAAGATCATTTTCCTTAGCCCAAGAACGATTGAAACCATCCGGCAGAATATGAAAATGAAAGTAAATGCGAAGACGATTGGTGGATTGATAATGTATGGTATGAGGAATAAATTGATTGATTAAGGGCAGTTATTCGTTAATAGTTATTCGGCAATTGCCAGTTAGCTTTTAAGCTATACAATAACATTATTACTGTTGGGCTAAACTAATAACGATTAACAATTAACATTACACTAAAAACTAACAATCCCATTCTTAATAGCATAAATTGCCAGCCCTACCCTGCTGCGTACACCCAGTTTATCAAACAAGGTTTCCCGGTAATTGTCAACCACACGGGTACTGAGGTTAAGTTGCATAGCGATTTCCTTATAAGTCATGTCGCTGCTGGCCAATTTTAAAAAATCGATTTCTGTTTCTGTAAGCGTATTCTTTTGCAGGCTGCTGGTTTCCCCTTTGTTCTTTTTGAAAAGAGCGGCAATTTTTCCACTGGTGCTGTTGGTGTAATAATAGCCATGCTCCACTACAGTCTCCAGAGCATTTCTCAACTCGTCAGGATGAATATCTTTTTTTAAAAAACCTCTCACACCTTCCTGCAGCAGGCGTATGAGTGCAATGTCGCTGTCGTACATAGTAAGGATCAGGATTTTTATTTGAGGATGATAAAAGCTTATCCACTTTGTCACTTCATATCCGTCCATTTTGGGCATGTTAAGGTCAAGGATAATAATATCAGGTATTTCACCTGCTTTAACTGCATCCAACACTTCAGTGCCGTTCGAAGCAACAGCTATCACTTTAAAATTTTCAAACCTGTTGATGAGGCTTGCTAAGGCATCCCTCAAAAGAATATGATCATCTGCCAGTATAATTGTTTGCCTAGGTTGTGTTTTCATTGATTGGAATATTAATGGTGATATTGGTTCCTTTTTCATTACTGCTGATACTGCAGGTTCCATTTAGCATCGCAGCTCTTTTATTAATATTGATAAGCCCGGAACCGTTTGAAGCAATGCCTGGATTAAAACCCTTGCCATTATCGGCAATTTCTAATGCAAGTTGGTTCCAGGAATAATTAAGGCAAACAGTAATACAGTTGCCACCAGCATGCTTAATAAAATTATTGATACACTCCTGCACTATCCTGAAAATAACAATCTCTGTATTGCCATTTAAAAAAACTTCCTTGCCTGTTACGTTGCTGGTACCGTTATAAAGCCCGGTTTTATTGAGTTTGCTTAATTCAATTTCAATGGCCTTAACAAGGCCATTATTTAATATTATTTCTGTGCCCATGCTTTTTGAAACATCACTCAAGCCACTAATGGAGTCTGTAATTAAACCAAGTGAATCATTTACAGAAAACTTTACATTATCCATATCTGTATAAGCAACTGTATTAAGGTACAATTTAGCAAGGGTAAGTTTTTGCCCAATGTTATCATGAATTTCCCTGGCTATATGTTGAAAGGTTTGTTCTTGTACTTCGAGTTGGGATTGAAGCAGTGTATTTTCATGCGTTGCTTTTAGTTCCTCCATTTCTTTATAATAGGCGATCTGCTTTTTTTGATAACGGTATATAATTGTCACAATAAATACCCCAAAAAGTGAAAGCAGAGTAATAAAGACAACTATTAGTATAATTAGGCTATTTCCTGAAGCTTGGTTGAACATAAGTATGCTTTTACAAAAGAAAGATGCATTATGCCATAAGAAAAACTGGCAATCGCTCCCATATATAAGTTTATCTCATCGCTTGATTCCCTCGGGAAAAAACCTCTTATTGCATTAAGCGGTACTGTAACTGTCATACAAATAAATATCCCTCCAACGACCCAAAAGGATGATTCATAAAATAATTTTTTTACTGGTACGCTTTCAAAAAAATCGTAGTAATAGAAAAAACAAGAAACAACTAAAAAAAAATTGGTGATTGTATTAACCACGTAAGAGTTTTTATCAACTAATGTTTTTAGAAGAATATATAAAATAACAAACAAAAAGAGACTAAATATAAAAATAAATAGTCTTTTTATTACTGCATTTTTCAAAACACGATAAATAAAAACATTAAGAAATACAAAATGAAAAATAAACGAAAGCTTATTTGCCATAAAAAAAGAGTGAGACATTACTTCGTTGGTAAAAAGCATAACCATACCAAAAGTCGTTGACATCACAGCTACAAAAGAATACCAATAAAACCCCTTCATATAAAAGACGACTTTATTATTATTAATAGTCCTTAAGGAGTATAAAAATGATAATACCATACAACAAAATTGAAAGCTTTGCATGAATTTATAAATTTCCATAGCATCTTTTTATCCCACAAGTCTAAGTCATTTTACCACCTTTTAAAAAAGAAAAATCCCTTAAAAAAGGGGATTTTTCTTTTTTTATGAGTTTTGTGCTGCTGTATGTTTGATCTATCAAATGGTATTTATACAGCTGGGCCCAGGCCGCAAACAAAGGGCAAGGTTTACAGGTGCCTGTTTCCGTTTTCCACTTCTTGCTCAAAACATATCAATACCAACTGATTCTTCTTTAATACCATTTGGCCGTTCTAATCATTTGCTAAGGCAATTCCGAAACTAGATTTTGTATAGCGTAGGAAAATGAAATTCTATCAACATGAAAAAGATTATTTCCAAAGCAAGTGTGCTTTTATTCGTCAGTATGTTTAGCACAGTAGGTTATATTAATGCACAGGAACTTACTAAGTTTAAAGAGGATGACTCAAGTTATTTCAAAATGATTGAAAATACAACCCATGAAATTGACAATGTTTTGCTCAAATCAAAACCATCTGAAATAAATCTTTCGGAATACAGGATCAACCTGATAGCTGGAAAAATGCCCCTTTCTGAAGAATATCAAAATAAAATTTTAGAAATAACCAACCCTTTAGCAGAATATGGGTATGAATTAGCAAAAATGAACAATATAGAAATTGATATTGACGACATAAGTTCTAAATTAGCTTTTGCAACATTAAACCTGAGAACATTTGGTTTTAGAATACCAGGTATTACGGTTAATGAAAACTTGACCTGGGGCGAAGTTGGTACCTGTGCTTTGGGAGCACTTGGTGTTGATGCAGCTTGGGCATTAGGAGGGTCAAATGCAACAGTATGGACAATGTCATCAATAAGAACAGCATTTACAGCAGTGGCCAAAAGATTTTTAGGCTCAATTGGAGTAGCTTTAGCAGTTGGCTCGTTTTCTTTTTGCCTGTTAGTTGAAGCGCAAGATTATCAACAGCCTTTTGACGGTACAAAACCAGACTTTAGAAACACCCCAATACAACTTGATGCAAACCTCAACTTCATTACAATAGAACCTTAAATTGTATTTTTTATGAAATACATAATAATTGGATTAGCGATATCCGTTTACACCATACGTATAAAAGGGCTTATAAAAGCAATAAAAAATAAAGATAATTCCCATCTCAAAGCAGAAATATTCTTCTTTGTTTTAACAACTATCCTATTTGCATTTTTAAGCTATTATGTTTGGAAAATGTAATTATGTTTTATTTATAGCAAGTGGCTTTCTTATTACACAAACTTTAGGTGTGTAATTTATACGGCGGCCTTAGTAATAATACTTTCAGCGACTGCAAGCGGCAACAGAAACACATACAAAAAAGCAACGATTGCTTAATAAATAGCAGCATTTTTTCACCACAATTCTAAGTTATTTTACCACCGTATAAAAAAGAAAAATACCCAAAAAAAGGGGAATTTTCTTTTTTATGGCTTTTGTGCCTTTGTATGTTTGCTCTATCAAATGGTATTGATACAAGCTAGCCCGGCTTGCAAAACAAAGGGCAAGGTTTACAGGTACCTGTTTCCTTTTTCTGCTTCCTTACTCAAAACACTATCAATACCACCTGATTTTTCTTTAATACCATTTGGCCGCATTACCATTTGCCACGGCTATCCCGAAAACCGGATTTTTGAAAAGAGTAGGGAAATGAAAATTTTTAAAATGAAAAAGATTATTTCACTTTCAATAATGCTATTGATATGCTTTTTGTCGTTTGCAAAAAACAATTCAAATTTACTTCTTGATTCAAAATTACCTAACAAACCTTTGCCAGGCTCTCTATGTGAAATTTATAAAAAAATGAACCCGGAAATTTTGAAGAACAAAGACGATGAAAAAAAGATTCAGGAGCATCTAACAGAAAGCGCAAGTGATATAAGGGCGTACTTAAAAGAAAAATATGGCGAAGATTTAAATGATTTAGACGACCAGGGTGTTCTACTTACCGGCTTAGCAGTAATACCCTTTGAGGAAAGAGACTTAGCACCAAAAGAGCCAATTGATGGCCAACCTAAAGGCAGCATGGATCCGGGCCAAGCATTTGGTTGTTTCATGGAGGCTGTGGGTACTATAGCCGGAATTTCAGCCTTAGTAAAAAATTTTGTTAACTTATGGAATAGTGGAGCAACCATCAGTACAGTTATTGGATTAGCTAAAAGTATTATAGGCAAAGCTTGTGCATGGTTTGCTGTAGGATGGGCAGTTTTAAAATTTGGTGAATGTGTAGGTTGGTGGTATCAAGTTCCAGACAACTCTGGCAATTCCGATCCGAATCCAATAATTAATCACACTCTACCCAAAGAAATTATTGAATGATTTTTATTAGCTTTATTTAAAAAGCATAACATATAATTTGACAGAAAAAATAATTTTATGAAAATTTCCTCTTTAATTATTGTTATCAGTTGCACTTATGGTATCCTTAGCTTTTTGTTAAGGTTGATATGGTTATTTTTCCCCAACTTGTTAAAAGACACAAAAATTTACCGTATAAAGGAACCAGGTAATTTTGAAAAGGGGCTTTGCTATGTGGCAATCATAGGGTGTATGTTATACGCAATTTATACCCGTATTGGCGACATCATTCCGTAATAGATAAAAAAGAAAGCAGTAAAACTTTTACTGCTTTCTTTTAGTCTTTTTAGCTTCCGTTGTAAGAGACTAACGAATTGTCAAGCATCATTCTAGTAAAAATGTTTCATTCAAAATTCTCTCATCGTGTATTGCAGGTCTCTAATACTACTTGGGCTCCTACTCTGCTGCCATAGCTTAACACTCTTAAGCCAGGACACCCTGCAATCTAAATTTTCAAATAAAACCAAACCCATCAAACCAGAAATATTCACCAGCGGCTTTATTGATATAATGAACAACGGCCAGGTAAATATGGTTAAGCATTTGAGGTAAAATCCATAGCAACTTTTTATCCCACAATTCTAAGTTATTTTACCACCTGATAAAAAAGAAAAATACCTTAAAAAAGGGGAATTTTCTTTTTTTATGGCTTTTGTGCCTTTGTATGTTTGCTATATCAAATGGTATTGATACGGCCTGGCCCAGGCCGCTAAATAAAGGGCAAGGTTTACAGGTACCTGTTTCCTTTTCCGCTTCCCTGACAAAACACTTATCAATACCAACTGATTTTTCTTTAATACCATTTGGCCGTTATACCATTTGCCACGGCTATCCCGAAAACCGGATTTTTGAAAAGAGTAGGGAAATGAAAATTTATTAAAATGAAAAAGTTATTAATAATCCTCCTTTTAGGGTTTAACTCAATTGCATTTGCCAAAAATGGCAGTAACAAAATTTTTCTTTTACCACAATATATAAATCAGGTTATTTCTAACCCTCCTGAAGGCAGCATGACTGATATATTCAAAAAAGCAGATACTGAAAAAATTAAATCCCTGATTGAAAAACAAGATCAAGTGGGACTATTAAAGTATTATACTCAACTTGCTTTTGAAATCAGCGAATATATTTACAAAAAAGAAGGAGTAAGCCTTAATGAAGAAATAAAGGAAGTGCCTGAAACGATGATTGTATTCGGCCTTTTTTATTCAATGAGAGAAAATGGAATAAAGGAATTGCCACTAGATACAAAAAAAGAAAGCATATTTTATATGCCAGATAACAGCTTTGGTTGTTTTAGAACTATTGTAAGTAGTATAATAGGATTGACCTCAGCATACGCAATCTATCAAAAATTTGTTGCTGGAGAAGCCGCAGCCACAATACTTGCTACTTTAAAATTAGCATTGGGAAGGGCGGCGACTATTCTTACTGCTGCTTTTGCTATTTATGATTTTGGCGAGTGTATGGGATGGTGGTATTCTGCTCCTATTGAATATAATCCCGATTCCTTAGATCCGAATAAATTCCCTCGTCTAACAAAAGAAGGTTTTGGAGCAGTTACCATTGAAGAATAATAATAAAATTGAATTTGACTCAGTCTAAAAAATAATATACTTTCATTCTTTCCAGATTTTAAAAACCTGGAAAGAATGAAATAAAAACATGCTTATTTTTTGAACTTCCAGTATTTAAAATTAAAATATAAGATGAAAACATTTGCAGATATTAACACAATCATCCTTGTTTCAATTGCATTAATTTTTCATATTTTAAGAATAGTATTTCTTTACTGGCAGCCATCGTTCATAAAAAAATATAAATTTCTTACTCAGACTAATATTTCTAAGTTTCAGTTATTGCTATATTATCTCCTCGTTATTATAGTTACTGTACAAATTTTACATGACAAATTATAACGCTTTGTCACCAAGGTTGACGGCAAACCAATATTAATTGGCTTTCAATCTTGTGCTTAAAATATCTTTATCGTGTATTACTGATACCTGATACTATTTGGGCTGTTATTGTACTGCATTAACTTACCCTATTTATGCCAGGATACCCTACAGTCAAAATTCATAAAAACTAAACAATCCACCCCCGAAATCTTCACCTCCGGCTTTATAAATGTAATGAACAGCGGCCAGGTTAATGCTTCTGCAAGATTTATACGCTTAAGCATTGGTGAGCCAGGTAAATTTTCCATTCCACTTAGTTTATACGGCTGCGTTAGCAATACTGTTTTCAACGGCCAGCAAGGTGTTAGCACACCGTCCATCCAAAAAAAGCAACGATCGTTTAATAAATAGCGGTATTTTTTTCACCACAATTCCTGTTATTTTACCATCTTATAAAAAAGAAAAATCCCTTAAAAAAGGGGGTTTTTCTTTTTTTATGGATTTTGTGCTGTTGTATGTTTGTTTTATCAAATGATATTGATACGGCTGGGCCCAGGCCGCAAAATAAAGGGCAGGGTTTACAGGTACCTGTTTCCTTTTTCCGCTTCCCTGCTCAAAACACTTATCAATACCAACTGATTTTTCTTTAATACCATTTGGCCGTTATACCATTTGCCACGGCTATCCCGAAAACCGGATTTTTGAAAAGAGTAGGGAAATGAAAATTTATTAAAATGAAAAAGTTTCTTTTATTATTATTTTCTGCGTCAATTTCATTTATTGCTAACGCTCAAAAAGACATTTATTATTCTGATGAGGAAATCATTAAAATTTATTCCCTAATCGTAGAGATTCATAACAAAGGTCTTGATAATGTATTGAATAATTTGCAAAAGAATTTTGGCGAAAAATATTCTGGTGGCAATTCCAAAGAGGCCCATTTAGAAATGAATAAGAAAATCGATGAAATGGTAAAAGATTTTGTGACAACTGAATTGGAACTTAAAGATATTGATTTGACCCCTTTTATTGAAAGCTATCATGGCATGTCAAAAAATCAAGGCGCTGATTTAACAACTTTGATTAACTCTAAGGAAGCAGGTAAAGGCCTATCTGAAGATTTTTTTAACTCAATCTCTGAAATAAACTCTCTCCTTGATGATGACAAAAATAATTCAGACAAAGAAGGATACGATAAAATTGTAGTTACGGGTATTGCTAAACTGAAAACTTTTGAAGAAAAAGTATATTTGGTATCTTGTGCAAGTATGGCCTACAGTTCAAATATTTATTGGAAGAACAATTTTGAAAAATGGCAGTCCTTTTTTGTTAGCAACCCTGAACCTTTTATTCCGGTAGCAGAAGGAAGAGCGAAGGATGTGGTTAAAGCTGATATATCTGGTATAGTTACAGGCGGCATAGGAGGATGTGTATATGGTGCAATTGGTGGAACTGCAACTTTTCCAGGAGTTGGAACCATAGTAGGATGTGCTGGGCTTGGTGTAGCTGGAGCTTTAACTGGCGGTTTAGGCGGTTCAATCACTTCTGCAGTTAGTTCCTTTTTGGATTGGTGGCTAGGTTAATTAAGAACCTTATTAATATATTCCTTTATGAAAAATAAATTAGTAATTAAATTTTTAATAGTAGTAGTAATTACAATTTTGTTTTGTGTGTTTAACACATTTGTTCTAAAAAACAAAACAACAGTATTAACTATCCTTATAGGATTAGCATGTATTCTACCAATCACTCTATTAGTCAAGTTTCCAGAACAAAAGAAATAAGCTTTTGAAATAAATGGCAGATTAACAGATAAAACATAGTGCTTTATCAATAATCTGCCATTTTTATGCAAATACTTAGCAATTCTATTCTTCAACTCAACTTTGTGTTAAACGCATTATTGTAACAAAAAAAAAATTCTTAAAATCCTGTTATCATGTATTACAAATACCTGATACTACTTGGCCTGTTATTATACTGCATTAACATACCGTGTTTATGCCAGGATTCCTTGCAATCAAAAATCACAAAACCTGTTGGAACGAAAACCACAACCCCCGAAATCTTCACCTCCGGCTTCATCGATGTAATGAACAGCGGCCAGGTAAATGCCTCTGCAAGATTTATACAGCTTAAGCATTGGCGAGCCAGGCAAATTTTCTATTCCGCTTAGTTTATATGGCGGTGTAAGCAATAATACTTTTGGTGGCCAGCAAAGCAACAGTACAACTACTTTGCAAAAAAGCAACGATCAATTAATAACCCAATACATTAACCCACTCAGCGGATTGATAAATGTATCAGTTGATGGTATTGTATATTTTTCCAAAACACAAAAAGTAACCAAAGCAGGCTTTATATACCAAATTGGAGAAAGGGTTTTAACCGGATACAAAACAGGCCCGGTGAGTAACCCACAAACAGGCAGGCCGGTAATTTTTTAAATGGCTTTGGTACAGTGGGTTTGTATTTTCAAACCGGTGCCTGGGAACGAAACAATGCCAAAAACATGGGTATCTTTTGGCTGGCTGCACGGTATATTGCCTGCCACAGCAGTACCAAAAGCATCCAGGAATTTTTACCAGATATTCAAACCAATGGGTTGTATCATGGTTTTTCCATTGGATTTGGTGTCGAGATAAATAATCTTATCAATATCAAAGCCATCTTTTACCGCTATGTAAAAAAGCCGGAGATAGATTATTACCTGCCTATTTACCAATTTACTTTTAACTACGCCCTCAAAAACCAATACTTATCAAACTTGAATAAAAATTCTGAAGTTTCTTCTAATGGGAAAAATCCCTTAAAAAATGTGTTTTTCCTTTTTTTACGGTAAGCTTGTCATTGTAGGTTTGTACAGGAGGGATTATTAAAATAAAACAGCCCTTAAAACATTTATGATTCCCGGTTGCACCGCTTTGATAGGGCGGTGCATTTTTTTGAGCAATATAAAATTATGGGGCTTTTACTATTTTTTTCCTGTACAAAATACTACGCACCCGTAAATATGCGTTATGGTAAGCCGGGGAAACACCTTTAAGTGTATAACCGGCCAACTTTTCCGGGAAAAACACAGTGCTGTAAAACTGTAAAGGCTTAGTATTCGTAATTAAAACAGTGAATAAAAAATTACAGGCAGTAATTTCCGCATGTGAAAAGAAAGCGTAGATTTACCAAAATAAATAGAAAATATATCTGCAAATTGCAGCCGTTCGTTTAAGTAAGGTATCCCATGCAAACACCCAAAAGATAAACCGATGTCAAACCACACAGAACCCATCAAAGTACTTATTACCGATGACCACGTATTGTACCGTGCCGGCGTAAAAAGTGCACTCAGCGTAAAAAAAGACGTGAAAATAATTGCAGAAGCTGATAATGGCATGCACCTGCTGAATATGCTGAAGATGATTCAGCCGGATGTGATATTGCTGGATATACAAATGCCGGTGATGGATGGCATTGCTGCACTCCCCGAAATAAAAAAGAACTGGCCACATATAAAAGTGATCATGCTTACCATGATGGACGACCACAGCATGATAACCAGGCTGATGGAGTTGGGCGCTAACAGCTACCTGAGCAAAACAAGTGACAGCGAAGTAATATATGAAGCCATTAAAACCTGTTTTGAGCAGGAATATTATTTTAATGCACTTACCAATAAAGCACTGCTGACCAACCTGAAGACGAAGAACAATATGACACCGCAGAAAATGGTACAGGCAGAAGCTAACCTGAATGATAAAGAGGTGCTGATATTGAAACTGATGTGTGAAGAAAAAAGTACTAAAGAGATTGCTGATATAGTAGAGTTGAGTCCACGTACAGTGGAAGCGATAAGGGACAAACTGAAAGTGAAGACGGGTGCCAAGAGTACCGCAGGGCTTATTTTGTATGCAGTAAAGAATAACTTACTGAATGAAGATGTGAAATAAAGAAGACTGATTTTTGAATGAACATAGAAATCTCCCGGCTAAAACCGGGAGATTTTTTTATGCCCTTGTTTTTGCTGTACTTTGAAAGATGGGAGATTTTATTTTCAACGGGAAGTTGTTCAAAGAAGGAACTGCAATAGTAAGTACAGCCAACCGTGGCCTGCGATATGGTGATGGCATATTTGAAACAATTAAAATAAAAGATGGGAAGTTGATTTTGGAAGACGCCCATTTTGCAAGGCTGTGGAAAGGCATGACTACTCTTTGCTTTGAAATACCCAAACATTTTACACCGGAAAAATTAGCGGAAGAGGTAGCAGCGCTTGCTAAAAAAAATGGCCATGAAAAAAATGCAAGGGTAAGGCTACAGGTTTTCAGGGGTGATGGTGGTTTGTATGATGCCGTAAATCATTCTCCCAACTATATAATTGAAACATGGCACCTGGCAGAAAACAATGGTGAGCTAAACAGTAACGGGCTTGTGGGCGGAATATATCCTGCTGTTAAAAAAAATTGTGACATACTCAGTAATCTCAAAAACAATAACTACCTGCCGTATGTAATGGCTGCCCTTTTTGCAAAAAAAGAAAAATGGAATGATGCGTTTTTGCTGAACAGTTATGAAAGGATCTGCGACAGCACTATTGCCAATATATTTATCATCAGGAATGAGGAAGTGTTTACCCCTGCTCTCAGCGAAGGTTGTGTAGCTGGTGTAATGAGAGAACATTTTATAAACGAGTTAAAGGCATCTGCATGGAAAGTAAATGAAACAACCCTAAGTACTGATGATGTACTGAATGCTGATGAAGTTTTTTTAACCAACAGTATTTATAATATGCGTTGGGTAAAAAGTATTGGGGATTCTGTCTATACAAATTCTACTACACAAAAAATTTATGCGGCGGTTGTGCCAACCATTGTGTGAGATAGTTGTTTACATGGTTAAATGGCTGCATGGTTAAATTGTTGTTTGGACACTTTAACTTATATACTCCATTCAACAATGCAACAATTAAACAATTAAACAATTCATCAATTTATAAATGCACACCGTAAATATTTTCTGGTTCCGGAGAGATTTAAGAATAGACGACAACGCAGGATTATATCATGCTTTAAAAAGTGATATCACTGTTGTTCCCATTTTTATTTTTGATACTAATATATTGGATGAACTGGAAGATAAAGATGACAGGAGGGTGGAGTTTATTCATGCAGCGTTGGAAGAGATGCAAAATAAACTGGTGAAGTTGGGAAGCAGTTTGGAAGTGTACCACGGCAAACCGCTGGATATTTACAGACAACTGCTGGAAAAATATATAATTGAAACAGTATTCACCAATCATGACTATGAACCGTATGCTTTGGAAAGAGAAAAACTCATTGGTGATCTATTGAAAGCGCATAGCGCTGATTTAAAAACATTTAAAGACCAGGTGCTTCTTGAAAAAAACGAAGTACTAAAAGATGATGGCAAGCCGTACACAGTATTTACACCATACAGCCGCAAATGGAAAGCAGTGCTGACTGATTTTCATTTAAAGCCCTACCCTGCTAAAAAATATTTTAAAAATTTCTTCAAACAGGCGCCAAAAAAAATCCCTTCGTTACAATCAATTGGCTTTACTGCAGTTGATAAACCATTCCCTTCAAAACAGTTGAATGATGAACTGGTGAAGAAATATGGAGAACAAAGAAATTTTCCTTCCATTAATGGCACATCTAAACTGGGTGTTCACTTACGCTTTGGCACCATCAGTATAAGGCAATTGGCTGCACATACAAAGAAACTATCAGAAACCTATTTAAACGAATTGATATGGAGAGATTTTTATCACAGCATACTCTGGCATTTTCCACAGGTGGGCAAAGGAAAAGCATTTAAACCTGAATATGATTTTATAGAATGGAGAAATGAGGAAGGCGAATTTGAGAAATGGTGCAATGGGCAAACTGGTTATCCCATTGTGGATGCAGGCATGAGGGAACTGAATGAAACCGGCTTTATGCACAACCGTGTCCGCATGATAGTGGCATCTTTTCTCACCAAACATTTATTACTCGACTGGCGGCTTGGTGAAGCATACTTTGCAAAAAAGTTATTAGACTTTGATCTGGCTGCCAACAATGGCGGCTGGCAATGGGCCGCTGGTAGTGGTTGCGATGCGGCTCCTTACTTCCGCATTTTTAATCCACGGTTGCAAACAGAAAAATTTGATAAAGATCTAAAATACATCCGCAAATGGGTGCCGGAACTTGACAGCTTTGATTATCCCCAGCCAATTGTAGAGCATGAATTTGCAAGAAAACGTTGTTTGGAAGTGTATGCTAAGGCATTAAAGAAATAATTTCATTTTCGGCTTATCAAACTAAACGGACAAATGCTTTGCATTTGTCCGTTTAGTTTTTACATAAATAAATAATGTTATTTTTCCAAAATCCCTTTCATATTGTTAAGCCCCGTTTGCAGATCTTTCCCAATCATTTCATTCATATCCATAAACAGGCACATAATATTAAATGGATACACCATCTTTCCACTCATACCCCATTTTACTTTCGTTTGTGTTGGCGACATTTCTTCTGTTACCAACCATGCAGGCGAATGAGAATCCCATGGTTTAATAAAATGTAAGTCCAGATCAATCCTTTGTCCGTCTGTAATTTTCTTGATCGTTTGAGAACCTTTTCCTACATCACTATTCCCTTCCCAGGAAGAAACAAAACCTTCTGTTCCATCGGTTCCGGTAAATACCTGTTTTATATTCGGATCCTTTTTAGCCCAGACACCATAATCGTTTTGATTTTTCAGTTGTTTAATGTAAGTAAAAACATCCTGTTTGGGTTTGTTTATCACCACTTCTTTTTCAGCAGCAAAATCCTTTTTTACAAACAATGCCACCACTAAGATCAATGCGATAAGCACTGCCAGGAAGATCAAAATTTTCTTTACAATTCTCATAAAATTGGTTTTTGGTTTATTTAAAGATATAAATTATTGTTTTGATTTACTATCAAAATGCAGCAACCACTGGTTACCATACTTATCGGTAAGGTCGCCAAACAATGCACCCCAAAAAGTATTTTCCAAAGGATGAGTTGCTTTACCACCATCAGATAACTTCTTATACAACTTTCTTATTTCATTTTCACTGCTGCAGTTAAGCATTAAAGAAACAGCATTCCCTTTTATCAATCCATTTTCACTCACCATATCACTTGCCATCAACAGCAGTCCATCCTTTGTAAGTGTTGAGTGTAAAATATTTTCCTTCATTTTTGGTGGCAGCTTATCCGCCATCGGGCTCTCTCCTATTGTCTGCAATACCAGCTCTCCACCCAAACATTTTTTATAGAAAGTCATTGCCTGCCGGCAGTTGCCATTAAAAGTGAGGTATGCAGTAATCTTTGTCATAGATGTTTTGTAAATGGTGAATAGTTAATTGTGAATTGTAGCTAATGAATATTGCACTATTTCTTATTGCAACTACAGCCTATTATTTAATAACTAATAACAATTAACTAATAACCAATAACCAACACAAACATACTGCTGCTATATAAATTTTAATAGTGGCAAAACCGTCATTTAAAAGGGATGATTGCGACAAACAAGTTCCCTACATTTGGTGCATGAAAAATGTTTCCATCATTGTTCCTGAAACTGCTGTGATGGCAGCCGTTACAGACCCACGCTATATGTTCAGCGCTGTGAATGAATTTTTAAAAGCACAGGGAGAAGAGCCGCTATTTAATATAAAACTGGTGGGTCTTACCAAAGAAGTAAAACTAAGCGATGGAGTATTTTCTGTTCACACAGATGCATTTATGAAAGAGGTGCATGATACAGACTTAATATTAATTCCTGCATTGAGTGGAGATATGACAACGGCTGTGGAGTTAAATAAAAAATTCATTCCATGGATTGTGGAGCAATATGGGAAAGGTGCCGAAGTAGCATCACTTTGTATTGGTGCTTTTTTGTTAGCCTCTACCGGATTATTAAAAGGAAAAAAATGTTCTACGCACTGGTTATATGCCAATGAGTTCAGGAATATGTTTCCAGATGTGGAGCTGGTTGATGGAAGTATCATTACAGAAGAACATGGATTTATTCAAGTGGTGGCGCCAATTCTTACTGGAACTTATTATTGTACTTAGTAGAAAAATATACCAACAGGGAAACAGCTATCCTTGCCTCTAAATATTTTGCCATTGATATTGAACGCAACACACAATCATTCTTTATGATGTTCCACGGGCAAAAGGATCATGAAGATGAAGAAATAAAAAAAGCACAGGAATTTATTGAAGCTAATTACCAGGATAGAATTTCTGTTGACCAATTAGCAGACCTATGTACAGTTGGCAGAAGAAGTTTTGAACGCCGGTTTAAAAAAGCCACTAACAACACAGTGGCTGAATACATACAAAGAGTAAAAGTGGAAGCTGCCAAAAGAAGTTTTGAAAACAGCCGTAAGAATATCAATGAAGTAATGTATGATGTTGGTTATACAGATACCAAAGCATTCCGGACAATCTTTAAAAAGATTACAGGGTTAACACCAATTGAATACAGGAATAAATATAATAAGCAGGTGGTGATGGCGTGAGATGAATTATAAGGAATCAGAAATGAAAATTTCATAAAGTAAGAATTCAGAAGCCGATATATTAGATATTGTTTTCAATCTGAATAAATAAAATCATGGATAATATAAGGAAACGCAGTTTTTTTTTTTTTCGTTTTTTTATTCTATAAAAAATTGTTATTTTCTTCTTTAATACAAAAATGAACTGCTACAAAACAACTTTCGACACCTGGAACAAAATAGCCTCCCTATACCAGGATAATTTCATGAACCTTGATCTGTACAATGATACCTACGATATTTTTTGCAACGCCATCAACAAACAAAACGCCGCCATTTTTGAAATAGGTTGCGGCCCCGGAAATATTACAAAGTACTTACTCACAAAACGGCCAGACCTCAACATTGATGCAACAGATGTATCACCTAACATGATCGAACTGGCAAAGAAAAATGCACCTGCTGCTAATTTTTCTTTGTTAGATGCAAGAGAGATACAAACCATCACAAAAAAATATGATGGCATCATGTGTGGTTTTTGTATGCCATATTTATCAAAAGAAGATTGTGCAAAGTTGATACAGGATTGTTCCTGTCTTCTCAACAGCAAAGGCATATTCTATTGCAGCGCCATCGAAGGTGATTACAATAACTCTGGTTTTGAAAGCAGCAGCAGCGGCGACAAAGCCTACGTGTTTTATCACCAGCAGGAATACCTACAGCAATGGCTTGCAGAAAATGATTTTCAAAATATACAAACCTTTCGAAAGCAATACCAAAAGAAAGATGGCATCAGCCAAACACACCTCATCTTTATAGCAACAAAAAAAGCCTTATAAACTTCCGAAGTCTTAAAGACTCGGAAGTTTCTTTTTTAATCTATCATTCGTGGCAATTCGTGCCATTCGTGGCAAAAAAATCTGTGCTAATCTGTGTCATCGTCCGCCGCCAAAGGCTTTGGCCGACGGCGTCTGTGGCTAACAACTTTCCCATACATTTGTAACAGCACTCAATTGCCATACATGAACATTGAACAAAACAAAAATGAAGACGCCATGAAACTTCCTGGAGCCAGGTAAGGCAGCGCCTTGAAAAGATCTACGAAGGCGGCGGAAAAAAATCAAT
>CAWFCU010000011.1:0-16039 GCA_963814445.1 uncultured Chitinophagaceae bacterium
TATGGTGGCGTAAGCAACAATACTTTCAGCGGTCAGCAGGGCGGTAACACAACCGCTATTCAAAAAACAACGACCAGTTAATAAACCAATACATCAACCCATTAAGCGGATTAATAAATGTTTCTGTAGATGGCATAGTATATTTTTCCAACAAACAAAAGCGTAACCAAAGCAGGGTTTATATATCAGTTTGGCGAAAGGATATTAACAGGTTATAAAACGGGGCCGGTCACAATCCACAAACCGGCAGGCCAACAATTTTTTAAACAGCTTTGGTACTGCAGGGCTATATTTTCAAACCGGTGCATGGGAACGCAACAATGCAAAAAACATGGGTATCTTCTGGTTGGCAGCAGCTATATTGCTTGCCACAGCAGCAGCAAAAACATAAAAGAGTTTTTACCCGATATTAAAACCAATGGTTGTTACCTTGGCTACTCATTGGGCTTTGGTGTGGAGATAAACAACCTTATTAATATCAAAGCCATTTTTTACCGCTATACAAAAAAACCAGAGATAGAATATTACCTGCCCATTTACCAGTTCACTTTTAATTATGCTCTTAAAAATTAGTTAATAGTGTCATTAAACAAGAATAGATGGGCCTTTATAGGGCTTGCAGTTTCCTCCCGTCGGAATGACAGCAACTTTGATTGCAGCCTGCACACCCAGAGTCTGTCATTCCGACGAAGAGCCTGTCCCGATTTGAGGGAAGGAAACTATTTATTTTGTGAATCCTGTTTTTAAATATCAAAAGCTGCAACCATCAATGCCCCCGGGAAAAATCCCTAAAAAATGTGTTTTTATTTCCAAGCTTCTGCAAGGTTGCACTAAAGGAATTACACATAAAATAACCTTAAAAGAGTTTATCATTATATGTTAAATCGTTTCTTTAATATGCCGGTTATAGCATTATTTTATCATACTATACAGTCTATCGGGTTTTTACTATTTTTTTACTGTATAAAATACTAAGCCCCCGTAAATTTGCGTTATGGTAAGCAGGGAAACAACGTAAAGCATAAAAGCTGGGCAACTTTTATGGAAAAACACATGCGTAAAACTGTAAATGATTATACGTAATTAGACAGGGAGGAAAAAATTGCTACCGTATTTTCCGCATCAAAAAAGAAAGCGTAGATTTACCAAAATAAATAAAAAAATATCTGCAACTTGCAGCCATTCGTTTAACTAAGTACCCATGCAAACACCCAAAAGAAAAACCAATGCCAAACCACACAGAACCCATTAAAGTATTAATTACCGATGACCATGTGCTGTACCGTGCCGGCGTAAAAAGCGCACTAAGCGTTAAAAAAGACATGAAAATAATTGCGGAAGCCGATAATGGTATGCACCTGCTGAACATGCTGAAAATGATTCAGCCGGATGTGATACTGCTGGATATTCAAATGCCTATAATGGATGGCATTGCTGCATTCCCTGAAATAAAAAAGAACTGGCCGCATATAAAAGTTATCATGCTTACCATGATGGACGACCACAGCATGATAACCAAACTGATGGAACTCGGCGCCAACAGCTACCTGAGCAAAACCAGCGACAGCGAAGTAATATACGAAGCAATTAAAACCTGTTTTGAACAGGAATATTATTTTAACTCACTTACCAATAAAGCACTGCTTACCAACCTGAAGACAAAGAACAACATGACACCGCAAAAAATGGTGCAGGCAGAAGCTAACCTGAGCGATAAAGAAATGCTGATATTGAAACTGATGTGTGAAGAAAAAAGCACTAAAGAAATTGCTGATATTGTGGAATTGAGCCCCCGTACAGTAGAAGCGATAAGGGATAAACTGAAAGTGAAAACGGGTGCTAAAAGTACTGCAGGGCTTATATTATATGCAGTAAAGAATAACATCTGAATGAGGATGTAAAATAAAGAAGGCTGATTTTTGAATGAACATAGAAATGTCCCGGTTTTGCCGGGGGATTTTTTTTTATGCCCGTGTTTTTGCTGTATCTTTGACCGATGGGAGATTTTATATTCAATGGGAAATTTTACAAAGAGGGTACGGCGGTTGTTGGTGCTGCTAACCGTGGTCTTCGCTATGGTGATGGTGTGTTTGAAACAATCAAGCTAAAGGATGAAAAATTAATTTTAGCAGATGAACATTTTGCCAGGCTGTGGAAAGGAATGACAACACTTTTGTTTGAGATACCCAAACATTTTACACCGGAAAAATTAGCAGCAGAAATACTGGCGCTGGCAAAAAAAAATGGCCATGAACAAAATGCCAGGGTAAGGCTGCAGGTTTTCAGGGGTGATGGTGGTTTATATGATGCGGTAAACCATGCTCCCAATTACATTATTGAAACCTGGGAGCTGGCAGAAAATAATGGTGAGCTAAACAGCAATGGTCTTGTTGCAGGCATTTATACAGATGTAAAAAAAGCTGCGATATACTCAGTAATCTTAAAAACAATAATTACCTGCCGTATGTAATGGCTGCCCTTCATGCAAAAAAAAATAAATGGAACGATGCGTTTTTGCTCAACAGCAGGCAAACTATCTGCGACAGCAGCATTGCCAATATTTTTATCATCAAAAATGAAGAAGTGTTTACGCCTGCCCTTAGCCAAGGTTGTGTAGCTGGTATAATGAGGGAATACTTTATTAATGCATTGAAAACATCTGCCTGGAAAGTAAACGAAACAACCGTAAGTATGGATGATGTACTGGAGGCGGATGAAGTTTTTTTAACCAATAGTATCTATAATATGCGTTGGGTAAAAAGTATTGGTGATGTTCTTTATACAAATTTGATAGTACAAAAAATTTATACGGCTGTTGTGCCAACAATTGGAAAGGTTTAGGGTTTTAAGGTGGAAGGTTTAGAGGTTTAGGGTTTAGCATTAATAATGCAATAATTAAACAATTCATCAATGCCAACTGTAAATATATTCTGGTTCAGGAGAGATATAAGATTAGAAGATAATGCAGGTTTATACCATGCTTTAAAAAGTGGGACTCCTGTTGTTCCTATTTTTATTTTTGATACCAATATACTGGATGAACTGGAAGATAAAGATGACCGGAGAGTGGAATTTATTCATGCAGCACTGCAAGAGATGCAGAAAAAATTAGTAACAATCGGGAGCAACCTGAAAGTGTATCACGGTAAGCCGCTGGATGTTTACAAACAACTACTTACAAGATATACAATTGAAACTGTATTCACTAATCATGATTATGAACCGTATGCTTTGGAAAGAGAAAAACTCATTGGTGATTTATTAAAACAAAACGGAGTTGAGTTAAAAACATTTAAAGACCAGGTGATTCTTGAAAAAGAGGAAGTGCTGAAAGATGATGGTAAACCCTACACCGTATTTACACCTTACAGCAGAAAATGGAAAGCGGTGTTGACTGATTTTCATTTGAAGCCCTACCCCACAAAGAAATATTTTAAGCATTTTTTTAAACAGGTGGAGCAAGAAATTCCTTCCTTAAAATCAATGGGCTTTACCGCAGTTGACAAATCATTTCCATCAAAACAATTGAATGATGAACTGGTGAAAAAATATGCACAGCAAAGAAATTTTCCTTCTATCAACGGCACTTCAAAACTGGGAGTGCATTTACGCTTTGGCACCATCAGCATAAGGCAACTAGCGGCTCATACAAAAGATTTATCTGAAACTTACCTGAATGAATTGATATGGAGAGATTTTTATCACTGCATTCTCTGGCACTTTCCGCAAGTTGGTAAAGGCAAAGCATTTAAACAAGAATATGATACGATTGAATGGCGCAGAGATAATGGTGAATTTGAAAAATGGTGTACCGGGCAAACAGGCTACCCCATTGTAGATGCAGGCATGAGAGAATTGAATGCAACAGGCTTTATGCACAACCGTGTCCGTATGATCGTTGCATCATTTCTCACCAAACATCTGTTATTAGACTGGCGCCTGGGTGAAGCTTACTTTGCAAAAAAATTGTTAGACTTTGACCTGGCTGCTAACAATGGCGGCTGGCAATGGGCTGCAGGCAGCGGTTGTGATGCGGCTCCTTACTTCCGCATTTTTAATCCACGTTTGCAAACGGAAAAATTTGATAAGGATTTAAAATACATCCGTAAATGGATCCCTGAATTAGATAGTTTTGATTATCCCCAACCGATAGTGGAGCATGAGCTGGCAAGAAAACGTTGTTTGGAAGTGTATGCAAAAGCGCTGAAAAAATAAAGCAATTACTTTTTCTTTGGCATTTTACAAAACCGGCGACTGCTTTCACAGTTGCCGTTTTTTATTCTCAACAAGAAAAACATTACTGCTTTTCCATAATCACTTTCAGGTTATTCAATCCCTCTTGCAGATCTTTTCCAATCATTTCATCCATATTCATAAACAAACCAAGGAAATTAAAAGGATAAGCCATTTTTCCACTCATGCCCCATTTTACTTTTGTTTGTGTGGGTGATACTTCGTCTGTGGTTATCCATGCAGGAGAATGAGAGTCCATCGGGTCTATAAAATGCAGGTCTAAATCCAGGCGCTGACCATCTGTTATTTTTTTTATTGTCTGCGATCCTTTGCCTACATCGCTATTACCTTCCCATGAAGAAGTAAAACCTTCTGTTCCATCCACGCCTGTAAATTCCTGTTTGATACTCGGATCTTTCTTTGCCCATACGCCATATTCATTCTGATTTTTCAGGAGTTTAATGTAGTTAAATACTTCCTGTTTGGGTTTGTTTACTACCACTTCTTTTTCCGCTGCAAAATCCTTTTTTACAAATAATGCAACAACTAAAATCAATGCGATAAGTGCAACAAGCCCGATCAAAATTTTCTTTAGAATTCTCATACAATTGGTTTTGATTTATTAAAAGATAAAAAGCCATGATAAAGATTATACTTTTTTTTCAAAATGCAGCAACCACTGATTGCCATACTTATCCGTAAGGTCGCCGAACAAAGCACCCCAGAAAGTATTTTCCAAAGGATGTGTTGCTTTGCCGCCGACAGATAATTTTTTATACAACAGCCTTATTTCTTTTTCATTACTGCAGTTAAGCATTAAAGAAACAGCATTACCTTTTATCAATCCATTTTCGTTCACCATATCACTGGCCATTAATATCAATCCTTCTTTTATAAGGGTGGAATGTAAAATATTCTGTTTCATTTCAGCAGGCAACTTTTCCGCCATCGGACTCTCTCCTATTGTCTGCAAAGTTAATTCTCCTCCCAGGCAGTTTTTATAAAACGTCATTGCCTGCCTGCAGTTGCCATTAAAAGTGAGGTATGCATGTATGTTCGTCATATATGTTTGGTGAATAGTGAATGGTGAATGGTGAATGAACACAGAATAAGCAATAACGATTAACAAATAACGATTAACCAATAATCAACACAAACATACGGCTGCTGCAAAAAATTTAATCGTGGCAAAACCGTCATTTGAAAGGGTTGATTGCGACAAACAAGTTCCCTACATTTGGTACATGAAAAATGTTTCCATCATTGTTCCTGAAACTGCTGTGATGGCAGCCGTGACAGACCCACGCTATATGTTCAGTGCGGTAAATGAATTTTTAAAAGCGCAGGGAGAACCGCCATTGTTTAATATAAAACTGGTTGGGCTTACCAAAGAAGTAAAACTAAGCGATGGTATGTTTTCTGTGCATGTGGATGCGTTGATGAAAGAGGTTCATGATACAGACTTAATATTAATTCCTGCATTGAGTGGAGATATGACAACTGCTGTGGAGTTAAATAAAAAATTCATTCCCTGGATAGTGGAGCAATATGGCAAAGGCACCGAAGTGGCATCACTTTGTATTGGTGCATTTCTGTTAGCCTCTACCGGATTATTAAAAGGAAAAAAATGTTCTACACACTGGTTGTATGCCAATGAGTTCAGGAATATGTTTCCAGATGTGGAGCTGGTGGATGGAAGTATCATCACCGAAGAACATGGTTTATACTCAAGTGGTGGCGCCAGTTCGTACTGGAATTTATTATTGTACTTAGTGGAGAAATATACCAACAGGGAAACAGCTATTTTGGCTTCTAAATATTTTGCCATTGATATAGAAAGAAGCACACAATCTTTCTTTATGATGTTCAATGGACAGAAAGACCATGAAGACAATGAAATAAAAAAGGCACAGGAATTTATTGAAGCCAATTACCAGGAAAAAATGAGTGTGGATCAGTTAGCAGATTTGTGTACGGTTGGCAGAAGGAGTTTTGAAAGGCGTTTTAAAAAAGCTACCAACAACACTGTAGCAGAATATATACAAAGAGTAAAAGTGGAAGCAGCTAAAAGAAGTTTTGAAAACAGCCGTAAGAATATTAATGAAGTAATGTATGATGTTGGCTATACAGATACCAAAGCATTCCGGACTATCTTTAAACGCATTACTGGTTTAACGCCAATTGAGTATCGGAATAAATATAATAAGCAGGTGGTGATGGCCTGATGAAAAAAGCGCTTTACTTAGCTAATCAAAATGAACCGCTATAAAACAACATTTGACACCTGGAATAAAATCGCTTCCCTTTACCAGGATAATTTCATGCACCTTGATTTGTACAATGACAGTTACGATATATTTTGCAGCGCCATCAAAAAACAAAACGCCGCCATTTTTGAAATTGGTTGCGGCCCCGGAAACATTACAAAGTATTTAGTAAACAAGCGGCCAGATTTTATCATTGATGCAACAGATGTATCACCCAACATGATAGAACTGGCAAAACAAAATGTACCTGCTGCAAATTTTTTATTGCTGGATGCAAGGGAAATAAACAGCATCACAAAAAACTATGATGGCATTATGTGTGGCTTTTGTATGCCCTATTTATCAAAAGAAGATTGTGCAAAATTGATACAGGATTGTTCCTGTATTCTCAAAAGCAAGGGCGCATTTTATTGCAGTGTGATAGAAGGCGATTACAACAACTCCGGTTTTGAAAGCGGCAGCAGCAGCGATAAAGCCTATGTGTACTATCATCAGCAACCTTATCTGCGGCAATTGCTGGAAGAAAATAATTTTGAAAACATCCAGTGGCTACGAAAGCAATATCAAAAAAAAGATGGCAGCAGCCAAACGCACCTCATCTTTATTGCAGCAAAAAAGCAAATAAGGAAGTAAAAAAACATTCGTGTTAATTAGTGTACTGAGCTTGTCGAAGTACGTGGCAAAAAATCTGTGTTGATCTGCGAAGGTGTAATCTGTGGCTACCAACTTTCCCATACATTTGTAACAGCACATAATTGCCATACATGAATATCGAACTGAACAAAAATGAAGACGCCATGAAATTAGCCTGGAGCCAGGTAAGGCAGCGCCTTGAAAAGATCTACGAAGGCGGCGGAAAAAAATCAATTGAAAAACAAAGGGAGAGAAACAAACTCACTGCAAGGGAAAGGATAGAATATTTATGTGATAAAGGAACACCTTTTACAGAGATTGGTGCTTTTGCAGGTTATGAAATGTATGCAGAGCATGGCGGTTGCCCGGCAGGCGGCACCGTTAGTGGTGTGGGTTATGTAAGCGGCAGGCAATGTGTAATTGTTGCCAATGACCAAACGGTAAAAGCGGGTGCCTGGTTTCCCATCACCGGCAAAAAGAATTTGCGGATGCAGGAGATCGCCATGGAAAATCATTTGCCCATTATTTATTTAGTTGATAGCGCTGGTGTGTATCTTCCCATGCAGGATGAAATTTTTCCGGATAAAGAACATTTCGGCCGCATCTTCCGCAACAATGCAAAGATGAGTGCGATGGGCATTTCACAAATTGCTGCAGTAATGGGTGCCTGCGTGGCAGGTGGTGCATACTTACCCATCATGAGTGATGAAACATTGATGGTGGAAGGCAATGGCTCTATCTTTTTAGCCGGGCCATATTTGGTAAAAGCAGCCATTGGTGAAGACATAGATATTGAAACACTCGGTGGTGCAGAAACACACAATGCCATCAGTGGTATTGCCGATTATAAATTTGACAATGAAAAAGATTGCCTTGACCAGGTAAAAAGAATCATGAGCAAACTCGGCAAAGCGGATGATGCCGGTTTTGACAGGATAGAAAGTAAAGCACCTGAAAAACCAAAAGAAGATATTTACACCATACAAAACGAAGGCAATACAAAGCCTTACAATATGCTTGACATCATTAAGTGCATTGTGGATGGCGGCAGCTTTGATGAATTTAAAGAAGAATATGGTAAAACAATTGTGTGTGGATATGCAAGAGTTGATGGATGGGCGGTGGGCATTGTTGCCAACCAGCGGTTGATTGTAAAAAGTAAAAAAGGCGAAATGCAATTGGGTGGTGTTATTTATAACGACAGTGCTGATAAAGCTGCCCGTTTTATAATGAACTGCAATCAAAAGAAAATACCACTGGTTTTTTTGCAGGATGTTACCGGCTTTATGGTGGGCAGCCGCAGTGAACATAGTGGTATTATAAAAGATGGTGCCAAACTGGTGAATGCAGTAGCTAATTCTGTTGTTCCAAAAATTACCATTATTGTTGGCAACAGCTATGGTGCCGGCAATTATGCCATGTGTGGCAAAGCGTATGATCCAAGATTTATTTATGCCTGGCCTTCGGCTAAAATTGCCGTAATGGGTGGAGAACAGGCAGCTAAAACATTGTTGCAGATACAGGTGGCTTCTTTAAAATCAAAGGGCAAAGAAATAACGCCGGAAGATGAAGCCAAATTGCTGAAAGAAATTATGGATAAGTATTACAGCCCAAACCACTCCTTACTATGCCGCCGCCCGTTTGTGGGTGGATGCCATTATTGACCCGGGAGAAACAAGAAAATTGATTGCTGAAGGGATTTCAGCAGGCAACCATAACAAAACAATAGACGATTTTAAAACCGGTGTGTTCCAGGTGTGATATTTTTGAAAAAATCATTTGAAAGAATCCCCAAAAGGTGCTCGTTATCAAAAAATACTTAATTTCACGCCCTTATAATAATGCCGCAGGCATATAACCAGACTAAAAAGATTTATGAGAAAAAAATTTCTTACGCAATTTACTGGCGTATTCGGGGATGAGCATGGTGTTATTTCAATCCTGTAAAGACGACAGTAAACTTACCTTACCTGCTCCTCCTGCAGATGTTTCTTTCACTGAAAGCTTTGACAATTTCAACGAAGCCCTTGAAAAAGGATGGATGAATATCAACAAGAGTAACGCCGTGGGCGCTAATATTATATGATGTGGCAGAAGTGCCCGACTTTGGTTCACCCAATTATGTTTGTATTTATTATCCAAAGTGGGAGCAGGCCCAGTTAACGCTGGATTCCACTGCAATTTCCCAATGCACCTTATCCACGACCGTTACTGGAAAAATGCTTTCTTTTCTCAAAGGGGTGCAAATGGCTATGCTGCCACCAGCCGGGCTAATTCTAATTGTTTGGGCCAACGGGCACACTAGTAAATTCATGGCTTGTTTCTCCACAGCTTACTATCAAAAATGGTGATAAAATTTCTTTTTATACTTATGCAATGGCACTGCTTCCGTACAGCTTTTCATCAACCAAAAGGCACAGCTGAACATAGGTGACGGCACTGTGGCAGAGTACAGGTGATTTTAACAGTGGCAGCCTTGTTACAATTCCCAATATGCTAGCAGATCCACATGCGGTATATCCAACAGAATGGACAAGATTTGAAGGGAAGTAAAAGGATTGGCAAAGCCGCTGTACAGGGAAGGTTTGGTTTCAGGTACTTTATGCAGGATCAGCCAGCATTCAAATTTTCAAGTGTTGATCCAAACAATTTAGATACTATTTTTCACAGGTTCACAATAGTGTTATTGGCCTGGATGAAGTTTCTTTTAAAAGTGCCCAATAATATTAATTTATCAAACAACTGTTTTATATGAAAAATAAGTTTCTCCTTCTTTCATTCGTTGCAGTAATTATAACGGTATTATATCCTGCGCTAAAAAAGTACCGTAACCACAGTGAATGATCCTTCCTTTACTGAAGACTTTGACACCTTAAGCAAAGCGATCAGCAGAGGCTGGATAATTGCTAATAACTCAAAACCCATCGGTACTATTCCCTGGGTGCAGGGCTTTAATTACCTGGTCGTAGCACCATGAGTATGATGGAAAACTGGGTGCCACTAATACTTACATTAGGAGGATTTGGAGGCGTAGGAATATTCTTACTCAGGAGTGGATTTTGTAATGGCAACTTCTGACTGTGGACATGGGAGGGCTGTTATCAGCAACTGGCTAATTTCTCCGGAAGTGGAAATTAAAAATGGTGATAATATAACTTTTTATTACAAGAACATTTGCCAACCCTGCAATACGTGCAGACAGGCTGCAGGTGAGAATAAATACCGTGATGGTTCTGCCGATATGGGAAAGATGCTACAAGCGTTGGTAATTTTTCAAGTACTGCTGGATATTAACCCAACTGTATCCTGTTAGAAGATGAAGGTTCATACCCTGAGGATGGACTGAATATTCCTGCCATTGTTAGCGGTATGCCCGGTAAAACTGCAAAAAAATCAAGAGATAGCATTCCGTTATTTTGTAGAAGATGGCGGCCCAGCAGGTGCAAACAGCATAGGTATTGGCGTGGATAAATTTGAATTCATATCAAAATGAGAATTGACTATTTATATATTTATAAAGACTGCCTCAACAGGCAGTCTTTTTTTTAGCTATAGCAAAATGAATACAGAATTTTACAATGATAGACAATGGACTGATGCATTGTTTTTTTATGCAGTGATACTATTTATTTCGGCAGTTGTTTTTATTTAAGCACTGCCATGAAAAATAATGCTGCACCTGCCGCCACAGTTAATGATACAGCTGCTGTACAAAAAATGATGTCATGAAAAAATGACAGCCGCTATAAAAAATGCAAAGCAGGTTTACTGCAGGATGGTGATCTTGTAATGAGAAGCGATAATGATTTTGAAAGCCTTACCCTGCAGAATTTTTCAGACTCTGACCGTACCTATTCACACAGCGGTATTGCATTTAAAGAAGGAGCTGGCTTTGTAGTTTATCATTCTATGACGGGCACTGAAAACCCTTCCGGCCTTTGCAGGAAAGATCCTTTTGATTCCTTTGTAAGCCCGGTACGAAAAACAGGCTTTGGCATTTTTCGTTACCAGCTTATCTCCATCGGAAAAAGACAAAATTTCATGCATACTTACAAGAAAATATGGTCAAAAAAATTCCATTTGATGTTACATTTAATTTAAAAACCGACGACAGCCTGTATTGCTCAGAAATGATCTATAAAGGACTGAAGACATGCCAGCAACGGAAGGATTGTATTACCCATTACGTGTACTTGAATAATTTTAAACCAAAAATATTGGGATATAAATACAATCAGCCTTTTTTTAAAAAATTTGAATACATCGCCTTGACAATTTATACCTCAATCCTTTTTGTAAAGAAATAACAAGGGTAAAATATCAAGAATGGAAACACATTTTACTTTACACAGATGGCTCTTCCCGTGGCAACCCTGGCCCTGGTGGTTATGGTGTGTTGCTGATATGGGGCAAGCATCGCAAAGAATTATCGCAGGGATATAAACGCACTACCAATAACCGCATGGAATTGATGGCAGTAATTGAAGGCATTAAAGCAATAAAGAAAAAAGAAATTCCCGTTACTGTTTATTCTGACAGCCAGTATGTGGTGAATGCAGTTGAAAAAGGATGGTTGAACAACTGGATAAAAACAAATTTTAAAGGCGGTAAAAAAAATCCGGACTTATGGAAGGAATATTACGAACTGTCAAAAGATTTTAAAATAAAATTTGTATGGGTAAAGGGCCATGCAAACAATCCCTACAACAACCGTTGTGATGAACTGGCTACCGCTGCTGCTGACGGAAAGAATTTGATAGAGGATGAAGGGTATGAAAATACTTAGATGGTTTTACAATTGAATACCTGCCTGCCGGCAGTAAAAGGTTGCAGACATTCAATATTTCTTTATCCTTATCTTGGCTTTGCAAAAATGATTACATGAAAACTAAATTCAAAATAATTGGCCTTATTATTCTTTGCAGTGTAGCTAATACTGCTGCCAAAGCACAAACCATACAATTGCTGGCAGAAAACAGTAATACCTCTTTACGTGGATTGAGTGCTGTAAATGAAAAAACGATCTGGGTTAGTGGCAGCAATGGCACTGTAGGCAGAAGCCTCGATAGCGGCAAAACATGGAAATGGATGGTGATAAAAGGTTTTGAAAAAACAGATTTCAGGGATATAGAAGCATTTGATGAAACAAGCGCTGTGATAATGGGCATTGGGGAACCTGCCTATATTTTGCGGACATCTGATGCAGGCGATACATGGAAAGTGGTGTTTGAAAACAAAACAAAGGGAATGTTTTTAAATGCGATGGAATTCTGGAATCTTATGAGCGGCATCGTTGTAGGCGACCCGGTAAACGGAAAAATTTTTATTGCCCGGAGTTTTGATGGTGGTATGCACTGGAGAAAACTGCCTGCCAATAATTATCCAATGGCCGATAGCGGCGAAGCCATGTTTGCCAGCAGTGGAACCAATATAAGAAAACTAAACCGCCAGGAAGCGGTGTTTGTAACAGGTGGAACAAAAAGCAGGTTATTCATCCGTGATAAAAAAATTGACCTGCCCATTATTCAAGGCACAGAAAGCACGGGAGCCAATTCAATTGCTGTAAAAAATAGATCAACCATGATTATTGTGGGTGGGGATTATACTGCAAAAGATTCAGTTGATAAAAACTGTGTGATCACAACAGATGCCGGCAACAGTTTTACATTCCCCATTACAGCACCGCATGGCTATAGAAGTTGTGTGGAGTATCTTGAAAAAAACAAATGGATATGCTGTGGCCCTAATGGAATTGATATAAGCAATGATGATGGCAATACCTGGCAATGGATAAGTAAGGAAGGCTTTCATGTGTGCAGGAAGGCAAAGGAAAGCAAGGCCGTTTTTTTGGCCGGTAGTGGCGGCCGTGTGGCGAAGCTGATAGATAAAAAATAAGCTTTAAAGAATATTTCCCACAAACACTAAGGCACATTGGCTTACTTAAGATGTACATGCCATGCCTACCGTAAAAAACATTGGAAGAAAACAAGGAGACTGATAGCAGAAACTATACCATTTAAGCGCTGCAAATTAAAGGATGAAATAATTTATACATACAAGTGGCTATTGGCGCCCTTTGGCATGATTTTGGAAAATTGGCGGTTGTCCACGTATGGTGATAAGTTATATTACCAACGTAAGGCAGCAGTTCGATACATTTGAACACTTATATATCCATTCAAATCAAACAAAAACCTGTAACAATGGCATTCGAGAATTTTCCTTCTGCAACCGGTACCCCGCCACCGCCACCAGAATCACCTAAAACCGACTGGCGCTTTTTTCTCACTATTGGTCTGGTGATCGCCTTATTAGGCACCTGGGGCTATATAATATGGGACAAGAGCAAAATAAAAGAAACCATACAGCAAAAAGATACCATGTTTGCTTCTGTGTCGGCCGAAAAAGAAAGCCTGAAAACCCAGCTTGATGAAGCTACTATGCGGTATGATGAGTTAAAAACTGAAAATGTAAAAAAAGACAGCGCAATTACTGCAAAAGACAGGGAAATAGCGGAAAAGAAAAAAAGGATACAGTCTATATTGGCAAAATCAAACGCATCAGATGCTGAACTAAAAGAAGCTAAAGGCCTGATCGCATCTCTTAACAGTGATATTACTTCTTACAAAGAGCAAATAGAAGTGTTGAAAGGCGAAAACCTTACGCTTACAAAAGAAAAAGAGCAGGTAACACAGGAAAGGAACCTTGTGCAAAGAGGGCTTGATTCAACCAGAAATGTAGTAAAAGAAAGAGAAGGTGTGATTGATGTTGGCTCTACTCTCCATGCCAGTGGCTTTAATATTGTGGGTATTGATGAAAAGAGCGGCGGAAAAGAAAAAGCAACCACCAAAGCAAAAAAAGTTGATAAGCTGCGTATATCTTTTAACCTTGATGAAAACAGGATCGCTCCCTCTGGCCAAAAAGACCTGTATGTATGCATTACAGGCCCCGATGGAAATGCCATTGCAGTGGAAGCATTAGGCTCCGGCACTTTCAGCACCAGGGAAGACGGGCAAAAAATATTTACTCAAAAAGTGCAGGTCTCCTATACACAAGGCCAAAAACAAACAGTAAGTTTTGACTGGAAACAAGGCAGCAACTTTACAATAGGCAATTATAAAATTGAAGTATACCACAATGGATTTAAAGTTGGTGAAGGTGTGGCAGTGCTGAAGAAAGGTGGATTGTTTGGATAGAAATAATAAAAAATTCCCGCTATAGAAAAAGTCCCGCCGGTTGGTGGGACTTTTTTTTTGTTTATCACCTTTGTGAAGGTCCAGCTAATTCCTTCGTGGGCTTAAGTGAATGTGAAACTTTTATTTATTCTACAGCTTCACTCTTACATTTAAAAATCCTGTGCCTGGTCATTCAGAATGAAGATCCTGTTAGCAGAATAGTCAATAAAACACTTTGTCATTTTGAAAAAACCAAAGCCTAAAATGCCCTGGAATTCTTCGGTTACCCCATTTGAACTGAGTGAGTGTTTTATTGACGAGAAGTCCATGGATAAAAAATTATCAACCTTAAAAATTTGCCCGCTTATTTCCAATAAAACTTCATCAACAGTGAATACGTCATATATAAGCCCGCCTGCGCCACCGCCCTTTTCCCCGGTTGCTGTTACATTCAGTTCAAGCTGTTTTGCAAAATCATGATCAAGCAAATTGGCTGAAGCCCCTGTATCCAGCAGAAAGTTTACCGGCATATTATTGGCAAGCGTAACCTTAATAAGCGGATGCCCGGCACCATTAAAGGAAAATGGAATGCTTACATAGCCTTCACTGGTAAATGCTTCTTCAATTGTTTTCATTTTCATTATGAATTGCCATGTACGATCCTGTTATACCTATCGCCAGGCCTGCATTCAGCATACGAATGTAATAAAACGTTTGGTGTGCAACGAAACGGGGCGGATGGCCTGCTGTTAATAGACAGAATGAAAAGAGACTCTTAATGAATTATAGTGATATTAAGGCTTGCAAAAGCCCGGAAGGCCAGTGCTGAAAATCATAAGCCTACTGGATGATTTAAAATTAAGTTGAGTTGTATTTGCGCTACTCCGGCGTATACCGTACTTTTTTTATAGTATGCTGAAAATAAAATACTTGCAAAAATTGTTTGTCAAAAAACGTAGCGTATATTAGCGTAAATACACATGTTGGCTGCAATTAAAAATTTGAAATGAAACAACTTTTAATATTTATGGGACTTATAAGCGGACTGCTTTCATTTTTTGGTTGCAATAACCAAAAAGAAAACAAAATAATTACGACTGACTCTTCAGGAAATGTGCAGACGATAAACCCAAACGACATCTTAATGACAATCCCAACTATTGAGAATACATTTCCTGACTTTGAAAATAAGACCGACACAAATAATTTAAAAATTCTTGAAGACGATTGGCGTACAAATTGAATTTATTTCAAAAGACCAAAAGGCATCAATTGACCAGGAAATTGATAGCATTACTTATATTTTTGAACACGAAATGCATCAGGGAAAAGATTATTCTGCTTTCAAAAATCTTCACGTTAGACAACTAATAACAAAACCAATCTCAGTTACATTTGAAAAAATGAAAAGTTATTTAGGGGACACAAAAAATGAAATCGCAGGGATTACAGTTAACGGAAACATCGGACAGGTTAAAAACGGGTTTTAATATTTCTTCGGAGGGCTTAAACTATTATGGAATAAAAGACTACAATAACAATATTTCTGTTTTATGTTTTTATGGTGCAGACTCAGATAAGGACCTGGTAAACTCAATTGACAAAGTTTCGAAAATGTTAGCAACAGAAAATCTTTATTTAGTTGATGGATACACAGAAAAATCGTGGACGAGAAAAAAACATCAAAGACTTTTTTACACTAAATGACTCTAAGTGAAATTAACGGCAGCC
>CAWFCU010000012.1:0-21597 GCA_963814445.1 uncultured Chitinophagaceae bacterium
TGTTTTTAAAAGAGTGTTTATGAAAAAATGGTGGCTTTCATTTTCTGCAATAGTATTATTGGTATTAGTTTCCATATATGCTCTCATACCAAATGTTATAACCATTAAAAGTGAAGAAGATATACATGTAACCCAACAGGCCCTGCACCGCATGTTGCTTAACAAAGGCAGCATAAAAAAATGGTGGCCTGACACACTGGATACAGGCAGGTTGGTTTACAACAATAACAGCTACCAATTTATAAACAACAATATTTCGCTCTTTGCAGCAAATATTGCCAGTGAAGGCACAACTTACAACACTTCTGTTTATATTATATCGCTATCAACAGACTCTGTACGTTTGGCATGGCTGGGTCAAACTGGGTCATCTTACAATCCTGTTAAACGTTTTACATTATGGCTTAAGGCAAAAAAAATAAATGGCGATATAAATGCTTTGCTTAAAAAGATGAAATTCTTTTACAGTAATGACGAAAATATCTATGATATAAAAGTGGAAAAGGCCCTTGTGAAGGACTCTATTTTAATTACCACAAGTGCATACAGCAAAGAGTACCCCAATACAGATTTCATTTATTCCCTTATAGACAAATTAAGAAATCATACTTCAGCTAATGGAGCAAAGGAAACCGGCTACCCTATGCTGAACATTGAGAAAACTGATACTACTGATTATTATGTAAGGGTTGCCATTCCGCTTGGCCAGTCTTTGCCGGATGCACCCGGAATTAACACCAAACGAATGCTCGGGCTTGGAAATATTTTAGTGACTGAAGTAAAAGGGGGTATTGCAAGAACAAATGAGGCTTTTAAACAAATTGCTTTATATGCCGACGATCACCAGCGTGTGGCTCCGGCCATTCCTTTTTATTCTTTAATTACAGACAGGAGAAAGGAGAAAGATTCATCCAAATGGGTTACCAAAATTTACTTCCCGGTAATGTGACCAGCCGCAAATTTGAGCACGGTAGCAATCTCATTATTTTTTGCAACCAAAACACAAGGCTGATTGTTTATTATAATTTCTTTTATTTTACGGGGTTCCCCTTTAAGAATAACACCATTTGCGCTTTCACAGATAAACTGTCCGTTTCCCTTGTTGATTAAAACTGTGCCATAGTCCGCATCATACCTGCCATTATGAATATTATTGGAATAGTAGTTACCCATAAGCAACACATCTGGCAGCTTATCATTATTTGCATTAACTATGGCAGCATCCCTGTATGAAGTAATTTGTGCCTGCCATGGCAAACCGTTAATAGAAAAACTAAAATTGCCATTATTAATAAGAATTGCATTAGCAAAATAACCCGCTGTTGAAACTATACTTGATTTTATTTTGTTTTCTGAAAGGATTTGCATTACCGATGCTTTTGCAAAATCTTCTGCGTAAATAAAATTCTTTTTTAATACCGGCATTTGCCGTTGCAATTCATCTTTGCTTGAGAGGGTTACCTCTTTCCCTTTTACATAATAGGTGAGTACCTGCTCCTTTTTGCCATTATCATCAAAATCATTAAAATAAAGCCTTACTGGTTCCTGCGGTGTTGCCTGCAACCTTGTGTTATAACCAAGGTTGCCTGCTATTAAATCAAGATCTCCGTCATTGTCAATATCAATGGGCTTTATAAAATTCCACCAGCCGTTTTTATCCGTCAGTTTCTTTTCAGTAAAAACCCCTTTGTTATTTACCCATGCAGTAATGCCGCCCCATTCACAACAAACCACTAAATCTGAAATTTTATCATTATTCAAATCACACCAAACAGCACCCGTTACCATACCCACTTTTGAAAGTAATGGAGCATACTGTTTTGTTACATCCGTGAATTTGCCTCTGCCATCATTTAGTAATAAGTAACTCTGTGGTATTTCGCCATAATTCCATGGAACAGTTCTTGCCCCTAAAAAAATATCAGCAAAGCCATCCCCATTAAAATCGTTAACTGCAATACAGGAAAATGTTTGATATAGATTTTCAAATGCATTTTCTTGCTTTGTAAAATCGGCTTTGCCATCATTCAGATAAACTCTTGGAAGCAAATGTGTGTCTGTACCAAAAAATTCATTTCCACCCGACACAACAACAAGGTCTTTGTTTCCATCATTGTTTACATCAACCCATACAGCATCCACATCCTCATAAAGGCTATCATTAAACAATGTTGGCGATTGAATGCGTTTAAATTTCCCTCCGGGTTGTTGCAAAAAGATTCCATTGTGATATAATTTTGACGAGCCAATAAATACATCTTCCAATCCGTCATTATTGATATCAGCCACAGCCAGTGCCGGGCCCTCGGTTGAGAGCATATGCGGTAACAATGGTTCCCTGTCAAATTCATTAAACGCATTTTCTTTATGGAGATAGTCAATGCTGGTTTGATTTGTAATATCAGCTACCGGTAATGAAGAAGGCTTCTTAAAATTGATAATGCTATTATAATTAAACAGTGGCAAGCCCTTTTTATAGGTGAATGATAAATGTGAACCGGTATCAATTTTTATCGGCTCACATGTATTATCGGGCCACACTAAAAAAACTGAATCCATTTTTGTTTTTCCCAATCCAATATGTAACGGCTCTTCCATGCTTGACATAAAACCCTTGGCAGGGTTTTTTTCATAGGTTGAAATATTATCGCCGGAAAATAAAACCACCTTTGTACCTACTGCATTTGTGTTTAAAGAATCCCCATGGAGTTTTATATCTACAGCATTGATTGCTGAAGTTGTTGCAATTTTATTTTCATATAAAAATACCGGGTCGTTTATATTATTTACCACCACATCCAAATCACCGTCATTATCCAAATCAGCATATACAGCCCCATTTGAAAAAGATGGTTTATCATTATTGATTAACTGTTCTTCATCAGCAAATTTTAAATTGCCGGTATTGTGATAAAACTTATTGGGGATTTTTATTTCAGGGAATTTATTAATCAAATCAATGTCTTTATCCTTCATGCTGTTACTCAACAGTTTTTGCTGAAATTCGTTGTTGTAAATGAAATTGATATAGTCCATATCATTTAACCGCTTAGGGATGCCATTGGATATGAATAAATCTTTTACCCCATCGTTATCAAAATCCATCCACAGCGGAGCCCAACTCCAGTCTGTTGCCGCCATTCCTGCATACAAACCAATTTCGCTAAACACTCCATTGCCACGGTTATACTGCAGCACATTTCTTGAATACTGGTAATTATACCCTGATGCGACTTTGCTGTAGAAAACATCATAATCATCGTCGCCTAGAGAGCGTTTTAAAATATATGGATCCTCGGCCAGCATATCCATTGCAATGATTTCCGGATAACCATCATTATTGACATCGGCAATATCAACCCCCATTGTAAACTTGCTTGTGTGCATCAGGCGCTTGGTATTTTCATCAGTAAAAGTTCCGTTATGCTGGTTAATGTACAAATAATCATTTTCATGAAAGTCATTACCAATATATAAATCCGGCCAGCCATCAAGGTTAATATCGCTTACTGCAATGCCAAGGCCATAACCAATTTCCGTGCTGTTGATTTTTGATTCCCTTGTAACATCTGTAAACCGTGTACCGTCATTTCTATATAGCCTGTCGCCTGATAAAGTGCTGTAAGTATTTTCAAATTGCTTACGGGGAGAGAAGGAACTGTTTTGATGCACAGAATGGTTTAGGAGATACATGTCCAAATCACCATCCAGATCATAATCAAAAAATACGGCTTGTGTACTAAAGCCAGAAAAACCCAAACCATACTTTTTAGCTTCATCCTTATATAATGGAATGCCATCTTTTACCCCCTGACAAACCAGCAATTGGTTTTGGCTGTGGAGTTTTTCAAAATTCCCAACTCTGCAAACATAGATATCAAGCATGCCATCGTTATTTATATCAACTACCGACACGCCTGTTGACCAGCCTTTGTCCTGGGGAACAGATGCAGCTTCTGTTACGTCCTTAAAATGAAGTTTTCCTTCGTTGAGGTAAAGTTTATTATTGGCTTGATTTGCTGCAAAGAATAAATCAATCTTTCCATCATTATTAAAATCGCCGGCACCAACTCCAGAGCCATTATAGAAGTACATATACTTAAACATATTGAAGTCTTCCGTTGGAGTAAGCACATTATTAAAATGCAGGCCAGTAACATCATCAGTAAGCAATTCAAATATGGCATCTTTATTCCCCTGCTTTTTATTTTGACATGAAACAGCCATCAAAACAAAAGCACAAAAGCTAAGGGCAATATATTTTGAATGCCTGGTCATTTTTTCAATTTGCTTTTGAGTTCATATAAAACAGGCACTTCATTATTCAACAGAAAAAGAATGTTTGTGTTCGATTGGCGATTGACCACAGCCATATCCCTTACTTGTGCATGTACAGATATGCCACTTTCATATTCGCTCAATACTTTCCATCCGCCTTTGCCATCGTTCAATAATACTTCCCCAGTATTAGCATCAAGGCGGCCCAATTGAGGTTGAAAGCCAAACTCATTCCCGCCAAGTATCAAATCTATTTTGCCATCATTGTTTAAATCCTTTGCAACAATAGCTTTTACAGAGGAGAACTGTACCACCGGTGGAAAATTATGGATGCTGAAATTGCCATTGCCGCCATTCAATGCGACACAGGAAGATGTATAGTTAACTGTTTTTATAATTGATGATTCTATTTTAGTTTTATCAAATAATTCCTGTACAGATTTTACAGCATACTCTTTATGGTGGAGGTTTTGCTTTTTTAACATGGGCAACTGGCTTTCCATTTCCCCTTTCATAAATACAGGCTTGTCTTTCCCATCAATTGTACGGGTAACAATTTTATCTGCCTGCCCATTACCATCAAAATCATTGAGGAATAATTTTACAGGCGCTTGCGCTGACGGATTAAGAAAAAAATTTTCACCAATATTCCCCAGCACGAGGTCTGTTTTTTCATCACCATTTATATCCGTTGCTGCAACAGTTTGCCACCAACCACTCATATTTTCCAGATTCGTTTTTAAAGGATGAAAACTGTTGTTAGAATAATTAAATACCAATGGTGCCATCCATTGCCCAACAATAATCAATTCCTTTTTGGTATCGCCATCAATATCTGCCCACACAGCGCCTGTTACCATTCCTGCGTCTGTTATTCCATTGCATTTCTCAGCAGGCATATCAGTAAAATTTCCTTTGCCGTCATTCACATAAATATGGCTTTGCGGCGTTAAGCCATATTCCCCGGTTACATATCCTGCACCTACAAACAAATCCATATCACCGTCATTGTCAAAATCCTCAGCAACGGCTACGCTGATATTGTCTTTATTAGAAGCAAATGCAGTGGTGGAAATTTTAAAATTGCCATTCCCATCATTAATAAAAAGGCGGTGCTGCAATTCCCTGCTTGATGGTGGTGCTGTATTACCGGCAGAGCATACCAACAAATCGTTGTCGCCATCTTTATCACAATCAAAAAACAAAGCAGCACCATCAACAAAGCCTTTAAAATTTTTAAATGTCGCTTCTTCTTTCTTTTGAAATTTGCCAGCGCTATTTTGCAGGTAGAGTTGCCCCGGCTTTGTTACAGTGCCACCAATATAAATATCATCAAGCCCATCTTTATTTATATCTGCTACCGCTGCTTTGGGGCCTTCATGCGATAACATTTCAGGTATGCCTCTTTCCCTGTAAAAATCTGTGTAATCATCATCTATATGCTTTTCAAACATCGATACCACAGGCTCAAATAATGTTTCACTTTTTCCGAATATAACTTCAGTAGCTCTTTGCCCGTTTGATAGCGGGCTATATTTAAGATACTTATTAATAGCTGGTTTAATCGTTTTTGTTACTGTTAAATCAGGCCAGGTTATAATCAATGAATCTACTTGTGTTGCACTGCCAATACCAAACACCTGTTTATAGTCTACCGATGATTGAAAGCCACGGCTTGGCATTACTTCCCTTGTAAGAATATCAGTCCCTTTATACACAACTATTTTTGTGCCGATGGCAAAAGTGTTATTTCCTTTGCCTTTTACTTCTACTCCGATAAAATTATTTTTATTGATCTCCCTGCTGTTGTTCTTAAAAATAAAAGCCGGCTCATTCGTATTACTCACAACAATATCAAGGTCGCCATCATTATCAAAATCTGCATAAGCAGCCCCATTTGAGAAAGAATTTTCTGTAAAGCCCCATACTTCCCCTTCATCTGCAAATTTTAAGTTGCCCATGTTGTGGTACATTTTATTGGGTACTGCAATAGAAGGAATACGGCTTACTAAATCTGAGAGTTCTTTTTTTCCTGTGAGAATCATTTTATCTTTCACTTCATTGGCATCAAAAGATAAAAAATCCTGATTAGTCAAGTCCCTGTAAATACCGTTACATACATACAGGTCATTAAGCCCATCGTTATCTGCATCAAACATCAAAGCTCCCCAGCTCCATTCACTTGCATTCACGCCACTATAATTAGCAATGTCTTTAAATTTCCCCCGGCCATCATTCAACTGCAAGGTGTTTTGAAGAAACTGATGAAAGAAACCATTTCTTTCCTTTAAGCGGTATTGGTCAATATCATCAAAACTCAATGTTGTTTTAAGGCGGTAATCGTCGGAAGGCAACATATCTGTGGTAAATATTTCAGGAAAGCCATCGTTATTGATATCGCCAAAATCAGCGCCCATTGATGCATAACTGTTGTGTTGTATCCTTTCTTCCAGCTCATCTTTAAATGTGCCGTTCTTTTGATTGATGTATAAATAATCCCGTTCAAAAAAATCATTCGAGACATACACATCGGGATAGTTGTCTCCATTAATATCGCCAACCGTAACACCCAATCCAAAACTCATTAAGGATCCATGTATGCCTGCCAACTGTGTTACTTCTGTAAAATAGCCATTATCGTTCCTGTATAAATGATCGCCACCGCCTTTTAAATACCAGGCAACATTCCATTTCTCCGCCTGCAAATCCCTTTGTTTGGGATAGCCAAGGCTGTTGACTGGCACGGGGCTATTGTCTATTTTAAAACAATCAAGGTCGCCATCCAAATCATAATCAAAAAAGCTTACTTGTGTTGTATAGCCTGAATCTGCAAGCCCGTATTTAGCAGCGCTTTCAGTAAAAGTGAGGTTATGGTTATTGATAAAAAGCTGGTTGCTGCGTAATGCGCCATTATGCATATTGCCTGCATTACTTACAAAAATATCGAGCCAGCCATCTGCATTAATATCCGCCATTACAACGCCGGTACTAAATTGAGGTTTATTAGTAAAGCCTGCCTTTCCAGAAATGTCTTCAAACTTAAAACCTGCCTGTCCGGCAGGCAGGTTGCCTTTGTTCAGGAAAAGTTTATTGCTACCCTGATTGGCCGTAAAAAAAATATCAGGAAACCCATCATTGTTAATATCTCCTGCTGCCACACCGCCTCCATTGTAAAAATTGCGATAGTTTAAAATATTAATGGTGTCATTATCCTGAACTTTATTATTAAACTCAATACCTGAATTTTTTACCAATTCAAACAATGGCATAGTTTTTTTTTCACTACAGGAAAAAAAAGCACAGACAGATACCAGCCAAAGTAAATTTAGTTTCACAATTATTTTTTTGCGGCAGCGGCGTTATTTAGTTTATACAAATACGGGAACTCATTATTTTGAAGGAATAACAGATGGATTCCGGTTTTATTTTTTATCAGTGCAATATCCCTCACTTCGCCACGCATGTCAAATCCTGATTTTTTATTTTCTATCCATTTAAAATTTCCTTTGCCATCATTCATCAGCACATCGCCAAAACTGCCATCTAATTTTTCAAACTGTGGCAAAAAACCAAACTGGTTGCCACCCGTAACTAAATCAATAAATCCATCGTTGTTTACATCAACTGGCAATATGGCATTGATGCATGAAATTTGAGACATTACTGGCAATACTTGATATGTAAAATTTCCATTGCCATTGTTTATTGCCACCACACTGGAGGGATAGTTAAATTTTCTTATGAGTGATGTGCCAATCATTTCTTTTGGAAACAGGTCTTGTATAGCCTTATTGGCATATTCACTGTGGTGCAGGTTATTTTTTTTAATAAAAGGCAACTGGTCCTGCACTTCTGATTTTAAGAAAACAGGCTTGTCTTTGCCGTCAATGGTGTAAGTGATTATTTTATCAATGCCGCCGTTGTTGTCAAAATCATTCACCCAAAGTTTTGCAGGGGAATCCAACTTGGGGCAGAGGTAAAAGTTTTCGCCAATATTGCCGAGTATCAAATCTTTTCTGCCATCGTTGTTTACATCTGCCACTGCTAACGATTGCCACCAACCTTTTTTATCGCTGATGTTTGTTTTAACTTCTTCAAAATGATCCTTGCTAAAGGAAAAAATTCTTGGCGCCATCCATTCCCCTGCAATTATTAATTCTTTATTTGTATCGCCAGTTATGTCTTCCCACACAGCTCCTGTAACCATTCCAATATTTGCAATGTTTTTATTTTTTGTTTGGGCAATATCCTCAAAGTGCCCATTGCCATCATTTATAAAAATATAGCTCTGCGGATCTTTGCCATATACACCGGGATAATTTCTTGCGCCAATAAAAATATCTGTATAGCCATCGCCATTTATATCATTAACTGCAGCCACAGCTATATCCATACTCATGTTTGGAAATGCTGACGTATTGATTGTAAAATTGCCTTTGCCATTGTTGGTAAATAACCGCAATTGTAGTTCCCTGCTGTTTAGTGGATGATTATTTCCACCAGGGCAAACTAATAAATCAGCATCGCCATCTTTGTCATAGTCAAGAAAAGATACTGCTACATCCTCAAACTCAAAGAACTGTTTAAATGCCGGTTCGTCTTTTTTTATAAACTTGCCTTCTTTTGTTTGTAAGTATAATTGGCCTGTTTTGCCTTCTGCTCCCCCAATGTAAATATCTTCAAGCCCGTCGCCATTTACATCTGCCTGTGCTGCTTTGGGGCCTTCCCTTGAAAAAGCCCTAGGCACTGTTTTCTCTTCATAAAAATCCACATATTCATTTTCTTCATGCTTTTCAAAACTGCTTTCTTCTTTCGAAAAAATTGTCAGAAGTGTTTCGTCGGTTGTTGATTTTGCAGGGGTTGTTTGAATTTTGCTTTTGTGGAGGTAATTGATTTTATCAATTGAAAAATTACTCAACCTGCTGGTAGTTCTGTCAGGCCATGTAATTACTATTGAATCAATTTTCAGTTGCTGCCCCAAACCAAAAATTAATTTATAATCAACAGAAGATTGAAAACCACGGCTGGGAATTACTTCCTGTGTAAGAATTTGAGTGCCGGAAAATATTTGCGCTTTACTGCCAATGGCAAAATGATTAAGCCCATCTTGCTGTAAAGAGAAACCGATAAAATTATTTTTATTTATTTCCCTCGACTTGTTTTTATATATCAATACAGGCTGGTTTTGATTGGCTACTATTAAATCAAGGTCGCCATCATTGTCCAAATCGCCATAAGCAGCGCCAGTTGAAAAAGTAGGCTGTGCCATTCCCCAGTCTTTGCCAATATCAGTAAACTTTAAATTTTTATCATTACGGTACACTTTGTTTGGCAATGGGGTTATTGGTATCTCTTTTAAAATTTTATCAACGGATTCTTTCTTACCTGTCATCACCATTTTCTGGTTTACATCATTGGCAAAAAAATCCATGAAGTCAAGATTGGTTACATCTTTTGTTACACCGTTGCATACATAAATATCATTCCAGCCGTCATTGTCCATGTCAAAGAATAATGCACCCCAACTCCAATCTGTACCAACCACTCCGCTATACCTGGCTATATCAATAAATTTACCATTCCGGTTATTTAGCTGCAGGCAGTTTTTGGTGTATTGGTAATAAAAGCCTGATTTAAATTTTTCATTAAACAAACTGATATTATCAAATGAGCCCACGGTTTTCAGCCGGTAATCGTCTCCGGGCAACATATCGGTGGTAAACAAATCAAGGTAACCATCGTTGTTTATATCGGCAATATCAGCCCCCATTGATGAAAAACTAGTATGCTGAAACCATTGCTCAATTTCATCTTTAAAGGTGCCGTTTTTTTGGTTGATGTATAAATAATCCCGTTCATAGGAATCATTGGAAACAAAAACATCGGGCCAACCATCATCGTTTATATCACTAACAGATACGCCAAGCCCAAAACTTATCAACCCGCCATGTATGCCGGCTTGCGACGTTACTTCTTTAAAAAAACCATTGTCATTACGGTAAAGATGGTCGCCGCCGCCTCTTAAGAAAGGCGCAATTTTCCAAAGGCTGTCTGGCATATCCCTCCGGTTAGCATAGTTTAGCTGGTTAATGGGGATCGGGCTGTTGTTTATCATAAAGCAATCCAGGTCATCATCCATATCATAATCAAAGAATGAAACCTGAGTTGTATAAGCAGAAATATCAAGGCCGAATTTTGCAGCAGATTCAGTAAAGATGAGGTTGCGGTTATTAATGTATAATTTGTTTTTCCTGCTGCCTGTACCCATGTGCCCCGATGAAGAAATATAAATATCAAGCCAGCCATCAGCGTTCACATCTGTAAATACCACTCCTGTATTCCATTTGTCATCCTTTATAATACCGGCCTTATCAGATATATCATCAAATGTAAAATTGCCCTTGTTTAAATAAAGTTTGTTATTGCCTGTATTGGATGTAAGAAACACATCAGGTAAGCTGTCATTATTTATATCCCCTATGGCTACGCCTGTCCCGTTATAAAAATTGCGGAACAAAAAACCGTTTTCAAGGCTGTCGTCAATTACTACATTGGTAAAGTTGATGCCCGAATTTTCAACAACTTCAAATAAACCTGGTTTTACAGAGTGTTTATTTGAACAGGTGCAGAAAAAGCCGGTTACTAAAAAAAATATACAAAAAAATTTGACTATTCTAAACATTTCTAAGAGATATAGTTCCTAAAAAAATGAAAGGCCATATTAATATGGCCTTTCACAAATTTATGCTTTGTTATTATTTATTAATAGCCCGGATTTTGTTTCAGGTTTGGATTAGCTGCCAAAGACTGTGATGGAATTGGGAACAATAAGTATTTAGGATCATCAGTTGCCTTGTATGCCCAAGGCCTTGTATATACCCCAAAGCGGATAAGGTCAGTCCTTCTAACATATTCAAAATACAACTCCCTGCCTCTTTCAGCAAGCAATGTTAATGGGTCGTAGTTTGTAGCAGATACCAATGTCATTGATGGCAAAGGCGAAGCTCCTCTTGCAGACCTTAATCCGTTTACCAATGCTAAAGCGCCTGCGTTATCTGGCGATCCTTTCCTCATCATTGCTTCTGCAACCATTAGTACCGCATCAGCATACCTGAAGAGGATTAAATCATTCTTTGCAATCCTTTCACCAGCATAAGTATCTGCGCCACCATCTTCACTATGATCAGGAGCCCACTTTAATACACGGATACCAGTTACTTCAAGAAGCCCTGGAACATTTTCCTTCATATCGGCAGCTATTACGGGGTTAAAAAGCAAAAGCTTATCATTTGGTCCATCGCCATTTGCCGGCTCCCAGCCTCTGTAATGCAGTTTTACTCCATTTTTATCATATTGCTGCCCTATTAATAATCCAGGCCTTAATCCGGAAACATTTGTAACACCTTCGTAATACCTTCCGCCAATCCTTGTATCAAGTAAGGTATCACTTGGTGTCTGCGTAGGTGTGCCTGCTATTCCAAAAGTATTATAAAACTCAGCCACAGTAGAAAAACCATTCCAACCTGCATTGGGTGCTTTGGCCGTATAAGAGTTATAGTGAAGAGTCCTGTGCCAATAACTTCTCATATCTATGTTTGTACCCGTTTTGCCAGTAGCATTATCATAGGCCCATATTGCTTCCTTTGTCCTTTCCTGATTGTACGCTGAAAAATTATCAAAGAAATTAGGTGTGTATGAATAGTGGCCAGAATTGATAATGTCATTACCTAAAGTAATTACCTGCTGCATATCTGCATCATCAAAAGTTGGAGCTGCCCTATTGGCAAAAGCCCCTTTATTCAAATAGCATCTCATCAATAAAAACTTCACTGCATCTAAAGTACCTTTATAATTCAGGTTAGGGTTGGAAACTGGTATTGTTGGCAGTATATCTGTCAATTCGCTGATAATAAAATCTGAGCCCTCACTACCAATATACACTTTAGGTGCGTTCAATAAATTATCGCCGGGGTTTCTGAAAGGAAACTGGCCGTAAATATCCAGCAGGTTATACAATGCATAAGCCCTTAAAAACCTGGCCTCGGCAGCCTGAGCCGGGGTGGGATTAAAAGCTAATACATTTGTAGCGTCAAAATTTATTTTATTCAGGCTATTAAAGGTTAGCCTCGCTGCTACTAAATCTGCATCCCAGGTATGAGCGTGTGTAGCCCTCCACTTTCCATTATCATCCCAGTCGCCAGCCCTTGTAGCAACCAATGATTCATCCGATGTGTTGCCGGTAATGTTGAGTAACTGCTCAACATCATTCATTGGCCCTGTAATATCACTGTAAGCAGTGTTCAACAACAACCCGGTGCCCGAAGCACCCAAAGCAGCAGCAGTTTGTTCATTGGTAAGCGTATTATTTAACTTCTCATCCAATTTTGTACACCCCGACAATGCTGCTACAGCCATCAGCGTGTATAATTTATATTTATTATTCCGTATCATAATTCTTAATTTTTTTGATTATAAAGAAAAATTTAACCCGAACGTAATTGTTCTTGGTGTTGGATAAGGTATATACTCTATACTTCTTGAAGGATAATTATCCTGGCTTTTATCAATATTCACCTCTGGGTCAAAACCAGTAAATTTAGTAATTACCAACAAGTTGCTTCCAGAAACAAACGCAGTTAGTCCCTTTAACATATTTTCCTATACTTCCTATGCTGTAACGGATAGTAGCATTCCTTAACTTAAAATAGTCGCCCTTTTCAAGAAACCTGGTTGAAGCTGCTGCAGCACTGGTAGTTAATTCTTCAGAATTATATGCAGCCAAATCAATATTTCTTCCTTTTGTTATGCCCTCAATATTGGTAATGTTTGTAGCTGTATTATTATAAATCAAGAACCCACCTGCTCCTCCGGCATTTATAGACATTGAAAATTTCTTATACCGGATGTTGGCAGCAAAACCATAAACAGTATGAGGGTTAGGGTCTCCTGCATAACTTGGAGTTGACTCAATTTGTTGTACTCCATTTACAAACCCAGTGAATTTTTTTAGATAAAAAACATTAACCGGATGGTCATTTGTTATTCTTTGTGCAAGTGTACCCGATACGCCCTGCCCATTTATCTGCCCTGTTTCAATCACAATGGGTGTTTTTGTCCCAACAGCATAGAATTCAGATAATAAATTTTTGTTGTTTGCAATATTAAAATTTATGTCTAACCCAAAGTTAGTTTTGTCAATTACAGAAGCACCGATAGAAAACTCTATCCCCTTATTGTTAAGCTTGGCTGGCAGATTTATAAAATATATTGTAGCTGGTGCCGGCTGTATAGCTGTGCTTTGGAAAAGAATATCTGTGGTGTTTTTATTATAATAATCTATGCTGCCATAAATTTTGCCTTTATGAAATGAAAAGTCCACACCGATATTGTAAGCCTTTGTTGACTCCCACTTTAAATCAGGGTTTGCTACGTTAAACTGACCCGGGTTATTATATGAATTGAACCCAAATTGTTCTTGTGAAGCCCCAGCCGGGAACTCCTGGTTTCCTGTAATGCCCCATGACCCCCTGATCGATAACGCTGAAAACAGTGTAGACCCCTTCATGAAATCTTCGCTGCTGATATTCCATTTAGCAGCTACAGATGGGAAGTTGCCATATTTATTATTCTTGCCAAACTTGCTTGACCCATCTCTTCTTATAGTAGCAGTTAAAATATACTTGTTAGCATAATTAAGCACTGCTCTACCAAAGAAAGATTGCAACTCAGATTGTGGATTTACAAAAACGTTTGGCAATGCCTGGGAACTTCCATTATTTAAAATATCAGTGTATTTAATGTTGGTGATGGAAGCCTGTGTAAGATTTGTATTAAACCCGGAAGCAGAATAAGTAGACCCAGAATAATTGGTTTTCCAATATTCATAACCTGCTAAAGCATTTAAAGTTACCTGTGAAGATAATTTAGCATTATAATTTAAGGTATGGGTAATGGTTTGAGAAGTGAGTTTAGCAGCGGATTTTAGAACCAAGGCCTGAACCAGAAATGCCTGGATAGCCTTCAATCCAACCATCCACATTTGTATTCCTTTCGCCTACGCCATTATTGATAGCATATAAAAATTTGTACTCCAGGTTATCCAATAATTTATAGGAAGCAGAAATATCAGCCAAGTACTGAATTAACTTTTGCTACATCTGAATAAGCTTTCAGCAAAGCCAGCGGGTTACCAGAACCGCCGCCGGGATTTATATAAAACCCATTAGCATCGGTAAACGATTCTGTAGGGTTCCAGCTCAATGCAGCACTTATTAGGTTACCTGTAGAACCTGCGGTGTTACTTACATTAGTAATATCTTCTTTAGTGCTGCCTACTCGTACATTAAAATCAAGCCCTAATTTTTTATCCAAAAATTTATATTGCCCACCAATTGAACCTAAGTACTTATCAAGGTTCGAATTTTTAAGAAAACCCCTGGCTTTTGAAAATAAGAAAGATGCCCTTATTTTGCCATTTTCATTTCCCGAACTTAATGCAAGGCTGTAATCACTTGATAAGCGTTGATTGCGTTATTTCTTTCATTGCGTCAACAGACTGCCCTTTATTTAAATTATCAGGTTGGCCATATTTGGTTAATGCAGACACAAATTGGGCTGAATTTAAAATTTCATACTTTTTCATATAGCCGGCAGATGCGCTAAAACTGGTTCCAAATTCTAATTTTGTACCACTTGAGCTTCCCTTTTTGGTGGTAATTGCAATTACGCCATTAGCGCCCCTTGCACCATAGATAGCTGCTGAAGATGCATCTTTCAAAACATCAACCTGAGCAATATCATTTGGGTTAATATATAATAAAGGGTTGCTTTCCGGAGTGGACCCAAACCCTGTAAGGCTAACGCTTGGCCTTGCAGTCCTGCCATCCAAAGGAACCCCATCAATTACATATAGAGGATTGTTTACCGCACGGATAGAATTGTTACCCCTGATTTTGATTGTAGTAGCAGCGCCTGGCTGTCCACTATTATTAGTTATCTCCAAACCCTGCTACTTTATTCTGCAACAATTGGTCAGGGATGTTACAAACCCTTGGTTAAAATCTTTTGATTTAACAGAAACAACTGCACCAGTTAAATCTTTCTTTTCAGACTTCCATAACCTACCACGACAACTTCATTTAGGCTGCTTACAGCTGCTTCAAGTTTTGCATTAACAGAAGCTTTCCCACCAACAGGAATTTCCTGCTTGTAAAATCCAGCACCTGTAAACACAAAAACAGCATCTGCACCAACATTGTTCAGCGTGTAAACACCCTGAATTGTTGGTGGATGTTGCGTTTTTAGTTCCTTTAACTGATACTGTAACGCCGGGAAGTGGTTCCCCTTTTTCGTCAGTCACCGTTCCGGTAACTGTTTGGGCAAGCGATAACGCTGTAAACCCGAAGATGGCCAGCAATAGCAGGGCACATCTTTTCATCATAGCATGATGCATAATCGGTAAGTTTTATGTTTTGGTAATAGAGAGATATAATAATACTGCTAAAGAGTACCTTGGAAGGTATGTTCAATGGCAGCAATTATGCTATAAAAGTATAACAATTTTACAAACAAATAGCCAACTAATATTCTACAAACAATCACTCATAAAATCGCATTTGGAACACAAACGTTTGCGAAATTGTTTGCGAAACGCTTTGCTGTGTAAAAAAAATTTACACTTTCTTTGCTGTATGAATAATGCCACACTGAAAAAACTATCTGAAATGCTCGGCCTCAGCATTTCCACTGTATCAAGGGCATTAAAAGATCACCCCGATATTTCTGATAAAACAAAACTGCGTGTAAGGGAACTTGGCCGAGGCGCTGGATTATGAACCCAATACCAACGCCATTCAGTTACGCACCAGCAAAAACAATTTATTTGGACTGATAGTGCCTTCTATCTCTAATTTTTTCTACGACTCTTTTATTGCATCGGTAGAGGAAGAGTGCAGAAAAAGTAATTACTCCATGCTGATATTACAAACAGGCGATGATACAGCTATGGAACAGGAAAGCATAAAACTCTGCAGGCAAAACAGGGTGGCAGGTGTTTTTACTTGTATTACATCCAACACCACTGACACTGAACTCCTTACCAAAAACTGCAAAACACAGATGTGCCGGTTATCTTTTTTGATAAAGTGCCCGATGATGAAAATGTAATAAAAGTTTGTATGGCAGATGCATCTTCAGCAGCCATCGCTGCAAATACCATTCTACAGAAAAAAAAGAAAAAAATACTGGCCTTATTTGGAAACAAAAGCCTCTCCATCACAAAAAAAAGAGAAGATGCTTTTTTAAAAGTTATTGATAATAATATAGCAACTACAGTTTATCATGTAAATAATTCTGAAGAAGCAAGACTGCAAACTATGGCTGCACTGAAAGAAAATCCAGATACTGTTTTTTGCATGAGTGATGAAATACTTACCGGTGCCATGAAAGCCATACAGGAACTGGTTTAAAAATTCCCGGCGATATTGCTGTTATTGCTATCAGCAATGGCTTTATACCCAAGTTGTATTATCCTGAAATTACTTATGTGGAAACAAGTGGATACAAATTGGGTAAGCTTGCGTTTGAAAGTATGATGGCCTGTGTAAATGGCACCAACACAGCAAAAGAACATATTGTAGAATCAATATTGGTAACTGGTGGTTCCATCTGATTGAATAGTTCCGCATTTATTTACCTTGCAATTGTTTATTTATACTCATGCAAGACAATATCATTACAGAAACGGAAAAGCTACAGGTCGGAAAACGAAAACCTGAAGCAATTGCTGCAGGAATACCAGCAGACTGCACTACTGGAAAATATGGAGAAAAGGGAACTGGAAGAAAAAGCTGCATCAGGAGCTGAAGCAAAAAGTTATTACGAACTGCAGACAGATAGAATTAAGATATGTGAGAAATTATATACATGAACTGATGCAGAAAGCAGAGGCGGCGGCACAACGGGAAGCAGACCTGGAAAAGCAGGTAACCCAGTCTGTTAGTATATCTCATCAATTGGAGGATATAAAAGTAAAATACAATTATCTACAGGTGCAATTAGATGACCTTGCTGAAAGATTACTGCAATTAAACAATCAAAGTATTATACAATCACATTATGCAGGCCGCATTGCAGAGCTTGAAAGTATGCTGGCAAATGCAGAAGAAGAAATAGACTTATTGAAAAACCCTGCTGAGGCTGAAGACTGATATCAATCATTCATTTATATATTTTTCTTCTGTTCAATTCTATCAACTTTGCAGCATAAAACAATGATATGAATTCCATAGCTGATATAAGAAAAGAGTATAAACTAAAAAGTTTTACGGAAACTGATGCTGAGAGCAATGCAATAAAACAATTTGCAAACTGGTGGAATGATGCAGTGAAGAGTGACATTGATGAAGTAAATGCTTTGACGCTTGCCACTGCAACAAAAGATGGTAAACCCTCTGCAAGAATCGTTTTACTAAAGGGCTTTGATGAAAATGGTTTTGTTTTTTTTACTAATTACGAAAGTCACAAAGGGAAAATGATTGCCGAAAACCCCAATGCCAGTATGGTTTTTTTTTGGAAGGAACTGGAAAGGCAAATAAGAATTGAAGGTGTAATTGAAAAAGTGAGTGATAAAGAAAGTGATGATTACTTTTTTTCCAGGCCAGTTGACAGCCAGGTTGGTGCCTGGGCTTCGCCACAAAGCAATATAATAAACAACAGAAATATTATTGAAGAGAATGTAAAAAAATATGAGGCTCAATTTGCTACATCCCCTATTACAAGACCGGTACATTGGGGAGGTTACAGACTCAAACCACAACTGGTTGAGTTTTGGCAGGGAAGGCCAAGCAGGCTACACGACAGGCTTCAATATACTTTAAAGGAAAATGGCGAATGGAAAATGGAAAGGCTGGCACCTTAAATTAGTTTAGGTAGTTTAGATGATTTCTTTTAGAAAATTTAGCTTGTAAAAACCGCCAAGCTTTTCACAGCATCCATTCCACTTCCCCAAAATCAAAAAAATTATCAATTCTGTCAACCGTGTATAACTGTCCATTAGCAGTTACTGATTTCACCATTGTATCAAATTCAATAGTGCCTTTTTTCATTTTTACCACACAATCTTTTTTAAAAAGATAAGCATTGTATTCTCTCAATAATTGATCAAAATTCTTTTCTCCAAGCGATTCAATTCTTTTTAAAACCAAGCCTGTAATTCTTTTGCCAGATCAACCACATCAAAATTTTTTCCTGTTATTTGTTTTAAAGAAACCGCATTTTTCAGGTCATTATTAAACACCGTTTGATTGATATTGATGCCAATCCCAATCACAGCAAACTTCCAGCTATTGTCATTCTTTTCTCCTGATTATGTCTTTACCAATTACATTTTCAATCAATACACCTCCTGCCTTTCTGTCACGCCAGTAAATATCATTGGGCCATTTAATAAATGTTTCATCCCCGGCATATGCGCTGAAAAAATCATAACACCCCAATGCTACAGCTACCGATAAGTTGAACTGTTCTGCCACTTGTAAGTGTTTTGGCTCGATTATAATACTAATTGCTATGTTTTCTCCGTTACCCGTTTGCCAGGTTTTGCCTCTTTGCCCTTTGCCACCGGTTTGACAGATGTGCAAAAAAAGCATCGCCATGGTTAGCCAATCCTGCATGAGCCTGTGCCATGGCATAGTTGTTGGTGCTGTCCACGCTGTCGAGAATGGTAAAGGCGTAATCGGCTGAAGGCATAATGAGCAATTTTGGTATTTAATGTACTTATAAATCCCGAAGTTGTAAACCGTTACGGGATTATTGTTGGTAAAGAAATTGTATTTTTGAAACCTGTTGCAAGCTACATTCAACCCGGCATAAAAAAAAGAATGCCGGTCAGCAAAAGCAATCATATCTAAAAAAGAAAACAACAGCATTTGAATAATCTTACAGTATTATCCAGCCGGAAAAAAAGTACCGTTACACGGCTTACCAGGAACAGCAAAATTTTTAAAGCAATCATTAATGCCATCCAGGAAAAAAAAGGTGAAAAAATCATCAGCCTTGATCTGAGAAAAATACCTGAAGCGGTGTCTGATTTTTTTATCATCTGCGAAGCAAACAATACCACACAGTTAAAAGCCATTGCCGATTCCATGTGGAACATGGGGTAAGAGACAAATGTGATGAAAAGCCCTTATAAACATGAAGGCAGACAGGCATTGCAATGGATATTGATTGACTATGTTAATGTAGTGGTGCATATAATGATGCCTGAACAAAGAAAATTTTATCAACTGGAAGAAATGTGGAGCGATGCCCCATGGTTGAACACAACGATTAATCAATATTATTGTTATAACATAACAAACAACTAAAACAAATTCCCAAGAACGCATTTTATGTCGGAAGAAAACACAACGGAAACAAACAGGAAACCTAATCCCAACAACATACCTCAACCGGGTGATGATGGCAGAAAAAGAAACCAAGGTTTAATATTTATTGGATATATGGAATTGCCTTTGCCGCATTATTGGCTGGAATCTTATAAGAGGCGTATCGCGCGGCGTAGAAACATCTGAAAAAAGTTTAATGAAATGGTAAAAAAGGGCGATGTAGAAAAAACAAAGACCGTACCTAATAAAAAAATTGTAAGGGTTTTTCTATACAAAGATTCAGTTACAAAAAATGCTGATTATTACAAACGCATTTGGACGAAAGACAATACAATTTGAAGCCATTGCGAAAAGTACCGCCGCCACAATTATTTTTCGGTATTGTCGGAAGATAAAACCTTTACGGAGCTGAGAATGCTAATGATTTTTACAAAAAACATCCCAGGTGTAAGAGAGGTACCGGATTTCCCCGATGATGAAGGCGAATTATTTGCACAATTGGTAACAACCCTACTTCCTATTTTATTGATAGGCTTACTCTTTGTAATGATGATGCGTAAAGTAGGTGGGCCAGGCGGCCTGGTGGCGGTCCCGGCGGTATTTTTAATATTGGTAAATCAAAAGCACATTGTTTGATAAAGCATCAAAAGTAAATATCAACTTTGGTGATGTGGCAGGCTTGGATGAAGCAAAAGTGGAAGTAATGGAAATTGTTGATTTCCTGAAAAATCCTAAAAAATATACAGCACTTGGTGGTAAAATTCCAAAAGGTGCTTTGTTGATTGGCCCTCCGGGTACAGGTAAAACATTGTTGGCAAAAGCTGTGGCTGGTGAAGCACAGGTTCCTTTCTTCAGCCTGAGCGGTAGTGATTTCGTGGAAATGTTTGTAGGTGTGGGTGCAAGCCGTGTAAGAGATTTGTTTAAACAGGCAAGAGAAAAAGCGCCTTGTATTATTTTTATTGATGAAATTGATGCCATTGGCCGGGCAAGAGGAAAGAATGTGATGATGAGCAATGATGAAAGAGAAAATACATTGAACCAGTTGCTGGTGGAAATGGATGGTTTTGGTACTGACTTAGGTATCATCATTCTAGCTGCCACCAACAGGCCGGATGTACTGGATACTGCATTGCTGCGTCCGGGACGTTTCGACAGGCAAATAACTATTGACAAACCCGACCTGGTAGGCCGTGAAGCAATTTTTAAAGTGCATCTTGAGCCAATAAAAATTTCTCAAACACTTGATATTCATAAACTGGCAGAACAAACACCTGGTTTTGCAGGTGCAGATATTGCCAATGTTTGTAATGAAGCTGCATTGATTGCTGCAAGAAAAAACAAAGAAGCAGTGGATATGAGCGATTTCCAGGATGCAATTGACAGGGTGATCGGTGGCTTGGAAAAAAAGAACAAGATCATTTCTCCGGAAGAAAAAGAAATCATTGCTTATCATGAAGCAGGTCATGCTATTTGCGGCTGGTATCTAGAACATGCTTATCCGTTATTAAAAGTAACCGTTGTTCCAAGAGGTACTGCCGCATTGGGTTATGCTCAATACACACCAAAAGAACAATATCTATATAATACTGACCAATTGATGGATCAGATCTGTATGACACTGGGCGGCAGGGCAAGTGAAGAATTTTCTTTGGTAAAATAACTACCGGTGCCAGCAATGACCTGCAGCAGATTACAAGATGGCCTACAGCATGGTTACCGTTTATGGTATGAATGACAAAGTGGGTAATGTAAGTTATCTATGATCCACACAGGAAAATACATTTACAAAACCATACAGTGAAGAAACCGGTAAAATGATTGATGAGGAAGTAAGAAAATTAATTGACGAGGCTTATGTAAGAACAAAAGCATTGCTGACAGAAAAGAAAGCGGATGTAGAAAAACTTGCAAAAGAATTATTAAAAGAATT
>CAWFCU010000013.1:0-458843 GCA_963814445.1 uncultured Chitinophagaceae bacterium
GTCATCCAGCGCGCACGCTGGCTCGAAGCTGCAGGCGGCGATAGTGAAAGCGATGGCGCGCATCATCTCGCCGTATTCGCTGTCGAATGGGCAATTGATGAAGACGCATCGCCGATTTTATCGGGCCTTTTTGTGGCATAGAAAGTCCTTCACCGCCCGCCGCAGGCGCGCGTCCTCGTTTTCGGCAGCACCACTTTGACCGGCGCGAGCTTTACCCTGACGCCGCCGATTTCGGTGTAGCGCCCGCTGGGCGATGGGCCGGTATGGAAGAGGATTTCTTGCTGTTCGCCATGGCGCCTTATAGCGACATCGTACGTTTCTCAAAGGTCTCAAGCTGAGCAGAGTATCGCCGAGCGCCAATGGCGCGCCGGCGCGCGCTGCGAGAGCTTTGGCCAATCCAGTGCGGCGGCGATCTCGGGGCCATGGTCTGAGCGGACGCGGGCGAGCTGCGCTTCGCGCGCTTCGGCGCTGAACCGCTGACCACCCAACGCCTTGGAATGCTCGCCGAACACCGGGCCGCGCGATCGCATCCCACTGGGCGTCATCGACATCGAGGCCAAAAAACACACCAAGGCGCGACAGCACGCGGGCCTTGCCGGCTATCAGCGTGTCGCAATCGAGCGTGCGCACGCGGGCGTGGCCAAGACGCGGTGCCAGTGTTGCGAGATAACGCGCCTGCATCAGCCAAGCTTGCGCGGCGATCGGACTCAAACGGTCGAGTTCGTCCGGCGTGCGCGCGTTGGCGAGCGGCATCGAGCGCGCGAACCGGCGACCATGGCGCAAAGGCGCGCCCGTAAGCCTGTAGTCCGCCAGAACACAGAAACCATTTAAGGCTCGAGGAGAGCACTAGCGTGCTGTCGGGGCGGAGTGCGAGCATCTCGCTGGCGAGCGAGTTGGCGAAATTGCTCGGCTTGACGATCTGGGTCTCGCCCAGCGCCAGTGGGCGCGACAAGAGGTCGAGCGTGAGGCCGAGTGAGGTTCGCGGGGCGCGCTTGTGCCGCTGCTCCAGGCCCGCGCGAAGAACGCCAGCACCGAGGGTTCCTTGAGCGCCATCGCCGCGCCCGGAATATCGAGTGGTCGCGCAAGCAGCGTTGAGCAACAAAAGGCGGTGTGGAATATGGAATGCATCGGCCGTCCCGCAGCACGAATGGCCCCACCCGGCAGCGCCGATACCGGCAAGGGCGGTGAGGTCGGGCGCTGGCCAGGAAGCGAGGGTCGAGGAAGGTAACGCGGCGTTGGGTCTCGCGCGGCGCATGCACGAACGCCAGCGCATCGCCGCCGGCATCGTAGGCTGCGATCCGGCGGGGTCGCGCGAGACGTCCCGATCCAGTCCATGCGCTCAATCAGCCTTGCCAAAGGCCTTGCGCGCTTCGCCGAATTCGTAGAATTCGGCGCCCTTGTCGGTCTGCATCAGCAGATAGCGTTTGTCCAGTTGCGGGTAAGAGACGACGTCAATGGGCTTGTCCTCCCCGCCCATGAGATAGACGCACTCTTCCTCGAACGGGTTGCGCAACAGGTGCGAACAGAGGGCGTGGCGAAGCCCATGAAGTCGCCGGGGCCGACTTCGGTTTGCTTGCCGTCGATCTCGGCGAGCGCGCGCCCGGAAAGGATGTAGATCCATTCCTCTTCCAGCATGTGCGCATGATAGGCGAAGCTGTCCTTGCCCGGCGGCAGGCGCACCAGCGAGACATGCGCCGGCTCCATGCCGGCCAGCCGCGAAAGCGCGGCGGCGCGAAACAGCGAATTGGGGTTGAGCTGCTGTGTGAACGGGCGCGCCGTGGGCGCGATATCCGCCGCTCGCCAGAGCGTTTTTTTCGGCCGCCATGGATCTCCGGTGAACGGCTTAGAACTCCACCGGTTCCTAGGCGCCATCGCCGTCGCAGCAATTCCAGCGGCTTGAATTCGGCCTTGTAGGCCATCTTGTCGGGCCCGGGATCCAATAGCCGAGATAGACATGGGCAAAGCCCGCCGCGCGCGCCTGCTGAACATGATCCAGGATGGTGTAGAGGCCGAGGCTCCGCTTGGCGTCGTCGGGGTCGAAAAACGAATAGACCAGCGACAGCCCGTCTCGCAGCACATCCACCAAGGCCGCCGCGGCCAACTCGCCGCGCAACGGCCCGCGGGCGGTGTAGCGGTATTCGACGATGTGGGTCCGCACCGCGGTCTCTTCCACCATGGACGCGTAATCGCTCATCTTCATCTCGGCCATGCCGCCTTCGGCGTGGCGTGACCGCAGATAGCGGCGCAGCAGCCGGAATTGTTCTTCGGTGGCTTCGGCGGGGCGCAGCGCGCGCGAGAGGTCGGCGTTGCGCGCCAAAATGCGCCGCCAGCGGCGGGTGAACTGGAAACGCTCGGCCGCCACCCGCGCCGAGATGCAGCTGTCGCAACCGTCGCAGGAGGGGCGATAGGCGATATTCTGCGAGCGGCGGAATCCGGCGTGTGTCAGCACTTCATGCAGGTTCGAAGCATCCAGCCCTTCAAGCCCGGTGAACACCTTTCGCTCGCGCCGGCCCGGCAGGTATGGGCACGGCGTGGGGGCGGTCAGGTAGAACCGGAGGTTCTTGGTGGGAAACGGTTTGGTCATCGTCCGGTGAGGGCTTTGCGCCTATTGACGGTCGATAGGCTCGCCGCGTCAGGCGTTCGCCCCAGGGCGGCCTTTGATTAGGCAAACAGGGCTGTGCGCGCGCACGAATTGTGCTAGCGGTCACGGCGTTGGATCGAAGCGCGGGGGAGATTCGGGCCGATACGAGAGGAGGCGCCCATGGCGCAACTTGCGAAGGCCATTCTCGAACACCAGGGCGCGCTCGCCGCCCGCGCCCGCGCGCTGACTGGCGATGTCAGCGAAGCCTCGTTTCTTGTGGGTAAGGTGCTGTTGCGCGCGTTTGGCGCTTCCGACGAACATCTGGCCCACGATGCCCTGGCCGATCTCCTGCGCCGCGATCTCGAAGCCTTGATCGCCAGGCAGGGGATCAACTGAAGCGGTCGCCGCGGGCGAGAGGATCGGGGAGGGCCTCGCCGTCCGGCACGAACTGAAGCGAAACCGAGTTGATGCAATAGCGCAGGCCGGTCGGGCGCGGGCCGTCGGGAAATACGTGCCCCTGATGGCTGTCGCAACGGGCGCATCGGGTTTCGACTCGCATCATGCCGTAGCTGTCGTCCTCGACCGCGCGCACGTGCGCTGGATCGATCGGGGCGCTGAACGAGGGCCAGCCGGTCCCGCTTTCGAATTTCGCGTGCTGGCGAAACAGCGGCAGCCCACAGAGCCGGCAGCAATAGGCGCCGGACTGCTTCTGGTTCAGCAGCCCGCCGCAGAAAGGCGCTTCGGTGCCATGCTGGAGCAACACGCGCCGTTCCTCCCCGTCGAGCCCGCTTTCAAGGCGTGCGCGCGCGTTCGCGTCGGGCGGGGTAAGATCAAAACCGGATTTGGAATGCGTCATGTCGTTCCGTTCGCTGTTGGGTCGCGTTTGGTTACACTATCCAAGGGTGATCTCATGAGCGCGCGGTTTCAGTTCAAGGCGAAGCTCTGGCGCCATTCGGGCGATGCGGCCTGGCACTTCGTGACCCTGCCGGCCGAGCTTTCATCGCAAGTCCGGGTGCTGACGCAGGGCTTGCGCAACGCCTTTGGCTCGCAGCGCGTGATCGTCAGCATCGGCGACAGCACTTGGCGCACCTCGGTGTTCGCCGACGCCAAGGCGGGGGCGTTCCTGCTGCCGGTGAAAGCTGAGGTGCGGCGCAAGCAGCGCATCTGCCACGGCGACGAGGTTGAAGTGACAGTGGAGCTTGATCTCTAAATCTTCTCCGAAATCCTGATCGCGGCGCGGCAACCGAAACGGATCAGCGCGGTGAGCGCCCCGTAGCCCGGCGCTTGGCGCGCGCCGTGCGCGACCGCGGTTTCCTTGTGCGCGATCTCGTCATCGCGGAAGCGGTCGATCAGGTCCCTGAGTTGTGGATCGGTTTCGCCCAGCGCCTCGCTCTGATCGGCATAGTGTTCTTCGATCACCTCCTCGACCGCCTCGGTGCAAGCGTGGGCGGCCTGTTCGCCCATCAGCGCGGTCACCGCCCCGAGCCCGAAGCCGGCGAAACGCCAGAGCGGCGCCATCAGCGTCGGCCTCACTCCGCGTTCCGCGATCAGCCGATCGAAGCTCGCCAAGTGCTCCTGCTCGCCCGCTTCCATGTCAGCGATCAAACGCGCCGCGTGCGCCTTGGCGCCGATGCGTTTGAACACCGCGAGTTGGCCGCGATAGATCTGCACCGCGCCGATACTCGCCGGCATGATCGACGCGGATCATCGCTGCGCGGCCGCGATGCTGGGCGCCTCGCCGGGAACGGCGTGGCCCGGTCATGGCCTGCCGCGCTGGCGTGAAGGCGACGAGGAAAGCTCGCGGATGCCAGCGCGAACGAGATCAACGCGTTGTAGCCAGCCAGCGAAACGCCGAACATGGTCCAAGCCGGCGTATCGCAGCTGGGCGCGACAAAAGTCCCGTTCGGATCGAACGGCTGAATATCGCTTGAATCCGCTCCGGCCTCGCAGGTTGCGGCGATCCAGTGCTGCTCGACCGCCACATGGTTGAGCCCCATGCCGGCCGCGCCAGAAGCACCAGGCCAAGCAGCGCTGCGACCCATCGCGCCGCACCCGGCCAGAAGCGCAGCAACACCAAGCCCGCGAGCGCGGCGGCGACCACGCCCCAATGCCATTCGCGCTGGTCCAGGCACATCGGACAAGGCGCAAGTCCGCCCAGGCGCTGGAACGCGTGTGCGCCCGCCAGCAGCGCGCCCGAACCGAGCAAGGCGAACACCGGCCAATCGGGGCCGAAGCCTGGAAGCAAAATCCCGCATCGCCCCGATCCTACTCCAAGTCCGCGGCGAAAATCCGCGACCCGGAGCCGCGCCCGCATTAATGGAGAAAGTACGCCAGCACGAAACCGCTGACGATCAAGGCCGCCGCCCCCAGCAGGAACAGCCCCAGGCGTTTCTCGATCACGGGGCCCATGGCCGGGCCAAAGCGATGGAACAGCCAGGCGACCAGGGCAAACCGCGCCCCGCGGGTCACGATCGACGCGGCGACGAACATGGGCAGCGAAAACTGCAGCGCGCCCGGAGGCGATAGTCACCAGCTTGTAGGGGATCGGCGTCAGGCCTTTGATGAGGATCACCCAGACGCCGTATTGCGCGTAGAGGGCTTCCAGCGCCTGGTAGCGTTCGCCGGTATAGCCAAAGAGGTTGAGAATGCCTTGGCCAAGCGTGTCCATCAAGAACATGCCGATGGCGTAGCCGAGCAGCCCGCCCAGCACCGAGGCGATGGTGCAGGTCAACGCGTAGCGCGCCCATTTGCCTGGTTCGGCCGCCGCCATCGGCCCCAACAGCAGGTCCGGCGGCAGCGGGAAGAACGAACTTTCGGCGAACGAAATGGCGAACAGCGCCGCGCTCGGCGTTCGGGCTCCTGGCCAGCGCGATGGTGCGGTCTTTCAGCGTTGCGAGCATGGGAGTCGACCTAGCACGGCCCGGGCCAAAGGTCAGGCGCCGCGGACGAAATTGACAGCAGGCCAAGCCGCTCTTAACCCTCCGCCCCTCGCCTTGGACCCAATGCCCCAGTGGCGGAATCGGTAGACGCAGCAAACTCAAAATCTGCCGTTCGCAAGGACGTGCCCGTTCGAGTCGGGCCTGGGGCACCAGGGTTGGTTGGCGGTTGATCGCGCTTGCGCCTCGCGGGGCGCGCCTCTATATCCGCGCTCACTTCGCACGCGGCAGCGGCGGGGCGGTCTGAAAGCGGCCGTTTCCTCCATCCGGTCCGGGAGCAATCCCGGGTTCTCCCGCGGCGGCAAACCGGAAAAGGAACGAAACGCATGGCGCTGCCAGAATTCAGCATGCGTCAGCTCTTGGAAGCTGGCGCGCATTTTGGACACCAGACCCATCGCTGGAACCCGAAGATGGATCGCTACATCTTCGGTCAGAAGTCCAACATTCACATTCTCGACCTGTCGCAGACGGTGCCGCTGCTGCACCAGGCGCTGCTGAAGGTGCGCGAAGTCGCCGCCGCGGGCGGGCGCGTGCTGTTCGTCGGCACCAAGCGTCAGGCCGCCGACAACATCAAGGCGGCCGCGCAACGCTGCGCCCAGTATTACGTCAATTCGCGCTGGCTCGGCGGCACGCTGACCAATTGGCAGACGGTGTCGAAATCGATCGCCCGGTTGCGTGAGCTTGAAGGGCATCGTTGGCGCGGACGGCGCCAGCGGGGCTGACCAAGAAGGAAATGCTCAACCTGACGCGCGAACGCGACAAGCTCGACCGTTCGCTCGGCGGCATCGCCGCCATGGGCGGCATGCCCGACCTGATGTTCGTGATCGACACCAACAAGGAAGCCATCGCTATCAAGGAAGCCCGCAAGCTTGAACATTCCGGTGGTCGCCGTGATCGACAGCAATTGCGATCCCGACGAGGTCACTTACCCGATCCCGGGCAATGACGACGCCGCGCGCGCGATCCAGCTTTACTGCGATCTGATCGCCGATGCCGTGCTCGACGGGCTCACCGAGGGCCAAGTGCGCGGCGGCGTGGACATCGGCGCCTCGGTCGCGCCGCCGGTGGAAGCTGCGCTCGCGGCGGTGGAGCGCGAACGCGCGCGCGAGATCACCCCCGTTGAGAGCCCGATGGACGGGCCCACGGGCGCGAATTACTGATTAGACTACAGGAGCACGGACATGGCGGAAATCACCGCTGCGCTGGTCAAGGACCTGCGCGAAAAAACCGGCGTCGGCATGATGGATTGCAAGAAGGCGCTGGCTGAAACCGGCGGCGACATCGAAGCCGCGATCGATTGGCTGCGCGCCAAGGGCCTCTCCAAGGCCGCCAAGAAGGCCGACCGCGCCGCCGCCGAGGGCGTCGTGGCGATCGCGCTTGGCGCGGGCAAGGGCGCGGTGATCGAACTCAATTCGGAAACCGACTTCGTCGCCCGCAACGCCGACTTCCAGAAGGCGGCCAGCGATTTCGCGGAGCTGGCGCTCAAGGCCGACGGCCACGAGGCGCTGCTCGAGCGCCGCCGATGGCGCGGACAAGGTGTCGGACGCGGTGACCAATCTTGATCGCCACGATCGGCGAGAACATCACGCTGCGCCGCTCGGCCCAGCTTTCGGTCGGGAGCGGCGTGGTCGCGGCCTATGTGCACAACAAGGTCGCCGGCTCGGACACGGTCGGCCGCATCGCGGTGCTGGTGGCGCTGGAATCGACCGGCGACAAAGCCGCGCTGGAAGCGTTCGGCAAGAAGCTGGCCATGCACATTGCCTCGGCTGCCCCGCTGGCGGTGACCGAGAAGCGAGATCGCCGCCGATCGCGATCGAGCGCGAAAAGGCGGTGCTGGCCGAGCAGATCAAGGAAGACCCCAAGGCTCAGGGCAAGCCGCAGCAAGTCCTGGACAAGATGCTCGAAGGGCGCATGCGCAAGTTCTTCGAAGAATAGCGTGCTGATGAAGCAGGCCTTCATCCTGAACCCGGACCAGACTGTCGAGGCGGCGCTGGCGGAAGCCGCCGAAGGCCGCCGGCGCGCCGATCACGGTGAAGGGCTTCGTCCGGTTCGCCTTGGGCGAAGGCGTGGAGAAGAAGACCGGCGATTTCGCCGCCGAAGTGGCGGCGATGACCGAAGCTAAGCGACGACTGAGCGGCGCACGCCGCAGCTGCGCCATAGCCTTTGCGCCGGCGGCCGGCGGATCGCGTTATGGCGTCCGCTGGCCTACGGTCGCCCATGAGCCTCGCTGAAATGCCCCAACCCAGCCCCGGCGCGCGCGTACAAGCGCGTGCTGCTCAAGATTTCCGGCGAAGCGCTGATGGGCGAGGGCCAGTACGGCATCGACGTCAGGCGTGTGCGACCGCATCGCCGCGGAGGTGCTCGAGGCGGCCCGTGCGGGCGCCGAAATGTGCCTGGTCATCGGCGGCGGCAACATCTTCCGCGGCATGCAGGGCGCGGCCAAGGGCATGGAGCGCGCCAGCGCCGACTACATGGGCATGCTGGCGACGGTGATGAACGCGCTGGCCATGCAGAACGCGATCGAAGGCCTCGGCGGCGACACGCGCGTGCTGTCGGCGATCCCGATGGTGACCGTGTGCGAGCCCTACATCCGCCGCCGCGCCATGCGCCACATGGAGAAGGGCCGCATCGTGATTTTCGCCGCCGGCACCGGCAATCCGTTCTTCACCACCGACACCGCCGCCGCGCTGCGCGCCGCCGAGATGGGCTGCGACGCGCTGCTCAAGGGCACGCAGGTCGACGGCGTCTACACCGCCGATCCGAAGAAGGACCCCGCCGCCACCCGCTACGAGCGGCTCACCTATCACGAAGTGCTGGCGCGCGACCTGAAGGTCATGGACGCCTCGGCCATCGCGCTGATGCGCGACAACGGCATCCCGATCATCGTGTTCTCGATCCGCGAACGCGGCGGGTTCGCCGAGGTGCTGGCCGGCCGCGGCGATCTGCACCACCATTAGCGACTGAGGGACAACGCCATGGCAGCCCGCACGCCTTTCAAGCTCGACGATACAAGAAGCGCATGGACGGCGCGCTGACCGCGCTCGCGCACGAATTCGGCGGCCTGCGCACCGGGCGCGCCTCGGCGGCGCTGCTCGACCCGGTCAGGGTCGAGGCCTACGGCGCGGCGTCGCCGCTCAACCAGGTCGCCACCGTCACCGTGCCCGAGCCGCGCATGATCTCGGTCAGGTGTGGGACAAGGCCGTGGTGAGCGCCGTCGACAAAGCGATCCGCGCCGCCAATCTGGGCCTCAACCCGATCGTCGACGGCCAGAAGCTGCGCATTCCGATTCCGCCGCTCACCGGCGAACGGCGCGCCGAACTCGCCAAGGTCGCCGGCAAGTACGCCGAGCAGCAGCGCATCGCCGTGCGCAACATGCGCCGCGACGCGATGGAGCATCTGAAGAAGCTCGAAAAAGAGCACGCCATCAGCGAGGACGAGCACAAGAAGCACGGCGCCGAGGTGCAGAAGACGACCGACGATCACATCAAGAAGATCGACGACGCGCTGCGCCACAAGGAAGAGGAGATCATGCAGGTCTAGGCGCTGCGATTGGCAATCGATCCCGACTGGTCGCAACTGCCGACTGCCACTGCCTGCCGCACATGCCGATCGCCCCCGCCCCGCGCCACGCCACGTCGCCATCATCATGGACGGCAACGGCCGCTGGGCGAGGCGCGCTCGCGGCCGCGCACGTTCGGCCACGGCGAAGGCGTGGAGGCGCTGCGCCGCACGGTGGAGGCGGCGGGCGAAATCGGCGTGCGCTATCTCACCGTGTTCGGCTTCTCGACCGAGAACTGGCGCCGGCCAGCCGAAGAAGTGAACGCGCTGTTCGATCTGCTTGCGCCTCTACGTGGCGCGCGATCTCGACAAGCTGGCGCGCGAAGGCGTGCGCGTGCGCGTCATCGGCGAGCGCGCGGGCCTGCAGCCCGACATCGCCGAGCATCATCGAGAACGCCGAGGCGCAAACCGCGCACAACACAGGCTCAATCTCACCATCGCCTTCAATTACGGCGGCCAAGACGAGATCGCGCGCGCGGCGCGCCGCATGGCCGAGGATGTCGCCGCCGGCAAGCTCGACGCCCGACGACATCGACCCGAGGCGTTCGAGACCTATCTCGACACCGCCGACCTGCCCGCCGCCCGATCTGCTGGTGCGCACGTGCGGCGAGACAGCGCCTGTCCAATTTCCTGCTCTGGCAGGCGGCCTACGCCGAACTGGTGTTCCTCGACGTGCTGTGGCCGGACTTCGACAAGGCGCGCGCTGGAAGCGGCGATCGATGAATATCCGCCGGCGCGACCGCCGTTTCGGGGGACGCAGCCTGAGTCCGTCGTGATGCACGCGCCCGAGCGCCGCGAGCGCGCGCGATTGGTCCGATCTCGGCGCGCGCATCGTCTCGGGCCTCGTGCTGGCGAGCGCGGGCGCTGACCGCGGCCTGGTTCGGCGGGCCTTGGCTTGCGGCCGCGTGCGGCGCGGCGGTCGTCGCCATGAGCTACGAATGGGCGCGCATGAGCGAACCCGACGCGCTCACGCCGGCATTCGTGTTTGCGCTCGCCGGTTCGCTCGGCGCGGTGATGTTTTCGAGCTGGCGCGGCTGGATTACGGCGTCGCTTGGCTGGCTGCCTGCGCGGCCGCTTCGGCATGCGCCGCCGCTCGCTCGCGGGCGTCATCGAGACCGCGGGCGGCGCGCATCTATATCGGCCTGCCGGCGGCGCTGTTCCTGTGGCTGCGCGACGCGCGCCGGAGGGCTTGGAGACGATCCTGGCTGTTCGCCATCATCTGGGCGGCGGACATCTTCGCCTATTTCGGCGGCAAGCTGATCGGCGGGCCGAAGATCGCGCGAGGGCTGTCGCCGAAGAAGACCTGGTCGGGCATTGTCGCCGGCGCGCTCGCCGGCGCGGCCGCCGGCTATGGCTGCGGCGTTCTGTTTCACGCCGACCGCTGAGCTGCGCATGGCATGGTCGCCATCGGCGCGCTGATCGCGTTAAGGGCTGATGGGCGACCTGTTTGAGTCCTTCCTCAAGCGGCGGTTCGGGGTGAAGGACGCGAGCCGCTCATTCCCGGCCACGGCGGCGTGCTTGACCGGATCGACGGCCTGATGGCGGCGACGCTGCTGGTGGGCGCGGCGCTCGCGTTTCGGCCCGCGCGCGACCGCGCTGCTGTTCGGGACGCGGCCTATGAGCGCCGACGGGCGCTCCGTCTCGATCCTCGGCGTGACCGGCTCGGTCGGCCGGTCGACCTCGCGGTCATCGAGGAACTGCGCGCGCAGGGCGCGGAGATCCCGGTCGAGGCGCTGACCGCCGGCCGCAACATCGCTGCGCTGGCCGACGCCTGCCGCCGGCTGAAGCCACGCTTCGCCGCCGTCGCCGACCGAGCGCTGCTGGCGAGGCGCGCGCGGCGCTGGCCGGGCTGGACGTTGAGAGTCGGGGCGGGGCCGGCGGCGCTTGGAGGAAGCCGGCGGCGCGGCCGGCCGATTGGGTGATGTCGGCGATCGTCGGCGCGGCGGGCCTGGCGCCCACGCTGGCGGCGGTGCGCCGCGGCGCGATGGTCGCGCTGGCGAACAAGGAATGCCTGGTCTGCGCCGGGCCGCTGTTCTCGAGGCGGCGCAGGCGCAGCGGCGCGAGGCTGCTGCCGGTCGATTCCGAGCACAACGCGATCTTTCAGGTGCTGACCCACCCGGAGCGGGTGGAGCGGATGACGCTGACCGCCTCGGGCGGCCCGTTCCGCACCTGGACTCGCGAGGCATGGCCCGCGCGACGCCTGAGCAGGCGTGCGCGCATCCCGAACTGGTCGATGGGCGCCAAGATCTCGGTCGACAGCGCGACGCTGATGAACAAGGGCCTGGAGCTGATCGAGGCGGCCTATCTGTTCGGCATGCCCCGAAGACCGGATCGACGTGCTGATCCACCCCAAACCATCGTCCACAGCCTGGTGCATTACGCCGACGGCTCGGTGCTGGCCCAGATGGGCGCGCCCGACATGCGCATGCCGATCGCCTACGCGCTGGCTTGGCCGGACCGGGCGGCGGTATCCGCGGCCCGGCTGGACCTGGCGGCGCTTGGGCAGCTGACGTTGAGGCGCCCGACCAGGCGCGTTTCCCGGCGCTTGGCGCTGGCGCGCGCGGCGCTGGAGCCGGCGCCGGCCGCGCGCGGCGCTCAACGCGGCGAACGAGATGGCGGTGGAGGCGTTCCTGGACGGGCCGAATGGCTTCCTCGACATTTGCCGCATGGTCGAGGAAGCTCTGGCTGCGCTGGAGGCGACCGAGGCAGGGCGATCGCAAAAACGCCTTCATCTTTCGATGAGGTGGCGGCGGTGGATGGGGCCGCGCGGCGCGCGGCGCGACGGATTGCGAGAAGGCTGGCGGCGGCCTAAAGGCTGGCAGGCGCTCCAAGAACATGACAGGCGCGGGAAGGAAGCGCGCGAATGCTGGACATTTGCAGAACATTTGATCTATGTCGGCTCGTTCGTCTTCGTCCTCAGCGTCGTCGTGTTCGTGCACGAGTTCGGCCACTTCCAAGTCGCGCGCTGGTGCAGAGTCGCGATCGAAACGTTTCTCATCGGCTTCGGCACGGAACTGGTTCGGCTGGACGCGACAAGCAGGGCTCGATGGAAGGTCGGCGCGCTGCCGCTCGGCGGCTACGTGAAATTCGCTCGATGACGCAGACGCGATGTCGAGCACGCGCCGGCGCGAAGAGATCGAAGATCCCGGCGCTCGCAGAAGCGCGCCGGCAAGGGCCTATTTCACGCGCAGCCGTCTGTCGAGCGCGCCGCGAGGTCGTGGCCGCGGGGCCAGTCGGCGAATTTCATTTTCTCGATCCTCGCGTTCGCGCTGCTCGCGCTTCATCATCGGCCGCGACATCACCGATTATCGCAGCGTGCCAGCGCGCATCGCTGCGGTGATGCGCAGACAGCGCCGCGGCGCGCGCGGGCATGCAGCCGCGGCGACATCATTCGCAGCGTCGATGGCCAGCCGGTCGGCGAATTTCAGTCGCGCTGCAGCGCAGCGTGTCAGCGCGCCGCCCGGAGCGAGCCGCTGACGCTTCGAGGTCGAGCGCGAAGGCGCAGCACGCGTGACCGTTGACGCCGACGCCGCCGGAGATCGGACGCGCGCAGGCGAGGCATGCTTGGCGTGACCGGTCCGCTCGGCGCTCGAAAGCGAGCGCGAGATCATCCGCTACAATCCGCTCGAAGCGCTTGCCGAGGGCGCGGAGCGCACTGGGCATCGTCGCGCAGACCGGCGATTATATCGGCGGCATCTTCTCGGGCCGCGAATCCGGCGACCAGATCGCCGGCCCGCTCGGCATCCTCAAGTGTCGGGCCAGGTCGCGCGAGCGCGCTTGACAGCGCCGACGATGCTGGCCTCGGCGAGCGATTCGGATGCTGGCGCTGCGCCTGTTCGGCCTGGCGGCGATGCTCTCGGTCGCGGTGGGCATCGTCAATCTGTTGCCGATCCCGTCCTGGATGGCGGCCACCTCCTGTTTTACGCATCGAAGCGTGCGGGCGGCAAGCCGCTGCCGCGGCGGCGCAAGAATGGGCGTATCGCGCCGGATTCGCCGTGATGGCGAGCCTGTTTTTGTTCGCGACGTGGAACGACATCGCCCGGCTTTCCCGGGATCGCAGGGTGAACAGCGCCCCGTCCTTGTGTTTCGACGCGGGATGGGGTCTTAAAAACGCGGCGCTGGGGAGCGCCGAAGCGTCGAGGGCTTGATGAAGCGGGTTCTGCGGGATGTCGTGGTCGGCGCGGTAGCTGCGTCGCCACGGTCGGCGCCGGGGCGGGCGTGCTGCTGGCGGCAGCGACGGATGCCTACGCCCAAGCAAGAGGGCCAAGGCGCTGCGCCCAGGCGCACGCAGCCAGCTGGCGTGGCCATTCGCCGCATCGTCGTGGAGGGCAACCAGCGGATCGAGCCGGCGACGATCAGTCTTATCTGCTGGTGCGTCCCGGCGACACGTTCGATCCCGAGCGCATCGAGCTGTCGCTGAAGACCCTGTTTGCCACCGTCTGTTCGCCGACGTGCAGATCGACGCGCGACGCCGATCTCGTCGTCACCGTGGTTGAAAACCCGATCATCAACCGCGTCATTTTCGAAGGCATGCGCGCGCTCGAGGAGGACAACCTCGAGGAGGAAATGCAGGCCGGCCGCGCCGGTGTTCACCGCCGCGCGCGCGCAGGCCGACGTGCAGCGCATCATCGAAGTCTATCGCCGCGTCGGGCCGCTTCGCCGCGAAGGTGACGCCGCAAGTGCGCGAACTCGAAAGAACCGCGTCGATCTGATTTTTGAGGTCGCCGAAGGCCCGGTCACCGGCATCCGCGAATCAATTTCATCGGCAACGAGGAATATTCCGACCGCCGCTGCGCGACGCGATCGTCACCACCCAATCGCGCTGGTGGAATTTCTTCCCGAGCAACGACAATTACGATCCCGATCGGCTCGAATACGACCGCGAACAACTGCGCCAATACTACAATAACAGTGGCTATGATGATTTCCGCGTCGTCTCGGCGGTCGCCGAACTGACGCCGGACCAGAAGGACTTCTACATCACCTTCACGGTGGATGAAGGCCGCTACAAATTCGGCGAAGTCACGAGTCGAAACCGAGCTCGACTGACTGCCCGAGGCCCTGCTGCTGGCGCGGTGCCGATCCGCACACGGCGATCTTCCGCGGCGACCAGATCGAAGACGCGATCGACGCGATGACCTATGTCGCCGGCACGGTCGGCTACGCCAACGTCGATATCCGCCCGAATGTGGAGCGCGACGCCGAAAACCGCGTGGTCAATATCACCTTCGAAGTCAATGAAGGCCCGCGCGTTTTCATCGAGCGGATCGATATCGTCGGCAACACCCGTACGCTTGACCGGGTCATCCGCCGCGAATTGCGCGTGGCCGAAGGCGACGCGTTCAACCGCGTGCTGCTCGACCGTTCGCGCCAGCGCGTGCAGCGCGCTCGGCTACTTCGAGCGAAGTGACGTCGAGGAAGCCGACGGCTCGACAGCCCGACCGTTCGGTTGTCACAGTTACCGTCGAAGAAGCATGACCGGCGAGCTCGCCTTCTCTGCCGGTTTTTCCTCGACTGAGAATTTCCTGTTCGACATCTCGGTCACGGAGCGAAATCTGCGCGGCCGCGGGCAGTTCTTGCGCCTGCGCGCGTCGACCAGTTCACACCGCCAGCAGCTCGACTTCCGCTTCACCGAACCGCGCTTCATGGGCCGCGATCTTGCGGCGGGCTTCGATCTTTATTCGCTGCGCACCGACTTCCTCGACCAATCCTCGTTCGAGAACCAATCGACCGGGCTTGGCCTGCGCACCAGCTTCCCGTTGTCGGACAATTCCAGCCTTGGGCTCACCTATTCGCTGATCCAAGACGACACCCAGATCGCCAACGGGTTGGTGGATATCGACGATTGCCCGCCAACACGGTGTTGGTGGATCAATGCGACATTCGCAATCCCGATCGCTCACTGCTGTGCGCGCAGGAGGGCTCGTTCCTCACCTCCGTGGTCGGTTACACCTTCAATTATGACGGCCGCAATCAGCCTATTCATCCGACCCGCGGCTTCGATCTCTCGTTCAGCCAGGACATCGCTGGCGCGGGCGGAGAGGTGAATTATATTCGCACGGAACTCGAAGGCGGGCTCTATTACGGCATTTGCCCTGGTTGGCGCGCGAGCTTTCGGTCGAGCCTCGGTTACGTGTTCGGCTGGGGCGGCGACGACGTCCGGATCAACGACCGCTTCTTCAAAGGCGGGGCCAGCTTCCGCGGCTTCGATGTCGCCGGCATTGGCGCGCGGCAATTGCTGGTGAGCGACGCCGATGGCACCATCGTTCAGCGCGGCGACGCCCTCGGGGGCAACGCCTTCGCCATCGGCACAATCCAGCTCGATTTCCCCACAGGATTGCCGGAATTGTTTGGCATTGACGCCGCCGCGTTCGTGGATTTCGGGACCTTGGGCACATTGGATCAGGCCAGCCGTCAGACGGTCGACATCAGCGGCCCCAATCGGCTCATCGTCGAGGATGAGCTGGCGCTGCGCGCTGCGGCGGGCGTTTCGCTGTTCTGGGATTCCCCGTTCGGTCCGGTGCAGTTCGATTTCGCCCAGCCGCTCGAATACCAAACATACGACCGGCGCGAGAGCTTCCGGTTCTCCACCCGCACTCAATTCTAATTCAAACGAAAGGACGCAACGATGCGTTTCCGCAAACCCCTGCTCGCGGCAATTGTCATGCTGGCTTCTCTCGCCGCCGCCCCCTCCGCGTTGGCGCAGCGCGCCGTGTCGGTGATCGTCATCAACGTCGAGCGCGTTGTCGCCAGCAGCGACGCTGGCCGCGACATGACCACAAGGCTTGCCCAAATTCAGCAGCAGATGCAGGGCGAATTGCAGCCTGAGGGCGCGGCCATCGCGCAGGAAGAGCAATCGATCCAGCAGGCGGCCGCCGGGCAGACCGGTGAACAGCTGCGCGCCAATTCCTCGCTCGCTGCGCGCGCTCAAGCGCTGCAACAAAGGGCCGAGCAGTTTCGCGCCCGCCAGGTCACGGCCGCGCGCGACTTCGAATATACCCGTCAACTCGCGTTCCAGGAATTCAATCGCCTGGCCACGCCGGTGGTGCAGGAGGTGATTGAGGCCGCCGGCGCAGGCGTTGCGCTCGATGCGAGCGCGGTGCAATTGGCGCTCCCAGGCGCGGACGCAACTGACCAAGTGGTGCAACGGCTTAATCAGCGGGTCCGTTCCGTCAACGTCACCCGCCAGACCGCGCCTGCCCCGCAGCAGCAATAGAGAAGCGCAAAACGGGCTCGTGACACGGGCCTCGCGCGGCGCCAGCATGGGGCCGCATGATCGACTCCCGTTTCTACCAGGCGCTCGGACCAAAGGCGGTCCGGGCGCTCGCGCCTTCCGCGGAGCTGGGCGGAGACGGCGCATCCGTCGTCAGCGGGCTGGCGCCGGCCGATCGGGCTGGGCCGAACGACCTGTGCTATTATGAAGTGAAGGGCAAAGCGGCGCAGCTGGCGACTGCGCCGGGCGCATGCGTCATCGCCCCGAGCATGGCGCACCTTGCCCCCAACGCGGCCGCGCTCATCCTTTCGGCAAGCCCGCGTTTCACCTTCGCGCAACTGGCGCGGCTGCTGATCGCGCCGCGCGGCTTTGACCCAAAGGCGCCGGCGATCGATCCGAGCGCGCGGATCGAAGATGGAGTTACGCTCGGGCGCGGCGCCGTCATCGGCGCGGATGCCGCGATTGGCGCTGGCGCGGTGATCGGGCCAAATTGCGTGATCGGCCCAGGCGTCGCCATCGGCCGGCGGACGCGCATCGGCGCCAATGCAAGTCTGGCGTTCGCCCTTATTGGCGACGACGTGAACATCCTGGCCGGCGCCGTCATCGGCGAGCAGGGCTTCGGCGTCGCGGTTGGTGCTGGCGCAGTGATCGACTTTCCCCATTTCGGCCGCGTGACCGTCCAGGACCGCGTCACCATCGGCGCCAATACATGCATCGATCGCGGCGCCTTCGAGGACACCAATATCGGCGAGGACGCAAAGATCGATAATCTCTGTCACATCGCCCACAATGTGCATATTGGCCGCGGCGCGATGATCGCGGCGTTTGCCGGGGTCTCGGGTTCGACCATTGTCGGTGATGGTGTGGTGATGGGCGGGCGCGTGGGCATTGGCGACCACAGGAAGATTGGCGCGCGCGCCACGCTTGCGGGCGGGGCGGCGGTGTTTAAGGACGTGCCGGAAGGTGAGACCTGGACCGGTTATCCCGCCAAGCCGATCCGCCAATGGATGCGCGAACAGGCCTGGTTGAGCCGCAAGGTGGGAGCGCGCGATGCAAGCGAATGACCTGACTGAAAACAACAAGACGCCGGTCGATGTCATCGGCATCGACGAAATCCTGCGAAGGCTGCCGCACCGCTACCCGTTCTTGCTGATTGACCGCGCCGTCGATTATGTCGCCAACAAGTCCATTCGCGGCATCAAGAACGTCACCGTCAACGAGCCGTTTTTTCCCGGTCATTTTCCCGGCGCGCCGGTGATGCCGGGCGTGCTGCAAATCGAGGCGCTGGCGCAAACCGGGGCGTTGCTGATGTCGAAAACCCTTGAGGCTGACATCTCCAAGCACCTCATACTTTTTATGTCGGTGGAGAGTGCCCGCTTCAAGCGGCCGGTGATGCCGGGGGACGTGATGGAGATGCCGGTGGAAGTGCTGTTCCAGCGTCGCAACATCTTCAAGTTCCGCGGCCGTGTCGAAGTGCGCGGCGAACTGGCCACCGACTGCGAATTCGCAGCGATGAAGGCGGACCGTCCAGGGGGCGGGAAATGAGCGTGCGCATCCATCTCGGCGCCGTCGTTGACGCGAACGCCGAGCTCGGGCCAGATGTGGAAATCGGCCCCGGCTGCGTCATCGGTCCAGGGGTGAAGATCGGCGCGCGCACGCGGTTGCTGTCGCATGTGGTGATCGAACTCGCACACCAGCGTGGGCGCCGATTGCGTGGTGCACGCGTTCGCCGCGCTGGGCGGGCCGCCGCAAGACCTCTCCTATCAGGGCGAGCCGACGCGACTCGAGATCGGCGACCACAACGTCATCCGCGAACACGCCACTCTGCATCGCGGCACCGTGCGCGGCCGCTCCGTAACCAAGGTCGGCGCTCATTGCCTGATCATGGGCAATTGCCACGTCGCCCACGATTGCATTGTCGGCGACCACGTCATCATGGCGCAAACCGCCACCATTGGCGGTCACGTACAGGTGGGCGACTACGCGTTTCTGGGCGGGTTGTCTGGCGTACACCAGCACGGGCGCGTCGGGCGCCACGCCTTCGTCGGCGCATCGGCGTTGATGACCACCGATCTCATCCCGTTCGGCTCGGCCATCGGCAATCATGCGCACCTGGCTGGCCTCAACGTCGTGGGGTTGAAGCGGCGCAATTTCTCGCGCGAACAGATCCACGATTTGCGTGCGGCCTACCGCTTGCTGTTCGCCGAGGAAGGCACCTTCCAGGAGCGGCTCGAAGACGCCGCCGAGCTCTACGCCAACAATCCCGACGTGATGGAAATGGTGGCGTTCGCGCGCGTGGACGCGATGCGTCCGCTGTGCATGCCGCGGGATTGAAATGGGCGGCTGGCGCAAGCTCGGGATCATCGCCGCCGCCGGCGATTTGCCGGTGGCGCTGGCTGAACATTGCGCCGCAACTGGGCAGGCTTACTTCGTCGCCCGCGTCGCGCCGTTCGCGAGCGAAGCGCTAAACGCCCATCCCGGCGCTACGCACGACCTCAGCGCCATGGGCGCGCGCATCGAAGCGTTGAAACAAGCGGGTTGCGACACGATCACGTTTGTCGGTCAAGCGCCGCGGCCGAATTTTGGTGCGTTGGCGTTCGACGAACGCGGCCTGGCCATGTTGCCGGCGCTCGCGGCAGCCGCGCGCGAGGGGGACGATGCGCTGTTGCGGGCCCTACTAGATGAGCACGCGCGCGCTGGCTTCGCCGTCATTGGCGCCGATGAGGCGATGGCCGATTTGCTTGCGCCGGCGGGCGCTCTAGGCGCGCATGCGCCGGCGGGCTTGGACGACACCGCGCGCGCGGCGAAAGTGGTCGCGGCCATGGGCGCCTTCGACATTGGCCAAGGCGCGGTCGTGTGCGACGGCCTTGTGCTCGCGGTGGAGGCGCAGGAAGGCACCGACGAAATGCTGGCGCGGGTCGCCCGCTTGCCCGCCAGCGTACGCGGAACCGCGCTTGCCCGCCGCGGCGTCTTGGTGAAGCGCCCGAAACCCGATCAGGATCGCCGCGTGGATTTGCCAGTGATTGGCGTGCGCACGATCGAAGGCGCGGCCGCCGCTGGGCTTGCCGGCGTCGCGGTCGAGGCGGGGGCGGCCTTGCTCGTGCGCCGTGACAAGATTATCGCCGCCGCTGACGGCGCGGGATTGTTTGTTTACGGTTTCACGCGCGCGGAGCTCGGGCAAGCGTGAGCGGGCGCGTGTTCCTGATCGCCGCTTAAATCTTCTGGAGACGCGCTCGGCGCTGACCTCGCGCGCGCCTTGAAGCAGCGCGACCCCACACTCGAGCTTGCCGGCGTGGGCGGGGCGGCCATGGCTGAGGCCGGCATCGCAAGCGCGGCCGATGTGTCGGGCCTCGCTGTCCTCGGTTTCGTTGACGGGCTGCTTGCCTATGCGCGCGTCAAGCGGGCGGTCGCGGCGACTGCGGCGGCTGTGCTGGCGGCCGAGCCCGATGCCGTGGTGCTGATCAATTCATGGGGCTTTACGCTGCGTGTGGCGCAGGAGATCCGCAAAGCCACGCCAAGCATTCGGTTGGTGAAATATGTCGGCCCGCAGGTATGGGCGACGCGGCCCGGGCGCGCGGCCACGCTTGCGGCCACGGTCGATCACCTCATTTGCATTCACGACTTTGAAGTGGCCTTCTACACGCCGCACGGGCTTTCCTGCACCGTGTGCGGACATCCCGCAATTGGGCGCTACAAGCCGGGCGACGGGCCGGCGTTTCGCGCACGGCAAGGTTTTAAAGCCACGGATAAAGTCCTGCTGGTGTTGCCCGGCAGCCGGCCAAGCGAAGTGCGCCGCATCGGCCCGACGCTCTGGCGCGCTGCGCTCGAATTGGAGCGCACCCATCCTGGTTTGCGTCTGGTTTGCGTGGCGGCGGGGCCCGTGCGTTCGGCGGTGATGGATCAGGCGCCGGCGAGCGCGCGCATTGCCGAGGAGCGTGAGAAGGAGGACGCCTTCGCCGCCGCCGATGTCGTGTTCGCCGCCTCGGGCACGGTGACGACGGAAGTGGCGCTGCAAGGCGCGCCCCTCGTGATTGGTTACAAACTTGGTTGGATCACCTGGGCGCTGGCGCGCGCGTTCCTGTTTCGCGCCAAATACGCCACTTTGATCAATGTAGCGGCCAACGCCGAGGTCGCTCCCGAATTCCTGCAAACCAGGTTCACGGCGGAAAATCTCGCCCGCGCCGGGGCGTCGCTGTTGGACGATGAAGCTTTGCGCAACGAGCAAGTGCGAAGGCAGGACGAAGCGCTTGCGCTGATGGGACGGGGCGGGCGGGCGGCGGCGGAGATCGCGGCCGAAGCGGTGCTCGCTAATGCAACGGACTCTAAATTCGCCTCGGCTTGATGGCGGGCGGATTGCGAATTTAAAGTCCAAAGTTGCTTTAGGAAACTTTGAATCTAAAGCGTCTTTGGACCTTAAAGGCGACTTGGAGTTTGATCCAAGCCGTGGGTCGCATTTAAGGTCCGACGCTTTAGCCTGCGCCCAAACAAGCGTTAGCGCGTCCTTTAGCCAGGGGAAAACGTCGCGTGGACTTTGCCAGAATGACAGCCCACATAGCGGCTCATGCGTAGGAGAGCGATGTGAGCGAACAGGGCGCGAGGCCAACGGCGCCAATGGCGGTTGAGGCGGGCCAGGCGTACGAGACCGACGTGATCATCGTCGGCGCGGGGCCGGTGGGCCTGTTCGCGGTGTTCGAACTGGGCCTGCTCGGGCTGCAGGCGCACCTCGTCGACGTGCTCGACAGGCCCGGCGGCCAGTGCGCCGAGCTTTATCCCGAAAAGCCGATCTACGACATTCCCGGCTCTGCCGGTGGTGACGCGGGCAGGGACTGACCGAGCGCGCTGATGGCAGCAGATCGCGCCGTTCCGCCGGTGTTTCATCTGGCCCAGATGGCCGAGAGACTGGAGCGGCTTGCCGACGGACGCTTCAAACTGACCACGGAACTCGGCACCACGATCACCGCGCCGGTGCTGGTGATCGCCGCGGGCGGCGGCTCGTTCGTGCCGCGCAAGCCGAAGATCGACGGGCTCGAAGCGTTCGAAGGCAAGTCGCGTGCATCTATGCCGTGCGCAAGATGGAGCAGCTTCCGCGGCCGCGATATTGTCATCGCCGGCGGCGGCGACAGCGCGCTCGACTGGGTGCTCAATCTGCAGCCGATCGCCAAATCGATGACGCTGATCCACCGCCGCGACGATTTCCGCGCCGCGCCCGCATTCGGTGGCGCAGATGCGCGCGCTGGTCGCGGAGGGCAAAGTGCGGCTTGGAGATCGCCGACATCAAGGGGCTGTGCGGCGACGATGGCCAACTCAGCGCCATCGTCTGCGAGACCAAGGACAAGAGGCGGCTACGAGATCGCCTGCACGCATCTGCTGGCCTTCTACGGCCTGACCATGAAGCTCGGCCCGATCGCCGAGTTCGGGCTCAACCTCCACGAAAACCTGATCCCGGTGGACACCGAGAAATTCGAAACTAGCGAGCCGGGCATTTTCGCCATCGGCGACATCAACACTTATCCCGGCAAGCTGAAGCTCATTCTCTGCGGCTTCCACGAAGCGGCGCTGATGGCGCAGGCGGCGTTCAGGATCGCGCGGCCGGGCGAGCGGTTGGTGTTTCTGTACACGACGTCGTCGACCGATCTGCAGAAGAAGCTCGGGCGTCGCGTGATCTCATCCACCGAGGCGCTCGGACGAAATTGATCACACCTCCGTCCTCGACGCCATCGGCAACACGCCGCTGATCAAGCTCAAGCGCGCGTCGGAGGAAACCGGCTGCACTATTCTGGGCAAGGCCGAGTTTCTCAATCCGGGCCAATCGGTGAAGGACCGCGCCGCGCTGGCGATCGTGCAGGACGCCGAAGCGAAGGGGCAGCTGCGTCCAGGCGGCGTCATCGTCGAGGGCACGGCCGGCAATACCGGCATTGGGCTTGGCGCTGATCGGCGCGGCCAAGGGCTATCGCGTGATCGTGGTGATGCCGCGCACGCAGAGCCAGGAAAAGAAGGACGCGGTGATCGCGCTCGGCGCCGAATTGGTGGAGGTGGACGCCGCGCCCGCCGCCAGCGAGAACCACTATCCCAAGGTCGCCAAGCGCATCGCCGAGGAGCGAAGCAAGACCGAACCCAACGGCGCCATCTGGGCCAACCAGTTCGACAACATCGCCAACCGCCAAGGCCATATCGACACCACCGGCGCCGGAAATCTGGCGCGACACCGATGGCAAGGTCGATGGCTTCATCTGCGCGGTCGGTTCCGGCGGCACGCTGGGCGGCGTGTCGATGGCGCTGAAGGCGCGCAACAAGAACGTCGTCATCGGCATCGCCGATCCGGGCGGCGCGGCGCTCTACAATTGGTACAAGAACGGCGAACTGAAAGCCGAAGGGACCTCGATCACCGAAGGCATCGGCCAGGGCCGCGTCACCGCCAATCTCGAAGGCGTCGTCGTCGATGAAGCCTACCGCATCGAGGACAAGGATTGGCTGCCGGTGCTCTACGATCTGATCCAGGAGGAGGGCCTCTGCCTCGGCGGCTCCTCGGCGCTCAACGTGCTGGGCGCGATGCGAACTGGCGCGCACGCTCGGGCCGGGCAAAACCATCGTCACCATCCTTTGCGACTACGCCAATCGCTACAAGTCGAAGCTGTTCAACCCCGATTTCCTGCGCTCAAAGGGCCTGCCGACCCCGCCTTGGCTGGGCTGAGCCCTGCGCCGGGGCGGCCAAGCCATGCAGCCCAGGGGTTCCCAGAGCGCTCAGCCCTAAGGCGTCCACGAAGAACCTGGGGAGGTCCATGCATTTTCGCATTGCCATGACGTTGCTGCGCTTGGCTTGCGCGGTGGCCGGTTGCGCGCCGACCGGCTCAAAACGCCGTACTCCAGCGCGCCCGCGGCTCTTCGCCGGCGCGCCGATGTCGGCGGAGGCGTTGATGGCGCACGTGCGCGTGCTTTCCTCCGACGAGTTCGAGGGCCGCGCGCCGGGGACCAACGGCGAGAGGCTGACGCTCGACTACATCGCGCGCGCTTTCGCCGCCGCGGGGCTGCAGCCGGGCGTGACGCCTGCCAGACGGCGAGCGCTCCTGGCTGCAGGAAGCCCCGCTGGTCGCCGCGACGCTCGACGAGCCCGCCGACGCTGACCATCTCCGGCCGCGACGGCGCGCGCCAGTATGCCTACGCCACGCAATTCTCCGCCTGGACGCAGCGGCTCGAGCCGCACGTGGCGGTCGAGCAACGCGCCGCTGGTGTTCGTCGGCTACGGCATCAACGCGCCCGAACTCGGACTGGAACGATTACGAAGGCGTCGACATGCGCGGCAAGATCGCCGTGATCTTGATCAACGATCCCGATTTCGAAACCGGCGACGATCGCGGCTTCGGCGGCCGCGCCATGACCTATTACGGGCGCTGGACCTACAAGTTCGAGGAAGCCGCGCGCCAGGGCGCCGCGGGCGCCATCATCATTCACGAAACCGCGCCCGGCGGCGTATCCGTGGGCGGTGATCCAATCGTCCACCGGCAGCGCGCGCTGGGATATCGTGCGCGCCGACCGCGGCATGAGCCGCGCCGGCTTCGAAGGCTGGATCAACAACGAAGTGGCGATGGAGACCTTCCGCCGCGCGCGGCTCGATTTCGACGAATTGAAGGCGCGCGCGCAGCGGCGCGGCTTCCGCGCGGTGCGCGATGAACCTGACCGGGTCGCTCGCGCTCGACACGCGCATCGAGCAGCGCACGACCTACAACGTGGTCGGCGTGTCTGCCGGGGCGCGCAGCGCTCCGCGAACGAAACCGTCATCTATTCGGCGCACTGGGATCATCTCGGCCGCTGCCCGGCGATCGACGGCGACGACATCTGCAACGGCGCGCTCGACAACGCGACCGGCGACTGCGGCGCTGATCGAACTGGCGCGCCGCTGCCGCGGCGGAGGGCCGCCCGCGCGCTCGGTGGCGTTCATCGCCTTCACCGCCGAAGAGCAGGGCCTGCTCGGCGCGCTCTATTATCGCGACAACCCGGTGTTTCCGGCGCGCAACACGGTGGCGGCGATCAACATGGACGGCATCAACAATGTCGGGCCGCACCCACGACATCGGAGATCGTCGGCTACGGCAAGAGCGAGATGGACGATCTGATCACCGGGCCGCTCGCCGCGCAGGGCCGGCGCGTGGCGCCCGGATTCAACGCCGGAAGCCGGTTATTTCTATCGCTCCGACCATCTGCACTTCGCCCAACTGGGCATTCCCGTGCTCTACACCTCCAACGGCATCGACATGGTCGAGGGCGGCGTCGCGCGCGGCCGCGCGCTCAACGAGGCCTACATCGCCAACAATTATCACAAGCCCACCGACGAAGTGACGCCGGAGTGGGACATGATCGGCGGCGCGCAGGACCTGGAGGCGCTCTATGCCGTGGGCCGCGGCTTGGCGGACGGCAGCGCCTGGCCGCAATGGCGCGCCAACGCCGAATTCCGCGCCGCGCGCGAAGCTTCGCGGCCGGGAAGGTGATGGCCAAGCAGCCTAAGATGCCGCGGGCACGCCGCGCCTTGCTTGAGCCGCAATCGGCTGGCCGCCTCTCGGCGCTCGGCTGAGGCGCGGGCGCAGCACGGCAAGTCATGGACCTGGCCTCGTTCCTCCCGCCTGATCTGGCCGCGCTGCCGTGGCGACAATTGGCCCAGGTATTCTTGTTGTTTCTGGCGGTGGGCTTTTTCGCCCAATTGCTCGATGGCGCCATCGGCATGGCCTATGGAGTGATTTCGTCGGCGTGCTGCTGGCGTTTCGGCGTGCCGCCGGCGCAGGCTTCTGCGACCATCCACGCCGCCGAATGCTTCACCACCGGCGCGTCGGGCATTTCCCATCTCCCCACCGTAACGTTGATTGGAAACTGTTCTGGCGCGCTGGCGCCCGCGGGCGTCATCGGCGGGGTGGTCGGCGCCTATGTCCTCACTGGCTTCGATCCGACCTTCATCAAGGCCTGGTCATCGCCTATCTCGGCGTTCTTGGGCTTGTTCATGCTGGCGCGGGCGCTGCGCGCGGCTAAAGGAGGAGCCGCCGCATCTGAAGCACGTGATTCCGGTTGGGCTGGTCGGCGGGTTTCTTGACGCCAGCGGCGGCGGCGGCTGGGGGCCGATCGTGACGTCCGACCTTGCTTGGGCGCGGGCACGCGCCCCGCTACGTCATCGGCAGCGTCAACACGGCTGAGTTTTTCGTCACGCTGGCGATTTCGGCGGCGTTCCTCTGGACGCTTGCTCACCGGCCGCTTCGTGCTCGAGAGCGGCGGCATTGGCCGATGGCGCGCGCTCGCGGCCTGATCATCGGCGGCTTATGGCCGCGCCGCTGGCCGGCTACGTCACCAAGATCGCGCCGGCCCGGCTGCTGCTCGGCGGCGCGGCGGTGCTGGTTGTCGGCATAGCACTCTGGCAGGGCTACAATCTTTGGCCGAAGCTGCTGGAAAACCCGATGACAGCCGAAGTGGTCGCGGCTCCTCAGCGCCGCGATAGCCTTTGCAGACGAACGCGGTCGTTTACGATCGTGAGCGCAAGCTGCCGCGAATCTTCGCGGAGCGCGCTGGCGTGGTCAATTCGATCAATTCAGCACTGGCGGCGCGCCTTTCGGCGCGAACGCGGCGAGCGGCCCGCTCGGCGTGGGCGCGGATTTGCTCGGCGCCTGGGCGCTGGCGCGTTCCGGCGTGGGCGTTGATGTCAGCGCGGTTTCCGCCGATCCAAACGCCCCGATCGCGCCAGTTTGGACGCCTGGGCTATACCCCCGGCGCGGCAGTGCTGGCGCGGCGCGCCCACGACGGCAAGGCCTTCTTCGACACCAACGCGAAGCTCTACTCGGACCTCGGCGCGACCGGCGATTACAAGCGCCTGTTCGCGCTGCACACCGGCCTGGCGACGTTGCAGGCGCTGGCGGCGAGGCGTCCGAACGAGGGCGCGTCCCAGGCCGAGAAGGCGCGGACGCATGTCCAGTTCACGCGCGGGCTTGAGGAGTTGAAGGCGTTCTTCGCAGCGCAGAAATTCGAGGACCTGCGCCTGGCCCAGGGCGATCGCGTCGACGCCGCGCAAACCACGCTGGCGCTGCCCAGCGAGTTCGGAGGATTATCTCACCGGCATCATTCACAAGGGCGGGCTTGACCGGCGAAGCTCTCGGGTCTCGCCGCCGACGCCCGTTTCGACATCGTCGCGACTTCGGCGGCGGGAACCGAACGGCGCGTCGCAATCGACCTTGCCGAAATGGGCTCCATCACCCGCTCGCTTGGCAACGTGGTCGGCTTCATCAACGCCAAGTCTCGGCCGCCGCCGGCGCGTGCCTCGCGGCTGGAGGTGGTCGACCAGACACCGAAGACAACCACCATCAAGCTGGGCGGCAAGACCATCGAGACGCGCTACACCGGCTTGAAGCAATACGCGCTGAAGGTCGATGTGCGCGCCGGCGAGCAGGTCGCGTTCGAACCAGTAGCGGCCACGCCAGCCTTCTATGTGCTCGGGCAAGCAGGCGGCAACGGCGCGCGGCTGATCAAACTCGAGGATGTCGGGGCGCCGAGCGGGCCAGCCGGTGTGGCTCGGGCGCCCGGGCGCGACCGCCGATCCGATCGGCGCGCACGTCTCGACCGGCTGGTTCGGGCCGGGCGCGCCCTATGGCTCCGCGCCGGCGGGCGCCTACGAGCAACGCAGCAATGTGCTGGAATCGGACGGCGCCAACAATTTCGAGGGCGCGCTGCGCCGCGCCTGGCGAGGCGATGCTGAAACTCAGCTTCGCTGACGGGCGCGTAGCTCAGCTGTCACCACCGCTTGGCGCAGCGAAGATCTCGAAGCCTGGCGCGTACGCGCGCGGCGAAAGCGAGGATCGCGGCCGGCTCGACGATCTTGCCGAGCGCCTGACGCAATTGTTGCACGAGCAGGGCGTCGCCGCCGGGCGTCGATATCTGGGAGGACGGAGCCGAGGCCGGGCTCTCGGTGTTCACCGGCGACCTCGTCTCCGCGTCGAGCCTGACCATCAGCGGCACGCGCGGTGGCGTTCGAAGCGATCGACCCGCCCGGCATGGTCGGCGGTTTGCGCGACGGCGTGTTCGCGCGCCGCTTCGAAGCGGCCGATGTAGCCGGCGCCAGCGATCTCTTCGTCGGGACGCAACGTTCATCGTCAGCGCCAGCGGCAGTGCGCAGGCCATCAGCGTCGATGGCGGGCGAGGACGGCATTGACGCCGCGGCGCTGGTGGAACAGCTGAACGACAAGCTGCGCGAGAAGGGGCTCGCCGCCGCCGCTTCGCTGGTACGATGACGGCGGCTTGCTGACATTGCGCATCGACGGCCTCCACGACCTCACCGCCTTCAGCGCCACGCATCAACGCGGTCGAACACGACGGCGTCCTGCAGGCGCCTGGCGCCTGGGCCTCGGGCGGCTTGCCAGTTGCAAGCGCGGGCCAGCCGTTTGGCGAGGCGCGGCGCGCGATGGTGATCTCCGGGGCGCCGCTTTCGACCTACACAGGCGCGCTCGACATTGAAATCGTCGTTGCGACGCCGACAGGGAGCAAGACCGTCACGGTAGCGGTCAGCGCGCTCGAGCGCGGCAATGATCCAGATCCGGCGCCCGGGCAGTGGAGCGCGGCGTTCCAGGCCCGGCTCGACCAGCGCTCAATGCAGCGGGCGCCTATGTCAGCGCGTCGAGCGATCTTGCGACCTGGACAGTGGGCGAAGGCGCCGGCCATCGCATCCAATCGATCTCCATCAATGGCGATGCGCAAACGCTTGCCGGCGCGCGCGCCAGCGTTTGCGCTCGGCGGCGCGTTTTCCGCTGAACGCAGTTTCACCAGCGCTGAAGCGGCGAGCGGTGTCAGCGACGATGTCGCGGCGCTGCTTAGCGATCAGAATGTCTCCATCAGCTTTCACACGTTGTGGGGCGAGCGAACGGTCTCGGCGACGCTTGACGGCGGCGATCCGCGCTCGCTCGAAAGCGCCGCGCTGCGCTTGAATGAGGCGCTGGCCGCGCCGGCTACGATCTCGGCGTGGAAGCGGTTGCGCTTTCCGGCGGCGGCGCTGGCTTGCGCATGGTTACGGGCGCCTCGCACACGGTTCGCGGCGAAGCTTCGCGTCTCGCTGGGCGGGCAAGCGCTCGCCGTGACGCTCGATCCGATCGATTTCGCCAGCGCCGCCGATGATCCGGTCGGCGCCGCGCGCGTGGCCGCGCGCGCCGCGCGCGGGGCGGCGGTCACCGAAAGCGATCCGTCCGCCTCGACCTTCACCGCGCCCAGCGCCGCGCGGTGCCGGTTGGTTTCCGGCCGCGCGTTCGACATCGCCATTGGCGGCGGCGCGAAAGTCGCGACTGCGCGCGCGGTCGCGGCGGGCGCTGACGGCGCGGTCTACGTGCTGGCCGATCTCGACGGCGATTGCGCGAGCGCTGCCGATCAAAGGCGCGCGCGATGTGGCGCTGCTCAAGTACGATTCCGCCGGCAAGCTCGCAATTCTCGCGCATCCTTGGCGCGGCGCAATCGGCCAGCGGCTTCGCGCTGGCGGTGTCGCGCGATGGCAAGGTCGCGGTCGCCGGCGCCGTCGAAGGCGAGCTGTGCGGCGCCACGCGGCTAAGGGCGGCGCGGACTCTTTCGTCGCGCTGTATGACGCCGACGGCGAGGAAGCATGGACCGCGCGCCGCGGCGCCAGCGCCAATGACGAGGCCCTCGCCATCGCCTTCGCGCCCAATGGCGCACTGATCGTAGCCGGCAAAACCGAAAGTCCGCGCTCGGCGCGGCTGTGGCGCTGGGAAAGTCGGATGGATATGTGCGCGGGTTCTCGGCGGCGGGCAGCGAATTGTTCACGCGGCAGTTCGGAACCAGCGGCGAGGACGCGCGCCAGCGCGCTGCTGGTGCGCGACGACGGTTCGGGCGGGGCGGAGATCTTCACCGGCGGCGTCGAGAACGATCGCGGCATCGTGCGCCGTTTTACCTATTCTGCTGGCGCTGGATTTGCCGTTGGCGCCGACACGCGACATCGGCTATTTCCATGAAGGCGCCATCAATGCGCTCGCCGCTGACGGGGCCGCGCTCTATGTCGGCGGGGAAATCGGCGCCGATCGCTTGACGCTCGCCTCAACCGCGCGCGCCGCGGTGGCCGGACGTGAAGGCTTCGTCGCCCGGCTCGATTCCGGGCTTGTCTTCACCGCGCTCGACCGCGCCTCCTATCTCGGCTCGTCGCGCGACGACAGCGTACGCTCGCTGGCTGTCGTCGCGGGCGATGTCTACGCGCTGGGTGAGAGTGGCGGGCCGATTGCCGGGCAGGGCGCGTCAAACACGCAAGCGGGCTTCCTCACGCGGCTCGGCGGAAATGGCGAAGTGGCGTGGACGCGGACGTTTAACTCCTCTGGCGGCGCGTTCGCGCCGCTCTCGCTCGCCGCTGACGCGGCTGGCGCATCCGCGCTCGATGCGCTCGGCCTGCCGCGCGGAATCGCCGCCGCGCGCGACAGCAATGCGGTGGTTGGACGAAGCGCGCTGCGCGCCGGGGATGAGTTCGCACTTGGCGCCTTTGAGGGTCAGGCTCACCACGGTTCGCATTGGCGCGGGGGACACGCTGGCGCAGTTGGTGGCGTCGATCAATCGCGTGATTGGCGCTTCGGGGCGCGCAAGGGTGCTCAAGCAAGATGGCGCCGAACGCATTGAAGTGACCGCCGCGAACGGCAAGGCGCTGCGGCTTGAAGCGGGCCCCCCGGGGCGCGACGCGTTGGCGGGATTGGGTTTGAGCCCCGGCGTCATCGCAAGGAGCGCGCCGGGCATGAAAGCTTTCGGCCTGGGTCTCATCAACGCCGATTTGAAACTCGACGACAAGGCCAGCATCGCCAAGACCAAAGCCGAATTGTCGGCAGCGGTTTCGATCGTCCGGCAGGCCTATGAAGCGCTGCTGCATCCAAACGCCAAGGAGCAGACAGCCGAGGAAATAGCGCTCGCGGCGCGGCGCAAGGCGGCGGGTCAGCCGCCGGAATACCTGATGCGGCAATTGGCGAACTACCAGGCCGCGCTGGCGCGGCTGGGCGGGTAATCAGCCTTCTGGACCAAAATCGAGCGAACGATCCTGGGTGTCGATGGGCGCCGGCGCGCCGCCAATCGAGGCGCCGATGGGCGCGCCGATCGCCGCAATCGGTCCATCAACGGGCATGTAGCCCTGATCAAGCCCGTAGTCGGACTCGCGCGGCATTTGCAGTTCGTGCACCGGCACGTTAACGAGCGCTGTCTCCATGTAGCGCCGCCAGATCTGCGCCGGCAGCGAGCCGCCGGTGACGCGCGCGGTTTCGGTGAAATTGTCGTTGCCGACCCAAACACCGGCGACCATGCCCGGCACGAAGCCGATGAACCAGGCGTCGCGATAATCGTTGCCGGTGCCGGTCTTGCCGCCGATCTCGCGGCCCTGGATGCGCGCGCGCCGTGCCGGTGCCGGCCGTCGACGACGCGGCTCATCATGTGGTTCATGCAGCGGAGCGTGCGCGCTCATCGATCACCCGCTCGCGGTTGCGCTGGCCGCAAGCTCCACACGTTCGTTGCCGTTGGCGCGCCGGATGCGCGTAACGCCGTGCGCTTCGATGCTGATAGCCGTCCGCGGCCATCGCGCCGTAGGCCGGCGGTCATTTCCAGCAAGCGTCAGTTCCTGCGCGCCGAGCGCCAGCGAGCGATAATTGTGCAGCGGCGAGCGCACGCCGAGGCGGCGCGCGACATCGATGACGTTTTGCGCCGCCGACTTCGTTGGCGACCGCGATCGCCACCATGTTGAGCGATTGCGCGAACGCCGACGTCAGCGTCACCGGCGCCGTGATACTTGTCCTTGTAATTGCCCGGCGACCAATGCGTCTGACCCTCGATGACGACGTGATCGGCGCATCGACGCGCACGGTCCAGGGCGTGAGGCCCTGCTCCATCGCCGCCAGGTAGATGAAGAATTTGAACGAGGAGCCCGGCTGGCGGCGCGCCTGCGTCGTGCGGTTGAACTGGCTTTTCCTTCGTAGTCGCGCCCGCCGACCATCGTGCGCACGCCGCCTGGTCGTCGATCGCCAGCAGCGCGCCCTGGCTGACGCGGCGTGCTTCGCCTTCTCGTCGATCACGGCGTTCGACGCGCAAGCTCGCCGGCGCGCTGGGCGGCGAGGTCGAGCGTCGTCTCGACGATGAAATCGTCGCGCTGATCGCCGATCACTTCGATTCAGCAGCGGATCGATCCAGTCGCGGAAATAGCCGAGATTGCCGCTCGGATTGCGGCGGCTGATCGCCAGCGGCTCGCGCAGCGCCGCCGCGCGTTGCGCGCGGTGATAAAGTCCGACGCCACCATCTCGTCGAGCACGATCTCGGCGCGCGCGCCTTGGCGGCGGCGTCCTGGCGCGGCGGGATTCAGCCGCGACGGCGCTTTCACGAGGCCCGCGAGCAGGCCGGCTTGCGGCCAGCGTCAGGTCGCGCGCGGGCTTGTCGAAATAGCGTTCGGCCGCCGCTTCGACGCCGTAGGCGCCGGCGCCGAAATAGACGCGGCGTCAGATAGAGCGCCAGAATTTGCTCCTTGGTGAACTGGCTCTCCAGCCAGAGCGCGAGCGCCACTTCCTGCAGCTTGCGCCGGAAGGTGCGCTCGTTGGTCAGGAACAGGTTCTTCGCCAGCTGCTGCGTGATCGTCGAGCCGCCCTGCACCACGCGGCCGGCAGCGGATATTCTGCGACGCCGCGCGCGCATAGGCCGCCGACGTCGATGCCGAAATGTTCGATAGAAGCGCCGGTCTTCGATCGCGATGAACGCTTGCGGCACATAGGGGGGCAGCGATTCGAGATCGACCGGCGGCGCGTTCTGCGCGCCTTCGCGCATGATCACGCGGCCGTGGCGGTCGAGGAAGGTGATCGCTCTGGCCGCTGGCGCGCCTCCCAGACATCGTCCGCCGAGGGCATGCCCCAAGTGACGAAGACGAAAAAGCCGACCAGCAACACCGCGAGCGCGCCCGCCGCCCAGCCGCTCCACACCGCGGCTTCACGAACATTGCGCGGCGGGCGCGCCTGTTTGGCGCGGCGGAGAGCCGCGCCGCTGAACGCGCTTGCCCCGGCTGCGCGCGCTGGCCAAATGCGCGGCAGCGCCCAGGCCACGGAATTGTTCCCATCGCGCCGTGGCCAATGGACCACAATATCTCGGCGCGGGGCGCCTCCTCCTCGATGGGGTCGCCGGCGGCGCGGAAATAACCCGGCGGCAAGTCCTGGTCCGGCGGCGCATCGGCGGCCGGCGCTGGGCCCTGCGCCGTCTGCTTCCGGCTCGAACAAATCGGGATCAGCCATTCGCCCTGCGATCGCCGGCGCGTCCTCTGGCGGCGCCGACTTCGGCGCATCGGCGGCGAGCGGGGCGTCTTGCGTCGGGGGCTCGGTCGCCAGTTGGATCGTCTTCCGTCAGCCACCCCGGTCAACCTCCGCGCCGGCTCTAAAGCGATTCTCGCCGCCAGCGCCCGAGCCAGGAAAGCCGTCTGGCGCCGGAACGATTCCGCGCAGGCAATTTTGGCATGGCAACGGCGCCGCGCAAAGCCATGGTCGCGCTTGCCGGGGCAGGGCCGCGGGCCATATTATGGGGCGTCGGCGCCGCGCGCAGGATTGCGTCGCGGCCGGAGGAATTTGAATGACCGACTATCACAGTCAAACGCGCACAATTCCCGGCAGCGCGGACATGGCGGTGGATGCCGGCCTGCGCAGCTTCATGCTGGGCGTCTACAATAAGATGGCGCCTGGGACTGCTGCTTTCGGGCGCGCTCGCCTGGGTCGTGGGCACAACGCCGGCATTGTTCACTACACTTGCTGACCCCGCCGCTGGCGTATGCGGTGATGTTCGGCCCGCTGGCGATCCTGCTGATCTCCAGTTTCACCATGCGGAATCCGTCGCCGACCGCGGCCAACCTCATTTACTGGAGCGTCGTGACGCTGATCGGCGTTGGCATGGGCGCGATCGTGTTTGTCTATGCGCGCATTCCCGACGGCATGACCACGGTCGCCAAGGCGTTCCTGATTACCGCCGCCTCGTTCGGCGCGCTTAGCCTGTGGGGCTACACCACCAAGCGCGATCTGACCGGGCTTCGGCACCTTTCTGATCATGGGCCTGGTCGGTCTGATCATCGCCTCGGTCGTCAACATGTTCATGCACTCGGCGCATGATGCTTCGCCATCTCGGTGATCGGCGTGTTGGTGTTCGCCGGCCTGACCGCGTTCGACACGCAGCGGCTGAAGTACATGTATTATCAGATCGGCGGCGACGCGCGCGCGATGGCGGTGGCCACCACCTTCGGCGCGCTGAGCCTCTATCTCAACTTCATCAACCTGTTCCAGTTCATCCTGAGGCTGATGTCGCCGCGCAACTAAAGCCAGGCGAGACGCAGCCGAACAATGAACGCCCCGGCTTTCGCGCCGGGGCGTTTTTTGTGGACAAGGCATCCGCATGGCTGTTCGCTGATTTGCTCAACGGGCGCGTGTGAGCTGTGCGGGTGCGCGTCGCAGACGAGATGGCCTACAGCCAGAAGGGTAAATTCACGCAAAAGTTGCGAAGGGACACCCTCGCGAACCGGGATTTTTGCCTGCTTTTGCATTTTTTTCTCTTGCTGAGATTAAAACACTGTGAGTGTCGCATTTTGCCGCTTTTAACTCTTGCCTTAGCCCCATTGCACGGCGAACTTAGCAATGTGGTCGACCGGAGAAAGGCTCGGATCCAGTATCCATCAGCCCCCCCAGCCCCCTGGGTCCGCGCTTCGGTCGACCGCACTCTATCTAAAAATTTCAGCCCGGTTGCGCCGCGCGCTTTTTAGCGCAGGCGGTTTCGCCGTGAATCGCGGCGGGGCATGGGTGGCTTTTTGCGCCAAAGCGCTCTAAGAGCGGCGCCGGCCGAAGCGAGGGGCGGATTTACACACATGTTGCTGCAGGTCGAAGGCTTGCGGAAGACATTCGGTCGACGGGTCGCCGTCGATGGGGTGACCTTCTCGCTCGATGTCGGTGAGATCGTCGGTTTCCTGGGCCCAAATGGCGCGGGAAAGACCATAATTAATACTTTATCCAAAATATCCCGAAGTTCGTTTTTCAGGATTTTTAAAAGGTGCAAAAGATTCGCCGTCTGATTTAATGGCAAATCGGATTGAACAAAGGCTCTTATTTTTAGGTGTTTCCGATAATGGCCAAATAATTGGATATGTTGTTTCTCCAGACTCTACCCTCTCAAAAGAATTTGATGCCCTTTCGGGATTGGCAGATGCTGGTGTATTTAAGGAGATAACTTTAGAAGGCTCTGCAATACAATTAGACTCAAAAAAACAATTGATTCAAGAGTTAAAACGAATTCACCAATTAGGTTGGATAGATTCAAAGAGGTTAGATAAAGATAAAAACACCCTACCCTGCATTTCATCAAATTGTGGTGGCTATACTCTTGAAGCAGAGTTGGGTATTACACCGAATGGTTACTCAGAACCTGATTACCTTGGCTGGGAAGTAAAACAATTTGCTGTAAAGGATTTTAAAAAGTATAATTCCTCAGTTGTTACCTTAATGACACCTGAGCCAACAAATGGTTTCTATGTAGATTCTGGAATAGAAGCTTTTATAAGGAAATACGGCTATTTCGATAAACGTGGAAGAGAGGCAAGGATAAACTTTGGTGGAGTACATAAGTTTGGTAATATTCAAGAAACAACAAATCTTAAACTCGTTCTTGAAGGCTTTGATTCAGAATCAAAAAAGATTACAAATACAGATGGTTTTATTGGATTAATAGATCCAAAAGAAAATATTGCAGCTTCTTGGTCATTCGTATCATTATTAAAACACTGGAATACAAAACATGCTAATGCTTGTTATGTTCCATCACTAATTAGGAAAGATGAGAAGCTTTATCCATTTAGTAAACAGCAATATCACTACGGAAATAATATTATGCTTGGAAGTTCAACAGACTTCTCCTTATTTTTAAAACAAGTTGAAAACGGAACTATTTACTATGACCCGGGCATAAAGCTTGAATTGGCGATTGAAGGTAATCGAAAACAAAATATAAAGAGAAGAAGTCAGTTCAGAATTAAATCTGGAAATTTAATCTCCTTATATAAAAATAATGAGGTTATTAATTTAACTCAATAATCATTCTTCTATCTATTAATCTGAGTAATTTCCTCCACAAATTCTACAAAAAAATATCAGATACTAGATTCATAATACTTAAAATCTCTTGGCATGATTTCTTCATACGTTCCCCAAACTCATACATTAATGAACAGTTTCTTCAAAACACTCATCGCCGGCTATGGCGCAAAAAAACTCGGTGGCGGTTGCTTCACCACCATCCTTGTATTTATTGTTATCTATTGGGCATTGGGCAACTGTGGTAAATCAAGTGAGCCGGTAAGGCAAGGTAATAATATACAGGCTCCAGCCATTTCCGCTCCTGCTGTAGCAGTTGCAAAATATTAAGCATCAAAAACCAGTAGCTTTGAGTATGAAAAAATTATCCGCCATCCTCGTCTGTACGGTAATGCTCAATACTGCATTTGGCCAAACCAAAGTTCCGGTTGATTCGGTAAAGCATTACGTGGGAGAAAAGGTTACGGTATGCAGTGAGGTATTTGGCGTAAAAAGTTTTGATAACCGTACCTATATCAATGTAGGTGCAAAATATCCCAATGCGCCATTGACCATTGTGATCTTCAAAAAGAACATAGACGCCAACTTTCCCGACTCACCTGAAAAATTGTATGGTAACCAGTTCATCTGCGTTACCGGTGTGGTAACAGAATACAAAGGCAAAGCTGAAATTGTTATTTCAAAGCCGGAAGAAATTGTTGTTGACAATAAATAATAAACTTACACAGGATCACTACCGGAATAAAAAGCCCCACCAACAGAACAGGCGGGGCTTTTATAATACTGTTTGCAACAGTTTATTGCTTTCTCCTATGCCTGTCGTACTGCAGCAGCATATCTGCTTTGCCATCTTTGTTGATACGCCATGTTTCCATCACTTCCACGGTATCCTTTACACCTTTGGTATTTACATTGATCTCTTTTGCCCATATCAATACCCAGTTTTCCTTTTTTTCTGTATTGTACAACGCTGTGGCAGCATGTACCGAATCGGTTACAGAAGTGTACATGGCACGGCCTCTTTTCCAACGGGCCATAAGGCTGTCGGCACCCTGTACCATTGCATCATCACTCTGGAAGGCAACAATAGTATCGGCCATCCAGCTTTTCATATTGTCCAGGTTATTTGTCTCCCAGTCTTTCCAGCTTCCCTGTTCTATCATAGCTGCATAAGCAGGGTTGCCCATTTCAAAAGCATTTGAATAGAGGGATACATAAGGCATCTTTACATCTGTCGCAGATTTTACAACAGCGCTATCGCCTGTTTTTGTTTCTTCTGTTTTTGCATTGTTGCAGGCAGCAAACATGGCTGCTGCTGCTAACACTAAAAATACTTTTTTCATTGTGTTTATTTTGGTTTAATGTTTACACTATTGACAGGCAGGGTAAACGGAACCGTTTAAAGAGGGAAGATAGATGGCAACATAATGCCGGGAATAAGCAAGCACTGAGTAAGGTAATAATTTAATTTTATTATTTATATATCTTTCTTTGTATGATACCCACTTAACTGTTTACTGTTATTGGCTTATATTTGAAATAAGATTTTACCTGATGAATATTAAGCAACTTGAAACAAAAGGCTTTACTGCTGTAAAAATGCTCCGTAAAGCTAAATTGGGAAGCGGTATGCCCTTTATGATATTTATACCTTCTTTACCAACGAACCACTGCCTTCTCGAATTTCCTAATGGCGATATAAAAGAGGTTACCATTAATAAAAAAATAAACGATTACTCCGTAATAAGGGAACTGGCGCAGGAAGAAATTCTGCAATTGAAAAAAAAATATAAACTTGATTAGGTTATCATGCCTGATTTATACATTCTGATGGGCGCTAATGGTGCTGGAAAATCTACAACCGGTCCTACCTATCTTCCGCAACACATTCAAACCGGTTATGAAGTTTTTGATGGAGATAAACTTTTCTGGAAGAAAATCAGGGAATTGCATAAAAAGGAAACTCCTTCTTTAAAAGAAGCAAAGAGAATGGCTTTGGAATGGCTGTTTGAATACTTTGATTCATTAGTGGAGACAGCAATTAAGCAACAGGATGATTTTGTTTATGAAGGTCATTTGCCTGAAGATGAAAACTGGGCAACGCCACAAAGATTTGCAGACGCAGGTTATAAAATTCACATTATTTTTTTGGGTCTCACAGATACAAACCTCTCTGAGTTCAGGGTATTTGAAAGAGCTAAATACGGTGGCCACAATGTGCCGCCTTATGAAATTGAAAGAAATTTTTATGGCAATCTTACACAAATTGACAATCGCATTAAGGCAATTGATGAATTGAAAATAATGGACACATCTGAAATACTTCCAAAGGGGCTTGTTCTATTAAAAAAAGGTAAAATTGAAAGTGCTGTTCACCACGGAAAGCTGCCAACCTGGGTTGAAAAGCATCTGCCGAAAATTTACAAAGCAATTATTAAAGCAGAGCCACCTTTGAAAGGGAATATTTAGTTCTCAAAAAAATTAATTCTTAGTAAAGCATTCTTCTGCTTCGTTAATTTCATCCTCTCAAAAAAAAAATCCTCAACTTTAAAACATAACCATCCTCATCCGTCTTTGTAAACATAGATGGAGGATACACTGGCGATACAAGCAATGGCTGCAGATAAAAACAAAACACTTACCGAAAGCATAAAAGCTTACAGCAGGCGCCTGCTCAGCTTTATAAAACAACGGGTAAGCAGTAATGAAGATGCGGAGGATATACTGCAGGATGTGTTTTACCAGTTTGCCGGAAACCCGGAACCGGTGGAGCAGGTTGCCAGCTGGTTGTTTACCGTGGCAAGAAATAAAATAACCGACCGCTACCGCAAACATCAACTGCCTTTGATAGATGACCTGCAGCCGGCCGCCGCTGACGATGATGAAACATTTGACTGGAAAGACATGGTGCCTGCAGCCAATGATTCGTCCTGAAACAGCCTACCTCCGCAACTTATTCTGGGAAGAACTGCAGCAGGCACTGGATGAACTGCCGGCAGAACAAAGGGATGCATTTATTCAAAACGAGATGGAAAGTATTTCTTTCAAAGATATTTCGGAGGCAACCGGTGTTAGTGTGGCCACACTTATCAGCCGCAAGCGCTATGCGGTACTGTACTTACGGGAGCGGTTGCAGGGGTTAAAGGATGAATTATTAAACTACTAAAGGCGAGGAGCTTGTTGAATATTGAAAATTGAACATTGAGTATTAAGCATTCCTTGAAATGGGGAATAAAAAGAGGAAATATTCAATATTCAACGCTCAATAATCAATGTTCAATGAAAGACAGGAACAAACAATTAAAAACAGCTTTTAAGAAATGAAAAAAATATGGAACTGGCTGATGAATTATATCAGCAACAAGCAAAACGAAATGGTGATATACGCCGATTAACAAATAATTCAATTAACGAATAACAAATACAATGAAACGTTTTAGATTAAAAAAAGTGCTGATGATAATAGTGTTTGCGGCAGCAGCCATCACAGCATTCAGCTTTATAGTAATGGGTTTGTGGAATGCCATACTGCCGGTGGTACTGGGTGTAAAAGCAATTAGCTTCTGGCAGGCGCTGGGCATACTGGTACTGAGTAAAATATTGTTTGGCGGCTTTGGCCGTGGTGGCGGGCCATTTGCAGCAAGGCGGCATGGAATGGAAAGAACAGATGAAAGAAAAATGGGGCAGCATGACAGCAGAAGAAAGAGAGAAGTTTAAAGCGGAATGGAAGAACCGTTGTGGAAGCATGAGATGGGGCCGCCAGCAACCCTGGCAGGAAAAAGATACAGCAGCCGAATGATTTCCCATGATTTTGGGCTGTAGTTTTGAACCACTAAGACGCAAAGGCACAGAGCAAAGAATATGATGTAGAGAGGTTGGAAAAAATTGTGCTTTTGTGTCCGGGTGGTCATTTAATGATCGTCTTTTAAAAACTAATGCAGGCAACCATCTAATAATTAAAGCTGTCAGCATTTATAGTGTAATTTTTAACCGCCAGGACGCTAAGCCGCTAAGGATAAATATGAAGTAAGATGTTTTGTGATTCTTTGCGCCTTTGCGTCTTTGTGGTTCAATTTTAGATGCCTTCTATGGAAGTACTTGTTTTCAAAACCAACCTCACCAACATACTCCACATTAACAATGCCGGGGTATATCTCAATTCACATCCACATATCCTGCGCTGGAATGTTGACCTGCACGACTGCGATAATATACTCCGTATAGAAACAGAACAACTCCAGGGCGGTGAAATAGAAAGCCTGTTATCAAAAGCAGGGTATTACTGTGAGGAACTGCAGTAAAGTAATAATGAAGAGCTGTCGTAAATAAAAAATCCCGGCCAGCACCTTAGCACCAGCCGGGAAATATTTTGATCCTCTATATGCTTACTGAAGCTTTTCCGCCATATACTCCACCAGTTTTTCCTCACTCATTTTGTTAGAAGTTGATTCTTCTGTCTTAGTATTTTTAAACTGCGGTGTGGCAGCCAGGTAATGCATAAACTGCTCCTGGCTCTGCCCAGTACCGGTAATATGCACTTTAGTGGCATTTTGCATGTAGGTTGAAATTTCTTTAAAAAATTTCAGCCGCAGCGACTGCTCATGGTTGTTGGTGTTTTTTTCACTGGAGTTTTGGGCAGCTTTTTCCCCCTTTACGGAACCCACTACAAAGATCGCCCCGCCATCCTGTATTGCTTTTTCTACGATGGTGGCTGAATGTGAATCCATCCACACGCCAAATTGCTTCTGATTGTTCATGTTATTGTATTTAATGTAACTGTGTGGCTCAATAACCATACCGCACTACGCATCACAAAAAAAGCCATCCGTTGGCTAACGGATGGCTTATCATTAACAAGGCACGTTTATAATTTCACAAACCGCATCGTTGTACTTACACCATCTTCTCTCCTTACCGTAATATTATACAGCCCGGATGAAAGTTTTGCAGCATCAACAGCGACCAGGTTACTACCGGAAGTAATACTGTGTTTGCTCTTTGCGATAACTCTTCCGCTCATATCTGTGATATTCAATTCCATTACAGTTGCTTTATCGGATGATACACTTAATGATGCTTCAGTATTCACTACAGAAGGATACAAACCAACAACCTCAAATCCATTGCTGCCATTGTTTACCATCACCACGGGTGAATAAGAAACCCTTCCATCTATATCAGTTATTTTCAGGCGGTAGAAATTTCTTCCTTTCAATGGTGCTGCATCTGTAAAATCAAATGGGGCAGCACACCTTGCCTGTGTGGCATTGATAGAAGAAAGAGGTTTAAAGTTCCTGGTATCAGCGCTTCTTTGTATTTCCATATTGATGCTTGCAGAAAGACAACTCAGTTTCCAGTTAAGCACATTGCTGTTATTCGCTTTGCGTGCATTGATGTATTCTAATTTTACAGGTATCACATTAAAGCAATTACCTCCATTAAGTGGTGCATCGGTTACAGATATTTGTAATGGCGTAACACCACCTGTTGGATTTGATGTAACTACATTTACTGTTGGCCAGGTGCCGTCAGCATCGCTGTCACAGCCAATTACTTCGCCTGTTATCAAATCGAATTGCTGTATTAAACGTACACCATTGCCATTGTTGTTTGGTATAATGGTATTCCAGTCTCCGGCAGTGGTATTATAACCGGGAACAAAACTGGTGCCCCATGCAACGCTGCCGCCAAAGGTTGGATTTTCTGCAAGCGTCATCGCAAGCGGCCTTCCTGCTGCGGTTACATTATCCCACAAAGCAACAATATTACCTGGCGTTGCCAATGAAACTCCCTGTATAAATGTTCCGTTGTTGGCTCCTGCCGCAGTCGCAAACGTTAGTACTGTTATTGATTGATTTAATGCAAAACGGAGTTGAGCTGTAGTGGCAGGCTCTGCCGCTAAAGTGATAGAAGGCATAACAGTATTACCAGCCGTAAACCTTGCGTTGCCTGTATTCACAAAACCAAATGTCCCCTGGAAGTTTCCACTGGCATCGGTTGTAAACTTACCGTGGCCTCCGGCAGCACTTAATGAAGCGGCAGACGTATAAGTATAAGTTACTGGTGAAACAGTGTAATCAAACAAGACAGGGTTGCCTGCACCACCGGCAGCTGTGCCAATATCGGTTGATATGGCCGCCTGTGTAAAATACCTGTACGTTGTATTAGGAGCAAGGTTACTCAACCTTGCATAATATAATGTTGGCAAACGGGTAGCTGTTCCTGAACCCGTATATAATGGTGCCCCCAGTGCAGTAAAGTTTACCTGCGTAAGGTTTGATGAAATACCTGTAGTGGTAGCCGTTACCGGATTGTTTGTTGCAGTAGTGGTAAGGTAATTATGTGTGCCTGTACCGGCGCTGTCGTATTCATACACACTGATAGTGTAAGTGATGCCCGGCAGTAAACCAAAAACATTGATGGGCCCGCCGCCTGTTCCGTTAAACACTACAAAGTTGCTGCCGCCTGCTGATGGTGCTGTCCTGTAATCTAAAGATGAGTTATAACTTCTGCTGTCTGTTGGTACAACTGTTGATGCAGACGCCGCATGTATTACCACTATCCTGTTGCCACCGTTGCCATTTGTCCAGTTAATGGTCATGCTGGTATCCGTTATACTGCTTGTAACAATATTGCTTGCCTGTACAGTTGGCTCTGCCACCAACACATTACCGCTCACACTTGCAGAATCACCTGGAGAACCACCACCAATAACTCCTATATCATTACTTACAGAACCCAGCGGTGCTGTGCCTGCAATGCGTACATATATTGTATCAGTTACAGGTGCAGCAGATGCATAAGGCACATTTACAGAAGCAGTGAACGGGCCACCGCTGTTTGCAGATATTTCAAAATCTGTACTGTACGAGGTTACAGCAAGATTGCCGGGGCCGCCTGTAAGATTGATGGCATATATATTAAATGACCCTGTTGCAGAAGGCGAGCCCACAGTTGTTATCAATCCTGCAACATCTGTTGTAATGATCAATGGTGCATTGGTACAAACATTAGCTGCTGTACTGCTGTTTCTTGGACTAACCGGTGCAATTAAAAAGTCAACATTGTTGTTACCAAAATCAATACAACCATTATCTCTCCTGAACAAAGCCTCAGTACTTGATAAGCCACTTGCTGAAGCCGCTGCTGCTTCAAAGCAGGTAGCAGTAGTACCATAACCAATTACATCTACTATGCTTCCATCAGAACAGGCAGTAGTGCCATTCAATGGTGTTTGAGAAGATGTTAATGCTACTTTACCGGCCGTAGCTGCAAGGTTGATACCTGTATATGGTATTATCAGGTGTTGGCAAAGCAATTCCTGTAGCGCCGGTTCCCAAAGCAACCAGGAAATATTTTCCTGCGCCTATACTTGTACCGTTAGGAAATGAATCCACTGCCCAGTTGCCTGCGCCTCCGGGACCGGTGGCAGAAGCATACTGGATACCCCACCCGTCTAATGACACAGCAGATGCACCGGCATTATACAACTCTACAAAGTCCTGGTTGTAGGTAGCACCGGAGTTTCCGCCTGCGCCATATACCTGGCTTATGCGTACCTGTGAAGTGAGTGAAAGGCAAATTAATACAGTTAAAACAAGTGTAAAGATCTTCTTCATAATAGTGTTCAATTAGTATACTGCAAAATACATTGTATCAGCCGCTTTATTAAGAAAAAAAGCATAATAGTTAGAAAAGCAAGGAGGCCCGGCTGCTATTGTAAGATGTCACAGGAAATATTCCTGATCAATTCCTGAACTCCTGCGTTATCATTAAACCAGGTTTGCTACTCTCTGCAATGCCTATTCCTATCCTGCCATAAGATGGGTTTAAAATATTAGCCCTGTGTCCCGGCGATCTCATCAACCCTTCGTGTGCTTTTAAAAGTGTAGGTGCCATAGCAAGGTTTTCACCAGCGTACAAATAAACAATGTTCAATTTATGAAGGCGTTGAAAAGGAGTAATGCCTTCGGGTGTGTTATGAGAAAAATAACCCCGCCTTAACATATCTGATGAGTGTATCCTTGCTGCAGTTGCAAGTTGGCTATCTGCAGTCAATGCCTTCAAGCCATGTTTATTTCGTTCTGCATTTACCAGTTGCAGCATTTGCTTTTCAAGATTGCTACGTATTGTAAAATCATCGGTTATATATTTAAGCTTAGTGCCTTCCACTGGTATTGTGTGCACTGTATCAGCTGCCATTACAAGCACAGTTGGTTGCTGAAAAATAGAAATGGCTTTTTGATTAGCCAGCACTATAGGCTTGTTTATTACATTAGCGATGGCTTGTAGATTTTGTGGCAAAGCAAATACAGCAGCCTGCTGCACAAAAAAGAAAGAACAAACCGCAGCAATAAACATTCCTGCTGCTGCGCCAACAGATTTATTGAGTATAGTTTTATTTACTGCTGCAATGCTTTTTACCAACTGCTTATGTAACCAATGCAGCAATACAAAACAACAACCAGCTACTACAACAAGGCCAAGTGGGATAGCCCATTCAGCAATGCCTGGTATAATGCTGCTTATTGCTGCCGCAACTGCTCCATGACAATAATATGCTGCAGCCAATGGCAACAATAACTTCAAAATGAGTAAAAACATCTTTGTAAAACCAACCATCCATCCAATAAATGAACCTGCAGCAACCCCTATAACAAAGAAAATGTAAAAGCTAACCACTTTAAAAAATTTAATGTATGGCAATAAAAAGCAAGGCTTATAAATTAAATAAGCCTTGCTGTGTATGTTTTCAATTTTCAATGGATCTGAATATTTAATACCTGCCGTCTTTTTTATCTTTTGAGCGGCCAATGCCGTAGCCTACACCAGCACCAACCACACCGCCGATCACTGCGCCGACACCCCTGTTCTTTTTATTAATGATGGCACCTGCTGCTGCGCCGGTAACGCCGCCTATCACAGCACCCTTAGCTGCCTTGCTCCAGCCTTTTTTCTGTTCGGTTTCACTGGTGGGTGTTACAGGTTCGTTTGTTTCATCGCTGCTACCGGCCGTGGTGCCACCTGTTTCTGTGGGCGTTCCGGCAGTTGCATTTGTTTCTTCATTACCTGCAGATGACGAAACAGCTTGCTCTTCGTTGCTTACTGCCGCAGGCTTACGTAACTCACGGTACACTACAACCGTTTTTTGTTTTTCCGCTACCTGGTCATTCTGTTCTTTCCATTTTTCAAACTCCTCCATTTTAACTGAGTCTGCTGCTGATAACACCATTGTTTCTGCCAGCCTGGTTTCACCATTTGCATTTGTTGAGTTGCCTTTGCAGGCAAAGAGTACAGTAGTAATTGCAATTGCACCCATACAATTTTTCAGTGTAGTAAATCTTTTCATAGTTGTTGATTTAGTTGTAAATATTTTTTGTTTCCCTATACAGGTTGAAAAATTATGCCAGAAATTTACCGGTTGTTAAAGTTGAAGTGAGGAAGCTGTATATAACTAATGCCTGTAACGGGTTTCAGTCTCATTTTCTTTAACAACCACATTTCATACTATACTATTAACAAACCCTTTTTAAACTTTCGCTTTACTGGCAACGTTTCCGTAATTAAATAGCCGGATAGCAGCAGATTTCACGAAATTTACTTTGCTGAAAAATGTAACTGCCATTATGAAAAAGATTTTCCTGCTGCTTTGCCTGTGCATTACTTTACTATCAAATATACAGGCACAACAAATTGCCTTCCCCGGTGCAGAAGGCTATGGCAAATTTGCCAGTGGCGGCCGTGGCGGCTTTGTAGTGGAAGTAACTAATCTGAATGATACAGGAGCAGGCAGCTTTCGCTGGGCGTTTGACCAGCATGTAGATACTATTTATGTATATAAAGATTCTGCCAATCCCAATTTCCCCATTACTATTTACCAACCACTAACGGTGGTGTTCAGGGTGTCTGGCATTATTCATTTAAAATCTGATCTGAAAATAAAAAGAGACAATCTTACCATTGCCGGGCAAACAGCTCCCTGTGATGGTATTTGTATAACAGGCAGATCAGTGTTGCTGAATGGTGCCACCGGCAGCCAGTTGTTTTATCTTGGGCCCAGGAGAAAAAATGTGATCATGCGTTATATGCGTTTCAGGCCGGGTGTACCACTTGACAGTAATGGTGTGGGCACTGGTTCTTTTGTTACTTACGGGCTTGATGTGGAGAATTATGAAAATGTAATTATTGATCACTGCTCTATGAGTTGGGCAAATGAAGAATGTATGGCCATTTATGATAACAAATACACCACTGTGCAATGGTGCATTGCAAGCGAAGGTTTATATAATGCTTTTCATATAAAAGGTGTCCGTGGATATGGCGGCGTGTGGGGCGGACAGTTTGCAAGCTATCATCATAACTTGATTGCCCATCAAAATAACCGTACACCAAGGTTTGGTGGCGCAAGGGCACATGATACTATTGCTTTGGTTGAGTACGCTAATAATGTAAATTATAATTGGGTTACATCAAGCGCTACTTACGGCGGCGATGTGGAAGTAAACGGTGGTATTGCAAGATTAAATGAACTGAATAATTATTATAAGCCCGGGCCTGCCACACCTACAACACATAAATTGATGCGTCCGGATTATTCAACAGATGCAAGGGGTGTGGGCCGCTTTCATGTGCAGGGAAATATTATTGAAGGCAATGCAGCCAAGAACTACAGATAACTGGCTGGCAGTTGATTTTGCAAACATTCCATTGCTCAGCAGGGACTCTTCAAGAAGCGATACAATGTTTACCATTGGTCAACCTATCAATATTCAACCAGCATTGAATGCGTATGATACTGTATTGCTATGGGCAGGTGCTGCATTGCCAAGAAGAGATTCTGTTGATATACGCATTGCTAGCGAAACAAGAAACCGAACCACAAGTGGCACAGGTAGCGCCGGGAGGCCGGGCATTATAGATGCCCCTTCGGCTGTTGGTGGATGGCCACTGTATGAAAATTGTACCGGCCCTGATGACAGCGATCATGATGGTATGGCTGATGAATGGGAAATTGAAAACGGGCTTAATCCAAATGTAGCTGACGACAGAAATATTGTGGATGAAGATGGATATACCATGCTGGAAAAATATTTAAACAATATTGAATCCAACTTAGTGTCACAAAAAGTTTGTCCCGGCGCTGCCAGTTCTATTCTCACAAGCGATATAAGAGGAGCTTCTTATCAATGGGAAGAAAATACGGGCAACGGGTTTGTTGCCTTAGCAGGACAAACAGATTCAGCAATACTATTACATTGCCATCTTCGGCTTATGGCTACCGTTACCGTTGCAAAGTAAACAACAACCGCTACAGCCTGGAGTTTAAAATAAAGTTTGAAAACACATGGAATGGCAGCGTTGACAATACCTGGGAAAACCCGGCTAACTGGGATTGCAATACTGCACCAGACTATTTTACTGATGTGATTGTGCCAGCAGGCATGGTTACTATTAACAGTGATGTAAACTGCCGCAGCATAAGAGTGAATGCTGCCGCAGCACAGGTAATCGTAAATGCCGGATACGATTTATTGATAGTTCATTAATTCCTTTTACATATTTACCTTTTCTTTTTTGCTAGTATTAATAATAGATTCAAACGAACTGCAGCTTGCCTGCATGTTTGGCATCATAGGTAAATTTTCATACCTTTCATTTACTAATACCACTTAATAACAATCTTTATGAAACCTTTATGTTTCCTATTATTTTTTCATTATCGCTACAGGCAATTCATTTGCACAAACCCCAACTTTAATAAAGGATATTTACAGTTATACCAACAAAAGTTCAATTGATTTTATAAACGCTGATGGTAAAGCCTGGTTTACCCGTGTTGGTAATATTACTTTTTTTTCTGCCAGTGATACTTACCATGGCACTGAATTATGGAAAACGGATGGCACCAATGAGGGAACAGTATTAGTAAAGGACATTTTCCCTAATGACACATCTTCATCACCAGGCTATCTTACTAACTTAAATGATACTCTTTATTTCTCAGTAGGTAGAAGTGGACGGAGGTTGCAGAACTTATGGAAAAGTGATGGCACCACTGAAGGAACAGTATTGGTAAAGGGTGGTTTTACTTTTCTGCCAAGTTATACTATAAATAATAATGGCGTATTATTTTTTGCTGCAGGCACAAGTAGCCAGGGAGTTGAATTATGGAAAAGCGATGGAACTACCGAAGGTACTGTACTGGTGAAAAATATTTTACCTGGTGGCACGAGTTCTGCACCTTACTTGCTCACGAGTGCTAACGGAATTGTTTTTTTTAGAGCCGATGATGGCGTTAATGGTAGAGAACTATGGAAAAGCGATGGAACCGTGAAGGGACAATGTTAGTAAAGAATATAAGGTCTGGTTCTCAATCTGCTGATCCGTTAAACTTGATAAATGTAAACGGTACTCTCTTTTTTACAGCTTATGGCGGGTCAGGTTTTCAAGTGGAGCTTTGGAAAAGTGACGGCACAACTGCCGGTACTGTGATGGTAAAAGACATTAACCCTGGCAGTGTTTCTTCTAACCCAGGCAATTTTACCTCAATGGGATCCAAGTTGTTTTTTACAGCAACAGACGGCGTACATGGAACAGAATTATGGAAAAGCGATGGAACAGAAGATAGTACAGTAATGGTGAAAGATATTCTGCCCGGTGCCTCTGGCAACACTGTCTACTCAATGACATCTGCACGTAACCATATTTATTTTTGTGCAGATGATGGAGCACATGGTAAAGAGCTATGGAAAAGCGATGGAACCGAAGCAGGAACTCAAATGGTAAAAGACATATCGCCTGGCCTTTTCGGCAGTTATTTCCTGAATTTTATAACTATGAATGACAGCATCATTTATTTTGTATCTGTTGCTAATAATGCTAACCGGGGGCTTTGGAAAAGTGATGGCACTGATGCCGGTACGGTAAAGCTTAATACCGGCATATTTGATTCATTGACCGGTTCTCAAATCAACAACTTATATGCTTCTGGTAATATCCTGTTTTTTGTAAATTTTGGTTATCAAACAGGCTCTCCACTGACCGGTACAGGCGCTGAGCCATGGAGGACAGATGGCACTGATGCAGGTACTTTTTTATTAAAAGACATTGATACTACCAACATGCGTTCAGGGCGTAATAAATATTGTCTTTCAGACAGCATTTTGTTTTTTGCAGCAAGCGATGGAAGACCCGGAGAAGGTTTATGGAAAACAAATGGAACTACAGAAGGTACTGTTCTGTTGAAGAGAATTAGTAGCCTGCAACGACGCTGGCTGGTCCCCGGTCAACTATTAATATTAATGGCACATTTTACTTTACCGCAAGCGCCAGTGAGAGTATATTCGATTTCGAACTGTGGAAGAGCGATGGTACCGCAGAAGGCACACAAATGGTAAAAGATATATTTCCCGGCTCCGAAGGTTCTTCTCCTGATTACTTTACAAACATAAACGGCATTTTGTTTTTTACTGCAAAAACAAATGCAGAAGGTGTGGAACTCTGGAAAAGCGATGGAACAGAAGAGGGTACAGTAATGGTGAAAAATATATTTCCGGGTCCTAATTCATCTACCCCAAAGTTTCTTATTAATATAAACGGCACTTTATTTTTTAATGCTGCGAACGCATCTTTTTCAACCACTGATTTTGAACTTTGGAAAAGCGATGGTACTGAAGCAGGAACTGTAAGGGTGAAGGATATAAATCCGGGCTTGGCAATGTCAAACCCACAAAATCTTATAAACCTGAATGGCATTTTATTTTTTACTGCCACTAATATAACAAATGGAGACGAACTCTGGAGAAGCGATGGCACTGATGCCGGTACTTATATCTTTAAGGAGTTTATGCCGGGCACTGCCAGTTCTACACCAAAGTCGCTAACTGTTATTGATAACATACTTTATTTTGGTGCTACTGAAACCGGTACCGGCCAGGAACTGTATAAAACTGATGGTATTCCTGAAGGTACAGTTTTAATTAAAGACATTAATCCCGGCGCTGCTGCATCTTCACCAAAAAATTTTACTGATGTAAATGGCATCATATTTTTTGCTGCGGCAGGCAATGGCAGCAATAACGAACTATGGAGAACGGATGGAACCGAAGCAGGCACCGTATTGATAAAAGATATTAACCCAGGCGCCACCGGTAGTGCACCCGATATGTTTACCAATGTAAATGGCATTGTATTTTTCAGGGCAACCGATTCTGTTCATGGAATAGAATTATGGAGAAGCGACGGAACAGATACTGGCACAGTACTTACGAAGGATATAACTCCTGGTACAGGAAGCTCAAAGCCCTATGCTATATCAGCAATAAAAGATGAAGTTGTTTTTTTCGCAGATGATATAGTACATGGGTCAGAACTCTGGGGTGCAGATGTTACTCCTGCTGCCAGCGGGTTTACCTGGTTGGGTAATATAAGTACTGAGTGGGAAAATGCTGAAAATTGGAGTGGCAACCAGGTGCCGGTAGAAACTTCTGCAGTTTATATTCCTTCATACCGGCCAAGGTATCCTGTAGTTAGCGTAAGCACTACTATTAAAAGCATTCATTGCAGAACAGGTGCTTCTGTGATTGTAGTGGATGGCGTTATATTAAATATTCTCAGGCAATAAAATAATACCGGGCTTTAGGATTGAAATGCAGGTATACCATTAAACCCAGGCACAGGAGAGATATATTCTTCTTTACTGTCCGAAAGTTCTGTGATCCGTTTCAGAATTGTATCAATGATCATACTGGTTTCATCAGGATAATTTACCTGTATAGGTTCACTATTATAAAGCCAGTGTCCTACTTTTTCAAGGTGTTTTTTCTTCAGGCTTTTTATTACAGGAACACCCAAATCAGCCGCACCTGCTGCATTGCAATGTTGTTCATACTGCTGTTTCATTGGAACCACCAGTAATTTTTTTCCCATGTACAATGCTTCTGCCGGTGTTTCAAAACCAGCTCCACACAAAATTCCTTCGCAACTAATAAAACTCTCTGTGAAAAATTTTGCATTCACAGGTTGTATAAGACAATTCTTCTCTTTATAAAATTTCTTTGTATGCTTTGAAAAAACCTGCCATTCAATATCTTTAAATTCACTCAAAAAAGAAATTATCTTTTTATCAGAGTACGCCGGAAGGTAAACGGTATAGTGTCCCTTATTTGTTATTGCTGCATTTCTTATTTCACTTCTTATCACCGGTGTAAAAACATTGTTTCCGTACTTTTTAAAATGAAAACCTACACCTTCCTTACAAGGAGCATAATACTTAAGCACCAGCAGCGCAAAGGGATCGTTGGTCACTGGCCTTGGCGCATTTTTATGAAGCACTGCAAACTGGTGGCTCATTGATATGCAGGGGATTTTCTTTCTTTTGCAGGCCCAGGCACTTACCGGTTCAAAGTCATTTATAACAAGATCATAGTCTTCTACCGGCAACGATTTAATTTCTTTCAAAAACCTTTTTGATTGCAGCTGCTTAAAAGTCTTATAAAAATCAATACCGCCTTTTTTGCCAAATACAAAACAGAGGCCTTTTAATTTATACTTTAATGGAAGGTTTACGCCAACATCTGCCTGCGTACCGCTAAGTAAAATATCCACTTCACACTTTTGTTTTAATATGGGTATAATTTCATTGGCACGGCTTACATGCCCGTTCCCTGTTCCCTGTATGGCGTATAGTACTTTCATAATTATTAAGATGCTTTTACAAAATCCTCCATCATCATTTTAAAAAGTTCTGTTGTACGCATGTATGCTGCTTCATCTGTATAGTACGAATTATCTAATTCAGTTACCAGCTTATCATGCTGGTAATAGTAAACAGACCAGCGTTCATTTTTATATTCCAATGCACTCAGGTTCTCTATCCAGTCGCCTGAATTGAGATAATTTACTTTGCCGCCGTTAATTCTTATAACTCTGTTACAAGGCTGGTGTATATGTCCGCATATTACATAGTCATACTCCTTTTCAATAGCAATTTCAGCAGCGGTTTCTTCAAAGTTGTTGATGAACTTAACAGCACTTTTCACTGAGTTCTTTATCTTTTTTGATAAAGAGATACGGCCACGGCCAAACAGTTTACTGATATAATTGATGAAAGCATTAATGCTGATAAGAAGATCATACCCCACTGCACCCAATTTAGCAAGCCACTTGCTGTATTTCATTGTTACATCGAAAACATCCCCATGAAATATCCAGCTCTTTTTATTATTGTCGTGATGTATTACCAATTTATTTACAATGTGAAAATCACCCACTGAAAAATTTTCAAACTTTCGCAGTACTTCATCATGGTTGCCGGTTATATAATATACCTTCACTCCCCGGCTAAGCATGCTGGTTATCTGCTTTATCACCTGCATGTGTGCCGGTGGCCAGTATCTTTTACTGAATTGCCAGATGTCAATTATGTCGCCGTTTAAAACTAATATGGTGGGATCAATAGTGGAGAGGTAACGGGATAATTCATTTGCCCTGCATCCAAAAGTGCCGAGGTGAACATCTGAAATAACAGCAATTTCAATTTTTCTTTTTTCCAATGCTGTGGGTTTACAGCAAAATTCAGCCTTCAATATTGCGTAATTGTAAAGCGGAGGTTAACAAAAGTTAAACAAATATTTTCTGTGCAGCATTATTTTGACTCATTCAACAAAAAATCACGCCACCAATAACCTGAGTTCTTAATTGTTCTTAATTGTGTTTTAAAGTCAACATGTATCAATCCAAATCTTGTATTGTATCCTTCACTCCATTCAAAATTATCTGTAAGCGTCCATGCAAAATATCCTTTTACATTCACTCCTTTTTTCTTTGCTTTTAATACTGCTTCCAGGTAATCCTTGAAATAATCAATACGCTGCTGATCGTTTACCACGCCATTTACCAGCTTGTCTTTAAAACAGGCCCCACTTTCTGTAACAATAATTTCTTTTACTCCACCATACAACCAATACCTACGCAGCATCCTGTAAAGACTCTCTGCATTTATTTCCCAGCCCATGGCTGTATGCGGCACTTTTCTTTTGGCAGCTTTTACTTCACTTGCATTTATCAATGGTATTAAAGAATTATGTTTTATTGTTACCGGGAAATAATTTTGAATACCAATAAAATCAAAATCAAACTTCAGCTTCCCGGTATACTTCCATGCCTTATTGTGCATGTGCAGTTTTTCGGTAAGCCAGAAACCTTCAATATGAGGATAACCACGGCCAAGTGTTGGTTCAATAAATAAACGGTTCAATAGCAGATCAATTTTTTCAGCAGCAACCCTGTCATCCTTCTTTTCTGTAAAAGGCAATACTTCACTACAGGAAAAAGTAGTACCAATCTTTGCTTTTTTTATTTGGCTCCGCAACAATCTTCCTCCTTCTGCCTGTGCCAATGTTGCATTGTGTATAGCAGATAAAAAAAGTGAAATATCCCTTTTGCCGGGTGCATGTTTGCCCAACATATATCCAAGGCTGGTAAAACCTGCAGGTTCATTCAGTACGATCCAGTTCTTTACTTTATCGCCATATTCATCTGCACATACTGATATATAACGGGCAAAATATTTTTGAATATGATAACCAGCCCAGCCGCCTTCTTTTTCTAATGCCAGCGGAAGGTCCCAGTGATACAATGTAATAAAAGGTGTTAACCCAAGTAAAAGACATTCATCAATAAGCCGGTGATAAAATGCAATGCCTTCTTTATTCACTTTTCCTATACCGTCAGGAATGATACGGCTCCATGAAATTGAAAAACGAAACACTGAAAAACCAAGTGCCTTTGCAAGCAACAGGTCATCTTTATAGCGGTAATAAAAATCGCAGGCAGGCCAGGGCTTGTGCCCACTTTTTATTTTACCTGTTCTTTTGGCAAAAGCATCCCAGATAGAAGGACCACGGCCGCCATCATCACAGGCACCTTCATTTTGCAAGGCAGACATGGCAACACCCCACAAAAAATCATTTCCGAAGTCTGAAGCTTTCAACATGAATATTTAGTAATGTAAAATTCATGTTTGAACAGATTGAAAGTATTATTTCAATGTTAAGTTTATGAGAAGGATAGTATAGAAAAAGCCGAAACCTAATGTTCCGGCTTTGTAGCCCCTACAAGAATCGAACTTGTATCTTCAGAATCGGAATCTGAAATTTTATCCATTAAACTAAGGAGCCAAGGTCATATTCAAAAGGTTTGAACGTTTAAGTCGTTTAAAGCGTCATAAAAACCATTTAACGTTTTAAAACCTATTGAACGATCTTCAACGGGTTAAACGTTCACTTCCCAAACTGTACAATATTACTTCCAAATATTTTTACAGCGATAGCCAGCAATATTACACCAAAAAATTTTCTTATCACGGTCATGCCACTTGGCCCTAATACCCTTTCGATCCATTTTAAAGATTTAAGCACTATATAAATAACAATACAGTTGATCAATATCCCCACCAGTATATTGATATCGTAAAAATCTGGCTTTCAAACTCATCACCGTGGTTAATGTACCACTTCCTGCAATTAAGGGAAAAGCAATAGGTACTACGCTACCGCTTTTTGCATCTTTGTCTGCTTTAAAAAACTCAACACCCATTACCATTTCCAAACCAAGAATAAATATTACGATACTACCAGCTACTGCAAACGATTTTACATCCAGGCCAAGCAGGCTTAAAAACTGCTTACCCAAAAAAAGAAACAGTATCATTAATGCACCTGACACAAGGGTGGCCTGGGTGGAACGGATAACACCTCCCATCTTTTCCCGTAATGAAACCAGGATGGGTACAGAACCGATAACATCTATCACTGCAAAGAGTGTAAATGATATAGTGAGAATTTCTTTTAATGCCAGTTCTTTAAGATCCATATTGCTGATTTTGTGCAAAGATAGATTTTACAATGCCGAAAGTGAAATCACTTATCCCTTCAGCAGATCACAAAACCAAAAACCATAATTGAGCTCAGTAATGGTATTATTTGTTTGAGGTGCCGCATATTCTTTGTGCACCACTTCTCCCTTTATAAAAGAAACAGGCTGTTTAAATATGGGCCCGTCAAATACAAACGTATGAAACTCGCCGTTCTCTCCACACACATCTACGTTGGCTGGAAAATCATTAATACAATCCTTATCTATTATTCTTCCGCAAAAGCTTTTATCCAGGAATTTTTCATTCACACAAACGATCATCGTTTTAAAACCCAGCGAAAAGAAATTCATTGATCAATTCCCTTGTATCAATTTTCCATAAAGGGAACACCGCCGTCAAACCTAACAGCCGCTAACTTGTCTTCCCTGTATGATTTCAGGTCTTCTAAAAATATATCTCCAAAAATGCTGTGGGTAAACTGTTGTTGCTTTAACTCCGTTACTTTTTGTAACAATACATCTTCATACTCATTCATCGTTGGTTGCTCAGGCAATTCAATGGTGGTTAATGGCAACCCGATACTTTCTGCCTGTGCCTGTAATAACTCACGCCTTACGCCATGCATGGAAATACGGTTATGCACTGCGTTCACACTTGTAAGCAGGCAATCAACAGCATATTGTTGCTGTTGCAAAATTTTGTAAAGAGCAAGAGCGGAGTCTTTACCTCCGCTCCAGTTCATGTATGCTTTATGCATGTTGATTTGATGATGATTATTTTTTGATTGATATGATTGGTATGATTAATTCTTTCTTATCAAATCATACCAATCATTAAATCTTTCTAATCCATATTCACTTTTCATTGCTTTCATACAGCCTGCACAAAGGCAGTCGGTAAATTGACTGGCAATGAATTTACTTTCCCCTTCATTTAATTGTATGCTGTTGCACTGGCAATGTGCTATATCACCGGTTTTACATTCAAAACCGGCATTGCAACGTGGACAGTTTTTTTGTTCATGCTTGCACATGGCATTACAATTTAAAGCTGATACCTGCATTCATATTAAAGCCCATGGTGCTGTAACCATACACTTCATAATACTTAGTACCGGTGATATTCTTTACATCTGCAAAAATTTTCAATTGGCCTTTCAGTAATTTATATTCTGCATAAATATCCCATAATGCAAATGCTTTTAGTTGCACATCGCTGCGTTGAAATGTATTGGGGTCAAAATACCAGTCAATACGTTTGCCGGAGGTACGCAGGTTAGTACTTACATATAAATCTTTTGTTGCCTGCCAGCCGATATTAATATTTACTGTATGTTTTGGCCTGCGTACAAGGTTGTTGTAAACAGTATCTTTTGTACCAAAATTGCTTGTTATCTCTCCTTTTATAAAAGAATAAGCGGCACGGATGGTTACATCTTTGTTTACAAAAAATGTTGGTTCCACTTCTAAACCCTTATCGTGCTGTTTGTCCCTGTTTATTACAGAGAACATAGGTCCGTACACGATGGCATTTTTAATGTTCCTGTCAAAAGCTGCAATTCTTAATTCAAATGTATTATTGGCAAAAGAACTTTGTACACCTGCTTCTATATTGGTACTTGTTTCTGGTTTCAGATCAGGATTGCTTCCATATTGTCCGTACAGATCATACAATGTTGGTGCTTTAAATCCTGTTTCATAGTTAAAGAAAATCTTTGTGTTTCTATCAACAAGATAAGATGGATTAATTGTGTAAGTAAAGTTGCTGCCATACTTAGAATGATTGTTATAACGGCCACCGACCTGCAGGTTAAATCCACTAAGGTTGTGAAGAAATACCGAAAGGTATGGGCTTGTAATATTTACAGAAGGGTTCTTTACTACTGCATTAGTATCAAGCATTTTCATCTGCTGGAAGTTAACACCGGCCAGCAGTTGAAAATATTTTCCAAAGTCGCTATTAAAAAATAATTCTGCATTGTGAAGCCTGCCTTTTCCCTCAGAAGGAAAATACGGGATCAACATAATTGTGGTCTGCTTTGGTGTAGCCATATTGAAAATTAACTGCACCCTTTGGTAATTTATATTGTGCTGTTAAACCAGTGTTCACTGATTTGGTATTATACTTTTGCGGACCGTCAGTAAAAGCATCAGCATCCGTGTTTCCTTTAAAATCACTCCACCTGAAGAAAGGGCTTATTTTCAGTTTACTGCTTGCTTTAATCCCAATATTTACATTTACTGAATTTTGTTTGAAACCATCTTTATCAAAATTTGCTTTACCTGTTGTATCACTTGATTCGCTGATACCATCTGTTTTAAAATGAGTGTAGCCAATGTTGTAATCAAGCACTTTTGTACTGCCGTTTATACCAGCATTTCCTTTAAATGTATTGTAACTGCCATAAGACGCAGTGCCATAGCCTCCAATTTTTTTGTTGCCTGATTTTTTGGTGATGATATTAATAACACCTGCAATGGCATCAGTACCATACAAAGTTGACTGGCTGCCTTTTAAAATTTCAATTCTTTCGATCATATCGATAGAAAGCAGGCGCAGATCAAAAGCGCCACCTACACCAGAAGGATCGGTGATAGCAATGCCATCAATCAGCACCACTGTATATTTCCCCAATGCACCACGTACGTAAACTGCTTTGTCTTTACCCGGATTACTACCAGCTCCACTAATAATTACTCCTGCCTGCTCATTGAGTAATTGTGCAAGATCTTTTCCTGTACTTCTTTCTAATTGTACTTTTGAAATTACTGTTACCACCTTTCCTGTCTCAGAAACCTTCTTTGGAAACTTTGTTGGTGTAACTACCACTTCATTTAATGCTTTTACAGAACTGTCTCCGGGATGAGTGGGGTCAGGCGTTTGCGCTGTTGCATAACTGCTGAATATAACAGCAGCCGCAATAAAAATTTGTTCTTTCATTTTTTTGAAAAAATTTTTTTTGTGACTGCTTCCGAGAAAATAAAAAAGATAGAAAATAAAAGAATGCCCTCATCCTTAAATCTTCATGCCTTTCACCCGAAAGCTTTGAATGATTGTTTATTGAATGTGGCAGGTCTTCTGGCTTACTCCCTGTTTGTTGCCTTCCCGTCATTATTAAAACAGTGGCTTGAAGAACAAACAGTTTACAGAGCTTACAGCTACGGGGATAGCTCCCGATTTAAACGGGATTCCCTTTTAATCCCGGTTGTTACACCAGGAACCAAATCTGCTGCAAATGTGCAGTTTTCATTTTCATCTTCCAAATTTATCCTTCCAGAACACAAAAAGTCCTCAACATGTGAGGATATCAAAATTGGTATATGATTGATTGGTTTTATTTATTCTTCCACTGAAAGGTATTTATCATGTGCTCTATATCTGCCTGTAAAAAATCCTGCGCCGGTTTTATTGAGTCTGAGTTTGGGGTTGTATTAAAGTAAAGTGCCCCACGGATAAAGTTTTTTGTAGTATCGCTAAGAAAGAATTGCAGTGCTGTAGCAGCATTACCGCCCACTTTAAAAAACACACCACTTACATTGTTGGGAGTGGTGATCAAACTTTGTTTGATGGAAGTTGATACCACATCATTTTTATTGGTGAGTTTAAAGGCATCATCCACCATCCTGTCAAATTCATTTACAGCAAAAGAATCTTTGTATTTGCCATCGGGTTGTTTCACTTTGTACAAAGCTTTGCCGCCAACCTGTTTATAGCTTAAAAAAATGCGCCCCCCGAGTTTTGGGAAATCAATATTTATCCAGTAAGGGTTTTCAGGGTTACTATCGAAGTATGTGCTATCCTGCATTATATCGCCATACACAGGATATTCAAAACTGTAAGGGAAACCTTCTCTTTCAAATTTCTGGTATCTTTTTTGCGGCAGATCAATTTTAAAATACCCACGCTTTTTTGAAACATAAGGGAATTGCAGGAGAAAAAGAAAGCTCCTGAAATTCATAATGCTCATAATCTCAGTACTAAGACAGAAACTTTTTTATTCATCTTCTTTTACTTCTCTAGGCTTAATAATAACTTTTACTTTGTCAATCCTGTTTTTATTTATGTCCAATGGCACAAATATAAAATCACCGCTCGGCACTTCTTCATTCACCTGCGGAAACTCACCGGCTATTTCCAGCACCAATCCTGCCAGTGAATCACTATCGCCTCTTACTACTTCAAAAGTATCTCCAGGCAATCCCATTATCTTACACACATCATTTATCATTGTTTTGCCTTCAAAAATATAGGTATTGTCATCAATCTTTTTATTGGCGCTTTGTTCATCATCAAATTCATCTTGTATATCGCCAATGATCTCTTCCATTATATCTTCCAGTGTAACAATGCCTGATGTTCCCCCAAATTCATCCACCACCACTGCAAAGTGTTTTCTTTTGTTCCTGAATTCCTGCAGCAGGTCTTCAATCAGTTTTTGTTCATGCACAAAATAGGCAGGCCGCATAATACTGTGCCAGTCGAAGTTGGCATACTGGCTGTTGTTTACATAAGGCAGCATATCTTTTGTATGCAACATACCTTCCACTTCATCCAGGTTATTTTTATAAACAGGAAGACGGGAGTAATGCAACTCTTCAATCTTTTTCACCACATCTTCAAAACTGCTGTTGTAATCAATGCCACTAACGTCGAGCCGGGTACGCATTACCTGCTTTACCGGTGTGTCGCTGAATTTCCTGATGCCCTTTAAAATTTGTTTTTCCTCCATGGTGGCTTCATGGTCGGGCAAAAGGTCAATTGCATAGTCCAGTTGCTTATCATCTAATGCGGAGGAGTTTCCGGGAGAAAATTTTCTTTCTATCCTGTCGCTTAATCCCACAAGCCGTTTGCTCATTCCTAATTTTGAGCAAAGGCTATGCAATATTTCTATCGCAACAGAGGCTGTAGAAGCAAACCATATCTTATGATTAGTCGCCCATACTTTGGGTAATACTTCGCCAAACAAAACAATGAGAAAGGTTACTGTAACTACTTTTATTAAAAAGCTAAGCCAGAAGCTCAGCTGAAATGCTTCCAGCCAGCCATCCAATAAAATGTTGGCGATAAGAATAATACCGATATTGACAAAACTGTTGCTGATGAGCATAGAAGCCAGCAGCATTTTCGGTTCTTCAAGCAAAGTAACGATACGCCTGAAAGCAGGTTGCTGCTTTGTTTTTAGCATATTGATGTCTTTGTAAGTAAGAGAGAAAAAAGCCACTTCGGAACCTGCCACCAAAAAAGAGATCACAAATAAAATGATAGCTAAAAATATCAGCACAGCAGAAGCTGCCGTGTTGATTGACAGGAGATGGATTTGTAAAATACCTGGAAAATTAACGACCGAATGATAGTCCAAGACAGTTGGTTTTAATAAACAATATTGTTGATCATCACCTGTAAATAATTACTCATGATGAAAAGGAATTTGAATCTAAAAAGGAAGCCTTTCAGAACCTTCCTCAGGATGGGGCGGTGTGTTTTCGTGGCTCATATCATCTGCAACATCAATACCTGCCACCGGACCGGTGCCATCAGTTCTTTTATCAAGCATAATTAAATTATCACCCACTATTTCTGTTGCAAATTTTTTATTGCCTTCCTTATCTTCCCAGCTACGGGTTTTAAGGCGGCCTTCAATATATACCAAACTGCCTTTATGAAGATACTTCTGTGCCAGTTCCGCCAATCCTCTCCACAACACCACCGTATGCCACTCTGTTTGAGAGATCAGTTTGCCACTTCTGTCTTTGTATGTTTCAGTAGTAGCCAATGAAAATTTAGCCACTGCAATATTCCCTTCCAAAAATTGCATATCGGGATCCTTGCCCAAATTGCCTATCAGCATTACCCTGTTTACGCCTCTCATAATTTTCTTTTTATTGGTTCACCAACTACTAAAACAAATTTAAAGATACTGTTTTATCTTGTAAATATTGGTTGATAAGTTTTGGAAACGGCAGGCTGCAAATTTCTTTTTTATCTAATAATTCGTAGCCCGTTACCGGCAGGCGTTTATTAAGTTTTACATGAATAAACTGGCCGCAAATGGTTTGATGTGTCAGCTGCTGTTTATACACGCCGGAAACAGAAACCACTTCCACTTTTTCCTTGCCCAATAAGCCCTTTACCTTTTTTGATGAGAGCAATTTACCTGTTATAACCGCTTCTGTCTCTTCAACCAAAATAAATTCATACAGGTTTTCCCAAATATCTTTTGCTCCTCTTATTTTCACATATTGCCTGCCTTTGTATTCCGCAATCAAATAATAAAACCATCGTGTTTTCTTAATGATAAATTTTTCTTTTACCGGCAGCACACTCACTCTGTTATTGATAAAAGCTACACATTTTTTTTTGAGTAAACATTCATTACATAAAGGAGATTGTGGTTTACAAATTACTGCCCCAAAATCCATTATTGCCTGGTTGTAAATACCCGGTTTGTTTTTTTCAAGCAACTCTTCTGCCAAAAGTGAAAACTGCTTTTTCCCTTCATTGCTGTCAATAGCTGTATCAATCCCAAAGTATCTTGATAACACCCGGAAAACATTTCCATCCACTACGGCCTTAGGAATATTAAATGCAAATGAACCAATGGCTGCTGCTGTATATGGGCCAATTCCTTTTAATGCCAAAATCTCCCCGTATGTGTTGGGAAAATTACCTTTACATTCTTCAGCAACATATTTAGCAGTTACTATCAAATTTTTACAACGGGTGTAATAACCCAATCCTTCCCAAAGCTTGAATACTTTTGTTTCCGGTGCTTTCGCCAAATCCTTTACTGTCGGGAAAGTTTTAATAAAGCGGTTATAATACGCAAGCCCCTGCTCTACTCTTGTCTGCTGCAAAATGATCTCACTCAGCCATATTTTGTACGGATCTTTCTCCCCTTTCCATGGCATTTGCCGGGTATTGTGGTGTTCATTCCACAGCAAAAGTTGCTTTGTAAAAAATACCTGCCTGCTTTTTTCGTTCATTAAAACAAATATCAGGGATAATCATAAAACTGGGCCTAAAGAATGTGCATAGCAGGTGAAAAGATTATTTAGCTGATAATCAGCCCGTAATATTGCTTTTTACAAAATAATGTATTATTTTACTGTTGAATATTAAACATTGACGTATGAGAAAAGCAGACCTTATATCAGAAATTGCCGATAAAACCGGCATACCTAAAGTAGATGTGATGGTTACTTTAGAAACTATGTTCAAAGAAATTAAACGCTCTTTAATAGCGGGTGAAAACATCTACATCCGTGGCTTTGGCAGCTTTATTACTAAGAAAAGAGCAGCCAAAATAGGACGCAACATCAAAAAAAACATAGCGGTGGCAATACCGGAACATTATATCCCGGCATTTAAGCCAGCTAAAGAATTTGTGCAGGAAGTAAAAAGTAAAAAGATGGATGAAAACGCTACTCCATCATTGGGAGACGGTGAATAACCAATTTTAAACTGCAACTGCATTATAAAGCTGAAAGGCTGCAAAGAATACCCGTATTTTTGCAGCCTTATTTTTTTGAAGTGAAGAAACAACAATTAATTCTTTCGGCTTCCGGCCTTGTTCTTTTGGTACTGCTCTGGTTTTTTGGCAAAACAGTTACCAGTAAGGAAAACCAGCCTGCCCCGGAAATGGCCGCCAACAACGCCAACTCATCTTTTAATATTGAGACCTACCTGCAATCTTCCAAACAAAAGTTAACCGTACTCCAGGTTAATTATGTAAATGAACTGGAAAACAGCGTTTCCCGTGGCGATGTAAAAGGCCAGCAGGAAAAAGCATACACCCAATTGGCCAATTTTTGGCACGACAGCCTTGATAACCATGAGTTATACGTTTTTTATATTTCCAAAGCTGCAATGTTGGTAAATTCTGAAAAAAACCTCACCTTCGCAGCCCGGCAAATTTTAGGGGACTTCAGGAATGAGCCTGATGTGGCCAAAAGGGGTTGGAAAGCAGACCAGGCAATTGCCCTGCTCACAAAAGCTATAGAACTGAACCCGGCTAATGATTCTTTGAAAGTTGATTTAGGTGCCTGCTACATTTTTGGAAAAGGAATGGCAGGCAATGCAGAAGAAACGATGAAAGGAGTGCAGCAACTCCTGCAGGTAGTGAGAAAGGATTCTTCTAATATGCATGCCCAAATGGTTTTGGGAATTGGTGGTGTCGTTTCAACCCAATATGATAAAGCGATTGAGCGGTTGAACAAAGTAGTGCAAAATCAGCCCGGGAATGCTGAAGCTGTATCCTGGTTAGCTGAAGCGTATGCAGGGAAAGGCGACAGGCAAAATGCCATTAAGTGGTTTGAAATAAGCAAACAGATGGTGAACAACCCGGAATATAGCAAGGAGATAGACGGGAGAATAAAAGAACTGAAATAAGAAGAAACGAAAGTTTCTGTTTATATAAAATCATTTTTTCACAAATAAAAATACTCAGGTTATGCCTTGTGGTAAAAAAAGAAAACGTCATAAAATCGCAACACATAAGCGTAAAAAGCGTTTAAGAAAGAACCGTCATAAGAAGAAATAATTTTTTTCTTTAGTGCCGGCCCCTCTGGGCCGGTACCTGTTTATCAGTATGTCAGTCCCGTATATACGGGATCATGTGCCATACTGGCAATAGTTATATGAGGTAATGTTTCTTAAAATGTGATTTGCTTGACAAAGGAGTTAATAATAAATGCGGCATCTCAGGGTGTGGAAATTGCCCTGATGGAAGATAAAAAACTGGTAGAGCTGCACAACGAAAAAGCTGATGCAAGTTTTGCGGTTGGAGATCTGTACCTGGGAAAAGTTAAAAAGCTTATACCCGGGCTAAATGCTGCATTTGTAGATGTGGGGTTTGAAAAAGACGCCTTTCTTCACTATACCGACCTTAGCCCTTACATACGTTCCCTCCTCAAATTCACCAATACTGCCATCAACGATAAAACGGATGATGGATTTGATTTTGGCAAATTCAGCGTAGAACCAGAAATTGTAAAAACCGGTAAGATTGCCGAAGTAATGAACGGCAGGCCGAATGTATTAGTCCAGATCTTAAAAGAGCCCATTGCTGCAAAAGGCCCGAGGTTGAGTTGTGAAATATCTCTTCCGGGAAGATGTGTTGTAATCACTCCTTTTAATGACATCGTTGCAGTAAGCCGCAAAATACATTCTGGTGATGAAAGAAAAAGATTGCAGCGAATAATCGAAGCCATAAAACCAAAGAATTTTGGAGTGATTGTGCGTACTGCTGCTGAAGGAAAACAAACGGCTGAATTACAGGAAGACCTGGAATCGCTTGTTACTACCTGGAAAACCATCCAGGAAAATTTGATGAATGCCACACCTCCATCAAAAATTTTAAGCGAACAGGGCAAAACAAACAGCATGCTCCGGGATTTGCTGAATGAAGACTTTAACCGTATCGTGGTAAATGACCGCAATATTTTCGCTGATACAAAATCTTACATACAAAAAATAGCCCCTGAAAAAGCAGACATTGTTACTTACTATAATAATGGCTCTCCCATTTTCGACAGCTTTGGTGTTACCAAACAGGTGAAAGCTTCTTTTGGTAAAACAGTTAACCTCCCAAGCGGCGCTTATCTTATTATTGAACACACTGAAGCATTGCATGTGATTGATGTGAACAGTGGTTATAAAAGCGTAAGCAATAACCAGGAGCAAAATGCTATGGAAACCAACCTGGAGGCAGCAGAAGAAGTAGCAAGGCAATTAAGGTTGAGAGATCTTGGCGGCATCATTGTAGTTGATTTCATTGATATGAAACTGCCGGAAAATAAGAAAAGGCTGGTGGATGCTACGGAACAATTCATGCGGACAGACAGGGCTAAACATGCTGTATTACCAATCAGCAAATTTGGTTTGATGCAAATTACAAGGCAGCGAATGAAGCCGGAGATGAACATCAATACTTCAGAAGTTTGCCCAAGCTGTAGCGGAACCGGAAAAATATCGTCCACACTCATTTTAGAAGACGAAATAGAAAAGAACCTGAGTTACCTGATTATGCAAAAGCATAAAGGGCTTACCATCATGGTTCATCCCATATTATATACTTACCTCACCAGTGGCTTTATCTCCAAACGCAGGCGCTGGATATGGAAATACAAACAGAAAATTAAAGTGGTTTCAAATTCTGCTTATCATTTAACCGAATTCAGGTTTTATGATGATAGCGATGAAGAGATAAAACTGTAATTTTTCAAAAGTCAATATCCGTCGTTTTTTAATTTATTAGCAACAGCATATACCGCTGGCTAATTATCAAGTGCCATTCACTGATTACAAAGCATAAATCATTTTCTGCTACTTTAACTTTAATTAACAGAAAGCAAATAATTATACCCTTATTAGTTTTTTTGTTATTTTTATAATGCTTTTTTGATACCAGGCTAATTCCCTTTGAAACATCCCTGTATTTAGAATTCGACTGTTCCCATAAAAACATCCCCCAACGATCGCATTTTTAGAACTGTATAAACTTCTTTTATGAGCCATCCATGCAAAAAATTGATTGCCCTTTGTTTTTCCCTGTTTGTAATGCAAACAAGCCAGTCTCAAACTATAGTAATAGCCTCCGGATCATCCTGGAAATACCTTGATAATGGAACCAACCAGGGCACTGCATGGAGAGCAGCCGGCTTTAGTGATGCTGCATGGGCTTCGGGCAATGCACAACTTGGCTATGGTGATGGGGATGAAGCTACGGTTGTGGGTTATGGCGGCAATACAAGTGCAAGATATGTCACCACTTATTTTAGAAAAACAATTTCTATTGCTGATGCCGCATTGTTCAGCAGTTTTACACTAACAGTTAAAAGGGATGATGGTATAGTTGTGTATGTAAACGGAGTTGAAAAATACAGGAGCAATATACCTTCCGGAACACCATCCTATACCACATTGGCTTCTGCAGCAGCCAGTGATGATGGCGCTAACTGGCAAACTGCCACACTTGCTGCAGGCACATTTATTACCGGTACAAATGTGATAGCGGTTGAGATACATCAAAGCAGCCTTAACAGCTCTGATATCAGCTTCGACCTTCAACTAACAGGAACACTTGCCCCGGTTCAAACTCCGGCACTCATCGCCCCGGGCTCTGCATGGAAATATCTTGACAATGGAACAAACCAGGGTACAGCATGGACAGCTACTGGTTTTAATGATGCTGCATGGGCTTCGGGCAATGCACAACTTGGCTATGGTGATGGCGATGAAGCAACAGTGGTGGGTTATGGCGGTAATACAAGTGCAAAATATATTACCACGTATTTCAGGAAAACAATTTCAGTAGCCAATGCAGGTTCATATGGAAGCTTTACGCTGAATATGAAAAGAGACGATGGAATAATTGTGTATGTAAATGGCGTAGAGAAATACCGTAATAATATGCCAACCAGCACCGTTACTTACACTACACTGGCCTCTGCTGCAGCAAGTGATGATGGTGCTAACTGGCAAACTGCTACGTTAGCAGCAGGTACATTTGTTACCGGCACCAATGTGATAGCGGTTGAAATGCATCAGAACAGCGCCACCAGCAGTGACCTGAGTTTTGATCTTGAATTAAAAGGAAATGCCCCATCAGCAGCCGTTCTTAAAAGAGGGCCTTATTTACAGGTTGGCACACCAAACAGTGTTATCATCCGCTGGCGGACTGATATTGCAAATGATACAAAAGTTAATTATGGTTTAGCAGCAGCCAGCCTTACATCTGTTGTAAGCAATGCTTCCGCTGTTACAGAACATGAAATACAACTTACAGGGCTCACACCTAATACAAAATATTTTTATTCCTTCGGCTCATCTTCACAAACATTACAAGGTGATGCAAATAACTTTTTTATAACGGCACCTGTGTTGGGAACAGAAAAGAAAACAAGGGTTTGGGTTAATGGTGATTGCGGCAACAACTCCACCAATCAAAAAAATGTGAGGGATCAGTACCTGAATTATATTGGTACAAATTATACAGATGTGTGGCTATTGCTTGGTGATAATGCTTATGATAATGGTACCGATGCAGAGTATCAAACAAAATTCTTTGATATTTACAAAGACAAATTGCTTGAAGCAAACAGTACTGTGGCCTTCACCCGGCAATCATGAATATGGAAGCAATGCTACAAGAATGAATGACCATGCCATTGCGTATTACGATATGTTTACCATGCCTAAAAATGCACAAGCAGGCGGCGTGGCTTCTAATACTGAAGCATTTTATTCATATAATTATGGCAATATCCATTTCATCTCTCTTGATTCATATGGAAAAGAAGCCAACACGTACAGGTTGTATGATACGCTGGGGCCACAGGTGGTTTGGCTAAAACAAGACCTTGCAGCCAATACACAAAAATGGACAATTGTTTACTGGCACCATGCACCTTATTCACTTACCTCACACAATTCAGATACAGACACTGAATTAAAAAATATAAGGCAAAACGTCTTAACGATATTAGAACGTTACAAAGTTGATATGGTATTGTGTGGGCACAGCCACGGCTATGAGAGAAGTAAATTAATAAAAGGCCATTATGGGAATGAAGCGTCATTTACTACTGCTATGAATGTAAGCCAGTCAAGCGGTAAGTATGATGGTTCAGCCTCTTCCTGCCCGTATGTAAAAAATAGTCCTTCGTCTTACAATGGCACTGTGTATGTAGTAGCAGGATCGGCAGGGCAATTAAGCAGTGCCACACAAGGATCATATCCACATGCTGCTATGTATTATTCGAATGTTTCAAACGGAGGCTCATTGCTTTTGGAAATTGAAGCTAACAGGCTGGACGGAAAATGGGTTTGTGCTGATGGTGTGATAAGGGATAAATTCACCATTGAAAAAGATGTAAGTGTAAAAAAGAACATCTCCATTACACCCGGAAGCTCAACAACTTTAACCGCTTCATGGATTGGAATCTATAGCTGGACTGGCGGTGCCAATACAAGGTCAATTACTGTAAACCCGGCAATTACTACCACATACATAGTAAATGATAGTATAGGTTGTATAGCAGATACTTTTATTGTAACAGTTGCTGCAGCAAGGCCGATGAACAGCAAAATTATTAATGAGGATGTTGAGCAACCGGGAATGAAAGTGTATCCGAATCCAACAACAGGCAATACAACTATTGAATACAGTTCTGCAAATGATGGGCATGTAAGTCTTGAAATTTATAATATTGAAGGAAAGAAAATCAAAACAATAGTAAATCAAACTAAAAAAGCAGGTGCCTATAAATATGTTATCAATACAGAAAACGAAAAATTAAATCCGGGTGTTTATTCCATAAGGCTTGCTATTGATAAACAAAAAACTGTGAGACAGCTTATGGTAGCCAGGTAGTAATAAAAATAAAAGCAACAGCAATGGCAGGTTATTAAAGCCTGCCATTGTAGTTTTATAGCAACAACAAGAATGGCTGGAATGAAAAAAAAACTAACAATAGTTTTAATACTGGCAATCGCCTGCTTTCAATTTGCATGGCACACAGAAAATAAAAAAAATATTGCCGCTGAACCAGTAAGAAAATGGATACTGCAGGAATTAAAACTGCTGCGGCAGAGTATTTCTGCTATTTCAAATTCTCAAAATACTAGAGCTAAAAAAGCAAATTACTTTAATGCAAGAAAGCATTACAAACATGTTGAATTTTTTGTTGAATATTATTCGCCGCTTGCAGCCAGGCTATATATCAATGGCCCGTTAGTGCCAAAGCATGAAATTGATCTGGGTAAAAAAATGATTCCGCCACAAGGTTTTCAGCGGATTGAAGAAATTCTATTTGCAGGGAAACAAAAAGAATTACCCCGGGAATTAGCATTATTAAAAAAACAAATTGCTTCGCTTGAAGAGTATTACAAAGATGTTGAAATAAATGATGCTGATCTGCTTGATATGTGCCAGTTGCAATTGTTCAGGATAGCAGCATTGGGTTTGAATGGTTATGATGCCACCATCTCTCAAACTAATATTACAGAAACACTGTGGTCACTTGAAGGAGTAGAAAAAGCTATCAGCCTGTTTGAGCCTTACGGAAAACAAAATCAGCTTGTAAAAAATTACTTTACTGAATTACAAAAAGAAATTGCCAATGGAAAACTGCTGCTTGATTAAAAACAAAAATTACAACAGTTTTAACCGCCTTGAATTTATAACGCAGGTTATCAATCCACTCAACAATTTACTTGTAAGCCTTCACAATATTATTGGCTTGCCATGGAACCAAAACAAAAAAGCACTGCAATTAAACAATGGTTTTTTGTTTGGAAAAGAAAGTTTTAACCTGCAGTTCTTTTCTATTTATTATGACGATTCACTTTATATAAAAGAGCAAGCCGAAATTGGAAAATTATTGTTTAATGATCCTGTTCTTTCAGGCAACAATCAATATTCCTGCGCCAGTTGCCACAATCCATCAAAAGCTTTTACCGATGGGCTTGCAAAAAGTATTTCCATTGATGGAAGCAATACTGTAAACAGGAATGCACCAACACTTTTAAATGCCATTTATCAAAAAGCATTCTTTTACGACGGCAGGGCTTACCAGTTAGAACAGCAGGCATTTGATGTAATTCATAACCCAACTGAAATGAAAAGCAGTTTGCCGGAAGTGGTAAACAGGCTGCAGCAAAATGAAAAGTACAAATTGCTTGTTTTCAAAAGCATTTGCCAATACAATACATGAAGGCATAACAGAATATGCTGTGCAAAAATCACTGGCAGAATATGAAAAAACATTGGTTTCGTTTAACAGCCGTTTTGATCAATATCTTGCTGGTAATATTGCTGTACTTAATAAAAGGGAAATAAACGGGTATAATATTTTTGCAGGCAAAGCGCTTTGCGGCAGTTGTCATTTTTTTCCATTGTTTAATGGAACTGTGCCACCAAACTTTACCGATTCGGAATTTGAAGTGATTGGTACTCCTGCAAATGCTGACAATAAAAAAATAGACAGCGATGATGGCAGATTTCCAATAACAGAAATTACAGCACATCATTTTGCCTTTAAAACACCCACGGTAAGAAACATTGAATTAACAGCGCCCTACATGCACAATGGCGTTTATTCAAACCTGGAAGACGTAGTTGAGTTCTATCACCGTGGTGGTGGCAATGGCTTTGGTTTTAGTATTCCCAATCAAACATTACCATTTGATTCATTAAAACTTTCAACAACAGAAAAAGAAGACATCATCTTATTTTTAAAAACACTCACTGATACTGTTAGTTACAAGAATTGATAAATAAAAAAGGGAGTACAGTTGCACTCCCTTCGATTTTAATTTCAGCGTTGACTATTCCACTACCAGCTTAAATATATTTTTGCTTCCATCCTGGCCGGTAACTTCCAATTGATAAACTCCACTGGCTATCTTTTTACCTGCCACAATGGTTTCAGTAGCACTACCCTGGTTATGTGTAAGTTGTTTTTCAAATACAAACTGTCCAACACTGTTGTACAACCTGGCCGTATAAACTCCCGGCATTAAGTTGTTAAAAACAATATTGATAATACCATCGTTAACAGGATTTGGATAAACAGCTATTGATGGTTTGCCTTTACCAATAATCACTTTTATCATACGGCTGTATTTAACATTGCCTGCATTGTCAACACTCCTGATGCGGTAATAGTTATTGCCAATCACAGGGTTTTCATCCAGCAAACTGTAGCCAACATTTCCACCTCTTGCATTAGTATTGCCAATACTGCTGAAGCTTACGCCATCGATAGATTTTTCTACTTCGTAGTGCACAATATTCAGTTCATTCTGCACCGTCCATTCCACCATTATATCCTTACTCTTTTCATACGCCCTTACATTGGTAAATGTAACCGGCACTACCGTTGATGGTGCAATAATGATCCTGAACCTGTCTTGTGCGGCACTTGCTGCATCAGCAGTTATATCAAAACCAATTCTTGTAGTATCTGCATAGTTCAATGTTGTTTTTTGTTGCAGATACGTGTCTTCAAGGATGGCTATTGTACCTGCAGGCAGATCAACATTGGTAAGCGCTATTTCAAATTCGTAATGGCGCTGGCGCATATTCCATATCCGATAGAAAATGCGTATCATTTACCTGTAATGAATTCCTGAATTCAATAGCAATTTTCTGATTGGCTTTAATGATAGCAAAACTTTCTTTTACGTTAGTTACTTTAATTACGTCTTCAACATCTACTGCTGTACTTGATGCTTCATCAAATAATATCAATGCTCCATCATCAATAGCCAAAGTACTATCAGCTTCTGTTCCATACAAACTCATTCTTAATGACGACTCCCTGTTATTTCCCATCGGCCTGAACAAATAAGAGTTGGTATAAACAACAGTGTCTTTATCATTTTCTTCTATTCCGATAGTACCACCTGCACTATGGTTTACCATAAAGGCGGCACTTGATGGGATCATACCATCAGTTCCAATATTTGATGAACCTGAGCCAACAACAATGGATTTAGCATAGGCTGAACCGTTCCATGCAAACGACACAAAAGCTCCCACACCACTGCTGCCGCCTAATGCCGGATCCCAAAGTGTGTAAGCATTGTTTCCCCCTGTACCGCCAATTACCCCTGTACGGGTGATATTTTTAAAATTGATTGGCGCAGGATATGGATTACCTACTACCATATAACCACCTGCAACATTTGTTAGTGTTGGTTGAATTCCAAATTTAATAGCGCCTTTAGGCCTTAATATGGTAACATCTGGTATCGTAGTTGGGTTGGAGGTTGGTAAATTAATAGCCCTTGATCCTCTTACAAACAACATCCATCCCTGGTTGCTTGTTACTAGTTCGCCTGTGGTAGCAGGTAAATAATTCCACCCTGTTGCTGTATATCCATAAATAGAAGGGTTGAGTGGGCCCTGGTCATATCCTTGTGTTGTATTTCTTGATGGCCCACCCGTTACATGTGTTCCATATCCTGGTGATGGATTAGTTGCCCATGCGCCACCCACACTTTCCTGCCATGCCTGGTTGATTGTTTGTGCACCGGCTGCAATTGGTGCTGTCATTAAACGCCATGCTCTTCTTGCAGGCATATAACGGTTTATCTGAAATGTTCCTGTAAATGAATTGCTGTTGTTAGCCCCATTATTAGTAATATCTGCAACCATTGCTGTGCCTGTAGCAGTAGATGCCAATATCACATTGTTGCCAGAATTAAATACTTTACTGTTTATATTCCCAAAAGATAACACGCCTGTTATTTTTAAAGAATCATTTGCAGTGCTTGAAACGTTCACACTGTTGCTGGCTTTTAAATTCCTTATAGAGCGGCTGGCAAAGCTACTGCCTGAAATTGCTTGTGCTGCTGAACCGGCAAGTTCAATAACGCCTGATGTAGCATCAATACTGCCGGCTGTAGCCGTGGTAATGGCGCCTGCAATTTGCATGGTGGCATTATTACTAACGGTAAGCGTTGCCCCGGAACCCATTGTTATATTCCTTACAGTGCCGGTTCCGGTTGAAAGCACAGGCATAAATGAAACGCCGGTATTTATTGTAACGTCATCGTTTATTGTAGGCACAGCAGGACACCAGTTTGCGGCGTTGCCCCATGTGCTGTTTATGCCAAGCCAGGTGTAAGCTGGTTTAACTGTTACGACTACCGTATTAGCAGAAGTACACCCACCTGGTGCAGTGCCGGTGGCAGTAAAGGTGGTAGTGGCAGATGGTTTTGTATACACCGTGGTTGCAGCGGTACCAGTATATACAGTAGTTGCAGCAGCATCAGTGTATAAGCCATTGCCAACGCCATTAGGTGTCCAAACCACCGGGGCAACAGCAGTAGCCTGTAGCAGCAATTTTAATATCATCAATCAGCCAGCCATAATATTGAGCTGAGCCATCACTGGTAATCATAAACCGTATCCTGAAATTATTGGTAAGCGCTGCGGAGGCATAGTGATGGTTTCTGTTTTCCAAAGCGCAGTAGCAGGGCCTGTGCCTGGCGTGAAGTTGACTGCTGTAAATTGAGTTATCCAATCTGAATAGCTTTTGGTAGAAAAAATTGTACCTGTAACGCTGGTACTATTGACAGTAGTCATAAGTGTGCCGCTTCCTGTATAAGAAGCTGATGGGAAAGTTGTCCAGGTACTTCCTCCATCGGATGAATATTGAACATAACCGCCATCATAAGTAGTGGATGGCCCTTCTAAGGCACAAATATGTTTAAAGCTGAGTGTTGCACTGGTGGATGTGCTCAGGTTTATACTTGCAGTTTGCTGGTAAGCATTGTTGGTACTTGCAGTAGTTAAGCTGGCAGAATAAGTAAGCAAAACTGATTTTGCGCCTTCTGTATAGTAGGTGGTATTTGTTGCAGCAGTAATACCAACGCCGCTGGCTGCAAAGTCAGGTGCAGGGAAAGTTTCAAAACCTTGGGTATAAGCGGTTGAACTTACGGAAGAATAAGTGCCGCCAGTAAAGGTTAATGCTGATGCTGCATCCGAACTGCACTGGTAACCGATGTTGGGCTCATCACAAGTCGCTGAAGGCTGTGGGTTAATGGTAGCCGTTACTGCTGTTCTTGCTGAACTGCAGGAGACTAGCATTGCCTGTAAAATAAAATTGTGGCCTTGATGATAGTAGTGCCGGTAGCGCTAGTGCCACCACAAATGGTGGCAGGTGTTTGTGAGTCTGACCTGTAATAAGCACCGCTTACATAGGCTGTAGCATCTGCCTGTGCATAATTACTTGTGCCTCCGCTATTATTGTTGCTCCAGCACATTTTAATGATCACATTACTGGTTCCATCCCAATTAAAAGCAGGTAATAAAGTAAAACTATTGATGCCAACTGCCGGTGTTACGCTTGCTGCCGAATAAACATTGGTGAATGCGCCAGGTATTTAAGCCCTGCACTCATATCTGTATTGCCCGTTTGCATCATGCCAATAGCAAAACCATTATAGGCTTGTGAACTAACTGATGAAAACCTGATACCCAATTGGGTAATATTACCCGGTTGCAGCCCTGCTGCAAACAACTCCGATGCCCTTACTAAAAACTGTGTTTGATTACCACCAAAAAGATGATAGAAAATGCCTTCGTAAGAAAAAGGAGTGGTAGCACCACTGCCAACAATAACTGTTGCTCCTGCACTTATTGCTTCTGCCGCTACATAGTATGTAGTGGTTGCAGCTAATGAAGGCGTATTGAAAGTGCTGCCTGTTGCAACATTCGCTGCCCCCACTTGAAGCAGTGTACCAGTTAATGGTGTTGCCTGTATTGGCAGTTGCAGTTAAGGCTACACTACCAGTTCCGCATCTTGCTGCACTATTGCTGCTGAGTATTTGCGTATTGGCATAAGCAACATTTATATTACCAGTATTACTGCAACCTGTAACGGTATTGGTTACTGTTACAGTATAGTTGGTTGTGGTGTTTAAACCAACAGCTATCGGATTGAATATGGTGGTGTTGCTTAAAAAGGTAGCGGGGCTCCAGCTATAAGTATAATTAGATAAACCAAAAGACCACCCTTCTGGTGTTACTGTATTCCAAACCGCATTGTTATGGCCTGCAGGCGACAGTCCTAGCGTGCCTGTATTGTTTTCAATACCGAGTGTTTTAGCCAGGTTTAAACCACCGTCGTTTGCAAAAACATGCACTTCAATATGGCTGTCTGACTCATACAAGCGTATTTGCCCTGTAACATTCCCTGTGCCAGATGATATATTATAGAAGCTTAATCCGTTATATTCTACCACCATAATACGGTTAGGGGTAGTGCCATTTACAAAGTATCTTACATAAGCAGCAGGGTTTGCTGTTAAGTCTATTTCCAAGTCCCTCCAGGCAATCGCTATCACATTGTTGGGGGTTGTTGCACTTGGGATTGTTTGTGCTGCAAGGGCAGATAAACCTGATGCCCCACCCATTTCGATAAACCCATTTGTACTTACAGTAAACTGAGTAATACTTTGGCCAAAATAGTTAAACGAAAAAGGTAATGCAATGGCTGAAGAAACTGCATCGTCAATTGTTGTGTTCCAAATAATTGTTGGCGAACCGGAAGGTGTTAATAAACTATGTGCAATTGAACTTACGGTATAGTTGGCCCCTCCATCCGCAATAGCAGTTAATTGAGCATTTCCACTGCCGCATACTGTAGCAGGTGTAGAAGATGTAACAATGGCTACAACAGGTTTAATTGTAACAGTTGTGGCAGCCACTAAAGAAGCACAACCGCTATTTGAATAAGTGTATGAAACAGTATAAGTGCCTGTTGCGCTTGTGGATGGTGTTACCTGCCCTGTAGAGGTATTAACCGTAAGGCCGGAAGGAGAAACTGAATAACTACCACCTGCAGGCCCGGTTTGTGTTACACTCACTGGGGCATTGCTTGTACAATAACTGGAACCAGAAGGATAAGAAATACTTGCCGGTGTAACCGTAGTAATTGTTATAGCTTTAGTAGCAGCAGTGCCGGCACCCACACAGGCATTGCCGGGAGTTACCGAAAGCGTTCCCGATGTGGCGTTGGTTGCAAATGTTACATTATTGTTTGGGGTAGTTGTGTTAGAAGAAAAAGTTGCTCCTGTGCCGGTATAGGCCCATGTATAATACGTAGCGCCTGTGACTACAGGTATAGAATAACTTTGGGTTGTATTGGGGCATACCGGGCTGGTGCCTGTTATAGTGCCAGCTGTTCCCATAGCAGGGCAAACAGGTGTCCAGATAAATGTTAATCCGCTGGCAGGCACATTTGAATTTTTTAGCGCCACAGTGTTTGTGTTGGCTGTGGATGCTGTGGTAGCAGCCCAACTACTTGATGAAGTCCTGGCATTATAATCCGTATTACTATTGCCTCTTAACCCCACCTGAAAAAGCAAATCTGAGGTAACGCTGGTGCTTACCGGGCCATACACCACTTTCAATTGTTGTGGCGGTGCTTCTTCCAAAATCATTTGAAAACTAAAATTGTCGCTACTTGCACCAGAAAACCTTTTTGTGCCCGTCCATTGCACAACGAATTGACGGTTTGGCGCTGTGCCCCTTGTCATTGCGAAAATGCTGGCAGATGGTGTTATGCTTGCGCCGGCAGATGTGGCACTGGCATTGGCACTCATTGTAAACTGGCTTGCACCAATTGCTGTAACTACAGTGCCGTCTGGTATATTGCTATTCCCTGTAAGCCGGCTGCCTATTTTTATATTCGTCAAACTGCTAACGCTTGTAACAACATTGCTACCTGAAGTTAGGTTCCCTGTAATGGAAGTAAAATTTTGGTACCAATGGTCTGCATTAAAACCTGCAAAACCATTGTTATTGGCCGTACCAAATAAATAAACACCATTTGACACGCTTGCAGAAACCCATGAACCACCGCCCAATTGGCCTGTCATAGTGCCAGGGTTAAAGGCAAACCATGCATCGGTATCTAACCCTATAACAGTTCCGGCTGGATACAATACGCCATTATAAAAAAAGTCAAAGGGAAGTGTATAGCCCGTGTAAGAATCATCATCCCAGCTGGTAGAAAAAATATTGGCGGGGGTAGAAGGAAAAGTTGCTACAAGAGGTGTGTAAGTACTTGTGGCCTGCGAAAAAGTATAGGTGGATGATACCTGTGCCTGCACAACACATCCGCACAACACAAAAGCAATAACTAAAACGAATTTGAAACGGGTGTAAATTTTCTCCATACAATTAAATTAAATGCCAAAACCTCAGGTTAAAGCAAGCAATAATTAAAGCTCGGATAAGAATCTTGCGGTTTAGTTAATTCGAGGATATGGACTGAGGTGTTTAACTTTGAATGTAACAACCTCAAATTAGGAAAAATCAGGCAGATTTATTAAAAATGTTCTCTCAGATAAATGTTATTTCTGCAAAAATGTTGGGTATCAATAAAATACTACCTTACCGAAGGTTATTTTTTGTGATACCGGTTACATGAATTCATCTAAAATAAAAAATGGGAACATACAATGTATGCTCCCATTCAAAATCTGTTTACAGTTTTTATTCAACAAAGAATTTCAATGTTTTATTATTTTTAATGCTATTCCCGATTATTTCCATGTGATAAATTCCGCTTGCTGATTCTTTGTTGAGTTTGATAACTTCTACCCTGTTACCACCTGCATGATTGATCTTTTTTTCAAGAACCAATTGTCCAAAACTATTACGCAGCAAAACGGTGTAATTATCCTTTTCCATTTTATTAAAAGCGAGGTTTACAACCCCATCCTTTACAGGGTTAGGATATATAGATACAGATGGCTTTGAGTTGGTTTTCGGTGCTGATTCAAACGTAATCAAATTGCTTAATGCACCAATCACTCCGCCAGATCTTTCAATCACAATCCTGAACCTGTCTTGAACTATACTGCCTGGGTCATCAGTTATATCAAAGCTAAACCTGGTAACATCACCGGTAAGCATTGTCTTTTGATTCAAGTAAGTGTCTTCTAAAAATGCTGCTGTACCCGGCGTTGATTTTGCATTTGTAAATGTTATCTCAAACTCATAATGTCTGCGGCTCATGTTCCAGATGCGATAGAAAAGCGTATCGCCTGCTTTTAATGCCTTCCTGAATTCTATCGCAACTCTTTTCTCTTCTTTAAAGAGGGACACATTTTCTCTTACATTATTTATCTTGATCACATCTTCGTCATCCAGGGATGTTCTTGATGATTGATTAAAAAGAATAAGCGACCCATCCACAATACTGGTTGTACCATCTGCTTCACGGCCATATAAACTCATCCTTAAAGAGGATTCTGAATTATTAAGGTTATTTATTGGCACAGGGCGGAACAAATAAGAATTGCCATACACAACAGTGTCCTTATCGTTTTCTTCAATTCCTACAGTTCCACCTACGTTTTGGTTTACCATAAATGCAGAGCCGGAAGGTATCATGCCATCTGTTCCAATACTGGAAGAGCCTGACCCTGCCTGGATTGTTTTGGAATAAGAAGAGCCGTTCCATGCAAATTCAACAAATGCACCTACGCCACTGCTGCCACCCAAAGCAGGATCCCATAAGTAATATGCATTGTTCCCACCTAGGCCACCGATGATGCCTGTCTTTGTAATATTTTTAAAATTGATTGGCGCCGGATAAGGGTTGCCTACTACCATATAACCGCCGCTTCCATTGGTAAGTATTGGTTGAATTCCCACTTTAATTGTACCTCTTGGCCTCAATGTAGTTATATCAGCAACAGTAGATGGATTAGAAAGTGGCAGGTTAATAGCCCTTGATCCTCTGATAAACAGCATCCACCCCTGGTTGCTCGTAACAAGTTCGCTTGTTGTAGCAGGAAGATAGTTCCAACCGGTACTGGTATATCCATAAATAGACGGGTTAAGCGGTCCCTGGTCATATCCCTGTACTGTTGTTCGTGCAGGCCCACCCGTTACATGCGTACCATAGCCCGGCGAAGGATTTGATGACCATGTGCCTCCCACGCCTTCCTGCCATGCCTGGTTGATGGTTTGTGAACCAGCGGCCGCCACCGGTGCCGTCATCAGGCGCCATGCCCTTCTTGCAGGAATGTAACGCTCTACTATAAAACGACCTGTTCCACCATACGTGAAACCTGCCGATGCACCCACTTGCGATACTAATGCAGTACGCCCTGCAACCGATCCAATTGTTATATCACTATTGTTTAATGAAATATTTCCTGCTGTTGGCACAAGTGAAATACCAATGCGAAGGTTATTGTTAAGCGATATTCCTGCGCCGGTATTATTAACCTGCAAGGTATTCATTGCCGTTATAGTACCCGGCCCAGGAAAGTTTTGTGCTGTTGCCGAAGTGCCATTTAATATTATAGTGCCATTGTTAACAAGTGTGCCATTATTAATAAAGTCAGTAGATACAGATAAACTTCCTGTACCATAATTATTAATAGTTAATGATGCACCAGATGCTATGTCTATCTTTCTGGCAAAGGCAGCAGCAGATGATATAACCGGCATATTAGGTGTGCCTGCAGGAATTGTAACAGAAGTAGAAGCAATAGGCACCAGGTCTCCGCACCAGTTTCCGGGATTGTGCCAATCTGCATCCTCATCTCCTTCCCATACCTTTTCATTTAGTTTTACTACAATTGTGCCGGTTGCCAAACAGCCATTGCTCAAAGTAAGAGAGGCCTGGAAGTTAAGGTCGGCACCAGAAATGATCTGTGTTGCCGTTGGGTTTACAAAAATGCCGGAAACATTGGTACCTGCAATATATGGTTGTGTATAAACCGCATCAAGGAACATGCTGTTTATATCGGCACCAGCACCTGTTGGCAACCATGTATAATTACTGGATGTAGCAGTAGTACCGTACAATTTAATATTATCAACCGCTACTCCATCCACCCAATTTGCCCGGTATCTGAAACGTATTTTCAAATTTGATTGGTTTATGAGTGCTGGTAATGAAAGAGTCTGGTGAAGAAATTGTGTTCCAGTACCCTGATCTAATTGGAAAGATGTTGTACTTGCGATGGTAACAAAATTATCGGTTGAGATTTCTACTTTTATAGAATCGAAGCCGGTTCCTCCATCTGTATTGTTTCCAAGATAACTATCATAAAATATATCATACTCAAGCGTAAGGCTTGTAAAACCTATTGAACTAACGGCATTGGTTAATTGTAAAGCAGTATTCAGGTTAGCGCCTGGTACATCTGAAACCGCAAGAGCAAATTTATCTGTGCCAAAAGCGGAAGATATAGCGGGACGCCATACGCTGGTATAGGTGGGTACAAATACACTGGTACGGTTACGCCACTGCATATTTGCAATGTAAGCAGCAGGAGTTGCTGTAGTATTCACAACGCTAAACACTCCCAATCCGCCACTTTCAAAATCTTCATTGATTAAATTTTTTGTTTCGGTACTGGTGCCTCCCTGCACACTAAGGCCTGCACCCTGGCACACATATAATGGCCCCGGAGGGTCAAAAGTTATAGTGATATTAGCGTTGTAAGTTGCTGTTACTGCAACTCTCGGGCTTTCACAAAATGCACCTAGTGTGTTAATACCTGTGGCGGATACATAATAAGCTGTTGTGCTACTTATTGCCGCTGTTGTAAAACTACCTGTTGGCGGGTTACCACCATTAAATACAGAACCAGCCTGTACAGAACCGCCTGAAGACACGGTGTACCATCTGAATCCTGTAGTGCTTATATCTTCACCAGTAGCGCCAAGCGTAAATGCAATAGCACCACTGCTGCATTGCGTTTGCCCGGTTACAGAACCAATACGGGCATTACAACGTGATGTAACTGTAAAAAGGTAATCCTCTGTTTCGCCATTATACATAACACCACATGGCGTTACCATTGAGTCCGGCGCAAAAAAATCATCTATATAATTATAACTGCGGATCCTGATCTTATAATTTCCTACAGCCGTGCCGATAGGAATTTGGAAACCAAAAGTAGTATTGCCAGTATGCACATCAGCCAAATAATAAACACATTCTGACGGGGACGCAAAAGAACCGTCACCATTCCAGTCGACCCATGCACCAAGTTTGGCCCTTGAAGAAGTTGACACATATACATTCACGCCTTCTCCCTGTTCCTGTTGTGCTTTTGTTGCAAGCCCAGTGTAATCAGAATAGCCGCTTGCTAATCCGGCCCCGGTAATATTAGCCGGAGGCACTACTTGCGTTCCAATAAAGGCTACCTGGTTAATATAGTATAAACTGCTGTTTGGTGTGGATGTAGGAGCGTTATTACAAGACTTTGCAATAATTGTGATCTTATAATCTTCTGCCTCACCCGTGCCACTTACACATGGGTCGGCAATAGCTGAAGCTCTTTTATCTGCAATTATTCGCAACTTATGGTCGCCCAAAGGTGCATCAGCAGGTATGTATAATGGAAATGTATAAGTACCACTTGTTGGTGTAACATAAGCATCGAAAAATTCTGTATTCACATCAAAGACTCCATCATTATTCCAATCTATATAAAATGTTTCATACACATCATTAGGCCCTCCAGCACCTCTTACAATAGCACCCGTTATTCTTAATACAGTACCTGCGGCCACAGTAACCTGTCCGTTTGCCGAAGCATAATAATTAGTATAGCCAGTAGTCCACACTCCAGTTGGATTATTTATATTGGTCGTATAACCTGTAGTAGTAACCGAACTGATATATGTACCGGTTCCTGCCATAGTAGGATTACAGGCTGAACTGGTTGTAAATAATAATGTAGTGGAAGAATTGGTTGATAAACCAGAAATGGTACAGGTAAGCACCAGACGGTAATAAGTAGCAGTAGCCACGGTTGCCGGCGCATATACTGTTGAAGGGTTAGAAGTAGCACCAGCTATATTTGTCCATGGGCCGCCGGCAGAAGGACCCGATTGCCACTGGTAGGTAAGCCCACCTACGGTTGGGATTACTGCCGAAAGTGTAATGGTGGAATTAGGGGCGCCTGTTGTTGCACTAATACTTACACTGGTAATTACAGGGCTACCCGAACAATCTGGCGTTGCATTAATAACCACTAAGCCATGGCCGCCATTACTGCCATTGCCTGCCCCACCAATACCGGCAGTTCCGTTATAATTAGCTTCAGCATTTCCCGGAGGATTATTAGCACCGCCTGCATTGTTGGTGGCACCTGCTGTATTTGTAACACCCGTTAAACCACCTGTATAAGAAGAGCCGCCGCCGCCGCCTGAACCCCAGGTACCGCCGCCACCGCCTGCATTACTGCCATATCCACCACCACCACCATAGTAGCCACCACCACCACCTGCACCGCCATAAGTACCGGCGCCGGCATTACCACCTGTGCCACCCAGTAATTGTGCGCCCGCTGTACCGCTTGTGGTTCCAGTGCCGCTACCGAAAGTTCCACCTGCCGCTAATGTACCGCCAAAACCACCAGTATGTGTAGCATCAAGGCCAGCACCATTAGAACCAGTTGTGGCACCGCCGGCACCACCAAAATTTCTTGCTCTGCCATATCCACCCCCAGCGCCGCCACCAGCAACAGCACGGGCATTTGCAAAAATTGCTGTTGTTAAAAATATTCCACTATAACCACCGCCTGAACCTGCATTTTGGTAAGCTGTACCGCCGCCGCCATAACCACCTGCATGTGTACCATTGGTGGTACTGTAAGTGCCCCGGCCGCCTACTACAATTTGCAACACCTGCCCGGGAGTAACCGCCAGAGTGCCCTTTACAAAAGCCCCTGATCCACCAGCACCTGCATTGCCGGCACCAGTGCGGTCTCCACCAGCACCGCCTGCACCCCATACCCATACGTTGATTGAAGTAACACCTGCAGGTACTGTATATGTTTGTGCTGCACCAGTATAGTTATAAACAATTACCTGGGCATTTATATTACCAAATGCCAATAACGCCAAACAAAAAAAGAGTAAAAGATTTTTTTTCATAAATAGAAATATTATTAATAGCTGATAGCCATTGACAAATGTTTTCTAAGAGGGGTAAGATTGAAATTCTAATTAGAATTCTATAGTAAATTAGTGCATTATTCAAATGCTTTTAAGCATTATTCTTACATATGGGGATGCAAATCAGGAACTCGATTTATCGGGGATATTGGAAAAGGTTAGTTTACCTGGGGATAAGATGCTCAAATTAAGAAAAAAACTATAGAATACTGGCTTTTTTTCATTCACATTAACATAAATCTGCAAAATTTGTTGATAGCCAATCCTTCTGTCAAAACATTTACCTTTACGCCTCAATGAAAAATGATAAATACCAAGTTGTTATAGGACTGGAAGTTCATGCCCAATTACTCACAAAAAGCAAGCTTGTTTTGTGGCGATAGTGCTGCTTTTGGCGGGGAACCTAATACACATATAAGCCCCATTACACTGGCGCACCCCGGCGCATTACCAAAAATGAACAAACAGGCTGTGGAATATGCCATTAGGCTGGGGCTTGCATTAAACTGCAACATTGAGCAGCAAAACTATTTTGCCCGTAAAAATTATTTCTATCCCGACCTGCCAAAAGGTTATCAGATAAGCCAGCACACCACACCCATTTGTAAAGACGGATTTGTATCTATAAAGGTTGAGGATACTGAAAGAAATATTCGCCTCAACAGGATACATATTGAAGAAGATGCTGGTAAAAGCTTGCATGATGTGGATGAAAATTTTACCGCCATTGATCTGAACAGGGCTGGTGTGCCGCTACTTGAAATTGTAAGTGAACCAGACCTGCACAGCAGCGACGAAGCATTTGCTTATTTAACTGTATTAAGAAAATTAGTACGTTGGATAGGCATCTGCGATGGCAATATGGAAGAAGGAAGTATGCGTTGCGATGCAAACATTTCTATCCGCCTTAAAGGAGAAAAAAAATTAGGCACAAGAGTAGAGGTAAAAAACCTGAACAGCATCCGCAATGTAAAACGTGCCATAGAAGTAGAAATGGAAAGATTAATCACCATTACAGAAGCTGGCGAAAAAATAATACAGGAAACAAGAAGCTATGATGCAGATAACAATACAACGTTTTCTCTCCGCAGCAAAGAAGAAGCAGATGACTACCGTTACTTTGCTGACCCTGATCTTACTCCATTCAACATTACAGATGAATATTTGAATGATATAAAACAATCATTGCCTGCATTACCAGAAGAACTGGAAAAAAAATACCAGCAGGCTTTTCATCTTACTGCTTACGATGCACAGTTTATCTGCAGCGATAAATTAATGGTTGATTATTTTGAACAAACGATAAAGCATACTGCCAATTATAAAGCTGTTGCCAACTGGCTGATGGGTCCGGTAAAATCTTATCTCAACGATCACGGGCTTGAGCTTTCCCAGTTTCCATTACAGCCGGGCAAGATTGCAGAATTGGTGCAATTAGTGGATGAAGGCAAAGTAAATTTCAGCATTGCTTCCACAAAAATATTCAATGCTTTATTGGTGGCGCCAAAAAAAGATGCGTTGCAAATTGCTACTGAATTAAATTTACTGCAGGAAAGCGATGTTGATTCAATTGCATCATGGGTGGATGAAGTGATTGGTAAAATGCCGGACAAAGTAGCCGAGTATAAAAAGGGAAAGAAAGGATTGATTGGTATGTTTGCCGGGGAAGTAAAAAAAATAAGCAAGGGCAAAGCTGATATGCTGGCAGTGAATAAACTGCTGGCAGAAAAATTAGGATAAATAATTTATAACAGATAAAATGTAATGCTATGTTATCTCAATCAATGAAAGAAGCGCTGAACAAACAGGTGCAGATGGAAGCACAGAGTTCACAAGCTTATTTAGCAATGGCAAGCTGGGCTGATATACAACCCGGTTTAAAAGGCGTAACACAATTCTTTTTTAAACACAGCGATGAGGAACGCATGCATATGCTGAAACTGATACATTATATCAATGAACGTGGCGGCTTTGCAGTAGTACCGGCACTGGCCCAGCCCGTACTTACTTTTGTTTCTCTTAAAAGTGCCTTTGAAGAATTAATGAAACATGAGCTGGCAGTAAGCAGCAGCATTAACGACCTGGTGGATGGCGCATTAAAAGAAAAAGATTATGCCACCCATAATTTTTTGCAATGGTATGTGATGGAGCAAATGGAAGAAGAAAGGTTAGCAAGGGAGTGTAACGATAAATTAGAATTAATTGGCGATGATAAAAGCGGCCTGTATTTATTTGACCGTGATATAGTAATGATGGGAGGTGAAAAATAATAAACTATGATGAAGAATTTTATTTGTGCAGGTATTTTACTTGTATCAGCATTTAGTTGCAGCAACAGGAATGATGCAGGTATGTTTTCGCTTTCCGGCGAAGTAAAAAATCTGCCCGACCAAAAAGTTTTTTTAGAAGAAATTCATTTTGATGACAAAGGCGTGGAAGTGCTTGATACAGCAGAAGCCAAACAGGGCAAATTTGTATTAAGGGCTATAGCGCCACAGGAAGGATTATTTAAAGTGCGGTTTGAAAAAAGCGAAGCTGTTTTTTTAGTGATAAATGATAAAGCCGATCTGTCAGTTACTGCAGATATCAATAACCTTGTCTGTAAAAACGGTCAGCGTTAATTCGCAGGCAAATACATCATTAAAGAATTTTATTTCTGAAACCAATGCACAAATTGAAACGCTGGAAAAGCTGGGTAATGAGTTAAAGAATTTTGAAAAAACACCTGCGGCAGACAGCCAGTATAATGCACTGATGAAGCAGTATGATGAAAAAGACAAACGTTTCAGAAAGTATGTACTGGATTATACAGACACCTGCAAGAGTGCGCCGCTGGCTTTATTTGCTATTGGTTATGTAGCTGATATGCCGGTTGACAAATTAGAAAAGCCAATAATGGCACTGGGCAAACGGTTTCCTAATAATACAGCGGTGGCTTCTGTAATAAAACAATTTGCTGAAGCAAAAACAGGGCAACAGCAACAACCATCGCCAGCATCTCATACACATACCACAGCCCGGCGATATGGCCCCGGAAATAACCATGCCTGATACAGAAGGAAATCCCTTCTCTCTCAGCAGCCTTCGGGGCAAATATGTGCTGGTTGATTTTTGGGCAAGCTGGTGTGGCCCCTGCCGTGGAGAAAATCCTAATGTAGTAAATGCATATAAAAAATACAGCAGTAAAAACTTTACCATACTCGGTGTTTCATTAGACAAGAAAAAAGAAGCATGGATCGATGCCATTAAAACAGATGGCTTAACATGGAAACATATCAGCGATCTAAAACACTGGGACAGCGACGCACAAAAGCTTTACCAGTTTGAAGGTATTCCTTACAATGTATTGATTGATCCGCAGGGGAAAATTTTAGCGGTGAGTTTAAGAGGAGAAGATTTGGATAGCAAGTTGGCGGAAGTGTTAAAGTAAAAAGATAGAAACGCAGATAACACAGATTGATACTGATACAGTGGATTCTAATCAGTGTCATCTGTTCAAATCCGTTAAATCAGCGATTATATTTCTCATAGAGTTTTATTGTAAATATCATTATACAATTCCACCGCCTTCTCCAAAGAATAAAACTCTTCAGCTCCTTTTCTTATCGCAACTTCATCAAATGAATTTCCAGAAAGTATTTTATCGATCACTCCATTAAAAGCCACATCACTAAACTCATCCACCACAAAACCTGATTGATATTTTTCTACAATTTCCTTTACATCACCCACACCGCTGTTGGTAATTACAGGAATACCCATCGCCATTATTTCTCCATGTTTGGTGGGAGAAGAAGATAGTTTTGAATAACAAGGTTTGATAAAGAACAAAGAATAATTGCTTAGTGATAACAATGCAGGCACTTCATTTCTTTTGGCATGCTTCACAATTATTTTATCTGCAGGTAAGCCATGCTTTGCTGCTTCTGTTGCAATTACATCATGCAAATGCGGAGAAATAAATAAAAATTTTGCTTCCGGTTTTTTATCAGCAAGCAGTTTGCAAAAACGCAGCATTTCATTTGTCAAGATACCAGCCACCGATAGAGCCGAGATAGCTGATGATAAAATCATTTTCCTTTATGCCGAGTTCTTTTTTTAATTGTTGCTTTTGTTCGTTGCTGACAGATAGAAGGATTGAATAAATTCAAATCAGCACTGCAGGGAATTACTTTTAGTGGAGTTCCTTTTTTGTATTCAGGCAAAGCCAAAGTAATTTTTTCTGCAGCATGAGTAAGGCAAACAATACCATCACACAATTGCACTTCTTCTTTTTCTTTTCCTTTAAAGTAATTGTAGATGATCCTGAACAATGGATTTTTTATATTCCATATTCCACCTTCCACACGGCTGTCTGCATAAAACTCTCTTATATCATGCAAAAACTTTACCCCAAATTTTTTCTTCATCATCAACCCAACCAGTGCAGGAATGCCCGGCCTTGTATGCACCATATCAATTTTATATTGCTGGTGAATTTGTGTTGCTTTTTTCCGGAGATGAAGAATATCTTTTAGTGTAGATAAAACAGCAGGCTTCTTTGTATAAGGTATCGGATGCCATTCAATAGAATACCCAGAGAGCATTCTTTTTACCGCCTCTTTATTTCTTTCAAACACTTCCGGTTTTTCACAACTCAATAAATAAAACTGAAACCCTTTTTTGCTTAATCCCTGCAGGTATGGAATTACCTGGCTTTGACCCAATGGGTCAGTCATTCCATCATAAGATATAAAAAGGATCTTCTTCTGCATATTGCGTTTCCCACAAAGGCACTAAGCAAACCAAGCCTTTGTTTCTTTTGTTGCTTTGTGGGATATTTTAATTATTATTTTCTTCCAGCCACCAATGCAATACGATAATTAACCAAAGCCTGTTGTACAAATAATCTTTACCGTTTTGATACTGTTCCTTTAATTTTTTCACTGCTTCATAATTCACCACATTGTATTGCTCAATGATTGATTGCGATGTGTATTTATCCAGCAAATATTTCAGATCAGTATGTAACCATTTGCCCAGCGGAATAGCAAAACCCCATTTAGGCCGGTCAAAGATTTCCTTTGGCACATGATCGTACAATACTTCTTTCAGCAAATATTTCATTATGCCATCTTTTATTTTCAAGGCCTGGCGAAAGATTATAAGCAAATTCCACCAACCTGTAGTCAAGCAAGGGCACACGGCTTTCTAAACTGTATTGCATACTTGCCCTGTCAACTTTTACCAGCAAGTCATCTTTTAAGTAATGGTTAAAATCCCAAAGTGATTGCCGTTCTGCTGCTGATAATTTTCTAGCGACAGATGGCTGTTCATTAATAGCAGTAAAATCAAAATTGGTGTTTATCAATAAAGATGTCAATTCATTTTCTTTAAAATAATATTGTTCCTGTGAAAAAATATGTGTTACAATATTATCACTATCTGCATAGTCATATAAATTTCCGGCACGCTGGTATTTGTTGCCCATCAGTTTTGATGCAGCATACAAAGCTGTTTTCGTAAGCGGCGTTAATGGATTAGCCAAACGTTTTGCCCATTGGTACATTCCATATCCATGAAACAATTCATCGCCACCATCACCACTTAATGCAACAGTTACATGCTGCCTTGCTAAGCGGCTCACCATCATTGTTGGAAAGGCAGATGAATCAGCAAAAGGCTCATCATATGCAGGAATTAATTTATCCACCAGCTCCATCACTTCCTTTTCTTTCACTGCAAATTCATGGTGGTCTGTTTTCAAATGTTCTGCTACCTGTGTTGCAAATTTTGATTCGTTGTATTTGCCATCATCAATAGCAATACTAAAAGTTTTTATTTTATCGCTCCCATTTACTTTAGACGCAATAGCTGTAACCAAACTGCTGTCGATTCCGCCACTTAAAAAAGTTCCGATTGGAACATCGCTTATCAATTGCTTCTTTACTGAATCGTATAGTAAATCATTCAATTCTTTTTTTGCTGATGCTTCATTACTCAAACCTGTACCGGCAATTTTATCTTCTAATTTCCAGAACGGCTTTGGTGATAATGCAGCAATTAAATTTGAATTAAAATCAATTTCTGCATAGTGCGCTGAGGGAAATTTGTACGTATTATTATAAATTGTTAGAGGTTCAGGAATAAAACCAAGATGTAAAAAGTAAGGAATAGCCTCTCTGCAAACTGATAACTTATCACCGATCACTTTCCTTATCACTTTCAGTTCAGAAGCAAAAACAAAAACATCATCATCCAGGTAATAAAACAAAGGTTTGATACCTACATGGTCACGGCAAAGAATTATTTTATTTTCTACCGTATCATAAATGGCAAAAGCAAACATGCCATTCATTATTGCAAAACAGGCCGGGCCTTGCTGTGCATATAATTCAAGAATAACTTCTGTATCTGATGTTGTTTTTAATGAAGCGCCTTTATCTTTTAATTGCTGTTTTAATTCATTGAAGTTGTACACTTCCCCATTAAAAACAATACAATACCTGCCGTCAGCACTCAGCATCGGCTGGTTGGCGGAAGCGGAAAGGTCTAAAATGGAAAGACGGCGATGTGCAAAACCAACTTTATTGTCAGGGGAAAAATAAAATCCCTCAGCATCAGGCCCACGGTGCTGCATTACAGCCGCAGCATCTTTCAATTGCTGCTGTGTAATTTGATTTTTGAGAGAAATATAGCCTGCGATGCCGCACATGTAACGGGGTTTGTAACAAAACGAAAATAGGCATTTATTATTTCGGAAACAGCAGGTGCATTCTGGCTAATACAATTAATGCGGTATCAAATGCAGTTGCATCAATTCCCTGCTGCTGCAAAAATTTTCTTTGCTGATATACTCACCTTTACAAATAATATCATACCGCAACTGTTCAATTAAGTTATAAATATCTTCCATCTTATCGCCTTTCTTTTCTATCAGGTCAGGATGTACAGCAACAATAAAATGTGGCTTGTATTTTTTAAATACCTGGATGCCGCCAAGCAATGTATCGTACTCCGCTCCTTCCACATCAATACTTATGAAATTGATCTTGCTTAATTTTTTTGTCATCACAAAATTGTCAATGGTATTCACTTCCACTTGTACCGTATTCATCTTGCTGCCTTGTTTATAAGGCACAAGGCTGTTGCCGCTATACGCTTCAGCATCAGAAATATAAAAGGCTTGTCTTCCAACTTCTTTACCCATAGCCTGGTTTACCGGGTTTATCAGTTTGCCCAATTCATTTATGCGGATTGTTTGTTGCAAAATATCTGCAGTGCCTGGCGAAGGTTCAAAGGCAAATATTTTTCCATATTCACCAGCTGTTTTTGCAGCCATGATGGAGAACAAGCCAATGTGTGCGCCAATATCTAAAATGGTAGCTCCCTCACCACAGCATGATCTTAAGAATTCAAAATTCCCCTTTTCATAATCAGAAGGAAAATAACGTACATACTTAGCCGGCAACTTTACATCTATGCCGTTTATCGTCCTGTGCAGGCCATTACCAAAGGTGATCTTTTCTAAAAGTGAATACAAAGGTTTTGTGTTTATCATCGTTAAGCGGTTTTATCAGGTTTATTGGATAATATCTGGATCAATTGATTTTGCATGAACAGCAGGGTGATGCCCAAAGCGATAAAATGAACAATGCAAATTGATACGGCAGCGCCATAAGCGCCCCATTGATCTGTTAATAATGTATGAGAAATGGCACAGGTAAAAATGGAAAGCAGCGACAGCAGCAGCAGGTTATTCTTTTCTTTTTTATTTTGCAAAAAGGCGTACAACAAAAAATTGATGCTGCAAAAGAAATATCCCAAACAAATAAAGAAATAATAGGAAAGCCCTGCCTGGTATTGCTCTTTTATTACAGCCGCATACACAATTGGAATTGCAATAACAATAACACCGGTACCCAGGAACATTACCCTTGCATAAAAAAGAACATGCCAGCGTACAGTGGTATAATTAATATTTTTTGCATTCAGCAGGTTGTGCAGTTTTGGCCAGGTATTTTGCAGCATGGCAGCACACAACACCATGATGGCAGCACTTAAAGCAGCAGCCATACTGAATTCGCCAACCTGTGCAAAGTCTTGTGTAAAGTGTTCAATAAAATATACAGTAACTGCTCCCATGCAGAAGATGCCCAGTTGCATTACGACTGCAGGAACACCGCTTATAAGTTCTTCATACAAATACTTTTTGTTGAACTGGTTTACTATAAAGCCCTCTTCCCTGAAATAAAAGAAAGCACATACAGCCACCATGAGGTACGAAATAAAAATACCAGCGATGCATCCTATCCAGCCCCATTCCATTGCACCAGTGAGAAATACCACCAGCGTAATTTCTGCCAGCAACCTTCCAATATTGATGGATAAATATTTTGCAGGGTTGTTGCTGTTGCGTACCATATTGAGCAACTGCCCGTTTAAAAAACGGAAGAATGCAAGCAACGGCATCATTGCAATAAGCACTGTTGGAAAAGTATAATGCTGCTGCAGGTTGCGGTTAAAAACAAAGAGTACTGCCATTATCAGCAATGTTGCTATCATCGGCATCATCAATGTGGTGCTGAAGAAATGGCTGAACGTTGCTTTATCTTTTTTGAAGTATGCAGTATTTACTGATTGTGGTATGCCCATTGAAATAAATGGCACCAAAAACAAAACGCCATTATTAAACATGCTCAGTACGCCAAAGTCTTTTACCGTTAAAGCATTGGCAAAATAAAGCAGCAGCAAAAAGTAAGCTCCTTTACTAAGACAATTGGAAAAAATATAAAGTGCCCCGGAGCCTGCCCCTGTATTTTTTTCGAATTTTATTATGCCTTGTAATGCTGTCATTTACTTTTTATAATGTTTGCAGGTATTTTTCCACCACTGTATTTGTATAATATTTTTTACTGGCTTCCACCAGTTCATTACTATTTAATGGTTGCGTTACCCCTTTCTCAATAGCATTTGCCAATGCTTCCGGATTTTGTACCGGGCACAGGTAGCCGAGTTTGCCGTTCTCTAAAATTTCTGCCGGGCCTGCCGGGCAATCTGTACTCACTATAGTTTTGCCAAATGCCATCGCCTCAACAATTACATTACCAAAGCCTTCACATACTGATGACAAAACGAACACATCACAACAGGCCATCCATTTGTAAGGGTTTTGCTGAAAGCCCATTAAAAAAACCTCGTTTTGTAATCCATGTGATTGTATGTATTGATCAAGCTGTTTCCCTGTTGGGCCAGTGCCTAAAATAAACAGCAGTGCATCTGCATTTTTTTGTTTGTAAAGGGCAAATGCTTTTATTAAAGTGAGTTGGTCTTTTTCTTCATTGAGCCTGCCCACATTCAGTAAAATTGTTTTGCCTGTAACATCAACAGGAAAATCAATTGTTTCTTTTGCCAGTTGGTAAATATTTTGATCCAATACCGGGTTGTGTATGAATGTTCCGTTAGGCAGTTTACGATGACTGAATTTCCTCAGCCATTCAAGGCTGCCTTTGCTTACCGCAATGATCTTATCAGCAGATGGTGCAGTAAAATAATACAATGCTTTTACCAGCATATCGCCTTTCCAATAGATCAATTTCCTTTTTTCAGGATAACAGAAATGATGTGTCTGGTAAACCTTTGATGATATACCGGAAAACTTTTTTGCAAGAATTGCCGCAGCGCTGTTGTAATGGCTTGCTGTAAAAATATGAGAGTAGTTATTCTTCTTAAAAATATTACCAAAGTGGCGGAGGTACACAAAGAAATTGGTGCTTCCTGTTTCACTTACATTTACCGAAGGATGCAGCATTGGTAAATAAACGCCCTGTTTTTTTCCGAGTAACATATCAACAGCAATATTATTTTCGGCAAAGCCATTGGCTATGTTTACAAAAACCCTTTCAGCGCCACCGCCGCCCAGATCATCTATTATAAATAGTACCTTTTTCATTGGCGGCTACGGTTTGAGGTAAAGGTTTTAAAAACCGGCAACAATTGTTTATACACTATCGCTGTGGTGATAATCAAAACAAGCAGGTACGTGCCGCAGATGGAAAGTGCCGCACCATAAGCGCCAAACTTATTTGTAAAAAGCAGGTGCATACTTACGCTTACAATAATTGAAATGGCAGAAGCAAACAATATTTTTCTTTTTTGTTTATGGTAAAGCATAAAGGCATAAAAGAAGTTAGTAACCGACCAGAAAAAAAAGCCGATGCAGATAAGATAGCAATAAGACAACCCTTCTGAATAAGATGGTTTTAAAACAGCGCTGTAAACAAGCGGTACACAACCAATAACTGTAATTGTGAACAGGAGCATAGCGCCTGTATAATAAACAAACAGCCTGCAGATACCATTATAATTTACCGCCGGCTGTGAAAGCATACCGAAAATTTTTGGATATATATACTGTGTAAGGGCAGAGCCCAGCACCGGAATCACAGAGGCAAGTGCTGCCGCCACACTAAACACACCCACGGCCGCATAATCATTTGTAAAGTGTTTAATAAAATAACCGCCGGATGAACCCATACAAAAAATTGCCAACTGCATTACAATAATGGGAACGCTGTAAACCAGTTCTTCCTTTATGTATTTTTTATGAAATACAGCGGTGATGTATGAATGCTGTTTAAAATAATACAAAGCATATATCGCTATAACGAGATAAGAAATAAAAATACCTGTAACCCTGCCCTCCCAGCCCATGTTAAGTGTGCTGATAAGAAAAACAGCCAATGCAATTTCTACCAGGAGGCGGCCGGTATTTACTAAAAAATATTTCACCGGTTCATTGTTGTTCCGGATCATATTAATAACGTGTTCATTCAAAAAACTGAACAGCGCTATCAACGGTATAAGTACAATAAAAACGGTGGGAAACGAATACCATTGTTGCAATTGATGCCTGAAAATAAAAAACAGGCTTGCGATAAGCATGGCCATTATCCCCGGCATCACCAACGTAGAGCTAAAAAAATTGCTGAATTCCTTTTTATCTTTTTTAAAAAATTCTGTACTGGCTGATTGGAGTATGCCCATGGAAACAAAAGGCATTAAAAAAAGAATGCCGTTTACAAAAAGGTTGAGCATACCAAAATCCCTTTCGGAGAAAACACGGGCAAAATAAAATAAGAGAATAAAAGAAATTCCTTTGCTGAAGAAGTTGGAGAAAGTATATACCGCTACTGATCTTAACTCAGCACTGCTGCCAAATTTCGATAAGCCTTTGGTAAACGATTTTGTTAACTGAACATGCATCAGTAATTACGGAATTGGATTTGGATAACGCTTATTTAGCGATCCGCCTCAGGTATTCACCGTAACCACTTTTTTTAAGTTTTTCTGCTTCGTGTAGTAATTGCTCTTTTGTGATGTAGCCCATGCGCCAGGCAATTTCCTCGGGGCAGCCTATTTTAAGGCCTTGCCGATGCTCAATTACCCTCACATACTCAGTTGCGTCGCTCAAACTTTCAAAGGTCCCGGTGTCAAGCCAGGCGAATCCTCTGTTTAAAACGCCCACTTTGAGCTTTTTATTTTGCAGGTAGTGTTTATTTACATCCGTTATTTCAAATTCCCCTCTGGGGCTGGGGGCAATATTTTTTGCAATCGTAACTACTTCGTTGTCATAAAAGTATAATCCGGGTACAGCATAGTTACTTTTTGGCTTGTTCAGGCTTCTCTTCAATGCTCAGGGCATTAAAGTCTGCGTCAAACTCCACCACGCCATATCTTTCAGGGTCGCTTACCGGATAAGCAAAGATCACGGCGCCATCAGGATTGGCAGAAGACTGTAACAATTTACTGAAACCGGTACCGTAAAAAATATTATCTCCCAGTACCAATGCCACGCTGTCGTTGCCAATAAATTTTTCTCCAATTACAAATGCCTGAGCAAGGCCATTTGGTACTTCCTGTTTGGCATATTCTATTTTACAGCCCCATTGTGAACCATCGCCAAGTAGTCTTTGAAATTGAACCTGGTCTTCGGGTGTTGTAATGATTAGTATCTCATTTATTCCTGCCAGCATGAGAGTGCTTAGCGGATAATAGATCATTGGTTTATCATAGATAGGCATGAGTTGTTTGCTGATGCCCATTGTTATTGGATACAGTCTTGTGCCGCTGCCGCCTGCTAAAATGATACCTTTCATATTTTGGTTTAGAAAGTTTAGTTGTTTAGAAGTTTAGATTTAGTTTCTCCTGATTTTGGCCTGCTGCGTTTTTCGCAAGCTTGCAATTAAGAGTGTTTGCTTTTCAACTAACTCTCTGCCTTCTTTATACTGGTCATCCGATAAAAACATAAGATCGTTTGATATTATAAAATCATTCAAAAGTTCTATAGTGCTGCTGTAAGCAATAGTACTGAAATGCGATTGATCCTTTTTTGTTATTCTTGATGTGCCCTCAGCAATATTTGACGCAATTGATATCGCTGCCCTTCTCATTTGTGAAACTAAACCGAATTTTTCTTCGGCAGGGAAATTTTTGGTATTGATATAAGTCCATACTGCAAGCTTTCTTGCATACTGCCAGCATTCAAGTTTTTCAAAGGAATAAACTTTCATTTTAATTTTATTTTAAGGTTAAAAAATTAAAAAGTGCTTGATATGAATGGCTCTTAACCTAAACTTCTAAACCGCTAAACTCTCTCAACGCTTATGATACTGTGATTCGTAATAATGCTGATAATTCCCACTGGTTACATCATCCAGCCATTGTTTGTTAGTAAGGTACCAATCTATCGTCTTTGAAATACCTTCTTCAAATTGCAATGATGGCAACCAGCCTAATTCATCTTTCAGCTTTGTTGCATCAATGGCATAGCGTAAATCATGACCAGCCCTGTCTTTTACATAAGTGATCAGTTTTTCTGATGCTCCCTTTTCCCTGCCTAATTTTTCATCCATCTGCCTGCACAGTTCTTTTACCAATGCAATATTTGTCCATTCATTATGGCCACCTATATTATAAGTCTCACCAATTTTTCCTTTGTGAAAAATTACATCAATTGCCCTTACATGGTCCTCTACATACAACCAATCCCTTACATTTTCGCCTTTGCCGTAAATGGGCAGTGGCTTATTGTTGATGATATTATGAATGCAAAGCGGAATTAATTTTTCAGGAAAATGATACGGCCCGTAATTATTACTGCAATTGGAAATTTTTACCGGTAAATGATAGGTATGGTAAAATGCCCTTACAATATGGTCGCTGGATGCTTTGGAAGCAGAATAAGGGCTTCTTGGGTCGTACGCTGTTTTTTCTGTAAAGAAACCCGTTTCTCCTAAAGAACCATACACTTCATCTGTACTGATATGATAAAATATTTTTCCTTCGAAATTGCCCAGCCAGTGTTGTTTGGCAGTATGTAACAAGGTTGCCGTACCAACAACATTCGTTGTGATAAATGCCAATGGGTCGGTAATACTCCTGTCCACATGGCTTTCGGCAGCACAATGCAATACTGCTGTAAACTGGTGAATATCAAATAGTTCTTTTAATAAAGCTGCATCTGTAATATCGCCTTTTACAAAGCTGTAATTGGGTTTATCCTCAATATCCTTCAGGTTTTCCAGGTTGCCTGCGTAAGTGAGCTTATCAATATTTACGATCTTGTAATTTGGGTATTTGGTTACAAATAAACGGGTAAGATGAGAACCGATAAAACCTGCGCCGCCTGTTATTAAAATGGTATGCATAATATGCCTGTATTTGAGAATGGCGGCAAAAATAGAGATATTCCGGCAGTTACACTACAATGGTGCAGGCCTGGTAATTGCAGGTGCAAAAATTTGGATGTAGCGGTAAACTTAAAAAGTACCAGGCACAACTACCTTTTTATCAGTATCTATATACATTACAGGCAATCCATCCATGCCACTTATTTTACCTGTTACTAAAATTTTCTTTCCTTTTAAGTGAGATAAAATATCATAGGAAAAATTGGGGATGTTTTCCTTTTTTATAAACACGGTAAATAACTGGTTAGGGAATTGCTTATCCAGGTTTAATAAAATATTTCCTGCCTTGCTTACACGGCCACTTACCACTGTGCCGCTTACTGTAATTTCTTTATTGCTGTTTATCCACTGGCTTGCTATTTCTGTATTAATTTGCCCGCTCTTCAATTCGCTGGCCGAAACGGGCTCCACATCCCCTTTAGCAATTTGTGGAAACCAGTCTGCAGCTATTCTCTGGTTCTCTGCATCATTTTGAATTTCCTGTGGCAGGTTAGAAAAAAAATCATAGCCGGTATATCGTTCTACTGAGTCGATAGTTACAGCATAGTTTTCAATGGCACCAATTATTTTCTTATTCGGCATTATAAAACCAATACCTTTCTTTTTTGCAGGGTCAATAGCAACCTTCCAGTAATACTCCGGGATACTCACTTTATTAACGCCTCTTTCAATTTTCGGCAACCCTTCATGCAGCACAGGGCCGGTAACAACATATAATTGAGAAGTGGGGTTGCTGAACAAGTACCCTCTTACCCTGTCTTCCACTGTTGCCCAGGCTTCCCGGTTAAAAGCGCCAAGTTGTGGGCTCATATTGCTATATAAATAACTTTCACTAAGTGCTTTTGCACTCCAGCGAAAATCTGCCGATGGTGCCAGGTGTCCACGGTCGTACCCAAAAGCATCATATTTATAAGTACTATCCGGTTGTAATTGTTTTAAAAAGTAATCAGCTTCTATGGCGCTGCCGGTTTTTATTAAACTGTCCGGCCTGAAGTCATTTGTTCTTGAAACAACGCCGCTTACTACATCCGGTGGTATTATATGGGCAACCCATCTCGCCTGTTCAAATGCTTCGTCGTACTCCAGCGCATAAGCAGAATGCCATATAATATTGCCAGGGTTTTTATCAGAAGGTAAACCCGCAGCCGTTAAATCCCTTCTTATTTTTTCTAATTTCAGATCCGCTATTTTTTCAATAACAACTGCTTTGGCTTTTGTTATACTATCCAGTTGGGTATTGAGGCCTGCTAATTTTGATTCTATAGATTGGGAATGTACAATGCCAGGCAGCAATGAAAGAAATAATAAGCTTGCTAAAAAGCAGGTGGAAGACTTTTTCATATGGCCTTTATAGGTTTTCTTTTTGTAAAGATAAGTGTATTCTGCCGGGCTATATGGCCGTGCATTTTTGGGCATTCAAAAAATAAATTTGGTTGGTATCTTTTGTTAATCGTATATTTGCGATATATAATTAAAGAGGCGAATACAACCGTCTTTTTTAATAACCACAATCATCGTAAAAAAGCGATTAATGAATAAGAAAGAACATTGGGAAAAAGTATTTGGAACAAAACAAGCCACTGAAGTAAGCTGGTACCAGCCAAAGCCACAGGAGTCGCTGGATTTTATCAGCCAGTTTGATTTACACAAAAACGCCTCCATTATTGATATTGGCGGCGGCGATAGTTTGTTAGTTGATAACCTGCTGCAACTTGGTTATACCAATATAACAGTGCTTGATATTTCTGCGGCGGCTATTGAAAAAGCAAAAGAAAGGCTTGGTGAAAAAGCATCCTTAGTAAAATGGATTGTTTCGGACATTCTCAATTTTACAACAGAAAAAAAATACGACTGCTGGCACGACAGGGCTGCTTTTCATTTTTTAACCACCGCAAATGAAGTAGAGAAATACCTGGAAATTGCAGAGCAGCACATCACTGCATCTGGTAAAATGGTGATTGGAACTTTCTCTACCGAAGGCCCGGAAAAGTGCAGCGGTCTTCCTGTAAAGCAGTACGATGAAAATATGCTGACGGGTAGTTTGCAAAAATGGTTTAAAAAGATCCGTTGTATTACCACCGACCATATCACCCCTTTTAAAACGATACAAAATTTTTTATTCTGCAGTTTTCAAAAACAACAATACAATTATGGCCATTCATAAAAAAGAAGCTTTCAGTCAAAAAGAACAGGAACTGGCGGAGTTTGCAAAAGCACTAGCACATCCTGCAAGAATCGCAATATTGAAAGTGCTGGCGCAACACAACGAATGTATTTGTGGAGAGATAGTGGAAGTGTTGCCATTGGCACAGTCAACCGTATCGCAGCATTTAAAAGAATTAAAAAATGCAGGTTTAATTGATGGAAGCGTTGACGGCCCTAAAAGTTGCTATTGCATTAACTGGAAAGCATTTGAAAAATTTAATGCGGAGTTCAGTTTTTTGTTTAACAAGCTAAAAGTGCAGAATGAAAAAGCCTGTTGCTGATAAAAGTATTTTCCAATTATTAAAAAGTATAACCATGAACAACGATTCACAAATTAAAGAACTCGTAAGAGAAAAGTATTCTGCTATTGCGGAACAAAGTTTAGAACAAAATGCGGCCTCCTGTTGCGGTGCCACATCAGCTTGCTGTAGTGATGGCACCTACAGCATTATGTCAGATGATTACACAAAGCTGGAAGGTTATAATCCTGATGCAGACCTTGGATTAGGTTGCGGATTACCTACTGAATTCGCCAAAATAAAAGAAGGCGATACTGTAATTGACCTGGGCAGTGGCGCAGGTAATGATGCTTTTATTGCAAGAAGAATTACAGGCGCAACAGGAAAAGTAATTGGTATTGATTTTACCGAACCCATGATTGCAAGGGCAAGGGCTAATGCAGAAAAATTGCAATTGCACAATGTTGAATTTCGCCAGGGAGATATTGAAGACATGCCTGTAACAAGTAATTACGCCAATGTGATTGTAAGTAATTGTGTATTGAATTTAGTGCCCAACAAGCACAAAGTAATAAGCGAAATTTTCAGGGTACTAAAACCCGGTGGACATTTTTCCATATCTGATATTGTACTGGAAGGACAATTGCCTGCGAAATGGAAAGAAGTAGCTGAACTGTATGCAGGATGCGTAAGTGGTGCCATTCAAAAGCAAGTGTACCTGGAAATTATTGAAGCGGCAGGCTTTAAAAATATTACTGTTCAAAAAGATAAACCCATCAATATCCCGGATGAGATTTTAGCTAATTACTTAAGTGCCGATGAAATTGCCGAATATAAAAATGGCAATACAAAGATCACCAGCATTACAGTGTATGCAGAGAAACCAGCTAAAGATGAAAGGAATTGCTGTGAACCGGGAAGCGGATGCTGTTAACCCCTCCGCCCCCTAAAGGGGAACTATGGAGGAGATAAAAGCGAAAATATGTTTCAGAATAATTTTTTTTCTAATCGCCGAAAGGCATAAATAAAGTAAAGCCATGAACACAAATCAAAATGACGGAGGCTGCTGCACAGTATGCAGTTGCCAAAGGAACAGCGGCGGCGGATGCTGCTAAACAAAATAAGGAAGCTGGGTTTATAAAACCTGGCTTCCTTTATCAATAAATTTTAATTAAAAAAGTATGGCAACAGAAATTTTAAACAAGCCGGTTTTAAAAATTGCCCTGAGCAATACCGAAAGACAATCAGCAATAGCAATGCTGGTGCAACATAACCTGCCGACTACTGATATTGACGATGATAAACTGCTTTATATATTACTGGAGGGCGAAAAACCAATTGGCACTGCCGGCCTGGAAATATTTGACGACTGTGCATTGCTCCGCAGTGTAAGTGTGGTAAAAGAAGAACAGGGAAAAGGTTATGGCAAGATCATCAATGATGAAATAGAAAAGTTTGTAAAAGAAAGTGGCATCAACTGCATGTATCTGCTCACCACTACTGCAAAAGATTTTTTTGATAGGCAGGGTTACTGTAGTATTAAAAGAGAAGAAATACCTGAAGCAATAAAGCAAACCGCAGAGTTTACATCACTCTGCCCATCCTCCGCAGTGGTAATGAAAAAACGTGTATAATTTAATAAGCGAATGAAAAAATATATTGCCGAGTTTATTGGCACATTTGCTTTAGTGTTTTGCGGTACAGGAGCTATTATAATTAATGAAATAACAAATGGCGTAATAACACATGTTGGCATTGCAATCACTTTTGGTCTAATTGTAATGGCCATGATTTATGCATTGGGAGAAATTTCGGGAGCACATCTTAATCCTGCTGTCAGTATCTCTTTTACCATTGCAAAACGTTTTCCATTAAAGCAACTTTTTCCTTATATCATTAGTCAAATTGGTGGTGCTTTACTGGCAAGCCTTACTTTAAAATTTCTTTTCCCCTCAGATGAGATCCTGGGTGCCACTATTCCAAGGGGTAGTGCATCTCAATCATTCATTTTAGAGTTCATACTAACCTTCTTCCTGATGCTGGTTATTATCAATGTAGCAACAGGAAGTAAAGAACAGGGGATGTTCGCAGGGCTGGCTATCGGTTCAACTGTTTTACTGGAAGCGATGTTTGCAGGCCCAATTTGTGGTGCCTCTATGAACCCTGCCCGTTCCCTTGCACCAGCCATTATTTCAGGGCATACGGAGAGTATATGGATTTACCTAACAGCAACAACACTTGGTGCAGTTACAGCCATTCCTGTCTGGAAATATTTATCAAACAACTCAAATAATTAATACAAATGAAAATCGCTTTGTTCTCAGATATACATGCCAATCTTCCTGCACTGGAAGCATTTTTTAAAAGTGTAGAAGAACAAAAGCCAGATGCTATGTATTGTCTTGGCGATTTGGTTGGTTACAACATCTGGCCCAACGAAGTTATTAACGAAATAAGAAAAAGAGGTATCCCAACCATTGCTGGCAATTACGACCAGGGCATTGGTTTAATGAGTGATGAATGTGGTTGTGCATATAAAACAGAGCCGGAAAAAGATATGGGTAAAATATCAATTTCTTACACTAATTGGTTGGTCAAGCCTGAGGAAAGAAAATACCTGCGGACTTTACCTGCTCATATCAAAGTAGAATTTCAACTGAACAATGACAAGCTGAATTTATTATTGGTTCACGGCAGCCCGAGAAAAATAAATGAATATCTTTTTGAAGACAGGGATGAAAAAAGTTTATTGAGAATAATGGAGCAGGCAGATGCAGACATTATGTGTTTTGGGCATACACACAAACCTTATCATAGAATTTTGCCAACAGAGCCATCAGAAAATATACATTACCGCCATGCGATAAATATTGGTTCGGTAGGTAAACCAAAAGATGGTTCACCCAAAGGATGCTATGTATTGCTTACAATTAATGCAGACAGCAGTATCACTAATAAAGACGCGGTACAGGTAGAATTCATATGTTTTGAATACGATGTTGAGAAAGCTGCAAGGGCAGTGGAAGAAAGTCCATTACCAAAAGAATACGCTGACATGCTGAGAAAAGGTTATTGATTTTACAACAAGTAGTATCATTATATTTTAATTTAAAAATATTTCAATGTCAAAAAAGAAACTCCTTTTTGTCTGTATCGAAAACAGCAACCGCTCCCAAATGAGCCAGGCATTTGCAAAAATTATTGGTGGAGAAAACGTGGAAGCATACAGTGCTGGCAGTAAACCCAGCGGTATTGTAAATCCAAAAGCCATTGCGGCAATGAAAGAACTGGGCTATGATTTGAGTACGCATGATTCCAAATCATTGGATGAAGTAAAAGCATTTGCACCTTTTGATGCAGTGGTAACAATGGGCTGCGGCGATGCCTGCCCGTGGATGCCAGCCAAACAATTTATTGATTGGCAGATACCCGACCCCAAACACATGGAACCAGAAGCAGTTTAATGAAGTGAGGGATTTTATTGAAGGGAAAGTGAAAGAACTAATTGAGTCTTTGGAATAAAAAAGGAGGCTTTTTGATACACCTCCTTTTCTCCTTTAATCTCTTTGCAAAAATTTAATCCCTGCTGTTAAGCTTACTCAACAATCGCAAGTATTTCTATATACAACCAAACAATAGTAACGAGTAAACCAAAAGCTCCATACCATTCCATGTATTTTGGTGCACCCAGTTCTGCTCCTTTTTCAATCATATCAAAATCAAGCAACAGGTTTAATGCAGCCAATGCCACAACAAAAACAGAAAAGCCAATTCCTAACGCACTGCCCTGGAATAAAAATGATGGCGGTGCAAAATCAAACATAGACATTATCCATGTGCCGAGATAAAACAACCCAAGGCCAATAGTTGCCATCATTAAAATGGATTTGAATTTTTCTGTTACCCTGATAATTTTAAATTTATATAACAGGTACATGGCAGCCACCACACAAAAGGTAAGTCCTACCGCCTGGAATACAATACCGGAATAACCACTGGCATAACTTCCGTATTTGGTTTGTGCCGCATACTCAAAGTAAGCAGAGATACCACCGACAAATAATCCCTCCAGCAAAGCATATAAAGGTGCTAAGTAAGGGCTCCATTCTTTTTTAAATGTAATTACCAGTGCTACTACCAGTCCGCCAATGATCCCGGTAAGCATTAATGGGCAAGCATTGCCGCCTTCAGTTGCCTCTTTCCACGAATACCAGGCACTGCCCAGCGTCATTAAAAAGAGAAAACCGAATTTGTTTAGCGTGCCTTTTACGGTCATTGCCCCTTCAACGTTTACAACGTCATCTAAAACCGTATCCCTGAACCTTTTTTCTGAAAGGGCCGGGTTTCCTGATTTGAATATAGCCATAGGTTAAATGTTTTTGTAAAAGTAAATATTTTTAAGTCAATCTTTACGGCAACGTTACCGTACAAAGTTTTCCTTCACAATGCCAACAAAATAAATTTCAGCTTAACTTGCAGCCACTTAAAAAATGATTGTTTGCTATGAGCACAACTGAACAGGTACTACAGGAAGTAGTAATAAAATTTGCCGGCGACAGCGGCGATGGCATGCAGCTTACCGGCAGCCAGTTTACAAACAACACAGCCTTGCTGGGTATTGACCTGGCAACTTTCCCGGATTTTCCGGCAGAGATAAGGGCACCACAGGGAACACTACCCGGCGTGAGTGGTTACCAGCTTCGTTTTAGCAGCGATGAGATATTTACACCCGGTGATGCCTGCAGATGTACTGGTGGCAATGAATGCTGCTGCATTAAAGGTGAACTTAAAAGCTTTAAAGAAAGGAGGTATCATCATTGCCAATACAGATGGCTTTGATTCAAAAAACCTGCGGTTGGCCAATTATCCTGAAGGCATCAATCCAATAGAAGACAACAGCCTTGATGGTTACGAAGTAATAAAAATGGATGTAACCAAAATGACAAGGGAAGCATTAAAAGATGTTACCCTGGGCATGAAGGAAAAAGACAGGGCAAAGAATATGTTTGTGCTTGGTTTCCTTTACTGGATGTACAACAGGGAAATGGCCAGTACCGATAGGGTTTTTAAAAGACAAATTTGGTAAGAAGCAGGATATTTTTGACAGCAATATAAAAGCATTGCATGCAGGGTATAATTTTGGTGATACCACCGAAACATTCCGTACCAGGTATAGTGTGGCAAGCAGCAAAATGAAGCCGGGCAATTACCGCTCCATCATGGGTAACCAGGCATTGACCTTATGGTTTGATAGCAGCTTCTCAAAAAAGCGGTTTGCAATTATTCCTCGGCAGTTATCCTATTACTCCGGCAAGTGATATTCTACATGAACTGAGTAAGTATAAAAATTTTGGTATAAAAACATTCCAGGCAGAAGATGAAATAGCTGCTATTACTTCGGCTATCGGTGCCAGCTATGGCGGTTTATTAGGTGTTACTACCACCAGCGGACCTGGTATGGCGTTAAAAGCAGAAGCAATGGGTCTTGCCGTAATGCTTGAAATTCCTTTGGTAATTATAAATGTGCAGCGTGGCGGCCCCAGCACAGGCTTGCCAACAAAGACAGAGCAAAGTGATCTGATGCAGGCATATTATGGCCGTAATGGAGAATGCCCTATGCCGATAATTTCTGCCAGCACACCAAGTGATTGTTTTGCTGCGGCATACGAAGCAGTAAGAATTAGCGTACAGCACATGACGCCGGTAATATTTATTAAGTGATGGTTATATTGCCAATGGTGCAGAGCCATGGAGATATCCATCCAGTGCGGACCTGGCGGAAATAAAAACATCTTTTGCATCTTATAATAATGCAGATGACCTGGACAGCAACGGAAAATTTCAGCCTTATAAAAGAGATGAACGTTTGGTAAGGCCATGGGCTATACCCGGCACTCCGGGATTAGAACACAGGGTGGGTGGTTTGGAAAAACAGGATGTTACTGGTAATGTGAACTATGAAAGTGAGAACCACCAGCACATGGTGAAAACAAGACAGGCTAAAGTGGATCTGATCGCTGATCATATTCCTGAACAAAGATTAGACAGCGGCCCTGAAAAAGGGAAAGTATTAGTGCTTGGCTGGGGAAGTACTTACGGTGCTATTAAAAGTGCGGTGAAGGAATTGCAATTGGAAGGCCATGAAGTTTCTCATGCACACCTGCGTTATGTAAGGCCATTCCCAAAAAACCTGGGTGATATTTTGAAAAATTTTGACCATGTTTTAATCCCTGAAATAAATAATGGCCAGTTGATAAAGATAATCCGGGATGTTTATTTTATTGATGCAAAAGGATATAATAAGATCATGGGCGTGCCTATTACAAAAGGAGAATTGATTGAAGAAGTGAAAAAATTCTTCTAAATAAATATAATACTGATTTCTTTTTCACAAAGCCACGCTAAAAACGTGGCTTTGTCTTTTTGTCATACAACAAAAATGGCTTGTACTTTGTAACTATTCTAGTAAAAATTATAGCTATGACATTTGGAATGATTGCAATATCCCTCATCTTTATGGTGATTGGTTTGGTGGTGCAGTACAGGTTGAAAAGTAAGTTTAAAGAGTATGGCCAGGTGCCAACCTCATCCGGTTTAAGTGGTAAAGAAGTAGCAGAAAAAATGCTGAAGCAGAATGGCATTTATGATGTGCAGGTGGTTTCTGTACCCGGTTTTTTAAGCGACCACTACGATCCCACAAAGAAAACAGTAAACCTGAGCCCCGAAGTATATGAAGGAAGAAATGTGGCTGCTGCCGCAGTGGCGGCTCATGAATGTGGCCATGCGGTGCAACATGCTACTGCTTACTCAATGCTGATGCTCAGGAGCAGGCTTGTTCCGGCTACACAAATAAGCAGCAAACTTTCTCAATGGGTAATTATTGCCGGGCTGGGCTTTATGGGTTTTGGTGGCGGCAACCCAACAATATTACTGGTAGGTATTATCCTGTTTGCAGTTACTACTTTATTTTCAGTAGTTACTTTGCCCGTAGAGTTTGATGCTTCTGCAAGGGCATTACAATGGCTGGATACTGCCAACATTACAAGACAGGATGAACATGCTAAAGCAAAAGATGCGTTGAAATGGGCTGCGATGACTTATGTGGTTTCTGCATTGGCTTCTATCGCCATGCTGGTGGAGTACATTATGATCTACCAGGGAAGAAGCAGGGATTAAAACCCGTAATGTTTAAAGAAATTCGATAGCAGTTTCCGTACTGGTAGGGTTTCCACAGTAAGCCCTTCAAATGATAATAACCTTCCGTGGAACCCTACCGTAAAGCCTCTTCAAAGTTTAATCCTTTCACAGTATGAATTATAACCATACCAAACTGATAGAAAACTTTTACCGTTGAATGAATGCAATTTGAGGTTTATGCAAGCAGTGGGGTTCCACACAATATATTTTAAACTTGATGATTTATGGTGTGGAAACCCCACTGGGACGAAAGTTCTTTTCAATGCCGGAGTTCTGCGAAAGCAATTTAATAATTTGAGATTAAAAAAGCAAAAGAACCGGCAGGACAAAATGTTTAATGACACTCAATTCACAGCACACCAAACGCAAGCGTGGGCAAAAAATACTTAATAAAGTTTCTCCCCGACAGCCATACTATTTGTTATTAGCCACTTACCTACTTTATCTATGGTACTATATTCATCGGGAGAAAATCTGTAAAGAAAATGGTACTTATTATTTTGCTTTGCTTCAATAATCCATTCCGACCCATCTAAATATATTTTATCCTTGATTATTGTTTCGATATCATCCCAAAAATTTGATGCAATTAATAGATTTTCAAATTCAACTACTTTTGATATTGGCAACCAGCTAACCTTTATGCTGTCTGTTTTATTTTTTGTAACCCATTTAGTTTCAACTTTCGCCTTACCGCTATCTTCGGTTAAATTAATTATAATGCTATTGCGAAAGCTCCTCAACAGTAGAAATCTGTAGGCTCTTTTGATTTCATTATTGTCCAAAAATGGTCGTTCATTAGAGTTCTGTAAATACATTGTAAATGTTTTTACTCTGAAAGAATCAATTCCAATCGAATCTATTACTACAAAATCTTTTTCTTGTGAATTATTAATGCTGTTACAATTAGGTTTAACCTTTAGAAAATTCCATGTTGTTTTGAATTTGTCAAACTCAAAATATTGACAAAAACAAAAATTTGGTTTTACGATTATAAGTGAGGTAAAAAAAGTCAGTATAAATAATCTTCTTGGCATTTAATTTTTTTTATACTAAAAGGCATCATTTACATCCGAATGATATGCAAACTTAAATTTTATTCGAGTGATGTAAAAAACTGTTTTCGCAAACCCAAAACACACCAATACATAATTAATGTATAAAACTACATGTCGTAGATATTGGCCCTGTTTCTACATCAAAAAAATCATCGCTTGCATCGTTGAATTTTGCAATAGCATCGCAACCTATAACCCAATGAGTCAATTGCGAAAAATCATTTGCCAAATCCTGATCTTGAGAACTTACATCATGAGAAACGCCATTTGTTCCGTCTATCCTGCATGGCGAATGTGTATGAACAGTGGCAACAACAGGTATCATATAATAACCAGCCCTTGTCAGCATACCATCATATGTTAAAGCAGGTGCGCCATTTGTAATAGGATAAATATAATAATATTCTTCAGCACCAGTTAACTCGTTACTGGTATGTTTTAATAAACCAGTAAAGCTTACACCATTAGTACCACCAACGTTTGTTAAAATTAATTTGCCGTCTGCTGTGACAAAGCCGGTTACTTCATTATTTGGATAATCGTTCCACATCTCCTGCAAACCTGTGCAGCGATTGGCTACAGAATATTCTTTAAGTGGCTTTGGTCCTGTTCCATAAGGATTTGTTTCAGGAGTTACTTCTATTTCATTTGTTGTCGGTGTAACCCCCGGCGGCACCTCTTCAAAACAAGGATTAAACAAAGCATATAATGGGCCACTGCCTCTTATTCCAAGCCCTGCCCAAGGAAATGGAGTGCAGGGGCCATCACCACCACTTGAACCTCCACCATTTGAGCCACCTGAAGAGATTATTGTTGAGCTCCATCCACTACTTCCTGGTGGGTTTTCCTCAATATGAATAATGTCTGTTAAACAAATTGGTTTAGGCCCCGAAGGTGGCGAACCAGGCGAGCCTGGTGAATTTGGTTCAGTCCATGTATAAGGCTTATCTGGTGAAAAACCGGTAACCTGTCCACCGTTTGCATATGTCCAATCATTACCATCACCGTTATCACCACCACCTGTATCGCCGCCACCTGTATTACCACCCTCACAATCACCATATACATACATTACCTTATCATTATTAACGGGATTGGTTTGCAACTCTATAAAAAAGCTTGATGGTTTCTCATCGCCTGCAGGCCAGTAATCAAACAACCTGTTATCATCTATTTTAAATACCTGGCTGCTCCATATCACTTTTTCATACTGCATCATTTTGGCTACAATTTTATCTGCATTAATTGCTGCTTCTTTATCAAAACCGTAGTTTGCCCAATTGACACCTTCAAATAATTTATATAATATTTCTACATCCAGCTTTACTTCCAGCAAGGCATTTACAAACTCTTTTTCATCCAGTACTACAGGGATTTCTACAATTTCTTCCCCTGCTTCCCTTGCCAGAAAATTACCATTTGGTTTTGCCCTTTTAATTTCAGCATATTGCCATAATGGATAACCCACTTCAGCAACAAACTGTTCAATAAAAGAATGCTCTTTTTCTTTTGCTTTTAAATCTTCAATAATTCTATTCAATTGAGGGCTTGCATTCTCCGGCAGCTTTAAAAACCGTTCTACAATTTTTTCGCTGGATGGCCTGATGTCAACCTTTTTGCAGGAATAAAATATGGCAACAAAAAATAGTAATGCTGGTAAAAGCCACAATCCTTTTCGATTACAAATTGTAAGGTGCATAAAGTAGTTTTTAGATTTTGATATGCAACATTATTGATACAAACTGATACCAAAAAGGGTTTTTTAACGGTATTTTTTAGGGTGTTTCTCTCCCTCGCTGTATAGTTGATATTCTACAAGTTTCGTAGTACTCATTTATTCATTAAGCAACGAAATGCAGGCTGGCTGCAGAAAGGCTGCGATGTTTTGTGTAGAGCAAATAAAACTTACAAAATGAAAAGCTGTTTGGTACTTACTTTTTTTTGACAGCACTCAAATACAATTCCAACGCACTTACCATACTGGGTGCCATTGGCTGCGGTGCTTTAATATCAAGTGTAAGGCCGGCTTCTTCCACGGCTTTAAAAGTGTTGGGACCAAAAGCACCGATACGGGTGCCGTTTTGCCTGTAGTTGGGGAAATTTTCGATAAGGCTTTTTACACCGCCGGGGGTAAAGAAACAAATAACATCAAAACCTTTTGACATTATCTCCTTTATATCGTTGCTGATGATCTTGTACATTACCGGTGTGGCATACTCACAATTGTGTCCTTTAAGCCAGTTGGTAATGTCACTATCAAAAGATTGGGAGCAGGGATAAAGGAATTTTTCGTTGTCTTTATGTTTATTAATAACATCGAAACAGGCTTTTGTTGGTTCCATCGGCACCATAAAACACTTTACGCTTGCGGTAGAGGATAAACTTTTGCAGGTACAATGCCACCGCTTCGGTGATGCAGAAGTACTTTGTATCCTGCGATATATTCACTTTCAATTCTTCACAGATCCTGAAAAAATGGTCGATGGCATTGCGGCTGGTAAATACCACAGCAGTATAATTGGCAATTTCTATCTTCTGTTTGCGGAACTCTTTTGAGGGAATACCTTCTACAATAATAAAAGGATGAAACTGCAATTCGATATTATGCTTTCTCGCCAGATCAAAGTATGGCGACTTGTCCCCTTCCGGTTTAGGCTGAGTGATAAGTACTTTTTTAATTGAAGGGGTTTTAGAAGCTGTTGTTTTTTCGCCTTGTTTTATCATGCAAACGATGATTTATATAAACCGTTTTGCAAAATTAGATGTTTTTACCAAATAAAACCACCAGGCTTTTATAAATCAGTAAAAGAGGCAACACTTCAACACCAAGAATGTAAATAAAAAAGTGAAAGCGGCTTACCTTAATATCTTTCCGGAGCAGGCCGTAAGAACGGAAAAAACGCAGCAGGAACATGATGCTGATAATAATAAGTGATACCAATACCGCAGGATATTGCAGAAATTCCCTCCCAAAAGCAATAACAACCACAAAGGGAATAAGCAGTACTCCCAATATTTTATTGATGAGAAAAATAATAAATAAGTAAGTATTGGCGGCTTCATTGTAGCCCGTTATCCACCCCGTAAACCTGAGAGAAACATATTTGAAAAAATATACAACGGCAAGGCACATGGTACAAATACCAATCATCATCAACGGTGTATTTTTATCCATCCAGTTAAAATGGGTGAGTAAAAAGTAAATGTATAGCCCGCCGGTGAGTACAAAGAGGATGTTATAAAACAGAGATACCTGCTTTGCCTGCAGTAACTGGTCGGTAAGCTGGCTTTGCCGCAGCGATGTATTGAAGAACACCCGGAACATATTATTAAAATAACGTTCATATAAAAACCGGAGAAAGCCAAGGAACAACAGCAAAACCAGGACTATGTAAAATAAAATGTCGTTGAACAATGGTGGCATAAGCCTGGAAACCTTTGCCACTGGTGCGGCTTTAGTATTAAGATAATGATTGTGCTGCAGCGCCCTTTCCATAATGCCCTGGTAAGTTGATGGTTGTTTACCTGTTGTTTGTACTACTGAATCTTTGGTAGTTGATACAGTGATCTTTATTGATGGCGGCACTGTCTTGGTTACTGATGAATCTGTTTTTTGTTGCACAAGGATGCTGTCCTGCTGCGGTGGCTGAGCAAATAATAAAATGGGGAATAAGAAAAACAGTAAAAGAAAGTAGTGCCTTCAAGTAAAAAAGTTGTGGGGCAAAAATAAAATGAATTGATCTAAAAGTAATTGATGTACCCAAAATGTATTTTGGATGCCCGGCGCAGATCAAAGTTTGTATCACTGCGTTTACCAAGGGCAAAACTCATATTGAGCAAACCAAATTTTGTTTCGAACAACAAGCCCAATACCTGTGCTGATGAAACTATTATTGCTATTAATATCCTGGAATTTATTTTTTGCCCAGCCATACATCGGCAAAACCAAACATGTAAGAGTTTAAACCCAGCAAATAGCGGTACTCTGCAGATAACACTCCATACTGTGTGGCATAAATACTTTCTTCATCAAAACCACGTAATAATTTATACCCGCCAATTTGAAATAATTCATTCCTGAAAATATTGGGGCTGCTGAAATAACCTGCGTTCAGTTGTGTTTTTACTGTGCTTCGTTTCCCTACAGGAAAATAATGTGCTGCATTCAGCTTAATTCTTAACTGGTATGTTTTCAGTTTTAAAGAATCGTACAAAGAGTTGTAATTAAAAGATGGATCTGTGATATTGACAATGTCATCGTTCTTGCTGATGGTTTTAATTCCCACCGTTGTTATCAGCTCTTACTTCATTGCCCGTACGTGGATTGAATTTATAATTGGTATTGGCCCATTCATAATCAAGGCCCACACTAACGGCATTTACATCAATATTCACCGGCAATTTTTTGCTTGCCTTTATCACATTGGTATCAACACCTGCAGCAAGCAAAGTTGTTTTTTGCTGCTGGATGAACAGTTTGCCCGATTGCCTTGCAGATAATAAATACTGTATGCCGAACTGTGTATTGAATTGCAAAAAGGTGGAATCCTTTTTAAACAGTTCAAAACCAAAATCAATACCAAAAGAAGAACGGAAAATATACGGTTGCTGGTAGCCAAGAATTAATCTTGGGGAACTCAATTGCAATTGCTGCCAGTTGAGTGCAATTGTTTCGCCGCTACTCAATGCATTTTTTAAATTCAGGTTTACATCACCTGTGAGCTGCAGTTTACCAGTTTGATTATTGGCTGGTAAAAAGCCAACAATAAAATTTACCTGGCTGCTGCGTTTGGGTTGCAGGTACAGGTTTAATACAGAGCCTGTGCCAAGCATGGTAAGGTCTGATGGTTGCTGTTCCTGCAGGTAAGGCAATTCAAGCAAACGCCTGCCAACATCTTCTAATTTTTCTTTACTGTAAATACTTTTGTTAGGAATGCTTAAATAACGCTGCAAAAAATAATTGGATATTTTCCCTTTGCCAAACACTCTTATACTATCAATATGATACAGTGGGCCAGGCTTAACTTTCAATGCAGCATTCATTCCATCCTCATTCATTTTGATACTATCCAAAAAAACGGACGCAAAAGGATAACCATTGTTTTCAAGATAGTTGAGCATACGTTCTTTCAATAACTTAACCTGTGTAAAATTTATAGGTTTGTTGGCGTAATCGCCGTAGAAAAAACCTCCTGCACTTAACACTTTTTTATCAATACTGTCGGCAGATAACTGCACCCATTTTTGTTGTGGGCCCAGGTACAAACTGATAAAAGTAGAAGCAGAATCAAAAGCAATTGAATCTACCGACGCTCCAACATAACCTTTGAGTTGCAATTGTACAGGCAATTTGTTTATATAATCCAGGCACAATCGCCTGGTTCATAAACGAAGCCTGCAGGTGTAAGCCTTCGCCTTTAAAGGAGCTATCTTTGTCAACATACTGAATGTGTAAACGATATTGAGAAGTATCAGGCAACTGGCCAAAAGCTGTTGATATGAAACAACATGCCATGACCAGGAAGATGAAAAATATTTTGATGCAGTTGTTTATTGTTGCCATTGCAGGTACCAAATCTAATGTGTAAAATCGTAAATCAAAAATAGTTGGCAGGCATTTATATTCATATCCCTTTTTGCAAACAGGCATGTACCTATTGCAATTTTCATTTTACCACATCAATAAGGCATAAGGAAGGCGTTATTGCTGCATTGCTGAAAGAAATTAACATTACGCCCTTGTTTGATCAAAACAATGAAATAATTGAAACCATTTATTTGGGCGGTGGTACACCGAGTTTGCTTTCTGCTGATGACCTTACAAAAATATTTGAAGCCCTGCATAAAAAATTTACCATAGCCGCTGCTGTAGAAATTACCCTGGAAGCTAACCCTGATGATGTAAACAGCAGCAACCTTACGCAATGGAGAACGAATGGGATTAACCGGTTGAGCATGGGCATACAATCTTTTGATGAAGATGAATTACGATGGATGAACAGGGCACATACAGCTACCGAATCATTACAGTGTATTGATGAAATAAGAAATGCAGGATTCAGCAATTTTTCCATTGACCTTATTTATGGCTCGCCATTGTTGACGAATGATAAATGTAAACGTAATGTTGACATCGTTTTTGAAAAACAGGTACCGCATATTTCCTGTTATGCCTTAACAGTGGAACCCAAAACAGCTTTATCAAAATTAATTACGCAGCATAAAAAAGAAAATGTGGATGCAGAAAAACAGTCCGGGCAATTTTTACTGCTGATGCAATGGATGCGTACTGCCGGTTATGAGCATTATGAAATAAGCAATTATGCTTTGCCCGGAATGAGAAGCAAACACAACAGCAGTTACTGGCAGGGAAAAAACTATTATGGCTTTGGGCCTTCTGCACACTCATTTGATGGGAGTAACCGCAGGTGGAATGTTGCTAACAACAGCCTCTACATTCAATCGTTGCAAAAAGACATTATTCCTTTTGAAGAAGAAAAGCTAACTGCAACGCAACGGTTGAATGAATATATTATGACTTCGTTGAGAACAATTGAAGGATTGAATATTGAGAAAGTTGGAAATGATTTTGGTGCAGCCTTAAGTGAGAAAATAGTTTCGTCATCTAAAAAATATTTGACCAGCAATAAACTTGTTCTTGACAACTCACAGCTTATTTTAACGGATGAAGGGAAGTTGTTTGCAGATGGAATTGCAGCGGATTTGTTTTCTTAATTTACTGAAACACTTAATACTTTGTAGCCACTTTCTGTTCTCAAAAACTCAAAATTTTCCTGGTAACTGATTTCGTATTTTTTGTCAAAATCTGAAAATTTTATTTTCCCTCCGGTTTTCCATGGCGGCGGTGGTGTTTTTAACGGCGTTTTCCTTTTTTTGTAATAAGTCAATGTCAGGTGAAACAAAGGAAACAACTCTCTGTTATGAATGCCGCATGCATTAAAAAAACGTCTGTATAACTTTTCTTCATAGATAAATTGGTTCAAATCCTCGCTAATTATTGACAAGGTTTTGAGTTTGTTAACGTGAAATTTTTGCCAAGAAAGTACAAATGGGAATTTCTTTACATATTTTTCCTTTTCTAAACTTACCCAACCGTCTTCGCTATCCCAAAGTGTAATTTCAGAAAAAAGCAGTTGGTTTATTCCATTACTATCTCCTTGTTTTAAAGAAATTAAAAAAGTATCAGCAAACCATTTCCTGAATTCTTTTTCATAATCAATGAAAGAATAAGTAATACTATTTCTGCCTTTTATACTTATATAAATAGCTGTATCAACAACAGCATTCTGTTTTAAAGAATACCAATTTATATAACCCAAATCCTCATTTAGGCTATCAGCAAGAATTTCATTTTTTTCATTTATCAAAACCAATTCACCTCCTTCCCACCCAAGATGTTCACAATGAACTGTGTCTTTACCTCCATCCCAACATTTTCTTTTTGCATTCTTACGGGCAACTGCCAATCCATGATAAAATGAATTTGCATAATTGTAAATAGCAGGAATAATGACATTACCTGCACTATCAAAAAAGCCAACTCTATCATTCTTCTTATTATTGAACAAAATTTTTCTTTCACTTTCACAATCAAATGTAAAATCAAACATATAAACACTATCCTTACCTATTTTTCTGCCATTCTTCAATAAATAGTATGAAATAAGGGAACCGTCAATTTCTTCTGTAACAGCATTAATATTATAAAATGAGTCAGCTGATACCTGAGTAAAACGAGGTGCTATTTTAATATCGCCTTTTAAATCTTTGTAACCAGATAGATTATTTACAGTATCATAGAAATTAATCCACACATCATTATTCTGGCCAAAAGCAGAATAGCTTAAAAGAAGAATTGATATGGTTAAGATTTTGTGAAGCAATTAAGTGTTTGAAGGGTTTATAATTAAAAATTATTCCAGCGTCTGCTCAATCCTTTCAAACCCTTCTACCGCAGGCAAACCTTCCCACAAAATTTTATACACTGTTTCAGCAATCGGCATATCTGCTTTTATTTTTTGATTGATGAGGTACATACACTTGCTGGCATTGTAACCTTCTGCCACCATGCTCATTTCAATTTGTGCAGCTTTTACAGAATAGCCTTTGCCAATCATGTTACCAAATGTTCGGTTGCGGCTGTAAATGAGTAACAGGTAACTAACAGATCACCGAGATAAACTGATGCTGCATAGTTGGTTTGCAGATTTTTGCTGCACATGCTTGATATGATCAATTGTTCCCACCTGTATATTTTGTACACCAAGGCTTCTTAAAAAAATGGCCATTTCATCGGCACTGTTTGCAATAAGTACACTTAAAAAATTATCACCATAGTCAAGCCCATGAGCAATGCCTGCGCCCAAAGCATAAATATTTTTTAACACAGCAGCATACTGCACACCATAAATATCGCTGTTGGTGATAGTGTTGATATATGGTGTTTTAAAATGGTTGGCTATTTCTTGTGACACCGCTTCATCCATTCCGGAGAAAGTGAGGTAAGATAATTTTTCAGCTGCCACTTCCTCTGCATGGCAAGGGCCCAATACAGCAAAATAATTTTCAACAGGAAAAGAAAATTCATGTTTTTAAAAAATCATTCAGCAATACATTCTGATCAGGTAAAATACCTTTTACAGCACTGATGATCTTCTTTCCTTTAAAAATATTTTTATCAACCGAAAGTAAAGTGCTGGTAACATAAGCCGACGGAATGGCAATAACAATACAATCAGAATTATTAATTACTTCCGCTACATCCGTTGTAAGTTTCAGTTTGTTTGTATCAAAATAAGCATGGCTTAAGTAGTGTGGGTTATTACGCCGTGCCTGTATATGCTGAATAGCTTTTTCATTGCGGTTCCACCAGTAGATAGTGTTGCCGTTGTCGGTTAAAATTTTTGCAATCGCTGTACCCCAGCTTCCGCTTCCTAATATTCCAAAACGCATTGTTTCTAGTTTCTTGTTTCTCGTTATGCGTTACTCGTTTACCTTAAACTACAAGTTGCATTTGCCAATGTAAAGACCCTAAACATTAAGGCAAACGAGCAACAAGAAACGAGAAACGGTTTTAAAGCCCCAATTTATCAACCGCCAACTGCGCCGCTATCTGGCTGGCATCTTTTTTATTATATCCTTTTCCTTCTGCAATTAATTCGCCATCTACAGTGGCTCCAATCGTAAACAAACGCCTTCCATTTTCAAATTTTTCTCCCAATGTTTCAAACTCCAGCGCTTTGCCATTTTTATTGGCCCAGCCGTATAATTTGTTTTTGATATTGATCTCGATAGTTTCCAGGTCATCAATAAACATGTGTGTGGAGATAATATATTTTTCCACCCACTTCTGTGTCTTCTTATATCCTTTATCAAGATATACCGCACCGATCAATGCTTCTAACGTATTGCCAAAAATCTGGGAGATCTTGAGAGAGTTATCGTGTTTGTTATAAATGGTAATTTTTTTCAACCCCATCTTAATTCCAATATCATTCAGTTGCTGGCGGTTTACCATCTTGCTCCGCATCTCTGTTAAAAAGCCCTCGCCTTTATATGGATATTTCTTAAAAAGATAATGTGCCACGATGGAACTTAAAACAGCATCCCCTAAAAACTCCAGCCGTTCATTATTTTCATCTGCTCCTTCCCTTACAGAACGGTGGCTGAGTGCAGTAATATAAAGATCAAGCTCACCAGGTGTAAAACCAATTACATTAGTGAGTTGGTTCCTGAACTCTTTCTTTTTAGTATCTTCCTTAAAAATGTTTTTGAGAAGCTGCAAACAGATTAAATGTTAGTTAATCGAAATTAATATAAATATAATCACAAAAGCGTCAGTAGGAATAAGTACTGACTTAACAAGTGTCAGAAATTTGATTGCTGATAAAACAAAGAAAGCTTAGGCTTTATATTTTTTTACAATCACAGAAGCATTATGCCCACCAAAACCAAATGTGTTGCTGAGTGCAGCATTTACAGTACGCTTTTGCGATGTATTGAAAGTGAAGTTTAATTTAGGGTCAAGTTCCGGATCGTCGGTAAAGTGATTGATAGTAGGAGGAATAATATCTTTTGTAACTGCCATGATACAAGCCAGTGCTTCCAAAGCACCTGCGGCACCAAGGCAATGGCCCGTCATACTTTTTGTAGAACTGATATTGAGGTTGTAAGCATGATCACCAAATACATTCAAAATGGCTTTGGTTTCTGCAATATCACCTAAAGGAGTAGAAGTGCCATGAACATTGATATAAGCAATGTCTTCGGCTTTCATGCCAGCATCTTTTAATGCAGCCTTCATTACGTTTTGTGCACCCAAGCCCTTCGGGATGTGGTGCTGTAATATGATGAGCATCGGCAGTAGCACCGCCACCAGCAATTTCGCAATAAATTTTTGCACCTCTTGCCAAAGCATGTTCAAGGCTTTCCAAAATAATGACACCTGCGCCTTCGCCCATTACAAAACCATCCCTGTCTTTATCAAACGGGCGGCTGGCAGATTTAGGGTCATCATTTCTTTCGCTTAATGCTTTCATAGCATTAAAACCACCTACACCTGCTGCACTAACAACTGCTTCACTTCCTCCTGTTACAATTACATCTGCTTTGCCCAATCGAATGGTATCAAAAGCATCAATAATAGCATTGGTGGAAGATGCACAGGCGCTAACCACAGCGTAGTTGGGCCCACGGAAACCATGCTTCATAGAGATATGCCCTGCAGCAATATCCAAAATCATCTTGGGAATGAAGAAAGGATTGAACCTGGGTGTACCATCGCCGGTAGCATAATTAGTAACCTCTTCCTGGAAAGTGATGAGGCCGCCGATGCCGCTGGCAAATATTACACCTACCCTGTCAACATCAACATTTTCTTTATTGATGCCTGCATCTTTTACCGCCTCATCGGCAGCAATTAAGGCAAACTGGGTAAAACGGTCAATTTTACGGGCTTCTTTCCGGTCGAGATAAGCAGTGGGATCAAAGTCTTTAACCTCACAGGCAAACCGTGTTTTAAATTTGGAAGCGTCGAATTGTTTGATAAAATCACAGCCGTTAACACCATCAGCCAAACCCTGCCAGTATTCACTGACAGATTTGCCTAAAGGAGTGATGGCCCCCAACCCGGTTACAACTACTCTCTTTAATTCCATACGATTTGCCTGCGATGATTAAAACAGATGAAGATTACTTATTACTTAGCGTGTTCTTCTAAGTAAGTAACAGCCTGACCAACAGTTGTGATGGTTTCTGCCTGTTCATCAGGAATGGAGATGTTAAACTCTTTTTCAAATTCCATGATTAATTCCACGGTGTCCAAGCTATCGGCACCTAAATCATTGGTAAACGAAGCTTCAGTGGTTACTTCTGCTTCATCAACACCTAATTTGTCAACAATGATCTTTTTTACTCTTGTTGCAATGTCTGACATGGTAGTATTATTTAATTTTTTCAGCAGCAAAAATATACTTTTTGAAATAAATACAAAGAATTATTGCAGCTATTAAAAAAATGGCAAAACGCCTTGAAATGTATATTGTTCGGAAGACAAAACCAATAAAATTTCTTTTTACTTTTTAAAGCCTTTCACTTTCAACCTTTGTAGCCTTTATTAAAGGGCAAAGCGCTATACAAAAATTCCTGGCTTTTTATTTTTTTTGGCAAAATGCTCTATATAATGGAATAAACTGCAGCCCTTTTTTTCATCAACCCTTTGCTGGCAAAGGGTTTCAGCATTTGGCACCAATCCTGTTTTAAATGACGGTACATAAATACCCAGTTATGAAAACAAATATCAATCACGGCAGTAAAAGTGCTAAGCACAATGGCTATGCAAACGAAAGCTTATCAGTTAAAGATGCACTTCATCTGGTTTGTAATAACCGTGGCGGCATTATGTATTGCTGGTACTTCGCAGGCACAAAAAACAATTGTAAAAAAAGACAGCCCGGTTAAAACAAGCCATTAATACAATCTTTCTTACAATCCCCCCAAATCAATAACATCACAAATTGTTATTATGAAAACATTTTTCAAATCAGTATTGGCAGTTACAATGCTTTTAATTTCAGCAGGTGCAACCGCTGAAGATGTGCCAGTGGCATATAATATTACTATGTCTCCATTAGTGCAGGCATCTGCAATATTGCCTTTTAGTGCAACATCTGCCACAAGCACTATTGCCATGTACAGCATCATTACTGTTCCCTCTGCTTCGCAGGGTGAACTTAGCCTCGACATGAACGGCAACCTGGTACCTGTAAGCGAAGGCATGATGCTTACGCCAGACCTTGCTGCCAATCTTTATTTTACTCCCGATTCCCTTTACAGTGGCAACGTGGTTTTTACTTACACTGCTTCAGATGAAAGCGGCAACATATCTAATGTAGCAATTTATACTATCCCTGTTACAGGAAAGCCACCAGTGATTTTACCTATAACGGTATTAAATTTTACAGGTACTGTTCAAAATAAAACAGCGCAATTATACTGGCAAACGCAAAACGAAAACAACAGCAGCTATTTTGAATTACAAAGAAGCAATGATGGCAATAGTTTTGAAACCATTGCCACTATTACAGCAAAAGGAAATACAACCAACAATTATCAAAGCACAGACGATCTGTTCTTTTACAAACACACGCTTGTTTATTACCGCCTCAAAATGGTGAATATAAACGGCAGCTTTAAATACTCCGCTACTGTAACCATTCAATCAGGTGCTGCGATAAAAGCAAACGTTAAAGCATGGCCGTTGCCCTTTACAGGCAACCTTACTATTGAATTTTACAGCGATGAAGTGATGCCGGTAAAAATTACCCTCTGCAATGTAGCAGGCAGCGCCATCATGACGCAGAACAGCAACGCAAAAAAAGGCACTAGTACAATCTCCTTATACCAGGCACAAACAATCCCACCCGGTACTTACCTGCTTACTATAAGCAACAGTATCAAGGCGGAAACGATAAAAGTGATAAAACAATAAACCACTTTTAACCGTACCAAAAGGCCCCCAAAAGGGGCTTTTTTTATTTTATATACACCGTATTTCCCCCCTGTTTTTAGCCAAAAGATTTTGTTATATTGCAACATGGCTTTAAAGCAGATATATCATGGCAGTACAGATTACGACCAGATGGTAAAGCTGCGGTATGAAATAATGCGTAAACCCCTGGGGCTCACTTTTACCGAGGAAGAGCTTCAAAGGGAAAAAGATGATATTTTGATCGGGGCTTTTGAAGATGATAAAATAATTGGCTGCTGCCTGCTTACTAAAATTGACAGTATGTGTACCAAAATGCGGCAAATGGCAGTGCAAAAAAACAGGCAGGGCCTGGGCATTGGTGAAAGCATGATGCAGTTTGCTGAAAATATTGCCCGTGACCGTGGTTTTAAATCAATAATGATGCATGCCCGTGAAACCGCTATTGGCTTTTACGAACGCTATGGCTACAGAACCCGGGGCGATGAATTTATTGAAGTAAATATCCCTCACCGTGTAATGGAAAAGAAGCTGGTGTAGTAGTTATTTGTTATTGGTTAATAGTATTTAATCCTTTCTGCCAGATAATATATTGTAAACCTTCACATCAATAACGAATAACAAATAATGATTAACTTTTTCTAATTTTCTCTCTCAATATCTTCCTTGCTTCATGTACATCATCTCCTTCAAAAGCATCTTTGGGTACAATAAAGAACGACCTGCTGTCGAAATACAAATGAAAAAAATGTGGGCTTTCAAGCGTTTCGCTAAACTCATTCCACTGCCAGCTGCGGCTGCCCCTTTCGTTTTCAATCATAAATCCATTGTCATTTAGTGTAGCCCTGAACCTGTCCCGGAACGTAACGCTTCTTTTATAAATATTGACAGGAAGAAAAAACCAGAAAGCCATCATCATGACAATCCATAATAACGAGCTGATAAGAAATGCCAGTGGAGATATTTTTTTTGCAAAAAACAAAGCGGCAGAAACAATCGCAAATACATTCACCAGTATTATCATAAACTTTATTTCCCTTCTTGAAATAAAATGATACCGCAGTGCCTGCACCACTTTTTGCTTTTCATAAGTAAAATACTGAGAGGTCATGCGGCAAAGATAGCGGATAAGTAAAAGCTGGTTTTATGTTAGTCTTCGTAACCGCTTTTGATTATAGTGGAGATCATCTTAAACTGTTCGTTTGCATTAAAGCAATGTCTTGCATGGGCGGGAATTACAATGCCATCACCCAGAGAAAGCTTGAATTTTTTCTTGTCAATAATCAACTCTGCAACGCCATCAATAATCTGTATGAAATTATCAAACGGTGAAATTTTTTCAGCCAGTTCTTCGCCGGCATCAAAGGAGGAAATACTGATATTGCCGGTTGCCCTGCGGATGATGGTTTTGCTAAGTACAGCATTAGGTATATACTCGATGATTTCCACAATGATATGTGCTTTTGCCTTTTCAATTTCAATTACATCCATGATGGAGAGTTGGGTTTTGTAAATACCGAAAGAAAAACCGGAATAAAATATTCTGATATGAAGTTAGTTTGCTTTTCCGGATTAGTAATATAACTTGGGCAGTAGTTATAATTGAATGAAAAACAACATGGAAGAAGATAGCTGCCCTGTGAAATACAAATACAGTTTTATAACTGTGAAATTATGTACCTACTCTAAATAATTTTTTTAACAGCTATTGCATTTCCTTTTCATTCACACTCCACTCTCCCAACTTCTCTCCTTTCAATCCTAAAAACTCAATTGCCAGCACCCTTTCATTTTTCTTTCCACTCACAGATACTTTTGTAAAGTTTTGTGCTTCCACTAATGTGCCGGGTATCCTTGCCGGATTGCGGAGTTCTTCGCCCCTTACTTTACCAACACCAGATGTATAAGGTGAGTTGGTTACATCATACAACGTATATAAACCTTTGCGTTCCAGCTTTATCACTTCACTGTGGTGGCGATCGCCGGAGAAAAATAAAACCCCTTTTACTTTTGTATCACTTAAAAACTTCAGTAGATCATTGTATTCTGCACTATATGCTTTCAGGCATTCATAATCAGAATAAGGATTTAAAATTTGTCCGCCGGTGGCAACAATTTTAAAAGTAGCCTTGCTATGGAGCATTGCGTTCTTAAGCCAGTCCATCTGCATTTTGCCAAAATAGGTTTTGCTTTCATTCTGTTTTCCATCAATACTGTCAGGCATATCATCTTCGCTGCGGAAGTACCGGTCGTCGGTTAAAAAAATATCCACATCACCGTAAGTCACCAGTGAATAAATGCCTTCACCTTTTTGTCCATAGCCTGGGTTGCAGCTATAGTTCATAAATATTTTCCTGCTCTCTTCTTTTAAGATATAACTCTTGCCCATATCATTTGGTCCATAATCATGATCATCCCAAATAGAATATTGCGGCATAGCTGCCATAAACTTTTGCAATACAGGTAAACTTCTATCACGACTGGCACGGTAATTCAATCCCCATCTTGTATAATAATCAACTTCTCTTGTGTACCAGTTATCTCCCAGCCACACATGAAAAGCTGCAGTTGTGTTGGCCATAGTTTCAAATATGGACGAGTCACCACCATAAGGTTTTCCGGGACGGTCAAATTTTGGTTCATTGAAATAAGCACAACTGCCGGCGAGGAAACTAAAGTCGGGAGCAGGTTTGCGGTGCTGCCATAGATCTTTGGTGGTAAATTTTGTTGCAAAGCCGGGTTCAACTTTCTTTCCATCAATTATAATATCATAGAGATAAACAGTATTCATCTCCAATCCATTCAACTCTATCTTTAATGGATTAAAATCTTTACCGAGTTCGCCTTTGTATTCCACTGTTTTTCCTTCTGTTGAATTTTCTGCATGATATTTTACAGCAACACTTTTTACATCGGGTGTTACTTCCACCCATATCGTAGCATTACGTAGCTCCACATTACCAGCCCAGGGACCGCTAACCAAACCTTGTTTATTTTGTGCAATAGAATGAAGGCAGATAAGCGACAAGAGTGCAGTAAGGCAATTTTTCATACCAATGATTTATTTTGAAAAGATAACCAAAGGTAGAAAGTACAAAGATGATATTGGGTGAATTTATTGTTATTGGCAAATATGAAAATTAAGTAGATTTATACCCTGATGAAAGATTTAATTGAATATATAGAAAAGCTGAAACAAGAGTTTGAGCAACTGAAGCCATTAAAACCAGAAGACCAGCAACGGCTTGATAAAAAATTCAGGCTGGAATGGAATTATAATAGCAATCATATTGAAGGGAATACACTTACTTATGGGGAGACGGAGTTACTGTTGATTTTTGGCCAAACAAAAGGTAACCATGAATTGAGAGAATATGAAGAAATGAAAGGACATGATGTGGCGTTGAAACTAATTGAAGATTTAGCGTCAGATAAAGAAAGAACATTGACAGAGAGTTTTATCCGTGAAATAAACAGCATCATTTTAAAAGAACCATTTTATAAAGAAGCTTTAACGCCAGATGGACAAGCTACAAGAAGATTGATAAAGATTGGTGAATACAAATCATTCCCAAATTCTGTTCGCTTGCAAAATGGTGAAATGTTTCATTATGCTTCTGTTCAGGAAACGCCTGCGATGATGAATGATTTATTGAAATGGTATAAAGAAGCTGCTGAAGATTCTTCCAGGCATCCTATTGAAGTTGCTGCAGAAGTACATTATCGATTCGTTTGTATTCATCCTTTTGATGATGGCAATGGGAGGATATCAAGGTTATTGATGAATTATCATTTATTGAAAAATGGTTTGCCTCCTGTTATTATAAAATCAGCCGATAAAAAGAATTACCTGTTTGCATTGCATGAAGCTGATACTGGAAATTTAGAAGCATTTGTAAGATTTGTTGGAGAGCAATTGTTATGGAGTTACGATGTTTCTATTAAAGCAGCTAAAGGAGAAAGTGTGGATGAGACAGGGGACTGGGAAAAAAAAGTTGGGGTTCTTAAAAGAAACGTCAAGACGAAAGATGCTCTTGAAATAAAAAGAACAAAGGAGATTATTGCAAAAATAATTGAGGAAGATGCTGTGAAGTTATTTTCTAACATTGATGATAAAATTAAGGTACTTGATGAATTATTTAATGAAAAGAAAATCCATATAAATTTTTCTACTCCTGCATCGTTTATGATAAGAGTTAAGGAACAAATAATAAAAAAAATCCCCCAATATGTAAATGATACCATAAATGATTTTTCATTTACTTTTCTATTTAATAGCTTTAAGTATAATGGATTTAATGATTTCAGTGTAAGCAGAAAAATAATATTTACTTTCAACAATCTTTATTATGAAATAAACTATGGAAATAATTCTGATGAGCCTTATTTCATTAGAAAAAAATATTCAGAAAACTTATCTGATTTAGAGATAACCCAAATCACTTCGGCTGTTAGCGATTCGTTATTAAAACAAATTCATAAGCATCAACAATAACAAACGCCTCCATAAATGGAGGCGTTGATGTATATAAATGGTACTTGTAAGCTTAACTACATCCCATGCTGTTGCCGCAATTCAAACATTTGTAACAAGTACCACTACGGATAGTGATATGTCCACAAGTGTTACAAGATGGTGCATCGCTCTGCATACTTTTAGCTGCTGCATTCACTGCATCCATACCATTTGCTTTCATTGCTTTGGCAGATTGTGATTGTGTATTGCCTGCAGGAGAAGCACTCCCAATTACTCTTACTTCACTCAGCTCTGGTTTCCTGTCACCAATAGTTGGCGATGATTCATTCCATGTTTCTTCGCCTAAATTTTCCACTTCGGGTTTGTCCAGTACATGAACTAAATCGTTGCGGCCTAAATATTCATACGCCAGTGAACGGAAGATAAAGTCGATGATAGAAGTGGTGGTTTTGATATTCGGATGATCCACCATGCCGGATGGTTCAAACCTGGTGAACACAAATTTCTCAACAAACTCTTCTAAAGGAACGCCATATTGCAAACCGATAGAGATGGAGATAGCAAAACAGTTCAGCATACTTCTCACAGTTGCTCCTTCCTTAGCCATGTCAATAAAAATTTCACCAACCGTTCCATCACCATATTCACCCGTGCGTAAGAATAATGCCTGCCCGTTTATTTTTGCTTTTTGTGTAAAGCCACGGCGTTTGGCTGGTAATGTTTTGCGTTCAACAATTTTTGCCAGCTTGCCTTTCAATACGGTATCAGGGCTGCTTTGAACTCTCTTGGCTACTTCTTCCAGCAAATCATCAATGGTGAGTTTGCTCATATCAACGATCTGGGCTTCGTTGATCGTTGACTGTTGGTCGTTGGCCGTAGCTTCAGCAGTTGCTTCTTCTTTTTCGTTGGTCGATTTTTTCTTGTCTGATTTATTGCTGAGTGGCTGGCTCAGTTTAGAACCATCACGGTATAAAGCATTTGCTTTTAAGCCAAGCTCCCAGCTTAAACGATAGCAGTCTGCAATTTCTTCTATGCTTGCTTCATGCGGCAGGTTAATTGTTTTGCTGATAGCACCACTTAAGAAAGGTTGTGCAGCACCCATCATACGGATGTGTCCATGTGCATGAATATAGCGTTCGCCTTTTTGTCCGCATTTGTTAGCGCAATCAAACACTGGTAAATGTTCATCTTTTAAATAAGGAGCGCCTTCCACTGTCATAGTACCGCATACATAAATATTTGCAGCTTCTATTTGTTCATCCGTAAAGCCCAGCGCTTCCAATAAACTCCAGCTAAAATCAAGGTATTGCTCTGGCTTAAAGCCAAGGCGCTGCAATGCAGCTTCGCCAAATGTATATACATTGAATACAAAGCCGATTTCAAATGCACTACCTAAAGATGCTTCTACTTTTTCAAGTTCGTCCTGTGTAAATCCTTTTGCCAATAATGTAGCAGTATTGATATAAGGAGCGCCCTCTAATGTAGCATGCCCTTTTGCATAGTTTACAATTTCTTCTATTTCTTTTTCACTGTATTTCAAATTACGCAATGCCGCAGGCACACTCTGGTTAATGATCTTGAAATAACCACCACCGCTTAATTTTTTAAACTTCACCAAAGCAAAATCTGGTTCTACGCCGGTAGTATCACAATCCATTACCAAACCAATTGTTCCTGTGGGAGCGATAACTGTTGTTTGTGCATTGCGGTAACCATACTTTTCACCCATCTGCACTGCATCATCCCATGCTTTAGTAGCAGCTTTCAATAAATTGTCAGGGCAATATTTTGCATTGATGCCTTGTGGTTTTATTTGTATTCCTTCATACGCACCCTGTGCATCATAAGCAGCAGCACGGTGATTACGCATTACACGGAGCATGTGTTTCTTGTTGGCTTCATATTTATCAAATGCACCAAGAAAGGAAGCCATCTCTGCAGATGTTTTGTATGCAACACCGGTCATGATAGCAGTGATAGCGCCAGCAATTCCTCTTGCCTGTTCACTGTCATAAGGAATACCACTTACCATTAACATACTACCAAGGTTGGCATAACCCAAACCAAGTGTTCTGTAATCATAAGATAATTGTGCCACTTCTTTAGAAGGGAATTGTGCCATCAATACAGATACTTCCAGTACAACAGTCCAAAGGCGACAAGTGTATTCAAATCCTTTTACATCAAAACTGTTATCACTTTCTTCAAAGAAACGGCGGAGGTTTACAGAAGCCAGGTTACAGGCAGTGTTGTCGAGGAACATATATTCACTGCAGGGATTGCTTGCACGGATAGCACCACCTTCTGGGCAGGTATGCCATTCGTTGATAGTGGTATCATATTGTGTTCCGGGATCAGCACATTTCCATGCGGCATAGGTAATGTCTTTCCAAAGCTTTCTTGCTTTTACAGTTTTCATTACACGGCCATCGCTTCTTCCTTTCAATTCCCAATCTCCATCAGCATCCAGTACTTTAAAGAATTCGTTGGGGATACGAACAGAGTTGTTACTGTTTTGTCCACTAACGGTACGGTATGCCTCACCTTCATAATCGCTTGCATAACCAGCAGCAATTAAAGCGGCTACTTTTTCTTCTTCTTCAACTTTCCAGTTTACAAATTTTTCAATTTCAGGATGGTCAAGATCAAGACAAACCATTTTAGCAGCACGCCTTGTAGTGCCACCGCTTTTGATTGCACCTGCAGCCCTGTCGCCTATTTTAAGAAAACTCATCAGGCCGCTTGATGTGCCACCGCCACTTAATTTCTCTCCTTCACCACGTATGTTGCTGTAGTTGGTACCTACACCACTTCCGTATTTAAAGATCCTTGCTTCTCTTACCCACAAGTCCATGATGCCGCCTTCGTTCACTAAATCATCATCTACACTTAAAATAAAACAGGCATGAGGCTGGGGACGTTCGTAAGCATTAGATGATTTTTTTAATTGGCCATCTTTAGCATCTACATAATAATGTCCCTGTGGTTTCCCGGTAATACCATATACAGAATACAACCCTGTATTGAACCATTGCGGACTGTTTGGTACGCAAGCCTGGTTTAATATTGAATAGACTAACTCGTCATAAAAAATCTGTGCATCTTTTTCAGAAACAAAATAGCCATATTGTTCACCCCATATCCTCCAGCAATGCGCCATACGGTGAGCCACCTGTTTTACAGTTGTCTCCCTGCCTGTGGTGCCATCTGCCTGCGGTACACCTGCTTTACGAAAATATTTTTGTGCCAAAATATCTGTAGCTATCTGGCTCCACTGCTTTGGTACTTCCACATTATCCATCTGGAAAACAACTTTACCACTCGGATCCTTTATCACACTTGTTCTGTAATCGTATTCGAACATGTCGTAAGGCGATACGCCTTCTTTTGTAAACTGCCTGGCAAACTGCAGGCGTTGGGGTGTTTGGTTTTTTTTAGGCATAGCTGTTTGTGGTTAGCAGGTTTAGTAAATATGGCTTTTATTAGATTGTTATCAAATTGTTACTTGTATCAAACAAGGCAACGAAAATATCTGTTGGCATTGATTTTAGTTACCGCTAAATATCAACAGTTGTGGAAAAAGAATGTGCAAAAATTGGAGGCTCACACAGGCAGGGCATTTGGTGGGTTATACACTTTTTGTGGATAGAATTTTTCAAAAAAGTTTTGGAAAAGTCAGTAAAAGTAGTTGGGTATTAATTTCACCAATGAAACAAGGGGATTTGCCACAGACTACACAGATAAACACAGATTGTTTTGCCACGAATTACTCGAATGAACACGAATGCTACTTTACTTTCTTATTCCTTACCTGCCTTCCCGCAGGCAGGTTTTTCATTCCCTATTTCTTATTTTTTGGGTTACAGGCTTTGGTACAATGATTGGGCAGAAGTGGCAGAGTTTATCCCGAACTTATTTCGTGACTCCATTCACCAGCAATTTACTATTTATCATTTCTGTATTACACTGGTACTATCTTTAGCAAATGAAAGCAGTGCTACAAAGGGTAACAAAAGCCAGTGTAACCATTGATGGAAAAATAAAATCATCTATTGAAAATGGGTTGCTTGTATTGGTTGGTATTGAAGATGCAGATACTAATGAAGACATTGTATGGCTAAGCAACAAGATTGTAAACCTCCGCATTTTTGATGACGAAAATAAAGTGCCCAATATATCGGTGAAAGATATTGCAGGTGATATTTTATTGGTAAGCCAGTTTACTTTACATGCCTCTACAAAAAAAGGAAACCGGCCTTCTTATTTAAAAGCAAGCAAGGCAGAATTGCGATACCGGTGTATAAAAAGATGATTGCACAATTAGAAAATGATTTGGGAAAGAAAATTTATACAGGAGAATTTGGTGCAGATATGAAAGTATCTTTATTAAATGATGGGCCTGTTACTATTTGCATTGATACAAAAAACAGAGAGTGATGAAAGAAATAACTATTAAAGAAGCACAAGAAAAAGTTGACCAATGGATAAAAACTGTTGGTGTAAGATATTTTAATGAATTGACGAATCTTGGAATACTGATGGAAGAAGTAGGTGAACTATCAAGATTGATGGTGAGAAAATATGGTGAACAGAGTTTTAAAGAAAGTGACAAAGGAAAAGAGTTAGGAGATGAAATGGCGGATGTGTTGTGGGTATTGATCTGTTTGGCGAATCAAACTGGTGTTGATTTAACTGCTGCACTGGAAAAAAACTTTGAGAAGAAAAATGTGAGAGATTCGGAAAGGCATAAAGGGAATGATAAACTGAAATAGCCAATATAATGATTGAATATTTAAAACAACTGGTGGGATATTTTGAAAAGGAAAAAATTCCTTACATGCTTTCGGGCAGTGTGGCGATGAGTATTTATTCTGTGCCAAGGTTTACCAGGGATTTTGATTTTATTGTTCATCTGCAGCCTAAAGATGTGAAAGGATTGACAACATATTTTAAGAAAGGATATTATTGCGATGAAGATGCTGTGAAAGAAGCAATAGAAAGAAAAGGCATGTTTAATATTATAGACCATGCAAGCGGCTATAAAGCTGATTTTATTATTTTGAAAGAAGAGCCTTACAGGCTTATAGAATTTGAAAGAAGAAAACCGGTCAATTTCCAGGGAATGACTATAAACCTTGTATCAGTTGAAGATCTGATCATCTCTAAAATAGCCTGGATACAGCAAATAGAAAGTGATATTCAGAAAGAAGATATAAAAATATTGTCTGCAACAAATGGAATTGACTGGCAATACATACATAAATGGGTTACGTCCTTGAAATTAAATACCTTTGGTTTATTAAAACAGTAATGACAGATACACCTGAACATATCAAAAAAATCCAGCTTGAAATATGGCTGGCCAAAACACCCGAAGAAAGACTTACACAGTTTTTAAAAGATAATGATGCCATGTTTAAAGCCATTATCCAGGCAAAAAAAGATTTAGGCATTGAGTATAATCCTATCAAAGAATACAGGAAGTAACCTGACGCACCTTCTCCGCAAGTTTTGCCTCTTTCCTTTTCACTTTTCGCTTATTTTTGCCGCCTTATGGCAAACGAACAAAACATCTTTGCAGCGCTCATTGCACACTGCAAAGAATATGGCTACATTTTTCAATCGAGTGAAATTTATGATGGCCTGGCGGCTGTGTATGACTATGGGCAGAACGGCGCTCAATTGAAAAAGAACATCAGGGATTACTGGTGGAAGAGCATGACGCAAATGCACGACAATATTGTAGGCATTGATGCTGCTATTTTTATGCACCCGACTGTGTGGAAGGCAAGCGGCCACGTTGATAATTTCAGCGATCCGATGATCGACAATAAAGACAGCAAGAAAAGATACAGGGTTGACCATTTAATAGAAGGTTTTGCAGAGACATTACCAGAAGCAGATAGCAAAGCCCTGATTGATGCCATGGATGCGCTGCTTGCGAAAGATGATTATGCCGGTTTGAAAAAACTGATTGAAGACAATAAGATGATCTGCTCTGTGAGCAAAACGAGTAACTGGACAGATGTGCGCCAATTTAATTTGATGTTCAAGACAGAGTTTGGTGCAGTGGCTTCTGATAATCCTGATGATAATATTGTGTACCTGCGCCCGGAAACTGCACAAGGTATTTTTGTAAACTTTTTAAATGTGCAAAAAACCGGCAGGATGAAAATTCCTTTTGGTATTGCACAAACGGGTAAAGCTTTCAGGAATGAGATTGTTGCAAGGCAATTTATTTTCCGCATGAGAGAGTTTGAACAAATGGAAATGCAATTCTTTATTCGCCCTGGTACACAAATGGAATGGTACAACTACTGGAAAGAGGAAAGAAAAAAATGGCATGAGAGTTTGGGGATCCCTGCAGAGAAATTACGTTTTCATGATCACGTAAAACTTGCTTTTTATGCGGATGCAGCCTTGGATATTGAATTTGAATTTCCATTTGGCTGGAAAGAATTGGAAGGTATTCACTCCAGAACTGACTATGATTTGACTCAGCATCAAACATATAGTAAGAAGAAGCAGCAGTATTTTGATAATGATATTGACCCTGCAACCGGCAAAGCCTATGGAAATTATGTTCCATATGTATTGGAAACATCTGTTGGTCTTGATCGTTTGTTTCTTACTATTTTGAGCAATGCTTATGCTGAAGAAAAATGGAATAAAGAAGATGGCACAGAAGACAGCCGTGTAGTGTTGCGTATTCCTGCAAAAATTGCTCCTACCAAATTAGCGATATTACCATTGCTGAAGAAAGATGGTTTGCCTGAAATAGCAAGGGAACTGATGAATGATTGCAAAGGCAGCTTTATGTGTTTTTATGAAGAGAAAGATGCGATTGGCAAACGCTACCGCCGCATGGATGCAATTGGTACGCCTTTCTGTGTAACGATCGATCACCAGACGAAAGAAGACAATACAGTTACCATCCGTTACAGGGATACGATGGTGCAGGAAAGGATTGGGTTGAGTGAGGTGAAGAAGTTGGTTCTTGAAAAAATTAGTTGAGAAATAAATTTAGAATAAAATTTAAGGAGTTGTTTTTACAGCTCCCTTTTTATTGCCGATGATCAAATTGCTAATTAGCAATTCAATAATCAATGCATACAATATGGCATTCAGTAAAAGCCCAATAAAAAAGATATATCCAGTCATATAACTCCAAAATAACACGTGGGTTGGGAAACGAAATATATAAAAGCTATCTGCTAGGAAATTAAAAATAAAATTATCAGTAGGCCCACTTTCATCTCTTGCAAAAGCAACAATAAATGTAAATGCTGTCAGAGAAGAAATAAATAAAATTAGTTTAAGAAACCTTCCGGTTTTAAATTTTTTCATTGCCGGTTATTTAGCTCTCTCATAATACGGCACTTCATCCTTCCCTGAATTTTCCTTTTGATACCAATATGCCTGCGTAACCACAAAGCCTTCCGGTGTTTTTAATAACCTGCCAAAGATGGCATTGATGGGATTGAAAGTATAATCTGTAACACCGATTGTAAATGTTGTGGCAACATAAGGTGGCGGCGGAGGTGGCGCTTCTTCTCCTTCGGCAACAGGTTTTGCCCCGCTTGCTGGCGGGACTGCTTTTGGTGCAGGTGAGGGAACAACTACAACTGTATATTTATTAAACTCCAATAATTTTTTTACAAACTCCACTCTTTCCTGCAAAGCGTTCTTTTCTACGATACCACATTTAACTCCATCGAGTTCTTCAAATTCATGATTTTTATTTATAGCCATTGAAAGTTATAAGTTATAAGTGATGAGTTATAAGTTGTGAACGTTCTCAACTTAAAGACTGTATATAATCATAAATCCAACTGATAAACCCAGTCAACACAATACCTGCTGCACAAATTATTAAACCAAGTTTTACAGAACCCGGAACCTTAATAGAAGTAATTGGTTCTTCGTTCTTATCCATAAACATTGCCCTTACAATCTTTAAATAATAATACAGTGAGATAACAAGGTTAAGCGATACGATAATTACAAATAGATAGCTTGCACCCTGAGCACCTGCGGTTATCAGAAATAATTTACCAAAGAAGCCGGCAGTTGGCGGCACACCTGCCAAAGAAAATAAAGCCAATGCCATCATCCAGCTAAGGAATGGATTGGTTTGATATAAGCCTTTGTAATCATCAATGTTCTCTTTATTTGCCTGCGATGAAATAATAGCTGCAACGGCAAATGCGGCCAGGTTAGAAAAGATATAGATCAAAATAAAATACACAACTGATGTAATACCTGCTGCCGAGTTGCTGCTGATGCCTACCAAAATAAAACCCACCTGTGCAATGGAAGAAAAAGCAAGGAAACGTTTGATATTTTGCTGGCGCAATGCAAACAGGTTTCCTATAAGCATGGTGGCAATGGAAAGTATTATGATCAAATTATACCAAACATCATGCAACGGTTGAAATACTTTGTATAAAGCAGTGATGAACACGAATGCAAAAGCTCCTTTTGATATCACTGATAAAAATGCAGTAGTAGCAATAGGTGAACCTTCATATACATCTGCCGTCCATAAATGAAATGGTACAATGGATAATTTAAAAGCGAATGCAGCAAACAAAAATACAAATGCCATTATTTGCAAAGCATTCATTGTAACAACTGATGGCAATGTTTCAAAACTGATAGTGCCGGTAGCGCCATACACTAATGAAATGCCAAATAATAAAATGCCGGATGAAAAAGCTGAACTAAGTATCATCTTCATCGCAGCTTCTGAAGAAACTCTTTTATGCAGATCAAAATTTGCCATCGCTGCAACGGGAATAGTTGCCAGTTCCAATGACAAATAGAACATCAGCAAATTATTGCTTGATAAAAGGAAGGACATTCCCAGCAAAGCACTCAACAGCAGGATAAAAAATTCCGCCAGGTTATTACTTTGTTTAAACCAGTCGGAAAATAATAATGAGATAAGAAACACAGCAAGATTTAAAACATTTTTTTGGTAGGTAACCAATAAAGATGTTTTATACAGGCCACCAAACAATTCGCCTTCTTCAACCGCTACAAAACCTGCAGCAAAATTTACCAATAACAAAACCTGTATCAGCACAAGCAGGCTGCTGTTACTCATCCCTTTTCCTATTTTGATAAATAGTAAAAGAAAGATGATAACAGTTATCATCAATTCAGGTTTCATTAATGTTAGAAATTCACTCATAACCTCATCCTCCGACTCCTTCTCCTAAAGGAGAAAGAACGGTACTTTAAATCGTTAATAAACATTTTATCTTCCACATCATTATCATTTCTTTAATCACCAAAGGCACTTACTCTCTGCTACTTAACAATCACTTCAAAAATTTGAATTCTTGCTAAGTTCCCCCTTTGCACCGATGCTGAAGCTATGGCGCAAGCATCAGGGGGCAGAGGGGGCAATTTTTTGCATGATAATTTCTGCTCCCGGTGTTACCAGGTCATTTAACCACATTGGCGCCAACCCAATTGCCAGGATACCCACCAATAAAATGATCGCTGCTGCCTTTTCATTCCAGTTGGCATCCGTCAATACCTCATAACTTTCTTTTATCGGGCCCATTGCCACTTTACCAATAGCCCGTAAAATATATACTGCTGTTACCACGATCGACATACAGGCAATGATCGTTGCAATCCGGTGAAACATATCTGCGTTCTGCCATGAGCCAACAAATATTGTCATCTCTGCTGCAAAGCCACTTAATCCAGGTAATCCTAAAGAACACAGTCCAACAATAAATAATACTGTTGATATAAAAGGCATTGTTTTCAATAAGCCTCCCATCTCATCTCGCCTGTCTTGTATGTGTCCGTTCGTATATCATGCCGATAACTGCAAAGAACAAGGCGGTCATCAACCCATGACTTACCATTTGCATTACAGCACCGGTGATGGCTGTTTTTGTCAGCATTCCAATGCCAAGCAAAACAAATCCGCAATGGCTTACAGATGAATAAGCATTGATATATTTAAAATCCTTCTGCATCATTGTAGCGAAAGCACCATATAAAATAGCAATGGATGCCAGTATGATGATAATGTGTGAATACTCTTTTGCTCCATCCGGCATTAAGTAAGTAGCAACACGTAAACAACCATAACCTCCAAGTTTCATTGATATGCCAGCTAAAAACATAGAACCTGCAGTTGGTGCAGAAGAGTGTCCGTCTGGCACCCAGGTATGAAAAGGAAACAAGGCTGTGAAAATTCCAAAACCGACAAATAACAATGGGAAACACATTTTTTGTACTTCGTGTGCTATCGGCGATTTTGATAATGCAATAAGATCAAAGGTTTTTAAACCAGTACCAAAATAAGTGCCCAGCATTCCTACTAACACCAGGGCAGAGCCCAGCATGAGCAACAACGCCAGTTTATTGGCTGCATACTCTTTCTTGCCACTTCCCCAGATACCAATTAATAAAAACTTTGGTATCACAGCTATTTCAAGGAAGAAGAATAAAACAAACAGGTCAAGCGAAATAAAGAAACCATATGCGCCTAGGCTTAATAAAATGAGCAGGAAATAAAATTCCTTTACCATCTTCTCTACATTCCATGATACCAGCACGCCGGCAATTACAACAAATGCGGTGAGCAGTATCATTGATACAGCAATTCCATCCACACCTATATGAAAGCTGATGCCCCAGTTGGGAAACCAGTTGTGTTGTTGTTCAAAAGCAAATTGTGTTGCTTGCTTTGCATTTTTGAATGCAACATATAAATTTAGTGAAGCAAATAATTGTACAACAGAACCGATCAATGCCATCCAGCGTACGTATGCTTTGCCGGGCATCAGCAATATCGCTATTGCTGTGAGTAAAGGAATTAATATGAGTAACAATAAATTCATTTCGTCTTTCCTATTTCCATAAATAAATAAACAATGCAGCCAATCCAATTACACCCAATAAAGAGTAAACAGCATATTGCTGCACTTTTCCAGATTGCAGCCCTTTTATTTTTTCTGATATCAAACCTGTTCCATCGCCTGTGGCATTCACCAAACCATCCACTATATTTTTATCTATCCATGCCGCAGGTTTTGCAATCAGGTTAAAAATTATTTTTTTTGTGATGAAGATGTATATCTCATCAATATAAAATTTATTATAGGCTGATTTGTAAAACCCATTGAGTGAGTTGGCAAGTTTTGCAGATTTACCCCTTTCATTCTTGTATAGCCACCTGGCTGTAAAAATTCCAATCAAAGCCAATGCAACGGGAGCGATTGAAAAAGTCAAATGCAATTCAGAATGTAATGGGTGCCCATCAGAAGTAACAAAATTTCCAAAGGGAATAAAACCAACACCACATGCCGCAACAGCAAGAATGATTAATGGAAACATCATTGCGAAACCACCTTCGCCATGGTGTCTCACCATGCAGGTGAGCTTCTTTGTTCCAGAATATTTTAAAATACAAACGGAACATATAAAAAGCAGTGAGAGCAGAAGTAAATATGGCGATAGTAAAAAACAATTTTATTGCTTTCAAAAGCGGCCATCAAAATTTCTTCTTTACTAAAGAAACCTGCAAATGGCGGAATGCCTGCAATAGCCAAACAGGCAACGAGAAAAGTAATATGAGTGATGGGTAAATATTTTCTTAACCCACCCATATCTTTCATTTCGTTGCTGTGTACATAATGTATCACTGCGCCTGCACCAAGAAACAGCAATGCTTTAAACATAGCATGTGTAAACAAATGAAATAACGAAGCAGTATAGCCCAAACTGTTTTCTGTATTTGCCACACCCAATGCAAACATCATAAACCCAATCTGGCTCATAGTCGAATATGCCAGTACTCTTTTAATATCAGTTTGTGTACAGGCAATGATGGCAGCAAATAACGCAGAGAAAGCGCCGATATATGCAATGAGATGCATAACCGGTTGGGATATGCTGAACACAGGAAATAATCTTGCTACCAAAAACACACCTGCCACTACCATGGTTGCAGCATGTATCAATGCAGAAACAGGCGTTGGGCCTTCCATTGCATCCGGCAGCCAGATATGCAAAGGAAACATGGCACTTTTTCCGGCGCCGCCAATAAACACCAATGCAACACCCCATGATAAAGCTGATATGCCTAAAAATGATGCAGTGAAAGCTGGATTGTTTGCTGCACTAAGATTGCTGATGATAGTTGCAAAGTCAAAACTGTTTGCATAAAAAGACAACACAAGTATTCCAATTAAGAAGCCAAGGTCTGCAAAGCGGGTAACGATAAATGCTTTTTTACAGGCTGCAACTGCACTGGGTTTATCATAGTAAAAGCCAATTAATAAGAAAGAAGAAACACCAACCAATTCCCAGAAAAAATACATCTGGAAAATATTGGTTGACAAAACCAACCCTAACATAGAGAAAGTAAACAGTCCCAGGAAAGCATAATAGGTGGCAAATCTTTTTTCCCCTTTTAAATAGGAAAGGCTGTAAATATGCACCATCAAAGAAATGAGTGGGACTACAATCAACATCATGGCTGTGATGGGGTCAAGTATAGCGCCCATATCAATTGACATACTTTCAGAAAAGCTAAGCCAGGTGTATTTGAAGACAATTATCTTTTGGTAAACACCATCCACTTTCCCATATGTAAAAATAATTATAAGAAACATAAAAAGCTATTACGGTAGAAATCAATAAAAGTGTAGTTGCAATTATTCCTGCTGATTTATTAAAATATTCCCTTCCAAATAAACCCAAAATAATAAAAGCAGCTAAGAGGTAACAATGGTACAAGTAAAAGCATCCATTGCAGGCTTTCGCCTGGAATAAGTTCTGAAACTTGTATTTGAAGAAAAATATTTTTCATACTCTAAAAATCTGCTGCATTGTTCTTTTATTGCATCACATATTTACATTTCGGTCTATATCGATTTAATATTTCATTTCCTCCGCCTGCTCCACATCAATTGAATTATGTGTTCTGTATAAATTAATGATGATGGCAATTGCAACAGCCGCTTCTGCAGCAGCAATGGCAATAATGAATATGGTAAAAAACAACCCGTCCATCCTGTTTGGCCAGAGGTATTTATTAAATGCAATAAAATTCAGGTTCACACTGTTCAGGATAAGTTCAATACTCATGAGCATAGTCACCAAATTCCTCCTCGTAAGAAATCCATACACCCCAATAAAAAAAAGTGCTGTGCTTAAAAAAAGAATATGGTGCAATCCGGGTGTTATCATGATATAGCTTGAACAGTTTCAGTTTTATTAGAACGCATGGCAATAACAATACAGCCAACCAATGCCGCCAACAACAACATACTGATCATTTCAAAAGGCAATGCATAGCCGCCTTCTTCCACAGACAACATTTTATCACCAATATTTGTAATGACAGGAGATACCGATTGTTCCGTTGTTGCGGTGAATTTATGTTTATACACCTGTAACATCACCAAAGCAAAAGAGCAAAACACGGCTACAGCAGAAAATATTTGCTTGGATAATTTTTGTTTGGGCAGTAGCTCACCTGCCTGTTGTGTAAGAAAGATGGAGAAGATAATAAGCACTGTAATACCACCAACATATACCACAATCTGCACAGCAGCAATAAAATCATACTGCAGCCAAAAATAAATTCCTGCAATACCAATGAGAGAAAATAATAAATAAATAGCGGCACGGAAAATTTGCCGTGTGGTAACGGCAAGCAAGGCACTCACTAATGTGAGCAAGGCAAGCAGGTAAAATATAATTGTTGAGCCGGTCAAGCAGTTTTGGTTTAGAAGTTTAGTCCCGATAGCTATCGGGATAGTATGTTTAGTTTTTTATGTTATTTGATGTTGACTATTCACTATTGACCATTCACTATTCCACTCCATCCATAATTTTTGAATCAGGTGCATTTAAAACTTTTGTCAACTGGCTCCTGTCAAACACACTGTGTTCAAATGTCTGTGCCATTTTAATTGCATCACTCGGGCAAGCCTCAATGCATAAATTACACATCGTACACAATTCAAGATGGTAAACTAATTTATCAATTGCTTTCTTTTTCTTTCCTTCGGGAGTGATATCAAATTTTGTAACCACTTTAATCGTACCATTCGGGCAAGCCAACTCACAAGCAGTGCAACCGGTACAACGATGCTCATTTTTTTCATCATGCGGCATCACCACTTCACCTTTAAACCTTTCAGGAAGATTGAGTGTTTGCCTGTTATCAGGATATTGTTCTGTAATGATCTCTTTGTGATGCGTTACATAATAGCCGGTACGCCGCATACCAATCAACATTGATTTGACAGCGGAGTAAATTTCTTTTATGTAATTAGTTAAGCTCATACCTCATCTCCCTTCCTCTTCTCCTAAAGGAGAAAAGGCGGTGCTTTAAATCGTTAATAAATATTTTATCTTCCACTTCATCATCAAATCTTTATTCATCAATTAAACAACCACTCTGCTTTTCTCAGCAACCCTTTCAAGTTTTATTACTCTTGCCTTAGTTCCCCCTTTTGGAACATCCCGATATTTCGGGAAGGTGGCGGAGGGGGTTTAAAAATGCCACCCTAAAATCGCCACGATTGTTACCAACAACAAATTGAACATGCTGATCGGCAACAAATATTTCCATTCCAAATTCAGTAGTTGGTCAATACGCAACCTTGGAAAGGTCCACCTGAACCACATGATAACAAAAATGAAAAAAAATATTTTTCCCATAAACCAGATGCTGGATGGAATATAATCCATCACATGATTAAATGCCTTCCCAGTTGCCAATATGAAAAGGCATCCATCCACCTAAGAATAAAGTAGCACCGATGGCACATACAATAAATACATTTACATATTCCGCTAAAAAGAACAACGCAAACTTCATCCCTGAATATTCTGTATGAAAACCTGCTGTTAATTCTGATTCTGCTTCTGCCAAATCAAAAGGCGCCCTGTTGGTTTCTGCTGTTACTGCAATAATAAAAATAACAAAAGCAATGATCACCGGAATATGCCCTTTAAAAATCCACCAGCCATTTGCTTGTGATAAAACAATATCATTCAAACTCAAACTACCAGTCAATACAACAATCGCCATGATGGATAATCCGGCAGACAACTCATAACTCACAATTTGTGCTCCGCTTCTCATTGCACCCAGTAAAGAATATTTATTATTGCTTGCCCAGCCCGCCATTAAAATACTGATGACCATTACAGAAGAAACAGCCGACACATACAATACACCAATATTAATATCCCAGAATTGAAAATCTTTTGCAAACGCTATCGGTGCCATCAGCAACATCGCAACTACAATAGCAATCAATGGAGCCAGGTTGAATAGAAATTTATCTGCTCCATCTGGTGTCAATCCTTCCTTCACTAATAACTTTAAAGTATCTGCCGCTGTTTGAAAAGCACCTTTCGGCCCCACCCTGTTTGGCCCCAAACGAATCTGCATCCATGCACACACTTTTCTTTCCATCATCACCAGCACCAATCCCAATACAGCAAATAAAGTAATTACACAAATGCCTGCAATCACCATTTCAATTACCATTACCCATGTATCACTCATGTGCAACCGCAGGAAGCTGTCAATTGATTTTGATATGGCTGAAAAACCTAGGCAATTTTTATTTTGAATGTTATATTTTAAATTGTTGAATCGAATCCAACTCATCACTTATAATTCCTAACTCATAACTATCTGTCAATATCCGGTATCACCAAATCCAGCGTTCCCATCATCGCCACCAAATCACCAATCTTTCCGCCTCTTGCAATATGGTCAAGAATAGACAAATTGCTAAAACCCGGCGAACGGAATTTAATCCTGTAAGGAGTCGTGCCTCCTTCACTTACGATGTACACACCAAACTGCCCTCTTGCTGTTTCCACTCTCTGAAAAAAATCTCCTTTCGGTAATTTCAACACTGCTTTTGTCTTTGCCTGGAAATCTCCTTCCGGAATATTATCAATCAACTGTTCAATGATATGTGCTGATTGTTTCATTTCCCTTAACCGAACCATATACCTTGCAAAAGAATCACCTGCTGTTTCCAGCACTTCATCAAACTGCACATTCTCATATCCATCATAAGGATAAATTTTTCTTGTATCGCAATGCAATCCGCTAGCCCTTGCTACCGGCCCCGTACAGCCGAATGAAATAGCATCTTCTTTTGTTATCACGCCCACATCCTTCATCCTGTTTTGAAAAATAATATTGCCCGTCACCATCTCATCCATTTCACCAATCTTATTTTTAAACTGCTGCACAAAAGCCTTCACCCTGTTTTGAAAATTCGGATGTACATCCATCATGGTACCACCGGGCACTATAAAATTCATCGTCAACCTGGCACCACAGGTTTCTTCCATGATATCATTGATGGTTTCCCTTTCCCTGAACGCATGAAAGAACGGCGTGAACGCACCCACATCCATGGCCATTGCACCCAGCCACAATTCATGCGATGCAATCCTTGTCAGTTCATCCAGTAATATCCTTATCACTTTTGCTCTTGCCGGCACTTCCACCTGCAAGCCTTTTTCCACACTCAATGCACAGGCATGATTATTAATGTGAGACGACAAATAATCCATCCTGCTCGTTACATAAATAAATTGCCGGTACGTCAGGCTCTCACACATCTTTTCAATCGACCGGTGAATGTAACCAAGGTGTGGGTCAATTTTTTTTATCGTTTCGCCATTCAGCGTAGCCACCAAATGCAATACGCCATGCGTAGCCGGGTGCTGCGGCCCGATGTTGATGATAAAATCACCAGCCTCTCCTTCTTCGCTGAAAGAAGGATGTTGTTCATTACTTAATATGTCTGGCAGAATCTGCATTTATTTTTTTATTGTCCCGGCATTTTATCTTTAATCAACTTCAGTGGCGTCGCACTCTTGTACATTATTTCTTTATTCACTTTGCCCACATTATTTATTAAACATATCGCCCCTCCGGGGCTCATCACATTTTATTTTTTGTTACGATGGGCTGCACCCATCGCTACTAATATAACGCCCCTCCGGGGCTAAGCATCAATAAACCACACTTCCCTGCAACTCAGCAAGCATTTCAATTCATTTTACTCTTCAGGTTCCCCCTTTAGGGGGCGGAGGGGTTACAACTTTATCATATTAATCGGGTCTTCAAAATCTTTCCTCAATGGATTTCTTCCTTCCCATCCATCCGGCAATATCAACAACCTCAAATCCGGATGATTGATAAAATGCACACCAAACAATTCATACACTTCCCTTTCATGAAAATTAGCCGTTTGCCATATATCACTTACTGTTTCCACTTCCGGTTTGGCAGCGTCTAATTTTATTTTTACAACAAGGTTATGATGATAAGTATAAGAATCGAAATGATACACCATGGTAAGATGTGTCTTCCAGTCAACGCAGGTAAGAAAATTGAGAAAGTCAAACTGAAGGGCTTCATCAAAATGCAGTTGCCTTGAAAATGTTTTCCATTCAGCAGCATCCACATTCACAGTAACAAATTCGCCGCCTTCATCAAAAGTGGCAGCAGGCAACAGTTCGGTAATTTTTATTTTCAGTTCTTCGTTGGTCATTTATTTTATTGGACTTCTTTAAGCCCTGGCATTTATCCCGATTTACCGGGAGGGGTTTGGGGCAATTGTTCTCTTGTATTGCCTGCTTTTATTTTTTCCTGCAAAGTCAGCAACGCATGTATCAATGCTTCCGGTCTTGGTGGGCAACCAGCCACATACACATCCACCGGTATCACATGATCAGCACCTTTTACAACAGAATAAGTATTATAAAAAAACGGGCCGCCACTAATGGCACAGGCTCCCATTGCAATTACATATTTTGGGTCGGCCATCTGGTCGTACAATCTTTTTAGTACCGGCGCCATTTTATTTACAATCGTTCCGGCAATAATAATTACATCCGCCTGCCTCGGTGAGGCACGGGCCACTTCAAAACCAAATCTTGAAAAATCATATTTAGGCGCTGCGGTGCTCATGTATTCAATACCGCAGCAACTGGTGGCAAAAGTCAATGGCCATAAAGAATTACTTCTTGCCCAGTTGATGATATCATCCAGCTTTGTGAGCATAACACCGCCGCCGGGCATATCATGCACTTCGCCAGGAAATATATCTCCCATTGGTTTATCAGCAGTGTTACTCATTTATAAGTATTCAACTTTTCCTACTCAGTTTAAATATAAAAACTTGCACTCTTTCTGGTTCCCCCTTTTCCGCAGGATGCTGTGCAAGGAGACCGGAGGGGATTTACATCCACTTCAACGCACCTTTTTTATGTGCATATAAAAAACCCATAAATAATATAAAAAGAAAAATAATTACTTCCCCCAAAGCAAACCAACCTATTTTTTTTGCCACCACTGCCCAAGGGTATAAAAACACCAGTTCCACATCAAAAATTAAAAATATCAAAGCGAAAAGATAGTAACCAACATTCAACTGCATCCATGTTTTGCCCTGCGTAGGTACACCACATTCATAAGGTTCACCCTTCTGTTTGTTTTTACTTCCTTTATTTACAATTCGGGAGACTAAAATAGCAATGCCGCCAAAGGCAAGCCCGGCAAGAATAAGCACTATCATTGAAGCAGCACCCATATAGCAATCAGTTAGTTAGTAATGGATGACAAGTTAATGAAAAAGATTACTCAAAAAATATATCTTGAGAAAAGTTAGAAGAAACCGAAGTCGATTATTGTTAATAGTTCTTACCCATAAATCTCCTGGTGTATCGCCTTCCTGTCATACCCCATCGCAGTAATCCTTGCCTTGGCTTCATCAATCATCCCCTTCCAGCCGCAGAGGAAAAAGTTAATGGGTCTTTTATCAGCACATATCTCTTCATAGATAGGATGAACATAGCCACTCTTTCCTTCCCATTGTTCACGGGATAAAGTAGGGATGTATTTAAAGCCCGGCATTTTTGTTTCCAGTTCGGTCAGTTCATTATAATAAAGGAGAGTGTCTTTGGTGCGGCAGCCAAATACGAGGTAGATATTTTTTCTTTCGGTGTTGTGCAGGTGCAAATGATTAACCATGCTGCGGAAAGGCGCAATACCAGTACCGGTGCATATCATCACCACATCATTTTCTAACGGATGTTTTAAAGTAAACACACCCTGTGGCCCACGAAAAGTTAATTCCGAACCAACACCGATCTCATTAAAAAGATATGGTGTACCCAAACCATTTTTATCCAGCACAATCACCAATTCAAATACATTTGTACCATCAGGCCATGAGGCAATGGAATAACTACGCCAGCGTTTGTTTGGCTTTTCATGTATGGGCAAATCCAATGTGACAAACTGCCCAGGAACAAAATCAAAACTGTCCAATTCAGGAACCTGTATCCAGAATCTTTTGGTATCTGCCGTTTCATTTTCAATTTTGATAACAACGCCTGTGCGCCATGGTTGAAGTGCCATATAGTTTCAATCGTTTTTTGAAGTTACAAACAAACGCAATTTGCAGCGGTTATAAAGATAAAAAAACGCAAACGATTGCAGATTGAAAAGTTGTGAATGGTTAATCGTTAAAGGGTAGGAGCTTTTTATTCAAATACACTAACACCAATTCACTATTAACAATTCACTATTAAACAAAAAAGAAAACAGCCACCTAAAAAGGCGGCCATTTTATTTTTATATACCCTCAAAAATTAATTCGTCATTACAAACTCATCATCTCTTTAAACTTTACTGCCTGCCTCCTGCTCACTTCTATCTTTTCGCCGCCCTGCAGTTCCAGTAACAATCCACCATTAAAATATGGTTCTATCTTCTCAATCATCCGCATATTTATTATATGCTTCCTGTTGGCACGAAAGAAAGTTTTTTCATCCAGCCTTTCTTCCAGTGCATTCAGGGACTTCAAAATTAACGGTTTATTGGTGCCAAAAAAAACTTTTGCATAATTACCTACGCTTTCAAACAACCTTACCTCTGATAATTTTACAAACCAGCAACGTTCGCCATCTTTTACAAACACCTGGTCCCCCTCGGTAAGCAAGCCCCTGTTGATGATCTGCTGCCCCAATTCCTTTTCCTCTGCCTGCTGTAGTTTTTGCAAAGCATCGGCCAGTCTTTTGGGTTCAATCGGTTTCATTAAGTAATCCAAAGCATTTACTTCAAAAGCTTTCAAAGCATATTCATCATACGCTGTGGTAAATATTACATGTGGCGCTTTATCCAGGTCCTGCAACATATCAAAGCCGGTTTTGCCAGGCATTTGTATATCCAAAAAAATAAGGTCGGGGTTCAGCAAGTCAATTTTTTCAATTCCCTCAGCTGCATTGGCTGCTTCATCCACTACTTCTATTTGCGGAAACTCCAGCAATAATTTTTTCAGTTCGTTTCTTGCCAAACGTTCATCATCAATAATAATCGCTTTATGCATATTCTTCTTTTTAAATTATTTGCCGGTTAAAATGCCTTGTGCCGGCATTATTACTTTTGATTCTACAATATCGGCGTTTAAATTTTTAATATCAAATGTTGCTTTACCCTGGTACAAAAGGTTCAGCCTGTCCTGTGTGCTTTTTATTCCAAATCCTTCTCCATTTACATGGCCATTCAACTGCCCTGAATTTTGTACTAATAATTCATGATGATCACCCACATAATCAGATACGATCCTGATCATACCACCATTTATTTTTTTACTGATGCCATGTTTAATTGCATTCTCTACCAGCGTTTGCAGCATCATCGGTGGTACAGGCTGGTCTAAAGTATCTTCATCAATATCCATTTCAATACTCAGCCTTTCTTCAAAACGCATTTTCTCCAGCGCCAAATAATCTTTTACAATCCCGAGTTCTTTTTCCAATGGCACTGTCTCTAATTTCTCTGCCTGCATACTGCTGCGTAAAATATTACTCAGTTCGGTAATAGCTGTTCTTGCCCTTGCAGGGTTTTCATCTACCAATGCCCTTATACTGTTGAGTGCATTAAAGATAAAATGTGGGTTGATATGAGCCTTTATTGTTTTCAACTCCAGTTCTTTCACCATCGATTGCAGCTTCAATGTACTCAGCTCCTGCTTACGGTTGTGCTCTACATAATGATAGAGATAATAAATAAGGTTCCATATAAGTAACAGGAAAAAACTGTTGATGGCATTGATGGCTATTTCGCTAAAAAGGGAATATTCGGAAATCCCTTTCAATTTCAGGTCAAGCATATCCATAAGCCTTGAAGAAGCCACATTGCAAAAGGCATTGATAATGGCAAACAACATGGTAATAAGCACAAAAGAACTTACCTGCTTTTGAATGTTTTTTTCCAGGAAGCGGTATTCCTTTATCATCATCCGCATTACATGCGATACCAGCAGGCCTACCAACACAGTAACCCCAATCCTGGTGATGAGGATAGAGGTTTCGTTTTTATCTTTTGCCGGCGAAAGGGTCAGGTAAAAAAAAGCTGTGATGGTAAAATTAGCTCCCCATCCCCCCAATTGGCACATCCAGTATCGTGAAAGGTTTTTCATCTTGCAAAAAACAAAGTTACAGCACAAGGCACTGCATCCACCGCTGATTTGATTAATGGTGAAATGATGTTGTAAGAGGTTGCAGGGGTAAAGTAAACAATAAAGCCGGGCAAATACAAGTGATTGGCATAAAGAAAATTTATTGCATGAAGTTTTGTGGTTACATTCAATACAGTATTTTTGGCACCGCAAATAAACCACTGTAAATTAAAATTACTATCATGTCAAGTTCACATTCAAAATCGCATGAACCCAACGCAATGTCAAATGGGTTTGTAAGGCTCACTCTTATATTGACATTTGCACTGCTGGCTGCATTATTATGGGGCACCTGCGGCAAATCATTAGGCGGTGATGCCGGGGGCCATGGGCATGGAAAAGGCCACGGAGACAATAAAGAGCATGGAACAAAGGCTGCCGCAATAACACATGAAGATCACACAACAGTAAGCAGTCCACCAGGAAAAGTGGATACTGCTACAGGAGATTTTATTTATGAACTGGGTAAAATGATAACTATTGACCTGCCAAACGGAGCCGGCAAGTTAGCAAGTGGGTGAACATTCTACTGAAAACAAACTATATAAATTTTTATCAGATAAGTCAGCTGCAGTAGATACTGTAAAAGGCAACTGGTATGAATTGACCAATGTAAAGTTTAAAAGTGGTGGTGCTGTTATTGATTCTTCATCTTTGGTACAGATAAAAAATATTGCGGCTATCTGCAAAGCTTTTCCAACCGCACAGTTTAAATAGGTGGCTATACCGATAATAGTGGCGATACAGCAAAGAATATTACTTTGTCACAAAAACGTGCCGATGTGGTTTTAGGTGAATTTAAAAAAGCAGGTGTAAGCGCTGCTGCCTTTACCGGTGCTAAAGGTTACGGCCCGGAGCATCCAATTGGTGATAACACTACTGCCGAAGGCAGGGCTATCAACCGCAGGGTGGCTGTGAATGTGAAAGCAAAATAAAATATGTATTTAAAATAATTGTTGATCAAAACCTCCCATAGCGGAGGTTTTTTACATTATTGACTTACAATTCCAACAAAAAATATCCCAGGTGAAAACACCAGGGAATTAAAATTGACTAATACAAATGAGAAAACCTTTTGGCAGATTTACTGTGTCAAAAATATCCAGGCATACCAAATTTACCATTACCCAATTTTAAGTATTTACAACAAAGGGAATTATTAATGCTGCTATAAGGGTTTACGGGAGCATTATTTATTTCTCTATTTTTACACCATGGCAAACCCCAATTTGAATACCGATGGTGAAGCATTAAGCCCTGCGGAAAAAGAATTTGAAAATAATATACGCCCCGGTGAGATGGCTGATTTTTCGGGGCAACCACAAATAATTGACAACCTCCGCATATTTATTAAAGCAGCCAAAATACGTGGCGAAGCTTTGGACCATATTTTATTTCATGGCCCGCCGGGATTGGGCAAAACAACATTAAGCAGGATTGTGGCCAACGAATTAGGAGTGCAGATAAAAGAAACCAGTGGCCCGGTAATTGAAAAACCCGGCGACCTTGCAGGCCTGCTTACTAATCTTGAACCCAACGATGTTTTGTTTATTGATGAAATACACCGGCTGAGCAATGTGGTGGAAGAATATTTATATGCCGCTATGGAAGATTACCGCATAGACATAATGATTGATAGTGGCCCAAATGCAAGAAGCGTGCAAATAAACCTTAATCCGTTTACATTGATCGGTGCCACTACAAGAAGCGGTTTACTAACTGCTCCTTTGCTTTCAAGGTTTGGTATTAAATCAAGGTTGGAATATTATAATGCCGCCACACTGCAGAAAATTATTTTACGCAGCTGCCGGCATCCTGGGCACAAAAATAAAAACTGATGCTGCTGATGAAATTGCAAGAAGAAGCCGTGGCACACCACGTATTGCCAATGGCCTGCTAAGACGTGTAAGAGATTTTGCACAGGTATTGAATGATGGAGAGATAGATTTAGGCATAACACAACATTCACTAAAGGCACTGAATGTGGATGAACATGGCCTTGATGATATGGATAACAGGATATTGAGTGTGATAATAGATAAATTTAAAGGCGGCCCTGTTGGCATTACCACCATTGCCACTGCTGTTGGCGAAGAGCCCGGCACATTAGAAGAAGTGTATGAACCATTTTTAATACAGGAAGGTTTTATACAACGTACAGCCCGAGGCAGAGAAGCAACCGCAAAAGCTTACACCCATTTAGGCAAAATACAAACAAAGGGTGGAGAGAATACATTGTTCAGTTAGGCTTTAAAAACTACTTTTTCTGTACGTTTTGTTAACCGCCACTTATATTTTGCAACCTGTAAAACCCCCTGTGGCCCGATTAATTGTTATAACTTTATACGATCCGCTTTAAAACCGCAAACAAATAAATGAAGCAACTTTCTACAAGGCTGGTTATTGCCGTTTTTTTTGTAATTGCTTTTTCATTTATTGGCTTCTTTGTGGTGGTTACATTTAAAAATCTTAACCGTACAAAAGAACTGAACAATCAAACCGATAAGTCACTTCACTTTTTATTAATTACTGAAAAATTGCTTGAGTCAGCAGATGAAGTGAGTACGGCCCAACGGGGATATGTTTTTATTTCAAAAGAAGAATACAGCCGGCAACATGATGCTGCAGTAAACAGGTTGCTTTTGCGTATTGATTCATTAAATATGCTCAAAAAAGATAACCCCGGCAGGGTTGCCGAAATTGAAAAGGTAACAAAGCTGGCTACTGAGAAAATTAACGATTCTAAAAATACTATCACCATTTTTGATGCCGCAGGGATATATGCAGTAGTAGATAAAATCAAAACAGGTGTAACAAAGAAAATTAATGACAATCTTCGTTCATTGCTGCAACAGATGGAGCAGTACGACCGTATGATCATAAATAAATCAAATCAATACCTTGAGGACACAGCACAAAAAACAAGCTATCGTTTTTTGATACTGGCCTTTACTTTTTTAATGATACTGGTTGCTTTTTTAATGCTGATAAATATTGATTTTAAAAGAAAAGAAAAAACAGCAGCACAGTTGAGGTACCAGGCATCGCTGATAGAAACATTACCTGATGCTATTTTTACCACCAACAAACGTTTTGTGATTGACACATGGAATAAATATGCAGCCGAACTGTATGGTGTAAATGCTGATGAAGCAAAAGGAAAACCACTTAGTGAAGTAATTTCCGTTCTTAACATTACTGAAACCAAAGAATCAAGCCTGGCAGCGTTACAAAAAACGGGCTACTACAAAGGTGAATACCTCATCAAAAAAAAGAACAATGAAACCATTTATGTGATGGCTTCAATTAATACAATCGTAAATAATGAAGGCGAAATAACAGGCTATATTGCTGTACACAGGAACATTACCGAAAGAAAAAAACTGGAAGACAGCCAACGGGAATTTAATCTTGAGCTGGAAAAGCAGGTAAAAATAAAAACAGCCGAAACCACCAATATCATGGAGCGTATTACGGATGGTTTTTTGGCGCTTGACAGTAATCTTACTTTTACTTTCGTAAACAAAAAAGCGGGTGAAATACTGGGACATGAGCCCGACCCACATGATCGGTAGAAATATGTTTACAGGTTTTGGAGACATCAGCAGCAGCCCTTTTAATCATGCTTGTGCAAAAGCTTATAAAGAACAGCAGTATATTTTTTTAGAAAACTTTTACGAACCATTAGGCCGCTGGCTCGAAAATGATATTTATCCATCTGCAGACGGGCTTTCTATTTTTTTTAAAGATGTTACATTTAAGAAAAAAACAGAAAGTGCCCTTAAAGAAAGTGAAGAACGCTACAGGCATTTGATTGAAAATATTCATGCAGGTGTGGTGGTACACAATCCCGATGGCAGTATTTTATTGTATAACCAGGAAGCAGCAAGATTGCTGGGTATTAAGGAAGATAAAAAAATACCAACTGCTGAATGGTATTCTGTTTCGGCCGGTGGCAACAAACTAACACATGAAGAGTATCCGGCATTGCATGTGATAAGAACAGGCAGCCCTTTAATAAACGTTACCGCAGGCATTGATAACCCGGGCAAAGAAAACCGCATGTGGGTAATCATGAACGCCTTTCCTGAATTTGATGAGGAGAAAAAATTAAAACAGGTGGTGCTTACTTTTGTTGATATCAGCAACCGTAAAAAGGCAGAAGAAGAATTAACAAGAAGTGAAGAAAACCTGAATATGGCGCAGGCCATTGCAAAAACAGGAAGCTGGGAATTTAACCTGCTTACCAAAGAACTAAAATGGTCGAAAGAACTGTACAGGATATACGAACTGGAAGATACAGATCCAGACCAGTTGTATGAAAGATACAGGAAGCGTTTTCATCCGGAAGATCTGCCCAGCCTTGACACGACCATACATAGAGCCATTGAAAATAAAAAAGGATACACCTACCAACACAGGATAATTGTAAACCATGGCAACATAAAACATATTCTCGGCATTGGGGAAATAATACAGAACGATGCCGGTGATGTTATCGGGCTTAAAGGAACAGGGCAGGATATTACAGAAATGATAAAAGCAGAAGAAAAACTGCAGAATTCCTACAAACAGATAAAACAATTGGTAACGCACCTGCAGGATATAAGGGAACAGGAAAGAACAAATATGGCGAGGGAAATACATGATGAACTGGGCCAGCAACTCACCGGTTTAAAAATGTATGTATCCTGGATCAATAAGAAAGTAATAACACAGGACGCCGATATTAAAGAAAAATTCAGTGCTGCGATACAACTGATAGAAGACACCATTAAATCGGTAAGAAAAATTTCAATGGACCTGCGGCCGAGTATGCTTGATGACCTTGGATTGATGGCGGCGCTGGAATGGCAGAGCAATGAATTTGAAAAACGTTCGGGAATAGATACAGAATTTATCAACCAAACAGAAAACAGGGAAATACCGGCAAGGCTTAAAACCGGTTTGTTCAGGATATACCAGGAATCGCTTACTAATGTTGCCCGCCATGCAGATGCAAAAAAAATTGTTTCTTCGCTCAAATTTGAAGATAATAATTTGATACTGACCATAACAGATGACGGCAAAGGTTTTACTTTTAAAAATATTGAAAGCAAAAAAACACTGGGCTTATTTGGAATGAAAGAAAGGACATTGGAAATGGGTGGCCACTATGAAATAAAAAGTGAACCGGGTGCAGGTACCACAGTGTCTGTAACTGTGCCGATTAGTACATAATTTTTATCCTTTTTGAAAACATAATTAATAGATTATGATCAGAATACTTATAGCTGACGACCACATTGTGGTAAGAAAAGGCCTTCGGCAGATACTGGCCGAAGAATTTACCGATGCTTATATTGAAGATGTACCCAGATGCAGAAGAGGTGATAAAAAAAGTGATAAAGGAAAAATGGGATGTGGTAATATCTGACCTTACCATGCCGGGCAAAAGCGGGCTTGATGTACTTCTTTTTATCAAACAAAAATATCCCTCTATACCTGTACTTATTTTAAGCATTCACCCCGAAGAGCAATATGCCATAAGGGTATTAAAAGCTGGTGCCTCAGGATATTTAAGTAAAGACACAGCACCGGACGAATTAGTTAATGCTGTAAAAAGAGTAATGCAGGGGAAAAAATACATTACACTTTCTATTGCAGAAAAAATTGCCGACAGCCTTGACCATGACAGCGACAAAAAGCTGCATGATTCTCTTAGCGACAGGGAGTTTAATGTATTTAAAATGCTGGCGGCAGGCAAGTCGGTAGGAGAAATTGCAGAAAGCCTTTCACTAAGCGTAACCACAGTGAGCACTTATCGTGCCCGTATATTGAGCAAGATGAACATGAAAAGTAATGCCAACCTCACTTTATATGCCATTGAAAACAGCCTGTTATAAAGTGTATTTATCTTTCAAAATGCAGCAGCACAAATTTGTAGTACAAACAACTACACAATTGTAGTAAATATTCTACATAAAATTGATTTGCAGTTCTATTTGATGTTAAGCCATTAGTAGCCATCTTTGTTATGTCCGCTTTAAATCTCAATTAATACGAAAAACCTCTTTTTTACTTTTCAGGAATTTATTCCTGGTTACATATTTATAAGTGGCCTTTACCTTCTGAGTTATAAAAAAACCCAAGACCTTGATGTGAGCAGTTATCAGTATGGTTTATCCAGACTTATAACTGCTTTTTATTTGCGCTATTAAAGTTTATTGGAGTGCCTTTGAAAGGGCAGCAGCTTTAAGCAGGCACTCATTGTATTCATCAGTTGCATTGCTGTTGAACGTAATGGCGCTGCCTGCCTGGTAAGAAAGGTAATGATGGGTACTGTTGTAAAGTACGCTTCTGATTACTACATTAAAGTCAAAATCCCTATTGGGTTTTACGTAACCAATGGCGCCGGAATATAACCCACGCTTTGTTTTTTCATATTGCTCTATTAACTGCATCACCCTTTTTTTAGGTGCCCCGGTCATAGACCCCATAGGGAAACTGGCCCTGATAATATCAACCCAATTGATACCGTCTTTAACAGTTCCACTTATAGTGCTTATCATCTGGTGTACTTGTGGAAAACTATAAACGCCAAAAAGTTCTTTCACTTTTACAGTGCCCTTTTCACAAACTTTACTTAAATCATTACGAACCAGGTCAACCACCATTACATTTTCACTTTTTTCTTTTTCACTATTAATTAAATACTGTTTATTGAGGATATCTGTTTGTGCATCCGTTATACTGCGGCTGCTGGTACCTTTTATTGGTTGAGAAATAATTTTGCTTCCTGTTTTTTGCAGGTACCGTTCCGGGCTGGCGCAAATGCAGTACTTATCATTTAATTTATACAATGCAGAAAATGGATTGGGAGAAATGGAAGATAAATTTTGATAAACTGCCAGTGGGCTTATTAAAGCATCATCGGCAAAAAATTCCTGGCAAAAATTTATTTCATAGCAATCGCCCCTTAAAATATGCTCTCTCAGTTTTTCAACACTGGCAATATATTCCTGCTTTGTAAACGGTCTTTATTGCAATAGCTGTTGGCTTTGCATTGCAAATATATTCAGGATAGGCTGTTATTTATTTCAGCAAATATTTTTTCCGCATTCAAGTCAGTATAAATAACCACTCCATCGTTATTCAATTGTAATACAACTTCCGGTTCAAAAAAGTGAAGGTCAGGGAAACCAATGCCATCAAAATTGCCTGATTGCAATTGCTCCACTTCATTTTTTAAATCATATCCAAAATGCCCAAAGAGCCAGTTATTGTGTTTATTACTGAATTTTTTTAGTTCATTAAATGCATTGCCTGCTGTAGCTACAATATTTTTTTTACACCCTGCACCGAGCAAACACTCAAATGCCGGTTTTTCAATCCCGATAGCTATCGGGAGATACTGGTGATTATCGAGCAAACAAAAAATGCTGAACCGGTTTGCCCAGTTCAGCATTTTTATTTTGAATTCCTTAAAGTTATCTATGGAAAATGCAGCAGTATTTTTCACAATAAAAGTTCACTACCGGCTTATAAGCCTGGAAGTTGCTGTTTTAAAAATCATCATCATCATCATCAAAACCACTACTGCCGCCATCATCAAAGCCGAGATCTTTAAATTCTTCATCCACTTTAAAATCCTCCTCCTCTTCGTCTTTGGCTGCTTTTTTTGTCGCTGGCTTTTTTACCCTTCGATTTTGGCAGATCAAATTCATCAAAGTCGGGATCCCAGTTATCATCCTCCTCTTCAGGCTTTTCCCAATCATCACTCACTTCTACATCATCGTCGTCATCATCGTCCCCGCTTTTCTTTAAAGAGGTAGCTTTACCTTTTTTTGCTGGCTTGGTATCTTCTTCATCCAAATCATCAATATCATCATCTTCTTCCAAATCCTTTTTAGGTTTTGAAGATGCTTTGGCAGGCACTTTTTTTATTTCGCTATCTGCCTTTAGTGTTGTCTTTTTTCCTTTAACGTGTTTTGCAGCCATATCAAAAAATTATGGTGTAAAATTTCTTAGAGATTTTTAATTAGCCAAATAATTTCCCTGTTTTTTTTAGGGTCATTTTGCGGCAATAATTTGATCCCTTCCGGGGCCATTACTAATATATTTTACCGGTACATTTAAAAAGCTATTAATATAATTAACATACTCCTTCGTTTTTTCAGGAAGAGCGTCATATATATCAATTGTTGAAATACTTGTATTCCAACCAGAAAAACTTTTATACAAAGGTTCAATCTGCACTCTTGTCATCTGGAAAGGCACTTCATTTGTTTCTTTTCCATTTACTTTATAGGCGTTACAAACTTTCAATTCATCAATAGCATCCAGTATATCTGTTTTGGTCATAATGATTTGTGTAACACCATTTATCATACAGGCCATGTTTAACGCCACCAGGTCAATCCATCCGCAGCGACGTGGCCTTCCGGTGGTAGCGCCAAATTCACTTCCTGTTTTTCTTAGTATTTCACCCATTTCATCTTCCAGTTCTGTTGGAAAAGGGCCACTTCCCACCCTTGTGCAATATGCTTTTGATACCCCATATACCTCTTTTATCTTTTGTGGAGCTATTCCCAAACCCGTGCAAACTCCAGCAGAAATAGTATTGCTGCTGGTTACAAATGGGAAGGTGCCAAAATCAACATCCAGCATACTGCCCTGTGCCCCCTCTGCCAATACCTTCTTGCCCTGCTGAATTTTATCGTTTATAAAATATTCGCCATTTACAATTTTAAAACCTCTTAATTCTTCTATTGCTTCAAAAAATTCATCTTCCCAACTGCTTATATCCTCCTGGAAATTATAATTATCTAATAAACGCTGGTGTTTCAAACGAAGCTTTATGTATTGAGAGGTAAAGCTTTTGTCAAGCAAATCGCCAACACGTAAGCCATTACGCCCCGTTTTATCCATGTAAGCCGGGCCAATGCCTTTTAATGTAGAACCAATTTTATCGTTGCCCTTTGCTATTTCACTTGCTTTGTCTAATGCCCTGTGTGTTGGCAAAATCAATTGGGTGCGTTCACTAATGTAGAGACTCTTTTTATAATCAACACCCATTGATGCTACTTTTTCACACTCTTTCTTTAAAGTAACCGCATCCAGCACCACGCCATTTCCAATCAGGTTTATTTTATCGCCATGAAAAATACCACTTGGTATTTGATGAAGTACTACTTTTTGTCCATTTACGTACAAGGTATGGCCTGCATTTGGCCCTCCCTGGAAACGGGCAATCACATCATAGCCAGGTGCAAAGTAATCTACAATTTTACCCTTACCCTCATCTCCCCACTGCAACCCTAAAATAACATCTACCATTTATTCTATTTATTTATCGTTTGATGAATCAATTTTTTAACCGGGCGTAAAAATAGAGTGAATTGATACAAACACCTAAAATGAAATGCCATTCAATGAAATTGTTTTCAACAATCCAATTCTTCCTCATTTTTTAATTATTCAGTCCGCCGGTTATATTAATTCACTGCAAATGAAATTTTGATACAGGCCGTAAAGGTTTCAAAAAAACAGCTCCGCAAACTGCAAAAAACCCGTCTTCTAAAAAAATCTTTTTAAGCAAGTCTAATTTTATATACATCATTGAAAATCAACAAGTTTGTAAAAAAACATGTGTCTTTTTTACACATAAATACACAAAAAAACTTATAAAATAATCTGAAAAATCCTTGCTCGCTACATATTTCCCCCCTATCTTCGTATCGGTTTTTCATAGGATATTGGATTTTAAAGCGGGACTAGATTTCTATCTTGGTCCCTTTTTTTATGCCTAAACTTTCCAAAAGGCACCATAAATGAAATGGTTTATGCGATCCTTTGCTGTTAATTACTTTTTATCAATTTCCCTTCTTTGTTCAAAGTGATTTTTTTTTCTGATTGTAAGTAGTCAAGTACTTTCCAGAATTTTTCCTTTTTAGTTCTTCCAAGATTTTGCAACAGATCATTTACTTCAATACCTGTGCTATCTATAGCAATAAAAATATTTTGTACAATTTCTTCAAACTCTTCTTTACTGATCCGGATTGCCTGTTGATTGATGCAGTTGTCGCAGATGGTACAATTTTTCTCAACTGGCGCATTAAAATAAGTTGCAATTTGTTTGCTCCTGCATTCAGCAGGATTGACAGCATACCTTGTCATTGCAATAATTCTTTCCTGGAATAATTGTTTTCTTTTGAGATAATCATCAAGATTAATATTAAAACTGTCTGCATACATCCTGTTTTGCAGCAATATGATTTGTGGCTTATCTTTTTGCGGCATATATGAAATAATACCTATCTGCATTAATTGCTGCAATTGTTGAACAATAGCTTCTTTGCTTTGACCGGAGAATTTTGCCAGGTGTGTTTCACTGATGTTTGCAGGAAAATCAAAAATACCTTCATACGAACGAAGCAAGGCTTTCACAGTTTTTTCAAAAACAGGCTGATGTTGTTCCAATTCATTTATTTCTTCTTTGGAGCAAGTGAAAACAGCAGTTGATGGTTTATAAAAAGTATCATTGAAAATAAAAATGCCTTCCTTCTCCAATGCTTTTATTGAATAGGCAGCAGTAAGAACATCGGTTTTAAAAGAGGAGGAGAATATGGCAAGGTCAAAATCATAACTGATACTTTCACCATTGCCTGCAGGTACCTGCAGATAATTCATCACATCAGTATAAGCCTTCTTTATCGTATCCCTGCCAGGAAAACGGATATTCCCTTGTTGTTCCAAATCATGCAATTCCCTGTCGTTATACAACAGTACCGCATAAGCTCTTTTGCCATCCCTGCCTGCCCTGCCCGCTTCCTGGTAATAATTTTCAAGGCAATCGGGTACATCGTAGTGAACCACCACCCTTACATCCGGTTTATCAATACCCATTCCAAACGCATTGGTACATACAATCGCCCTTGTTTTATTATTTATCCAGCTTTCCTGTTTCCTGCTTCTTTCATCATTGCTTAAACCAGCATGATAAAAATCTGCATTGATATTATTCAGCTTTAATAAATCTGCAATGTCTTTTGTATGCTTGCGGCTTTTGCAATACACAATAGCAGTGCCCTTTACATTCCGCAAGATCTCCAGCAGTTTGTTTTGTTTGGATGGAACATTGAAAACACTGTAAGAAAGATTGGGCCTTTCAAAAGATTGCTGAAAACGATTTTGATTTTTATCAAATAATAATTTCTCACAAATATCATCCTGTACACTTTTTGTTGCCGAAGCCGTTAACGCTAAAACAGGAACGCCCGGCAGATACTCTCTCAAATTGGCAATGCGTAAATAAGGCGGCCTGAAATCGTAGCCCCATTGAGAAATACAATGTGCTTCATCCACCGCAATTAAATTAATATTCATTACAGGCAGGTATTCAAGAAACAATTTTGTTTCCAACCTTTCAGGAGAAACATAAAGAAATTTATAATTGCCGTGAGCAGCATTCTGCAGCGTTTTTTTTGTTTCAATAAAACTCATGCCTGAATAAATGCATAATGCAGGAACGCCTCGTTTCTTCAAATTCTCCACCTGGTCTTTCATCAACGCAATCAAGGGGCTTATCACAAGGCAAATACCATCCCTTGACAAAGCAGGCACCTGGAAGCAAATTGATTTACCACCACCGGTTGGTAATAAAGCAAGCGTATCATTTCCATCCAGTATTGCATTGATAATATCTTCCTGCAACGGACGGAATGAATCGAAGCCCCAGTATTGTTTTAATGTTTGATGAATTGTCAAGAGAAAAATTTCTGCCCCAAATTAAACCACTTTCTTATAATTAAGCCAAACAGAATTTATTGCCAGTACCACATCGCTTAATCCCATGGCAAGAGCAGCAATTCCAGGTTGTAATAATCCAACAGCAGCAATTGGTATGGCAACCACATTATAGATAAATGCCCAGAAAAGATTTCCTTTTATTGTAGAGAAAGTATGCTTGCCTAAACCTAATGCCAATGGCAAATGCTGTATGCCTTTATTCATTAAAACCACCTGTGCGGTTTGCATGGCCAGTTGTGAGGCATCACTCAATGAAATTCCGATAGTTGCTTTTGCCAATGCAGGTGCATCATTAATGCCATCTCCCACCATTGCAACAGGAGATAATTTATTTAACTCTTCAATGATTGTAAGTTTTTCGGCAGGTGATTTTTCTGCATACACTTCATCAATGCCTAATTGATATGCAATGGCATTTGTTCTTTCTATGCTATCACCGCTTAATAAAACTGTTTTAATATTTTTAGAATGCAGGTAAGTAATCACAGCTTTTGCTTCTTCCCTTACCTCATCCTCCACATCAATCCAACCAATTAAAGAATCATTTTTTGTAAGATATGCAGCATGAGATTGTTCAGTAGTATATGCAGCCGCAGTTTTATATGAACCGGATTTGTAAATATTCCCTTCCACATCTTCTGCCATCATTCCCTGGCCTTTTATTTCCTCTACTTTTTTCCATTGAATAACATTTGTTGTTTGCCATTCTGTAGTAATTGCTTTTGCAATGGGATGATTGGAGAATTTTTCCAAAGAATAAACTATTCTTTTAAACTCTTCTTCATCAATACTGCTTTCAAATTTTGTTATAGCAAGATTACCCTTTGTAAGTGTGCCTGTTTTATCAAACACAACTGTTTTGATATTTTTAAACAGTTCAAGGCTTTTTGCATTACGAAAGAGAATGCCATTTTTTGCAGCCCTGCCTAAACCAACTGCAATGGCAGCAGGTGTTGCCAATCCCATTGCACAGGGGCAACTTATCACCAGTACCGCAATGCTCCTCATTAAAGAATTGGTACCGGAAACATCAAACACAAAATAGTTCAGTAAAAAACTAAGGGCGGCAATACCAATAACTGCAGGCACAAATACAGCGCTTATCTTATCTGCCAGTTGTTGTACGGGAGGTTTTTCGGATTGAGCTTGCTTTACAAGGTTTACAATATTGCTCAATACCGTGTCTTTACCTACGGCTGTTATCTGTGCTTTTACAGTTCCATCTGTTAAGTAAACTGCCGCCAGTTAATACATCTTTTTTTTGTTTTGAAACGGGTTTACTTTCCCCTGTAAGCAGCGCTTCATTTACATGTGCATCGCCCCATAATATTTTGCAATCGGCAGGCACCTGTTCGCCACTTTTTATCAAAACTAAATCACCTACCCTAAGCTGGCTGCTTTCCACAGGCAAGATCACTTCTTTATGTTCTTCATCAAAAGCAATCATATTCGCCATTACTTTTTGCTGCTTTGATAATTTGTTCAATTCTCTTTGTGTAATCTCAACAGACCTGTGTTCCACCCATTCGCCCAAAAAAACCAAAGTGATGATGGTAGCGGTGGTTTCATAAAAAATATAATCCATGTTATTCCACAATGTGCCAACCAAACTATATACAAATGCGGCGGTAGCGCCTACTGCAATTAATACATTCATATTGGGCACACCGCCACGCAGGCTTTTAAATGCACTCACTCCAAAATAACCCATGCCAACAATGTAAACAGGAAGACAAATGGCCAATTGTATCCAGGGGTTCATTAAAAAATGAATATGCCATGGCAGCATGTGCAGCATTAAAACAGCAGTGAACGGAAGGCAGAAGAGAAAACGCTGGAGATGATTGGAGAAAAGGTGAAAGGTGAATGGTGAATGGTGAATGGGTAGCCTCCGTTGTCATCGTTCACAACTTTATATCCCAAACCTTCAATTCCTTTGGCAATGGTTTCTTTTTCGACATCATTATTCATTTCAAAACTTACATCGCCACCAATAAAATTCACCTTTACCTCTTTCATTCCTTCTTTATTGAGGTATTTATTAATGGTGAGGGCGCAATTGGTACAATCCATTCCTTCTACTTTCCATTCTACTTTTTCCATACTGCAAAATTATTCATGGTTACTGTGATTGAATTGCTAATGCAGGAAAATATCTTTGCAACATGGATTTAAAATTTTCTCTTTCTACTATCAACGCTGTTGCAAAAGAGTTTCTTTCAACTATTGATAAAAACAAGGTAATTGCATTACATGGAGAAATGGGTGCCGGCAAAACAACTTTTGTTCATGCTGTGTGTGAAGCAATGGGAGTTACAGATACTATTGGCAGCCCTACTTTTTCCATCATTAACCAATATCAAACCAATGATGGCAACACAATTTATCATATTGACATGTACCGGTTAAAAGATGAGGAGGAAGCCATACAGACCGGGGTGGAAGACTGCTTATATTCCGGCAACTACTGTTTTGTTGAATGGCCCGAAAAAGCACCAGGTATTTTTCCTGATGAAACTTTGCATATCAGTATTGTTGCTGTGGATAATGAAACCCGGAAACTCACAATTAATTTGTAAATTGTAAACATCTAATCTAGTTTATAAAACCAGTATAACCGCCGTCAGGGTTAAAAACCGCTGACGGGGTTTAACAAGCACTTCAATTATTTTATGGCTACATCAAAACCATTTGTCTCACCATCTTTTTCTTACGAAACATTAGAAGAAACATTAGATGTAAAACCAAAAGGTGCATACCTCTTCATCGGCATACCAAAAGAAAATTCTTTTAGTGAAAACAGGATAGCGCTTACGCCAGAAGCGGTGGGTGTAATGATTGCCAATGGCCACCGGGTGGTAATGGAAACAAAAGCAGGCGAAGGGGCCAGCTATACTGACAGGGACTATACGCGAAGCAGGAGCAGAAATTGCGTTTGATAAAAAGAAAGTATATGAAGCTGATATACTGGTAAAAAGTGCCCCGGTGAGTGAAGAAGAATGTGAGTTGCTGAAACCCGGGCATTACATTATTTCCCCGATACACTTAGCCGTGATGAAAAAGAACATCCTTGAAAAGATGATGGAGAAAAAGATCACGGCATTGAGTTTTGAAAACCTGAAAGACGACAGCGGCCACAACCCGATTGTAAGAAGCATGAGTGAAATTGCCGGAAGCGCCGTAATGCTGATCGCTGGCCAACATTTAAGCAATGCCAACGAAGGTAAAGGCGTATTGGTTGGCGGCATCAGCGGCATACCACCAACAAAAGTTATCATTATTGGTGCCGGTATTGTGGGTGAATATGCTGCAAGAACAGCTTTGGCAATGGGTGCCAGCGTAAAGATTTTTGACAACAGCATTTATCGCCTCAAACGCCTGCAGAATAATATTGGTGTACGCATGTGGACCTCGGTAATTGAACCTAAAATTCTGGCAAAGCAATTAAAAACCTGTGATGTGGCTGTAGGTGCATTAAGCAGCAACAGCGGAAGAACACCGATTGTTGTAAGCGAAGCAATGGTAAGTAATATGCGGCCGGGCACAGTGATTGTAGATGTAAGCATTGACCGTGGCGGTTGTTTTGAAACAAGTGAAGTAACAACACATGACAAACCTACTTTTAGAAAATATGATGTGATACATTATTGTGTACCCAATATCCCCAGTGGATTTGCCCGTACGGCTTCACAGGCAATAAGCAATGTATTGATGCCATTGCTGCTGGAAACTGCTGATGAAGGCGGCATAGATCATATTGTGTGGCACAAAATAAATATCCGCTCAGGGATTTATTTATTCAAAGGCAGCCTTACCAATTTTTATTTGAGTGAAAGGTTTGATTTGAAATTTACTGATTTGAATTTGCTGATTGCAAGCAGGAGGTAGCACTATGAATGAAATCATATTTTCCAATCATGCGCTTGAGCAAATGCAGATGAGAGGCGTTTCAATTGAAATAGCCCGTAGTATTTTAGCAACACCACAACAAATAATAAGTGAACCCGGCAAGAAAATATACCAACCTGTTATTAACTTTGATACAGGCAAATATCTTGTAAGGCTTTTCGTTAATATAATTAAGGAACCTAATTTGGTAATTACTGTTTACAGAACTTCTAAAATTGATAAATACTATGAAGGTTAAATATGACAAGGAAGTTGACATACTCTATATCAAACTGAGTGATGCACCTGTAATTGAAAGCGATGAAGATAAACCTGGGGTAATATTAGATTATGCAGCTGATGGCAATATTGTTGAAATTGAAATACTGAATGCTTCTGTAAAAATGCCTCAGCCTAATGTAATTGAACATGAGGTTGCCTGATGTTATTTAGATCCTCAATCGAAAAAACCCATACTAAGCAATACTGTAGTGGCATTTATTTAAAGCCAGCCTTACCAATTTTTATTTGAGCGAAAGATTTGATTTGAAATTTACAGATTTGAATTTGTTGATTGCCAGCAGGAGATGATGACATTTAATTATTACTATTTTAATTTTTATAGAGCGCTATGAGTAAATTTATTTTACTATTTGCTTTTTGTGTTTTACTGATGAATGAGAGGTTTCAGTCAGGGTAAGCTAAAAGTTTACCTAAGTGGCATTACTGGAAAATATATTAAGCGTTCGCAACTATCAGATACAACTATTAAAATTGTGACTAATTATATCCCTCCAATAAATAGCTCTGCAAGTGTTTATTTTTCAGGATCGAATTTCAAAAATGTCATGAGTATGAAGAAGTTAATTGGAAAACCATTGGGCACATATTCCATAATAGGATTAACGAAAAATTAGTATCTGGTTGCATTATTACTATTGATGGGTTTAATTGTTTTGATGAAAAAACAAAAGAAAAAATTCATTTTGATGGACGTTCATACACTGTAATTGACGACTGATTATTTATACCCCCCAATCGCAATCACTTCATCACAAAACCCATATTCCTCTTTATCATTACTGCTGATGATAACCAATTTACCTGAAGTATAATTCTGAATCAGCATTTGATATAATTCAATTCCTTCCGCATCTAAATTAGTAGTGGGTTCATCTAACAATAAAACAGGTGTGCTGCTAAAGAAAGCTTGCGCCAATTTTAATCTTTGCTTCATGCCGCTGCTGTAATAGCGTATTTGTTTATTGGCAGCTTTTTCAAGATTTAAATTTGCAATGCTTTTTCTTTTGAAACAGATAATGGCTTAAATGCAGTATGAAAATCAAGCAATTCATTTGCTGTCATTTCTTCAATCAGTTCTAAATATGGTGCAGCAATAGAGATATGCTGAAAATGATGTTCCGTCTGTGCAGTTGGTTGTCTGCCGTTTTTAAAATTATACGTTCCTTCATTGTGTGTAAGAGAACCGGCAATTACCTGCAGCAAGGTTGATTTACCAGAACCATTGGCACCGGTAATAGCATATTTTTTTGGAGCAGAAAAATTATAATTGAGATTGCGGAATATCCATTCCCTGTTAAATCGTTTGCCGGTATTGGATAGTGTGATCTGCATTGCCCATACGCCTAAAGGGTTTACTGAATAGTTAAGTGAATCAATATTACAAGTATTTAATGATTGCTTAAGTCCCCTTAGGGGATAGGGGTTTATTCATCATCGTATTTCCTTTTAAAACGCTTGATGATACCTCTGCCACTTTCACGGATAAAAGTTACAATTTCATCTCTTTCATCAGTGGCTGTAATTTCTTCTTCAATAAAATTAAGCGCCTGCGATGTATTCATTCCCTTGTTGTAAATAATGCGGTATATATCCAGTATTTGATTTATCCTGTCAAGCGAAAAGCCACGGCGTTTTAAACCCACAGAATTTACACCGGCATAACTCAATGGTGTACGGCCTGCTTTTATATAAGGCGGCACATCTTTGCTTACCAATGAACCACCACTTACAAATGCATGCTGGCCTATCTGCACAAACTGGTGTACTGCACACATGCCTGCTAATATTGCATAATCGCCAACAATTACATGCCCCGCCATTTGGGTGTTGTTGCTCATGATGCAGTTGTTACCAATAATACAATCATGCGCCACATGACTGTAGGCCATCAACAGGCAGTTGTTGCCAATCTTTGTTGTCCACTTGTCTTTACTGCCACGGTTTACGGTTACAAATTCACGGATGGTGGTATTGTCACCAATTTCCACCGTTGTTATTTCTCCTTCATATTTCAGATCCTGTGGAATGGCTGCTATAACAGCACCGGGAAAAATGCGGCAGTTCTTTCCAATCCTGGCACCTTCCATAATAGTAACATTACTGCCTATCCAGGTGCCTTCACCAATTTCTACATTTTGATGGATAACGCTGAAAGGGTCAACCTTTACATTGGTGGCAAGCTTTGCGTTGGGGTGTATGTAAGTATGTGGATGAATCATGAATTAATTTGCTGATGTGATAATTTGCAAATGTGCTAATTTTCAGATGTAAAGTTCATAATTATGGAAAGTTCTGTTCCGTACAATTAGGAATTTGCAAATTTGCACATTTGTAAAATTTGCTAATTTCTTTTTACCAACTGTGCAGTTAAATCTGCTTCCGTGCAAAGTTTATTACCTACAAATACACTGCCCTTCATTACACAAATACCACGGCGGATGGGTTCTGCCAGTTCCATTTTCAACAGCATGGTATCACCTGGCACCACTTTTTGTTTGAACTTACAGTTATCTATTTTTAAAAAATAAGTATCGTATTGTCCTTCGGGCATTGCATTGATACAAAGCAACCCACCTGTTTGTGCCAATGCTTCTATCTGCAATACACCCGGCATTACCGGGTTGCCGGGAAAATGTCCCTGGAAATAAAATTCATTGAACGTTACATTCTTTACGCCAACAATTTGCTTGTCTGTTAACTCAATTATTTTATCTACCAATAAAAACGGGTAGCGGTGCGGCAGTGTTTTTTCAATCTGCTGCAGTGTAAATACCGGTGGCTGGTTAGGATCATAAATAGGAATATCCTTGGTATGTTTATTCTTTTTAATGTATTGCTTTATCTTTTTTGCAAACTCCACATTGGTGCTGTGCCCGGGCCTGTTGGCCATAATATGCCCTTTGATCGGATAGCCAATCAGGGCAAGGTCGCCAATTACATCCAGCAATTTATGCCTTGCAGGTTCATTAGGAAAACGCAGCTCCAGGTTATTGAGATAGCCTTCGCTTTTTACTTCTATTTTATCCCTGCCAAATGCTTTTGCAAGCCGGGTCATTTCTTCTTTCGTTACTGCTTTATCAACAACTACAATGGCATTGTTGATGTCGCCGCCTTTAATGAGGTTATTATCAAGCAGCATTTCCAGTTCATGCAAAAAACAAAAAGTACGGCAGGGTGCTATTTCTGTTTTAAACTCCTGCATGGTTTTTAACCCGGCATGCTGGGTACCTAAAACAGGAGAATTAAAATCAATAAGCGTGGTTACTTTATAATCTGTTGACGGCATCAGCGGTCATTTCCACCCTCTTTATTTCATCGTAAAAAGAAATATTGGTATCAATGCTGTACCATGTTTTAGTGGCATCCTGTTCCAACACGCCAGCTTCTTCAATAATTTCCACAAAAGGTTCGCTGCTGCCATCCATGATGGGAATTTCAGGGCCATTTATTTCTATCAGGCAATTATCAACACCCATGCCTACCAATGCAGCAAGAATATGCTCCACTGTACTCACTTTTACCTCACCCTGTTCTAAGTGTAGTTCCCCTTGAAGTATCTGTAACTAAATCACAATCAGCCTTAATAATGGGCATTCCTGCAATATCAATACGTTGAAACTGGAAACCAAATCCGGGATTGGCGGGCCGCAATGTCATATCAACCTTTATACCGGTATGAAGGCCGGTGCCGGATATGCTTACTGGGTTGCCTAAAGTATGTTGTTTATCTGGATTGAAGCTTGCGCCCATAGTGTCGTTTTTTCAAATACGGGCAAAGATATTTGAATTTTTGATGTAGCCATCAATTAGGTTGTTGCCACAAATTACACTAATTGACACGAATTTATTTGCCACAGACGCCGTAGGCCAAAGCCTTTGGCGTCGGACGTTGACACAGATTAACACAGATAAGATCTATGTGAAATTTTAGAATACTATCTCTAAGGGAGTTACACTTTAGCCATCCACTCCTGCAATATTTTTTCCAGTGCTTTTACTCTTTGTTCAAGTTCAGGTAAGTTACGGGCAACGGCCTGGCTGCGGAGTGCGGAGGTATAGTCGAATGCAGGCGAACCTGTTACTGTGGTATTGGGAGTTTTAATGGATTTACTTACCCCGCTTTGTGCATTTATTTTGCTGCCATCTGCAATTTGAATATGGCCAACAATACCTGCCTGTCCGCCAATCATAACATTGTTGCCAATTTTTGTGCTGCCGCTGATGCCTGCCTGTGCTGCAATGACGGCATTATTGCCTATCTCCACATTGTGTGCAATCTGCAACAGATTATCCAGTTTAGCACCTGCTTTAATAACAGTGCTGCCCATAGTTGCCCTGTCAATAGTAGTGTTGGCACCAATTTCCACATCATCTTCAATTATCACATTTCCCATTTGTGGAATTTTTTTATATGTGCCATCTGCCTGTGGCGCATAGCCAAATCCATCACTGCCAATAACAGTACCTGCATGTATGGCAACATTTTTTCCAATAATAATATCATGATAAATGTTTACGCCGGGATGAATGCTGGAATTGTCTCCAATAATAGTATTGTCGCCAATGTATGCATTGGGATAAATTTTAACGCCATTGCCAATCACCACTTTTTCTCCTATGTAAGCAAAGGCACCAATAAAAACCTGTTCGCCAATTTTTGCAGTGGCATCAATATATACTGGTTGTTGAATGCCTGTTAACTGCTGTTGCCTGCATTTGCTGATATGTTTCCAGCAAAGTGGCAAAAGCAACATACGCATCCTCAACCCTTATCAACGTAGCTTCAACAGGTTTTTTTAATTCCAGCGATTCATTAATGATGATAATTGAAGCCCCGGTTGTATACAAATAATCTTCGTATTTGGGATTAGCCAAAAAAGATAACTGGCCGCTTTGTGCTTCTTCAATTTTTCCAAAAGATGATACAGCAGCATTGGCATCGCCTTCTACTTTGCCTTTTATTATCATGGCTATTTGTGCTGCTGTAAACTGCATGTTTTCTGTTGTTGGTTATTGTGGTTATTCGTTATAAGTTATTCTACATCATTTAACTATTCACAATTCACTAATAACGATTAACTAATCCCTTAAATAACAAATGTAATATTTTTTAATCTTGCCGCTCACGCCTGCATTAATTAGGGCATCATCCACCTCCGAAATATCTTTTACAGTACCATCTTTAAATAATATCTGGATATTTTCATCCTTCACATTATAAGTGCTGCTGCTTGCTTCGCCGGTAATGACAAGCCAATCTTCATCTCCGTTGCACAGGTTCATCTTTTTTTGTGCCGCTGCTCTTTTTTCTTTCAGTAATGCTTCATCAACCGGCACAGGAAAGTATTTTACTTTTAAAAGATCCCTGTCAATAATGCCTTTGCATAAAAAAGATAAAACTTTATCGCTGTGGTTGCTCCATTCTTTAATGGCAGACAACACATCGTAATCATCCAGGTTACAAAACTCTTCCAGACTTACTGTTTCAATAGGTTCGTTGATAAATTTGTTTAGTGGTGTTGCTGTAAAAGCTTTAACGTGTTTTGCCCTGCGTATAATTTGTTTCAGCATTTGTTCTGCACACAATACAGTTTTGTGCAGATACACCTGCCAGTACATCAACCTTCTTGCCACAATAAATTTTTCAGTGGAATAAATGCCTTTTTCTTCCACCATTAACTCCCCATTGTGAACGGCCAGCATTTTTATAATCCGGTCGTAGCCAATAACACCTTCGCTTACGCCGGAAAAGAAACTATCCCTTGATAAATAATCCATCCTGTCAACATCCAATTGTCCGCTTACCAATTGATGAAGAAATTTTTTGGGATAATTGTTGGTGAAAATATCCAGGCTCATTTGCAGTTTCCCATCAAACTGTTTGTTCAGGTCTTTCATCAGCAGCAATGAAATTTCTTCATGGTGCATGCCTTCGATCAATACATTTTCCAAAGCATGACTGAAAGGCCCATGGCCAATATCATGTAAAAGGATAGCGATCTTTGCTGCCTGTTCTTCTTCTTTTGTAATCTCAACACCTTTGCCTTTTAATTCATTCAGTGCATTGCACATTAAATGATAAGCCCCCAATGAATGATGCAATCTTGTATGTACCGCACCGGGATACACCAAATGTGCCAGTGCCATCTGGTGAATACGGCGCAGCCTTTGATAATATGGATGTGCAATTATCTGCAGGATGAGTTCATCATCCACCGTGATAAAACCATGAACCGGGTCGTTAATAATTTTTCTTGAAGGCATTAAACACTTTTATTTTTCGTAAAACTCAATGGGCAAATCATCCGGGTCAGCAATAAAAGTAAACCGTTTGCCGGTTGTTTCATCAATTCTGATTGGTTCAGCAATAATATTCTTTTGCTTTAGTAATAACACTGTTGTATCCACATCATTTACTTCAAAAGCAAGATGCCTTAATCCGGCAGCCTCTGGTTTTGATACTCTTTGTGGTGGATCAGGAAAAGAGAATAGTTCGATTTGATATTGACCATTTATTGCAAGATCAGCTTTATATGATTTTCTTTCATGCCTGTAAATCTCTCCTACAATAATTTAAAACCGAGTATTTCTATATAGAACGATTTTGACTTTTCATAATTGGGAGCAAATGATAGCAATGTGATGAATGCGTGTTGATGTTTAACATGAAATCATAACTGTTAAAAGATACACAAAGCGAAATAAAGCAAATAATCACAGGGTTAAAAAATTAAATTTGTAATCTTGCTACATCAAACTACCAATTAAAACCCGGCAGCATATTGAGTTAATTTTACGCAAACAAAAAATCAATCATGAATGCTCCAAAAATACTCTGGGTAGATGATGAAATAGATACACTCAACTCTCAAATACTTTTTTTAGAAAACAAAGGCTACGAAGTACAGACAAAGACCAATGGCTTTGATGCAGTGGAATATGTAAAAAATAATATTGTGGATGTGGTGCTGATGGATGAAAGCATGCCCGGCATTACCGGCCTGCAAACACTGCAGCAGATAAAAGAAGTAAACAGCAATTTGCCGGTGGTATTCATTACAAAGAATGAAGCGGAGAATATAATGGATGAAGCCATTGGCAGCCAGATAAGTGATTATCTGATAAAACCGGTAAACCCCAACCAGGTATTATTAAGTTTAAAAAAACTAATTGACAATAAAAGACTGGTTGCTGAAAAAACAACTTCTGCCTACCAGCAGGAATTCCGCAATTTGTTTATGGCGCTGAATGATAACCCTGATTATAATGACTGGATGGAGATTTATAAAAAACTGGTGTACTGGGAACTGGAAATGAAGAAGAGCGACAGTCCTGAAATGCAGGAAGTATTCCAGTCACAAAAAGCAGAAGCTAACACAGAGTTTTTTAAATTCATTTCAAAAAATTATGCTGGCTGGGTTAACCCAAAAAGTACAGATGCTCCTGTGATGAGCCACAACATGATGAAGTTTAAAGTGCTTCCGCATTTGCAAAAAGGAACACCATTATTTTTTGTATTGATAGATAATCTCCGTTTTGACCAGTGGAAAATGATACAACCCATTTTTGCAGAAAGCTTCCGCATACAGGAAGAAGATACTTTTTACGCCATACTTCCCACAGCTACCCAATATGCCCGTAATGCCATTTTTGCCGGTATGATGCCGGTGGATATTGAAAAACAATTTTCCATCACAATGGAAAAATGATGATGAGGAAGGAGGAAAGAATTTGCATGAAGAAGAATTTTTCAGGGCGCAATTAAAAAAACTGGGCAAAGGAGATTTAAAATCTTCTTACACAAAAGTGACCAACAACCACGATGGGCAAAAATTAGTTGACAATATCCAGGACATGCTGCACAACGATATCAATATTATCGTGTACAATTTTGTAGATATGCTGAGCCATGCCAGAACAGAAATGGAAGTGCTGAAAGAACTGGCCGGCGATGAAACCAGCTACCGCAGCATTACCCAAAGTTGGTTTGAACATTCACCACTTGCACCAGGCATTAAAAAAAATTGCTGAGAAAAATATTACTGTAATTGTTGGTACAGACCATGGCAGTGTAAGGGTAAAAACACCTGCCAAAGTAATTGGCGATAAACAAACCACCGCCAATCTCCGGTATAAACATGGCCGCAATTTGAATTATGAAGCAAAGAGATGTGCTGGCCTTCCGGGACCCAAGACAGGCAGGCTTGCCGGTTCCGAATGTAAATTCATCTTTCATTTTTGCAAAAGAAGATATCTTTTTTTGTTATCCCAATAATTACAATCATTTTGTAAATTATTACCGAAATACTTTTCAGCATGGCGGTATTAGTTTGGAGGAAATGATTGTGCCGGTGATAAGGATGATGAATAAATAACACCAACCCCCTCCCGCTAAAGGGAGAACTTCAGTGACATTACTATACGACTTTAAGTTCTTTTGTTTTATGAGAAAACATAATCCACAGTTTGTGGAGAAACTTATTTTTTAAATCCTTGCTATTGAGAGAAGTTGCACCTGAATTAAAAACTAAAAAGTCCCTTCAGCGGTTGGGAATTAGGACATGAAATACAATCAACACACATTAGATAAAATAGAAAGAATTGCAGAAGAGTGCGGCTATGTAATCCGTTACGAAAGAGGAACATTTCAAAGCGGCTATTGCATACTGCAGGCAAAAAAAGTAATTGTTGTCAATAAATTTTTCCAGGCAGAAGGCCGGATCAATACATTGATTGACTTGATGCCGCAATTAGAAATCAACTTTGATGCCCTCACCCATGAAAGCCAGAAGATGTATGATGAAGTGATGAGTGTGGCAGCGGAAAAATAAATTATTGATACTAACAGATAGCAAAAAGGCAGTAAAATCATTTACTGCCTTTTGCTTTTTTATTGCCAATTGATCTATTGCTTCTTGCCTCTATTGCCTATTTTTGCCATCATGCATTGCCCACCAATAAAAATAACATTTCTTGGCACTGGTACCAGCACAGGTGTACCGATGGTGGCCTGCAGTTGTGAAGTATGCACTTCATCAAATCCAAAAGACAAACGCCTCCGCAGCAGCATACTTGGTTGAAAGTGATACTACATGTTTTGTTGTGGATACCACGCCCGATTTCCGTTATCAAATGCTGCGGTTGAATATAAAAAAATTAGATGCTGTTTTATTTACCCATCCGCACAAAGATCATATTGCAGGACTGGATGATGTAAAAGCATTTAATTTTTTTAGCGGTAAGCCAATGGAAGTATTTGCAAATGAAATAACCGAAAAAGCACTCAGGAGAGAGTTTATGTATGTGTTTGATGACACAAAATATCCCGGTATACCAGAAATCAATCTTAATACAGATCAGCCTTGAGCCTTTTACCATTGGTGATATTCCCGTGATACCCATTTTGGTATGGCATTTAAAAATGCCCGTATTGGGGTTTCGCTTTGGAAAATTTACTTATATCACCGATGCAAACAGGATTGATGAAACAGAAAAAGAAAAAATAAAGGGCAGTGAAGCAATGGTGCTGAATGCCCTGAGGCATAAAGAACATATCTCTCACTTTACATTACAACAGGCAATAGATTTAGTTAATGAATTACAAGTTCCGCATGGATATTTTACGCACATCAGCCACCAACTTGGTTTGCATGATGAGGTAAGTAAAGAACTGCCAGAAGGAAACAAATTGGCCTTTGATGGGCTCCAGGTTTTTTTTGAATAATTATTCATTAACTTTATCATTATACAACCAATCACTGATATAACCCGTTTTTTGATTGTAGTAAATAATTTTTGTGTTGCAGGCTGCATCGTTTTCTTTTTGATTATCCCTCCAGGGTTCGTCTATCACCAGAACCACTCAAAAAGAACATGATGCGTATAAAGGCATGTTTTAATTATTTTATTGTAATTGTATGCAGAAGCAAAGCGTTTCTGAATGGTTTAAATTTTCCCAAAAGGGAAGAAACGGCACATTAATATTGCTGACTGTTATTTTATTGTTTATAGCTATCCCATTTTTGTTTCCCTTTTTTATTACAGAAAAAAAATATGACCACAGCTGAGTTTGAAAAAGAAATTGCATCACTAAAAATAAAACCTGCAGACAGCACCAGCAGATACAAAAGAAAATTTGATGATAACGAGGATGCTTACCAGCCTTACAATCAACCTCACGAAAATAAATATAAGCCTAAACAGGAATGGAAAGGTGAAATGTTTTATTTTGATCCAAATACATTGGATGAAGCAGGTTGGCAGCGGTTGGGAGTAAGGGATAAAACAATTGCTACCATTAAAAACTATTTATCAAAAGGTGGTAAATTTTATAAAGCCAGAAGATATAAAAAAGATATGGGGCATTAATGAAGAGCTTGCAGACAAACTCATTCCTTATATCCGGATTGAAAAGAAAGAATATGCTGCCATTGAAAAACCAGTTTATGAAAAGAAAACGTACACAGCCTCAATAATTGATATAAATACTGCTGATACCACAGCATTCATTGCTTTGCCCGGTATTGGCAGCAAACTGGCGCAACGCATTGTTACTTTCAGAGACAAACTGGGAGGCTTTTATAAAATAGAACAGGTAGGCGAAACTTTTGGATTAGCAGATTCTACTTTTCAGAAAATAAAACCCAGGCTTGTTTTAAATAATTCTTTTGTAAAGCAAATCAATATCAACACCGCAACGTTGATGAATTTAAAGCACATCCTTACATCCGTTATGCAATTGGTAATGCCATAGTTCAATACCGCACCCAGCATGGTAATTTTTCTTCGGTAAATGATTTGAAAAAAATTATGCTGGTGACCGAAGAGGTTTTTAATAAAGCGTTGCCTTATTTGAAGTTGAATGAGTAAATCGTGATTTCTGCCTTACAGTTTTAAAAACTAACGCCTGTTAGCTTCCTGAAAAAATCCTTTATCTTGCAAGCGAATTACAGCAATATGAACTTTCAACAAAACGAACTGACACAACAGGTGGCGCAAACCGCCAAAGATTTTGCCATCCAACATATCAAACCACATTTGATGGAATGGGATGAAAGCCAGGAATTTCCCCTGCATATTTTTAAAGAACTCGGCAAGCTGGGTATGATGGGTGTATTGGTACCGGAAGAATACGGCGGCACCGGTTTAAGTTATTTTGAATACAATGTTATTATACAGGAAATATCAAAAGTGTGTGGCTCTATTGGTTTATCTGTTGCTGCACACAACTCACTTTGCACAGGCCATATTCTCACTTTTGGCAATGAAGAACAGAAGAAAAAATATTTACCCAAATTGGCCACCTGCGAACACCTTGGTGCATGGGGCTTGACAGAACCCAACACCGGCAGCGATGCAGGCAATATGAAAACAACCGCTGTAAAAGATGGAGATGAATGGATAATCAACGGAACTAAAAGCTGGATTACACATGGCAAAAGTGGTGATATAGCAGTAGTTGTTTGCCGTACCGGTGAACCAAGGGCAAAAGATAATTCCACTGCGTTTATGGTTGAACGTGGTACTGCTGGTTTTAGTGGCGGCAAAAAAGAAAACAAACTGGGCATGAGGGCAAGCGAAACTGCTGAAATGATCTTTGATAATTGCCGCATACCGGATGCACAACCGACTGGGAAAAGTAGGCGAAGGTTTTAAACAGGCAATGAAAGTATTGGATGGAGGAAGAATTTCCATTGCTGCATTAAGCATTGGTATTGCCAAAGGTGCTTATGAAGCATCTATTCAATATTCAAAAGAACGCTACCAGTTTGACCAGCCGATTGCCAATTTCCAGGGTATTAGTTTTAAACTGGCAGATATGGCAACAGAAATTGCGGCGGCAGATTTGTTCGTTAACCAGGCTTGTGATTTAAAAATAAAAGGCCTGCCGATGACAAAAGAAGCGGCCATGGCAAAATATTTTGCCAGCGAAGTGGCGGTAAAAGCAAGTACTGATGCAGTACAAATTTTTGGCGGCTATGGATATACAAAAGATTTTCCTGTAGAGAAATTTTACCGTGACAGTAAGTTGTGTACTATTGGCGAAGGAACAAGTGAGATACAGAAATTGGTTATTAGCAGGGAAGTGCTGAAGTAATTGATAATTCTTTATCCCGATAACTATCGGGAGATAATCTAATTTTATCCAACAAATTGCTTGGCTTTTTTTACTGAGTTTCCTCCCAGCAAATTATCTACTGCTCCTCCCAACATCGGAAATTTTTCTGTTACATATTCTTTTATTGTTTCCAACACTTTCTTTGCCTGTTCATCATTGATGCCTGCATTCTCTTTTAGTTTGTCAATTAATTCCTGCATAATTATGTTATTTAAGTATTATTAATATTCTTTAATATTATTACCCTATTACCATTGCAATTCACCATTCACTACGTATCATACCTGTCCACTCTTTCAATACCCGACATAGCCAGCAACTGGTTGCACAATTCATCCAGCTCATCTTTATCATGCACAAATATTTTTACGTTGCCTTCAAAAATGCCATCTTTTGCTTCAATGGTCATGGCAGAAATATTAAATTTCATTTCGCCGCTGATGAGGTTGGTTATTTTATGTATCACACCCACATCATCAAGCCCAATAATTTTTAAACCGGTAAGGAAAGAAATTTCTTTATTTTTTGCCCATTTGGTTTTTACAACACGGTGGCCATAGTTGGCCAACAACCTTGCAGCATTAGGACAATTGGTGCGGTGAATTTTTAAGCCTTCGCCTGTGGTTACAAAGCCAAACACATCATCACCGGGAATTGGTTTGCAGCAATTGGCCAGTGTGTACATGATCTTATCGCTGCTTTCTCCAAAAATGATAATTCAGAATCTTTTTTATCAAAAGTTTTGGCTTCACTGTTCAGGTTTATTTTCCTGGTTCTGGTTTTTCTGGTTTTGGAAAAAACAACCTGTCGCCGGATGCAGTAAAATCTTTTAATTCTTTAAGATCAATTTTTTTAATGGCAATATCATACAGCAGATCAAGCGATGAGTTGACTTTATAAAAAGAAGCCAGTTCTTCAATGTTATGCTGCGTTATTATGCCACCAATGGCATCTAGTTTTTTTTGCAGAATATATTTGCCTTCTTCTGCCACATTTCTTTTTTCTTCTTTTAAGGTGTCTTTTATTTTTTGTTTTGCCTTGCTGGTAACCACAAAGTTCAGCCATTCCTGGTTGGGCTTTTGTTTGGCGCTGGTAATAATTTCTATCTGGTCGCCGCTGCGGAGTTTATGGCCTGATAGGCACCAGCTTATGATTTACTTTGGCACCAATACATCTGCTGCCAACGGCAGTATGCACACTAAAAGCAAAGTCAAGTGCAGTGGCACCAATGGGCAGCATTTTTACATCTCCTTTTGGTGTATACACATAAATTTCTTCTGCCAAGAAAAGAGGTTTTAAAATCCTGTAGAAAATCGAGTGAGTTGGTATCCTGGTTGCTAAGTGCTTCCCTTATCTGGTGAAACCATTTATCAAAGCGGCTTTCATCAGTAGTGCCTTCTTTATATTTCCAGTGGGCGGCCAAGGCCTTTTTCTGCAATTTCATTCATACGTTTGGTACGTATCTGTACTTCCACCCATTTGCCCTGTGGCCCCATCACGGTTGTATGCAATGCTTCATAACCATTGCTTTTGGGATTGCTCAGCCAGTCCCTTAATCTTTCCGGCGAAGGATTGTATTCATCCGTGATAATGCTGTACACTTTCCAGCAATCTTCTTTTTCTTTTTCATGTGGATGTCAACAATAATGCGGATGGCAAACAGGTCATACACTTCTTCAAAACTCACGCCTTTCTTTTTCATTTTATTCCAGATGGAGTGAATGCTTTTTGGCCGGCCATACAATTTCAAATTTAAAATCGGCTTTTTCTAATTTTTCTTTTAACGGCCGGATAAAATCATTGATATATCGGGTTCGTTCTCTTTTTGTATCATTTAATTTTTGGGCAATGTAGCGGTAAGTATCCGGCTCAATGGTATTTCATGGCCAGGTCTTCCATTTCTGTTTTGATGGCATACAGACCCATCCGGTGTGCCAGCGGTGCATACACATAAACCGTTTCACTGGAAATCTTTAATTGCTTTTCCCTCTTCATGCTGTCCAGCGTACGCATGTTGTGCAAGCCGGTCGGCCAGTTTTATCAATATTACCCTTGGGTCATCGGTAAGCGTTAGTAATATCTTTTTAAAGTTTTCTGCCTGCTGGCTGGTGTTGGCATCCATTACAGTGCTGATCTTGGTAAGCCCGTCAACAATTTTTGCTATTTCAGTGCCAAATTCCCGTTGCACATCTTCCAGTGTGATATCAGTATCTTCCACCGTATCATGCAGCAAGGCACAAATGGTGCTTCGTACACCCAGGCCAATTTCTTCCACACAAATTTTGGCTACTGCCAGTGGATGAAGAATATAGGGTTCGCCACTTTTGCGGCGCATGGTTTTATGGGCTTCTGCGGCCATTTCAAAAGCAGTACGCAACAATTCTTTATCACCCGGTTTTAGTTTGGGCTTTAATTCCTTTAATAAACCACGGTAATGCCGGAGAATTTCTTTTTTTTCTTCTTCTTCGTTAAGATTATATTTTGATATCGGTTCTTTAATTCCATGAGTAAAACGAATTTACTTGAAAAAATGATTGCAATATTGTTTGTTATTGGTGATGCCATGGCAGCTCATAATTGACATAATTGCTGCCCAAGGATATGTAGATGAAAGGATTGCTACGCAACAATGCTGCTATTATAAAACTAAATGCTGGTATTTAAATTGATATAACATTCTTCAATTTTTTCAATTTCAAACCTTAAAAGTGACAGCAATCCCTTAGTTTTGCACCCCTTTACCGGATGTGGCGAAATTGGCAGACGCACCAGACTTAGGATCTGGCGGAGCAATCCATGTAGGTTCGACCCCTATCATCCGGACATTTTTAATGTTAATTAGTGATTGGTTATTAGTAGCGAATGCATGTAATTCAAACAAATTTCCCATCACTAATAACTAAATAACAACATAACAAATAATCAAATGGCTACAGTAGCAAGAGAGAACATCGGTTTACTAAACGACAAGATCACCGTAAAAATTACTAAAGAAGATTATTTACCGGCTTTTGAAAAGAAAGTAAAGGAGTACAGCAAAACAGCCAACATTCCTGGCTTTAGAAAAGGCATGGTGCCTGCAGGTATGGTAAAAAAAATGTATGGTCCATCAATATATACTGATGAGGTATTAAGAACAGTAGAAAAAGAATTGTACACTTACCTGCAAACTGAAAATCCAGACATTTTTGCACAGCCAATTGCAATGGAAAATGACATCTCCGCAAACTGGATTATGAACAATCCATGCTGAATATGAATTTGGTTTTGAAATTGGCTTGAAACCAAGTTTTGAAATTGCTCCTTTTAAAAAAGCAAAGCTCACCCTGCATAAAGTAAAAGTAACTGATGAAATGGTGCAGGAAGAAGTAGACCGTATGCAGATAAAAGGCGGTAAAATGACCGAGCCGGAAGCAAGTGGACAACGAAGAAAATGTATTGAATATTCTGTTTACTGAATCTGATAAAGATGGCAACGCCGATTGAAGGTGGTATCTCAAAAGAAAATTCTGTTATTATTAAAATATTTTACTGCTGCCCTTCAAAAACAATTGATGGGTAAAAAGAAAGATGACACAGTTGTATTCCAGTTGTCAAAAAGTTTTGAAAAAGACAAACTGGAAATGATGCTGCATGACCTTGGCCTTGATAAAGAAGACAAAGAAGCAGCTAAAAAATATTTCAAACTGACCATTGTAAAAATTGGCTTGGTTGAAAAAAGAGAATTGAATGAAGAATTTTTTGCAGAAGTTTTTCCTGGTGGCGATATTACAACAGAAGAAGAATTCAGAAATAAATTAAAAGAAGAAATTGAACAATACTGGGCAAGCCAAAGCCGCAACCAATTGCATGACCAGTTGTATCATTATTTGCTTGATGAAACCCAATGGAATTTCCAGCAACATTTTTAAAACGCTGGTTGCAAACAGGTGGCGAAAAACCAAAAACTGCTGAAGAAGCAGAAGCAGAATTTCCTTTCTTCAGCAACCAGTTAAAATGGACATTGATCAGCGATAAAATAGTTAAAGAGAACAGCCTGCAGGTAGCTGCTGATGAAATGAAAGCATCAATGAAAGCTGAAGTGATGCGTTATTTTGGCGATGCAAGTTTGGGTGAAGACCAAGCTGGCTCGACAGTTATGTGGACAGATGATGAAAGATGAAAAGCATGTGGACACCACTTACCGCAGGCTGATCACAGATAAATTATTCCAGTGGGCAGAGGCGCAGGTTTCTCCAAAAGAAAAAGAAGTAACAGGGAGAAGAGTTGACTGGTATGATGCATAATCATAATCACTAAGATGCCCCAGCCCTAAAGGGAGAAAGGCAAGAATATTAAAAGGCAAGAGCATTCATTTGTTCTTGCTTTTTTATTTTACGAAGAAAAACTCTTATTCACCAGGCTCCAAACGATTGCCGAATAACAAATAAGGATAAACAGGTTTCCGCCTTTTTGTCGTATTTTTTTTTCAGCACAATATTTGGGGAATGCAATCAATTATATTTGTTATCCTAAATACTAATATCAGATGAACTTTGGAAAAGAATTTGAAAAATATGCTGTAAAGCACCGTGGCATCAGCAGCAATACATTGGATGGTTATATTAAACACAACGTAACCAATCTAACCCCCAACATCATTGAAGAGCGCCCTATGAACATTGCTGTAATGGATGTGTACAGCCGTTTGATGATGGATCGTATCATCTTTATGGGTTATCCTGTAACAGATGAAGTAGCAAACATTATCACTGCACAGTTTTTATTTTTAGAAAGCACAGACCGTACAAGGGATATACAGATGTATATCAACAGTCCCGGCGGAAGTGTGTATGCAGGTTTCGGTATGTATGACACCATGCAGTTTGTAACACCCGATATTTCCACCATTTGTACCGGTATGGCAGCCAGCATGGCAGCAGGTACTTAATGTGTGCAGGGGCTAAAGGCAAAAGTACTGCACTAAAACATAGCCGCATAATGCTGCACCAGCCAAGTGCAGGCGCTGGTGGACAGGCAAGTGATATTGAAATTACAGTAAACGAAGATAAAGAAAATTAAAAGAGAGTTGTACGAAGTAATTGCACATCATACTGGCCAGACGGTTGAAAAAGTAGCTGAAGACTGCAACAGGGATAACTGGATGACAGTCAAGTGAAGCAAAAGAATATGGCATGGTGGATGAAGTACTGACCATGAATCCAAGAAAAGGGAAGAAAGATTAATTGTGTAGTCGGTGAATGGTATAATTGTGAATAGTGAATCGGTGTGATTTCACTTTATTGCAAATAACGAATTACAAGTAACGATTAACAAATCAACGAATAACCAATCACAAATAACTTAATAACAAAATGAATATATACAATAATCAATTCCGTTTTACGAACGACGAAGAAGAAACACCAAAAGAATTACCGGAAAACCCGATGGAGAAGATGATGAGTGGCTGGCAGTTCGATAAAAAATTTATTGAGCAGCGTAAGATATTTTTATGGGGTGTGGTAGATGATAAAAGCTGTAAAGATCTCACAGCAAGGTTGCTTTACCTGGAAGCACTTGATCCCGGAAAGGAAATTACTTTTTATATCAGCAGCCCCGGCGGTATGGTTACCAGCGGCATGGTGGTGTATGATACCATGCGTATGATCAGCAGCCCTGTTAGTACAGTATGTATGGGCATGGCAGCCAGTATGGGCAGCATCTTATTAAGCGGTGGCGAAAAAGGAAGGCGTTTTATTTTCCCTCATGGCGAAGTGATGATACACCAGCCAAGTGGCGGTGGCCATGGGGTAAGTGCCGATCTTGAAATAATGGCAGAGCAGATTATGAAAACAAAAGAAATGGGTGCCAGGATATTGGCAGAAAATTGCGGCCAGCCTTTTGAAAAAGTGATGAAAGATTTTGACAGGGATTACTGGATGGATGCAAATGAATCTATTGCGTATGGTATTGTGGATGGCGTACTTGATAAATTATAATAATTCTTTTAAGATAAAAACCCTTCAACGGAAAGTTGAAGGGTTTTTTATTTCCTATACTAAAAGTCTTCATACCAAAACCACTCCCTGTCATCTTCTTTTATTTTTTGCAAAGCAATCATTGATGTATTAAGATGCAGTTGTATGTCTGTTTTGTTTACACTGGCAGCAAACATCTCATACCTTATTTTTTTAGGAAATAATCTGGCAACAAGGTTCATTGGTTTTTTTACAACAGACTCAAACATTTTTCGGCTGCCCGAATGGTTTACCTCCACATGGCCCACATACTGGTAAGCTGGATAATTAAGCACATACCGCAATGCTTTTGTAACTGCAGGGAAACCAATGTCATCAAACACCATGATGCCGCCAACTTTTAACATGCGGTTGAGATAGAAAAAATCAATCAGTGTATGATCGAAAGTATGGTTGCCATCAATAAAACAGAAGTCATACTTTTTACCTTCGGATAATAACCTTGGCAGTTCAATTTCTGAAAGCCCTTCAATCAATTCATAAAAATCAACATTCGCTTTTTTAAGGTTGGCAACACCCACATTATGAAATACATTGCTTTGAAAACCATCTATTATAGTGTGATGTTTACCCCCCCCATTTTATCAAGCTCAGAACATATATACAAAGAGGAAATGCCAAAAGCACAGCCAACTTCAATTGTTTTTTGTGGCTGGTATTTTCTAATAAGCCCTTGCAAAAAAGCACCTTCGTTTTCATCTATATTCCCATCAAGGGGATATTGTTTGCCATTTGCATCATATACAATTCTTGTTCTGAATATTTCTTCCAGGATTTGTTTTGAATTCATTCTTGATAGTTTTATCCGCCTGTAAAATATGCAGAAAAGATACAGTTTGCTCTTCTTTTTATCAACCAATCAATCGTCACTTTATTTTCACCAGCTGCAAATAATCCAGCATCGCTTCATTCACTGCTTCATTCATATTATCATTGGCATCTTTAAAAGCAACTGTTCATTACATGTTTACCTTTTGTAAGTGTGGCTTGTATCGCATTGCTAAATCCCCAATTGCTCCATTCTTCTTTTCCCCGTTGAGGAAAGATAACAGTACCTGAAAACTTTTCGTCAACACTCAAAGTTCTGATAGCACATTTGTTTTCTGTATTTACCGGGCCATTGCCATTAGCATACCGGAAACTTATTGCATACAATCCTGGCTCATTAATATCAACAGGAATATTTACGTTCCTGTTTTCTTTTGTATTGATCTCTACAAACCCACTACCTGAAAAGCCTTTAAAGTCAAGCATTGATTTTTTGCAGCACAGTTTCCATTTCATATTTACTTAATGGCTTTACAGTCCTGTACAAATAATGGTTCGCTGGCAAAAGATAGCACTAGCATTTTTATCAACGGCAATTACCTGGTATTCCGCACATTCAGCAGCGGCAATAGCAATATTTGTTTCAATCGTTTCTTTAAATAAATTTCCATTTTTAAGTACGGTATAATTTACTGCGCCATCAACAGATTGCCAATCCAATTTTCCCTTACTTATTGCAACAATGGGTGTTGCAGGTGTTGTTACATTTTCTGTTTTGTTTATTTTTCCCTGTGATGTAAATGAATTGGCAAGAACGATCCTTACAGAATGGCGGCCTGTTGTTGTTTGGTTTATCTCATACAAATTCGATTGCCTGTTATCGATATAAAAAGCCTGTACTTTATTACCATAACCTTCCATTACAATATTCAATGTTGCATTACGGTATTTAAAGTTGGTAAGCATCCTTCTGCCGGCAAGCGCCTTGGGTACAAAAGGATGAAACAACAACTTATCAGCCTGGAACTCTATTCCAAAAATTACTTTCTGCACCATTGCTAAATTGCCCGATAAACTCCAGAGCATATTACTTGAGTTGATAACGGTGCCTGCAAAATCCCCATTGTCTGCAACAAAATTTTCTTTGTTGGTAACAAACAATGCAGCCGGCCTGTAGATAGCAGCAATAGATTCCATTACTGATTGCTCATTACCAACCTTGGCAGAAGCCAGCGCCCAATATGATTGTACAAACGGCCACACGGCATTGTTATGATAAGGCGGAATATTTGGTATTTGCGGATAGATACAGGTAATCCCATAATCAGTAACTGGCGTTCTTGCAATAACAGACGATTGCTTTGTAACATCTGCAATATTGAAATAAACACTCAGCGCTTCACCTAATGCTTCTGCCCTTGGTGAAAGCGTTTTAAAATTTCTTCCATATAAATACTGGCCGAAATAACCTTTATCAGGCATCCATAAATATTTATTGATACCGGTCTTTATTTTTTCTGCATTGCGTTTGTATTTAAATGCGTCAGCAGGTCTTCTTAATAAAGTTGCCATCTGCTCCAGCACTTTGTTAGCATTGTAGTGCACAGCATTGGTACCTAAATTTTCTGATTCATAAATATCTGCCGGCTGCATCCACTTAGGATAAGTTTGTTCCCGCCAGTCAAGGAAAGATGATTCACCTTTTACCAGGCCCGTGGTTGCATCATACGCATTGCTCATATCATCATCCACTGAATTTTTAATAATAATATATGCTTGCTGCAGCCAGTCTTTATCCCCTGTTGCTTTATAAATTTCCCATGCTGCCGTAGCCCAAATCATCCTGTCTGTTGAACAGGGATAAGCACCGCCGGTACCTGTGTCCTGTATTATTCTCTTTTTCTTATTCACTTTCTTCATCAAGCTTTTCTTTGCCACTTCGGGTTGCAAATGCGCCATTGAAAGAATGATGCTGTAGCTAATATCCCTTGTCCATACACCTGCCCATTCTTTACCCGTACGGAAAGTGCTGTCTGGTTCCACTGCTTTAATCATTTCCTCCACACTCATGTTATAGATTGCATCTGCCATTGTATTGCCAGAACGGTATTGCGGAAAAGCGGAAATGTCTTTTGAGAGTTTCCAACTGGCATCTGTTTGCTTTTCGTTTTTCTGAGTATTCATTGTGAGTGTGGTTTCATAAATACCATCCCCATCCGCATCTTTTAATTGAAGCCCTTCTTTATTATGCAGGTTATCAAAATCCCAGTCCATTGGCAAAGTATTGCCAGCTACAAACAAACCTTTAAAATCTTCTTTGTAAATTTTATCCCCTTTAAAAGTTGTGTAATAACCTTTTGATTTAAAATCATTCAATACCGCATTCATATCCACCCGTATAGTAAGTTTTGTTTCAGGCGATAAATACTTTTTGCTTTCAGTGGTTGTATCTTTTAATTGTTCGCCAAATTTTATAACTGGTGTTTCGGCAATCCCATTTAGTACATTAAAGTGGTGGTCAACTCCCGGCTGCATTTCATTATCCTTACCATTAATGCTAAACTTAAATGCAATTTTTGATGGCTGAAAAAGATTGGTGGGGCTTTTGTAATTAGAAACAATTTCAGTTGATGATAATGCTTTGGCAGTGTATGCTCCCTGCACCACACTGTCCCTGTAAATGGTATAAGCTTTTGTTTTCCATATCACATTACCTGTTTGGGCAATGCTATTAAATGATATAAAAGAAAGAACAGCTATTGGAAATATCGTTTTCATGAAAAATTCTTTGAAAAATGAATAGTTATTTTTTTTCGGCAATTGAATGATCATCAACATTGGTAACACCGCCGCTAACAGCAAACTTCATGGTCTCCGTAGCGCTGATATTGGTAATAGGCCTTACCCTTAGTTTTGGAATGATATATACATTGCCTGCAACCGAATATGCCATCGGCACATATACAGCCACATAATCTTTCAGGCCAAAATCATCCATATCATCCTGTGTAATAAAACCTACCCTCCACACATCGTTATCATCCACATTCGCCAGCACATTTTTTGTAAACTTCTTCTTCTCCCCGGCAAATGCTTCAAAAAAATCTTTGAGTGTGGAATAAATAAATTTTATGCCAGGGGTTTTTTCAAGCACCTGGTCAAACACTTCCACCACTTTACCAAAAATGAAGGAGGATGATACATACCCGATAACCAATACAAGTGTTATTACTAATACAAAACCCACTCCGGGTATCCGTTTAATATTGCCTGCCGCATCTTCCATCATTGTGGGGAAAATACTATGCAGCACATTGGGTAAAATGCCATCAATAAAAGTAAATGCTGTGGTGATGGCCCAGATAGTAATAGCAATGGGTGCCATCACTAAAATACCCTGCAGAAAATATTGCAATAGTTTGCCGTAGTGAAATGACTTTTTCATAATGCTTGGTTTACGGCGGCAAAGGTAACTAATCCGTGTAGTGTACCCCGCCTATAAAAGCAACATCGCAACGTAATTTCCGCATTGTTGCCGGTGGCTTTATGGGTTACCTGTTTCAAAGCGGCAAAATGCCCGGCTCTAAAGTGAAGAAATTGTTACGAATGGCAAATAAAATGGATGGAAACTTTGGCAACTCAAAAAGTTTCCATAGTTTTGCCGCCGATTTAGAAGATATGGAAACAGCAGACAGAATAAAACAAAAAGCCCACGACCTGGTGATGCAATACGGCATCCGCAGTGTGAGTATGGATGATATTGCCGGGGCGCTCGGCATGAGCAAAAAAACCATTTACCAGTATTTTTCTGATAAGGATGAACTGGTGGAAGCGGTGATAAAAGATAAAATTGGTGAAAACCAATCACTGTGCCTGAAAGACAAGGAAAAAGCAAAGGATGCCATCCATGAAGTATTCCTTGCCATTGAAATGATGCAGGAAATGTTCGCGAACATGAACCCTTCCGTCATCAGCGACATGGAAAAGTTTCATCCAAGGTCATATGCCATTTTTCACAGCACAAATACAATTTTTTATACAAAGTGCTGAGGGAAAATATTGACAGGGGAATTGCGGAAGAATTGTACCGGCCTGATATAGATACCGAGATATTAATTAAAGCAAGGCTCGAAACTATGATGCTGCCGTTTAACCAGCAGGTGTACCCCAAAAATAAATACCGGCTGATAGATGTGGAGATAGAACTCACAGAGCATTTTTTGTTTGGGCTGTCAACCGCAAAAGGGCATAAACTAATTTTAAAATACCAACAGGAAAGAATAAAAAAATACGGGAATGAGAAAAAGTAAAAGAAAGTTGCTGCAATTGGCAGCATCAATTTTGATGCTGACGATAAATGCAGCAGCACAGGACACGGCAAAAACAACAACACATTCGTTCAGTATGCAGCAAACTGTTGATTACGGTATGAAAAATGCAACACAGGTAAAAAATGCATTGCTGGATATTAAAATACAAAAGCAAACCAACAGGGAGATTACGTCAGCAGCTTTGCCGCAAATAAATGGCAATGCCATCAGCAACACATTATTTTAACATCCCGGTACAACCCCTACCAAACTTTATCAAGCCCAGCTACTTACCAGGTCTTGAGGACAAGGAGTAAAAGATGGTAATGGCAATCCTATTATAAACCCTGACAGGGATTTCGGTGACATCTGCCCATTTGGTAGTAAGCCCCTGGACAGCAATGCCGGTATTGATTTTTCCCAAATACTTTTTGATGGACAGGTATTTGTTGGCCTGCAGGCAAGGAGCTACTGCTATGGACCTGGCCACAAAAACAGCAGCGCTTACAACAGAGCAGATAAAAGCAAATATTGAAAAAATATATTACCAGCTGGTGGTGGGTGAAAAACAACTAGGCAGCATACAGGCCAATATTGACCGCTTTGAAAAATTATTGCACGATACAAAAGAGATATATAAAAATGGTTTTGCAGAAAAACTGGATGTAGATAAAGTGCAGGTACAATTAAATAATCTAATACTGAAAAACAAAAAGTAATTAACCAACTTACAGCAGGCAATGCAGGATTAAAATTTTTGATCCACATGCCGCAAAAAGAGATATTGGTTCTTACAGATTCCCTTACAGATGATGATGTAAAGCAGAATATACTTGACAGTAATTATAATTATGCCGACAGGAAAGAAATACAGGTGCTTACTGCCGCTAGCTAAACTGAATGGTATAATGTAAAACGCTACCAGTTAAGCAGGATACCTACCATTGCGGCATTTGCTTCTTATGCAAAAAATGCGCAACGACAAAACTTTGATTTTTTTAATAAAGGCGAATGGTTTACCACTTCACTGGTAGGTGTAAAAATTTCAGTGCCCATCTTTGATGGTTTTGCAAGAAGGGCAAAAATTGAAAATGCAAGACTTACCCTGCAAAAAGCAAACAACAATTTAGAACAGGCCAAACAAAATATGGATTATGAAGTGGCAACTATCAGGGACAAAATGAAAACTGCCATTATCACATTAGACAACCAAAAACAAAATATAAAACTGGCTGAAGATGTATACAACACTACCAAGAAAAAATATGAGCAGGGGCTTGGCAGCAACCAGGAAATATACAATGCACAAACAGAATTGAAAGTGGCACAGAATAATTATTACGGTGCCTTGTATGATGCCATCAGTGCAAAAATTGATTATTTAAAAGCAACAGGGAAATTATAAACCAACACAACACTCAACAATAATAATAACTGAAACATGAAACAATATTTAATAACAGGACTGGCAGCAATAGTGATACTTTCTTCCTGCGGCAGCAGTAAAAAAGATGATAATGCATCACTGAATGATAAGAAGGCAGCGCTTGAAAAAGTGAAAGCTGAAATAAGTAAAAGCGAAGAACAGAAAAAAGCTCTTGAAGCCGAACTAAGCAAGCTTGACTCAACCAATGTAAAAGCAAAACTGATCAGTGTATCACCTGTTGGCACACAAAACTTTCAGCATTTTATTGATCTGCGTGGGCATGTGGATGCAGATAATATTTCCTTTATCACCCCAAGGGGCATGGGCGGCCAGGTAAAAGCATTGTATGTGAAAGAAGGCGATAAAGTAAGAAAAGGCCAGTTGCTTTTGAAATTAGATGATGCCATTGTACGCCAGCAGGTAGCAGCAGCAAGACAACAATTAGAAGGTATTAAAACACAATTGGCATTTGCAAAAAATATTTATCAGCGCCAGAAGAATTTATGGGAACAGAATATTGGCACAGAAGTACAGGTAATTACTGCAAAGAATAATGTGGAGACACTGGAAAACCAGTTAGAGAGTGCTAAAGAGCAGGTGAAAGTGGCAGAAGAACAATTAAAGACCTCCAATGTGTATAGTGATGTAAGTGGCATTGCCGATGTAGTAAAAGTAAGGGTTGGTGAAATGTTCCAGGGTATGGGACAGATAAAAATTGTAAACACCAGCAGCCTTAAAGTGGTTACAAATGTTCCTGAAAACTATGGCGGCAGGGTACACTATGGTGCGCCTGTAAATATTTTAATTGAAGACCTGAATAAAAATATCAAAGCAACTGTAACAAGAATAAGCCAGGTAGTGGACCCAACACAGCGTGGCTTTATTGCTGATGTAAAAATTCCCTACGATGCTGCGTTAAAGCCTAACCAAACTGCTGTAGTAAAAATATTGGACTATGCTGCCGCCAATGCAATAGTGATCCCGGTTAATGTGGTTCAAACGGATGAAAAAGGAAAGTATGTGTATGTGACACAAAAATTAAGCAATGGAAAAACTATTGCCAGCAAACGAAACATCATTATTGGTGAAGTATATGGAGCTGGTGTAGAAATAAAATCAGGGTTAAAAACTGGTGATCTTTTAATAACAGAAGGATACCAGGATTTGTACGAAGGACAACAGGTAAATGCAACTCCTTAATTACGGGATCAGAGTAAAGATCAAAACAAAAGAGAAAAAATTTGAAACAAAGAGCTTATGAAAGTAGCAGAAGGCATCAGCAAAAAATTTAAACAGTTTAAGCCAACAAGCTGGGCAGTTGACAACCGCACCGCTATCTATATAATAGCAATATTGATTTCGCTATATGGACTGATACAGTTCACTACAATGCCAAAGGAACAGTTTCCTGATATTGTAGTGCCAACAATCAGTATTACCACTGTGTATGTAGGCAACTCCCCGGCAGATATTGAAAACCTTGTAACAAGGCCAATTGAAAAACAACTCAAGGGCATCAGCGGTGCCAAGGTTAAAAAAATACAAAGCACATCGCAGGCAGATTACAGTTTGATCGTAGTGGAGTTTGACACAGATGTGAAAACAGAATTGGCAAAACTGAAAGTGAAAGATGCAGTGGACAAGGCAACCACTGATCTGCCCAACGATCTTACACAGGAACCCAATGTGCAGGAATTTGCATTCAGTGAAATGCCGATCATGTTTGTAAACCTTAGTGGTGATTATGATGGTATTAAGTTGAAAGAGTATGCAGACAAGATGCAGGATAAGTTTGAAGAGCTTTCTGAAATAACAAGGGCAGAAATTGTTGGTGCACCTGAAAGGGAAATACAGATCAATGTAGATCCGTATAAAATGACAAGTGCAAGAATAAGTTTCCAGGATATTCAAAACGCAGTAAGCAATGAAAACCGTGATATAACCGGTGGTTTAATTGCTGTGGGAGACATGAAGCGTACCCTAAAAATAAAAGGGCAGTTTACCAGCGCATTAGACCTGCAAAGTATAGTTGTACGCAGCAGTGCACAGGGCGGCACAGTTTACTTAAGTGATATTGCACAGCTAGTGGATACAGTAAAGGAAACAGAAAACTATGCAAGGCTGGATGGTAAAAACGTTATTACACTCAACATAGTAAAGCGTGCCGGTGAAAACCTTATTAATGCCGCCGGAAAAATAAAAGGAATCGTGGCAGATATGCAGAAGAATGACGAATTGCCAAAAAATTTAAATGTAGTTATCACAGGCGATCAAAGTAAACTTACTGCAACATCATTCAACGACCTGGTGAATACTATCATTATTGGTTTTGTACTGGTATTGCTGATATTAATGTTCTTCATGGGAGTTACCAATGCATTCTTTGTTGCATTAAGTGTACCCTTAAGTGTATTTGTTGCATTCCTGTTTCTTCCTCTTGCGGATGGTATCATCGGTACGCATGTAACCCTCAACTTCATTGTATTGTTTGCATTGCTGTTTGGCCTCGGCATTATAGTGGATGATGCCATTGTGGTAATTGAAAATACACACCGTATTTATAACAATGGTAAAGTGCCTATTGTAAGAAGCGCTAAAGAAGCAGCCGGCGAAGTATTTATCCCGGTGTTGGCAGGTACAGCCACTACATTGGCACCTTTCTTCCCGTTACTATTCTGGAAAGGCATTATTGGTAAGTTTATGATTTACCTGCCTGCCATTTTGATATTGACACTTGCTGCATCACTCATTGTTGCATTCATCTTTAATCCTGTGTTTGCAGTAAGCTTTATGAAACCGGAAGGAAAAGAATATGAAAAACCAAAGAAAGCTGTATTTACTAATAAGTGGTTTTTAACTTTCATCATTGGAGGCATACTGCTGCATTTTGCAGGCATGCATGGCACTGGCAAACTTTTTGTTGCTGATGGGTATATTAATGGTGTTTAATGCTTATGTCTTAAACGGCGTGATACACAGGTTCCAGAAAAAAGTATTGCCATGGCTAATGGATCATTATGAAAATTTATTACGCTGGGTATTAAAGGGAACAAGGCCTGCATGGTTGCTCGTATGCATGTTCTTATTATTTCCACTTTCACTTGCCCTGCTGATGGTTCGTGGAAACAAAAGTACTTTCTTCCCCAGCGGCGACCCCAACTTTGTGTATGTGTATTTAAAAATGCCGGTTGGTACCAGTGTGCATCGTACAGACAGTATTACACATATTTTAGAGCAAAGGGTATATAAAGTATTAGGCAATGAAAGGCCCGGCGAAGCTGGCAGCATTGTAGAGAGTATGATCACCAACGTAGCAGTAAGCGCCAACAATCCACGTGATAATAACAGGAGCGTACAGTCGCATTTAGGCAGGATACAGTTATCATTTGTAGAATTTGAAAAACGCCATGGCAAAAAAACAAAACCAATTATGGATGGTATAAGGGAAGCCGTTAAAGGTATCCCCGGCACCAGCATTGAAGTGGGGCAGGAAGATGGCGGCCCTCCAACAGACCCTCCTGTAAACATTGAAGTAAGCGGTGATAATTTTAACGAAATAGCAAAAGTAGCTACAGCACTGTCAAATTATCTTGATACCAACCAGGTAAATGGTATTGAAAACCTTGCACTGGATGTTGACCTTAACAACCCGGAGATCACTATTAATGTTGACAGGGAGAAAGCAATGATGGAAGGATTGTACACCGGGCAAATAGGAATGGAAATACGCTCTGCAGTATTTGGCCGTGAAGTAAGTAAATTAAAAGACGGGGAAGACGAATACAAAATACAGGTACGTTATACAGATCTGATCCGCAATAATATTACCGACCTTATGAATATGCGTATCACTTTTATGGATATGAATACCATGATGGTGAAATCACTTCCGCTAAGTGCAGTGGCAAAAGTTGATTATACTAACAGCAGCGGCGGCATCAGGAGAAAAAATGTAAAACGCACCATACAGTTGCAGAGTAATGTGCTTGACCTGACCATGGCTGGCCCTATCAATAAAGAACTCGGTAGCAAGATTGCTGATTTTAAATCAAAAACTAAAATACCAGCAGATGTAAATATTAAACAAACAGGGTCGGGAGAGCAGGAAGCAGAAACAAATGCATTCTTAGGTTCTGCATTAGCCATTGCATTGGGAATGATCTTTTTGATATTGGTGCTGCAGTTTAATTCACTTAGCAAACCATTTATAGTACTTACCGAAATTTTCTTTTCTGTTATTGGTGTGTTGCTGGGTTATGCCATTACAGGTATGACAATGGCAAGCATCATGGTGGGAGTAGGTGTTGTGGGTCTTGCAGGTATTGTTATCAAAAATGGTATCTTATTAATTGAATTCACCGATGAACTCCGTGGAAGGGGCATGCGTACCCGTGAAGCAGCGATACAAGCAGGCCGTATCCGTATCATTCCAGTGTTACTTACCGCAGTAGCCACTATACTTGGCTTGCTTCCATTGGCAGTTGGTTTCAATATCAATTTCGTTTCGATGTTCCAGCATTTAAATCCACATATTTTCTTTGGTGGCGATAGTGTGGTATTCTGGGGGCCATTAAGCTGGACCATAATATTCGGTTTAATATTCGCCTTTTTCCTTACGTTGATGATGGTACCAAGCATGTACCTTATTGCAGAAAGGTTGAAAAGGCCAATGGAAAAATTTTATGGCACTAAATTCATAGCGTTGCTTGGGTTTACCGGCCCATTCTTCTTCCTTTTTGTAGGCATTATGTACCTGGTAAGAAGGATACAGGGCAAGAAAGTATGGACTGGTAAACTGAAAGAGGTGGCTTCAAAATAATTCCTGTGATTACATTATAAGTGTCCCGTACCGCTATAGCAGTACGGGACACTTTCTTTTTAAAAGAAAATTTTTCCATTGTTTAGACTGATGATAACAACTCCTTACCCTAAATCACTGGTTTTCAAAGTCTTTATTTCCGGCACGTAAAAGGATATATTAATAGTGAACGCATAGCCAAAAAGCCGTGTGGGTAAAAGAATAAGGCAAATAAGAAGGTATCGAGAGGAAAAAAACAGACATTTGCAACCATATTCAATGGCTTTGCATCTTATAAAAAACGTTGAATATTTATTTTACCCGGGCTACCAGCATTTTAGTAAGCCCTCCCCTAATCCACTCCTGTTTAAACACATTTCCGCTATCCTCAAAAACCAGTTGTACTATTCAACCGGCACCACTAATGAAAACAGGAAATATGAAACAGGTATTCTACATTTTTACGGCTATTACTTTGGGGTTATCCCCTGCCAAGGCACAATTAAGTACCAGCGCAATGGCATCTTCCCTATTAACCAAACCTGTTGTACTGGCTGATGTGAGCTTTAAAGCAAATTTTGTAAACAATGCTGCTGCTATAAGCTGGCAGGCAACAATGCAAACAAAAGTGCTTCGTTACGAACTGGAAAAAAGCATGGACGGAGAAAATTTTACTTACGTAACATCTTTTGCAGGAAATCAAAAACAATATACTTCCACAGACAACAACCTTTTTGCTGGTACTACTTATTACCGTTTAAAGATTGTGGACGATAAAAATAATGCTCTATACAGCGCCGCAGCCTTTATTGATACAAAGGCCAGTGCCAACGAAATAAGGATCTTGCCAACACAGGTTGATGAAAAAATATTTGTGTGGGTACCATCTAATACAAGTATCGGTTGTGCTGCTATTAGTGGTGCTGATGGAAAAATGCAGCGTAAAGCTGTTGTAAACAGCAGTAACAATATTGCTGCTATTGAAACAAAAGGTTTACCTGCAGGTATGTACACCCTGGGGTTGCAAACCAGCAAAGGCGAAACAATAAAACTCAAGTTCAGCAAGACATTATAAGCACCTTGCCGCACACATACATTTTAAGCCTTGTGAAATATTCACAAGGCTTTTTCTTTTTGCATTGCCGCTTCCTTTTACTTTTACAAAAAATATTTTACCATGTTAAGCAATCATGCAATTGATTACCGCATTTACGGCGAAGAACTACAATTTGTAGAAATAGAACTCGACCCCAATGAAACCGTTATTGGTGAACCAGGTGGCTTTATGATGATGAGCAATGAAATACAAATGCAAACAATTTTTGGCGATGGCAGCCAGCAAGCAAAGTGGTGGTTTGCTCGGCAAGCTATTCAGTGCAGGCAAGCGTTTACTCGTTGGCGAAAATTTATTTATGACCGCTTTTACCAACACGGGCCAGGGAAAAAAGCATGTAAGTTTTGCAGCGCCTTATACAGGAAAGATCATTCCGCTTGATCTGTCGAAACTCGGCGGTAAAGTTATTGCACAAAAAGATGCGTTCTTATGTGCAGCCAAAGGCGTGAGTATTGGAATAGAATTTCAGAGAAGATTAGGTACAGGCATTTTTGGTGGCGAAGGTTTTATTATGGAAAAATTAGAAGGTGATGGAATGGCCTTTGTTCATGCAGGTGGTTATGTGATAGAAAAAGAATTACAGCCGGGTGAGATCTTAAAAATTGATACTGGCTGTGTAGTGGCTTATACAGCAGGTGTTGATTTTGATATTGAATTTATCAAGGGTATTAAAAACTGGATGTTTGGCGGCGAAGGTTTGTTCTTTGCTGTATTGCGTGGGCCCGGCAAAGTGTGGATACAATCATTACCTATCAGCAGGCTTGCCGGAAGATTACAGCAATATGCAGTGGGTGGAAGAAAAGAAGAAGGAAGTATATTAGGTGGCCTGGGAAATTTGCTGGATGGAAGGGAGTAAAATTAATTGATCATCTTTTTTAAGGGGTAGCTATTTATATAGTTACCCCTTTATTCATATAGCCCGGAGCTTTGATATTGTAATTGTTCAGGATTGCCGGAGCAATTTCTGTTGTGGAAATGGTAGCAACGCCTTTATCTTTTAATCCTTTTTCTGATGGATAAATAAGTAATGTGCCCTGCGGAATGTGGTAGGCAGTGGAGCCACACCTGTCCTGTATTTTTACATTTTCCATTCCCGAAAACTTTAATGGAATAACCTGGCCCATCAGTTCAATTTTTATTGTAGCCTCATCAAGATTGCTAAAGCCTATATCAAGACAGTACACACCTTCTCCTTTTTTCCTGTAATTAATTTTTTGATCATTTACCCTCAGGCTTTCTATTTTTTCCTCAAATTCATTCCGCTTATCAACGTGTATCTGTACATTAAACTGCGGCATCATGGATGGTTTAAGTTCAAAACCTCCAGGCCCAAGATTAAAATTATCCATGAATTTTTTTCCATTGGTTACAAACAGGTCAGTATAAATTTCACGTGTTTCCACTGCCGCCTGCCCCATACTGGAAAGAACCCATAGTGAATACTCCGGATTGGTATCTATAAACTTCATTAGCCGCCCGATCATTTCGTCTGCTTTCTTCATCGTGTACACTATTTCCCCATTATAGGTTTCAATCCACTCTCTTCCTAAGGTCAGGTTTTCATAATCTTCAGGAAAAGCAGCGGCCCAGTACCTGTGTTGCGAAGAAGCAACATGATTGGTGAAAAAAGTAGCAAAGTCAGGTTTTTTTGTAACCAATTGTTTATAAAAAATATCAAACCCAATAACTGACTGATACGTTCTTCTGCGTACAACTTTCCATTTATTAATTCTTTCATCCACCATTTGTGCTGCCAGGTCTGAAGCAGTTTTAAACCTGAAACCAAGGTCGGGAAGCTTTACTAAAAACTGCATCGCTTCCTTTGCAGGAATTTTTGTATTAACCACCCGGCTGCTGTCTCTTGCCATGCTGAGATTAAATTTCTGGAAAGCTTCCAGTTTTTTGGGGAAACATTCACTGCCGGCGGCAAACGTATCGGGAACATAAAAAGAAAAATCCTCCACATTTTCAGGGAGCGGATGCGTATGCAGTGATCCAAACAGGCCAACTTTAACCCCCTGTTTGGCCAATATGTTCCATACAGCCGGGTATTGTTCTTCCTGTTCTTTAAGATCCTGCCCAAAATCTGAAATAAAATGCTTTTCATTGGTAACGCCCCTGTGTACCGTAGGCCAGGTTATCCAGGGCGAAAGATGGCCCTGGTCTTCAGAATAAGTTTCGTACTTGCTGCCGTTGGCAAATATTTTAGCCAGGTTGGATTCAGGATATAGTTTACAGAAATGATGGATGATCTTATAGGGCACCTCATTTAACTCAAAGAAAATGATCTTCATATACCTGATTTAAATTACAAATAAATAATAATAAATATAAACGTCTGTCCGCTTTGAATTAGGCCACAAAAGTACAATATTCTGTGGGTTTAAAACCCGTTGGTTACCCTTGTGCCAATTACGTACAAAACCCGGTTTGAATAATGAGGTGAGGGAAGGATTTATTGTTCTTTTTTATTGAGATATAAAAAAGATTTTAATACTCCTGATGAAACTAAAATCAGGTATGTAACCGAGGCAAGGACATACCCGGCTGGGTATAAAAGGCGGTTGGTACTTTTATTGAATATCCAGTAAAAGGTTAGTTGCAAAATAAAAGCTATGGCAACCATCACAAGCAGGTGGCCATTTTTAAATTTCAGTTCATAATATTTATGCACTACAATTCCTATCTGCCATATAAAGGAACCGGCTATTATCAGTTCTCCCATGAGTTTGTATTCGGTGGTATCAGGTACTTTTATTAAAGCAGGATAATATTGATGAGCCAAACCACCAGTATATAATTAATGATGCAAAAAGTGCTATAAGTTCAATAATAATGATCCTGGTAAGCAGTTTTTTTATCTCGCCGGTTTTATTAGACTGGTAAGCCTGTGTAACAAGAGGGAAAAGTGAAATAACCACAGGCGAAGAAAGCAGCATAATACTTTTTGAAAGTAAGTCAAAAAGTGCCTGGTAATTTCCCTGTTCATGTGCGCCTAAAACATGAAGCATAAAGTATTTATCTATCAATGTAATTGAATAGGAAAAAACAAACCACAATGATATGGGCCCGCCATACAGTAAAAAAGATTTAAAAATTTGCACCGGCAGTCCTGGCTCATCTATAGGTTGGTGAACAGCAAGCATTTTTTTTATTTGCACAAAAAGATATAATCCTGACAAAAGAAAAGAAATAAAAATGCCGGCAAAAAGCGAATACATATAAAAAATCCCGGTAGTCGTAAGCAAGAGTAATCCCACAGAAATATAACTCACAGAACGGATAAATTCGGAGTAAATATTTTTCGCTGATAAAAAGAATGCCTGGCTAACCGAAACAATTACGTACTGCAGGCTCACTACAAAAAGAGAAGCGCCAAAAATAATGGCGAGTAACAAGTCACTTTTAAGATAATACAGCAAAAATACTGTTGGTATAAAAAACAGTGCTTGTGTTCTTAGGGAAAGAAGCAAGGCTTTTTTTACAAAAGCACCCTTGTTTTCAATAGAGGGAGAGTACCGTATAACACTTTGCATTATCCAACTTGTGAGTAATGCTGCCAAAAGCAGCAATGAATTAAAAGTGATAGCAAAATATCCATATGCTTCGGCTCCCAGCATACGCTTAAAAAGCGGAATAGAAACAGCATTAATAAGCGCAGGGATAATGATGCTTATTAAGTAATTTAAATAGTCTTTTTTAAACCTGTGTAATAGATCCATTAAAATATTGCATTGGTGTATATCCAATAATTCTGCAAGTGAATATTTTTAATATTAAACGTATCAACTGAAAGGACAATTTTTCGGTAATAAATCTGTCTATGATATTTGTCCAATATATTATTGCCAGCAAACACATTTAGTTGGCACCTTGCTAAATTTATAGACTGAATTATCGAAACTGAAAAACCCAGGCAAATATAAGCTTACTTTCAATCGTATCTTTTGGAATAAACCCTCTTAGAAACCAGTCATAATTTTCAACCGCCATAATAAGTTTAAAGTGGGTAGATAAGCAATTATAAAAGCAGTAATATTGATACCGCCATAAAAAAACTTGTGAATGGTATCACAAGTTTTTTTTCCACCTCTGCTTATAACTTCTTTTGGCTTCTAAAAAATTGTTTGCACATGATGCAAAAATCATAAAATTTATTGCGAAGAGTTATAGTCTGCGGCAACTGAACTTATTCTCAGCGAAACTACTGTATCAGACAGCACAACATTTATGAAGAGTGTTAAAAAACAGGATATTTATAAAAAATGAAGTGACTGCAGAAAACAATGTCGTTAACTAAAACCTCAGTAATAAATATGAAAGGGTAACTGAATATATGTACTGCCATTAAAAAAACTATGATCCGAATTAATCGTTTTATAAATCTACATGTGGAAATTACGGCAATTCCTGTTATTGTCCTATAGTAATATTCTGTATTGCCACTTGAAACCCTTTACCAGCTTAGGGTGTAAAAAAAAACAATAAAACAACCTCCAACCTATTGACTTTTCTATCAATCTGCAATAGATTTAATTTTATAATCCGCTACCTTTTGCCAACTCAATAGCTTACACTTCCTGTTACTGCATAAAACGTTCATAACAGAACGGGTTATTTTTTTACGTAACAAATTATTTTCTTCATAACAAAAACAAAACAACAATGAAAAAGATTCTATTGGCAATTTTACTTATTAGTAATGGCCTGGCAAAAGCACAATGGACTAATAATGGAACACCTCCAAATTATACGTTTGTACATTATTTACCAACGACTGCTAATGTGGTTATTGGTGCCAGTGCAAATCAGAATTTTAAGTTATCAATAAATGGCAGTAGTCCTTACAGACCGAAAGTTTGGCATCAATGGCTTCCAGGTTTTGTATTACTGCCAGATCAAAGTACAGCTATTCCGGTTCAATTGCATTGGGCAATGGTTTAACGTCACTTACATACCCAACTTTTGTGTCATCTGAAGCACAAAATAATACTGCGATAGGAATAAATGTTTTGAAGTTCAACCACTACAGGAAACCATAATACAGGAATTGGCTTATACGCATTGAATAGTAACTCAATTGGCACATGGAATACAATAGGTGTCTGGGGTAAATAGCTTAATAAATAAACTTAGCCGGAAATTACAATACCGCTATTGAGGTGTAGTTTATAATCCTTCGTTAGCTAATTTTTCATATAGCAACAATACAGCAGTTGGTGTCTCTGCCGGAGAAGGCATAACTACAGGCTCAAATAATACTTTTATGGGCTCTAATGCTGGCAAGGGGGTACAAAATGGTAGCTTTAATACCATTATTGGATCAAAAATAATGACATGGTAGTACTTTGAGGTAATAATACTAATCATAGGTGCTAATGTAACAGGATAACTTCCAATTTATTAAATACAATAATATCGAAGAAGGTAGCGGTAACAAAGAATTTATTAAGTAAAACAGGTAACTTAGGCAATGGAACGGTATTACCCTTCCTAATGAAATGGAAGTAGCCTGCGGAAGCATCTGGCACTCGGCAGGCCTGAGATTTACTCAGCTTACAAAGTGCATCAACACCAGTTAACGGGGCTACTTTAGATTTTCAATCATCTTGTGGGTAATAATGGAGATGTAGTAATGAAGGCGGTCCATGGAAAAAAGTTACTTCAGGCGCAAACACCTATATAAACAACAATAGTGCTAACAATACCGGTGTAATAATCGGGTCAGTTACTCCCACCAAACTTGCTGCATTTTCAGGCAATTAATACGCCGTCGGTTTCTGGGGGAATTTTGACAGAATAAATAAAAGCAGCTTTAATATCAAGCGCTAATTGGTCTGATTATGTTTTTGAAAAAAATTATACACTAAAACCCCTTGAAGAAGTAGAGGCTTTTATTAATGTAAATAAACATCTCCCTGGTATTCCTTCAGCACAACAGTTGGTAAAAGAGGGTGGTATCGATATGAATGAAATGTTTGCAAAGCAAATGGAAAAAATAGAGGAGCTTACTTTGTACCTCATTGAAATGAAAAAAGAGATAAAAGCACTCAGGCTGAAAACGAAGCATTAAATCTGTAAACAAATAAATACGGCAATATGAAAAGAATAAAGTTTTTCAAGATGTTATTGCCTGTTTGTTTCGATAAAGCTTAGGCAAAATAAATATATCCTGAATTTTAGAGCACATCAAAATGAAGATAAAAATACAGTCTCTGACCTCCAATTGCAAAAAATGTATGTTTGGACAAAAGCATTTTTTTTGCTGCTTACCCTGGATAATTCCCGCCAGTTAAAAGCAACTGACTAAACATTTAATATAACTAATTCCGTACAGACAGATCCTGCAAACTCCTGCGTATCCGCGTCGACGGGATGATGATCGTCCTGCAATTTACCAGGCAATACTAAACGCAAAAGCATGGCTGGATTCAGACCCTGTCAATAATACAAAGGCAATCATTCTGTTTCCGGCCTGTTCATCATTTTATTTGATTGGGAGCCTTCCGCCAAGCAATATTTATCCGTATTCAGGTGGAGCATTACGTAATTAAATATCCCCGGATATTCAAATATGGAATTTCGTGGAGAAATCGTTGGTGCAAACAAAAGCACCATCAAATTTGCAAACAACATGTTCGATGGAACCTGGGGAGTGGATAATCCATGTTGGCACAGGCATACATGTAAATGCCAATCTTTTTTATGGTAAACCGTCAGTATATTTCAATGTGTGATGTTTACAAATTTTACCATAGATTTTAATGGATCAAGAATTTGATAACATCACAAGACAATCCATGTATTAATAATAGTACTGGCAAAATTAAAACTATCTATGGTATTATCATACAGGATGGTTCCAATGTAATCGTTGACAAGGTTAACTTTAAAATATTCAGTGGCCATATTATTGCGACGAGGACCCTGACTGGTTAACGATTACAAATTGCGTTTTTACAAACGGAGGAAGAAAGGTGGCAGAACAACCCGGATCAATGAAAAGTGCCCACTTTAAATTTGTATACAGTGGATGATATTATTCAACCTTTACAGGTAATACAATAACCCAGGAATACCCATTAATATCTATTGGAACGGGTGCTGCCTCAGGCGGAATAGAAATACATGGCAGCCATGCTATAATGACTAATAATACTATTAGCGGCTGTAACCCTGGTGTGTATATAGAAAGCAATAAAGGAGGCTTAAGTTCTGATTTTAGTAAGGATAACCAACCTATGGAAGATATCCTGATAGATAATAATACAATTAGTAATTGTTACCGGGCAAATTCTTCGGGTAAAAAACTTTATTGATAAATGTTAGAATTACTAATAATCCTAAATATCAATTGTATACTATGGTTTGCCAAGTAGTTTTAATGAAACTGCTGCTATCTCTGTGGCCGGGGGAGTAACAAACGAATCAAACCTGTCAAGATGCGTAAGCGATTATGAATTTCCGGTTTCAATATTGGTGGAAATACTAACCTTAATCCAATTAATAATCTTTTAATTCATAATAATACCCTTAGTTTTAATGTGGCCGCATCACAATATCCTGATTGCATCAATAATCTCGATGTATATCTTGCAACTACGGGAATCGATATGCAATCTTTACACAATAGCACCATTTCTAATAACAATATCTCCAGATCAACCGGGCTGGAATATTGCTCAGAGGCAGTCGCTGGGGAACAAAAAATCTAAATATACAGGGAAATTTCATTCGGATATGCAAATAGCTTTAAAAGGACAAGGTATAGTGAGAGTGGAGTTCCAGTTCTTTAATGCTCCTCCTGGAGGAAATATTATTGCAACAGATTATTATTTGCCAAACAATATTATTGTAATCCTGCTCATCAATCCAGTTTTAATAATGTTAATATAACAGGCAATTCGTTTAGTTCCAATGCAACAATTATTGCCGATAGATCTGCCGCATGTTCAAGGATACCCATGTTTAAATTGTTTTAAGAATATGTATTTCTCTTTACCTCCATGGTACGCATTTACCGGTACCTTTCCTAATTCACTTTGTTGGATGATGCTTTCCATATATCTGGCAATAGCGATAATTTATATTCTGGAAAAGATGCAGGTTGCTCACTTACTAAATTGTGCTGCATCTACTTCTCCTACAAATATCCGCTGGTTTAATATTTTAGCAAATGCGAATGGTACAATGCAGGAAGTAGTTGACCATACCAGTACGCCAGCATGTTTGATGTCAGTGAGTAATGCAGGTAAATGCAACGTGGGGTATCGTTTATTGGCAGAAGGGGAAATAATCACAAGTGGACGATAACTTACACTGAAGGTGGAACCAGTATTTTATCCACCAAGAACGGAAACCCAATAATTATTACGAGGGGGATAGACTATCCACATATTGTACCCGTACCTTCTAATGGAAACCTGAATGTAAAAGTGACCAGTCGGAGGATATATAAATACGCTATGACTTTTATCCCTAAGATCGCTCTTCAACCTGTTTACAGATTGAATTTGGTCTTTTATGTAGCCTTACTGATCTAACAATATCTGGAACTTATTCACAGCCTGTGACTGAATCGAAAACCCTGATAAAGTCAGGTGGTATAACAATTATTAAAGCAACTCAAGTGTAAAACTTGATGCAAATGGAACTGGCACTTCACCAAATGGCTATGATTGAATGGCTCCGACTGGCAGTGATTATTTTCTGGCTGCCCCGGAAACGGAATTGGCTGCTTTTGTTGCTGAACCCCTGGATGCGGTGGGCAAACAGTTGCAAGGCCTGTTGCACAACAGCCTGCCTCACTTAACGATTTATCCTATGTGGAGAGTTGTTTACAGTTGTTACTGAAAACAATGCCCCAATTGCTTCTTTGGAATTATTTGACATGAATGGAAGGCGAATAATTTCTCTTGAAAAAATTGCTTCAACAGGGCACTTATAAATTGCAGCGGTTTGGGAAAAGGAATGTATTTATTAAGGGTTTATTATAAAAATAAATGGGAGGTGAGAAAAGTTGTTCTTCAGTAGCATTCGATATAGTTTGATTTGTACGTGTCAATAACTATCAGAAGTTTTGAGTTTTATGTATATTTAGGTATAATTTTTACAACTTAATCCTTCTTTATGCTTAACAAAATACTTGTTCTTTTTATTTCTCTTATTTCTCTTAGCACCTTTGTTAATGGTCAATGGATTAAGGTTAATGGATTGGATACTTTTTCAAATTAATTCAATCGCAGTAAATCAAACAACCGGTTCTTTATTTGTATCCGCTTACCAGAATACAAATTTTCGTGGTTTATTTTATAAACCTAATATTTCTGACCCCGGCCTGTGGCAGAATATCAGCAAGGGCCTGGGAAATATTCAGGTAAATAAGTTAGTAATCAGTCAGGAAGGGAGGGTGTATCTTGGCACTGCCAGTGGTGTCTATTTTGTAAATGAAAATGACTCTGCGAAAGCATGAATGAGGGATTACCTGAAAACTTTGGAATTTATCCCTCGGTAAATGCGATAAGTATTATTGACAGCTTTATTTATATTGGAACTAATAATGGTGTACTACGCACACTTCGTACACAAAGTGCAAACTGGCAACCTTTTAACCAGAACCTGCCATCCGGTACTTCTCCGAACCGTATTCTGAAATACCGTGGTTTAATGCTGGCGTCCTATAGGGATAATGTTTACAGAACAGGACAAAGTGTTGCTGATTGGATTGAAGCTGACAGCATAGCTGGTGGACAGGGAGGGCCTGGCATTGTCCCAGCCATAGAAGATATGGCAGCAAGCGACAGCATTATTTATCTTGCTGTAAGTGGGGCATCATCTAATACTTTTAAAAGCATTGGGGACAGTATGGTTTTTACATCCTGTGCGGCAACCAATTATCTATCATCCTATTCTGTTTTTACTGCCAATGACCAGTTTTGGACAGGTACATTTTATGGCGGCATGTATAAAGGAACCGGAAGAGGGAATGATCTTGCTTTCTCAAATCCTAATCTGCCTGCATGGGCAAGTGTAAAAAGTATAGAGCGTTATGGAAGCGGGCTGTTGGCAGGTACAGAATATTACACATTTCAAACAGGGAGTGGCGGATTATATTATCTTGATTTTACCGTTTTGGCTGCAAACGATTATAATTTTAAAGCTTATCTGGACAGGCAATCTGTAAGAATTGGCTGGCAGGATATCATTCAAGCTGAAACTCAAAAGTTCGAATTACAGAAATATGATAACCTTGCTGGTGAGTTCAAAACGATAGCTGTTTTCACCCTTCATCATTGTCAAAAAAATACAATTACGTGGATTATGATATTAAAAACTCTGGAAATAATATTTTATACAGGCTAAAGGAAATAGGGTTAAATGGCAATGTTAAATATGGCCCGGTTATTAAAGTAGTCATAAATAACTATCAGCAACTCACCATGAGTCCAAATCCTGCACATGATAAGATCACTGTTACTATTCCGGAAAATATTGCTTTACAAAACTGCAATTTGCTGCTGTATAATTCATTGGGGGTTTTGCAATTGAGTTCAAAAAATATTAACCGGCGGCAGTTCCCGATTAATGTAGCTGCTTTACCTAAAGGAGTATATTGGTTAAAAATTGAAACTCCGGAAGCATCTCTCTCAAAAGCATTGATTATTGAATAAAACTCTTCAGATGTGGCTATGCTTTTTCTAGAGGATTTTAAAATCAGGTAATCGATTTTGATTAATAATTTTATAAGCAACTTTTGATTGTATGAAATTCCTTTTTCATTAGCAATTTCTGTTTCAATACTTCTTATATACAGTTGTAAGAAAACCAATACATCAGAAAGGCCAATCAACCTGCCGGTTATTACTACAATGCCATAAGCGCCATCGAAGACATAAAATGAAGCCTGTATTTCACTCAACTAAAAAGTTCAAGAAAGATTTCTTTATTTGAAAGCAGGCTGTATTCCTTTACTATTTTTTCCCTTCCGGCACTGCCCATTTTCTTTCTCAGTTCTGTATCGAGTAAAAGCTTTTCAATCGCATTATACCATTCCTCATCGTTGGTACACAAAAAACCGTTTGCCCCCTGTTCAATAATTCTTTTATTAACCCCAACAGGTGAGGAAACTGCAGGGATGCCTAATGATAAATATTGAATAAGTTTAAATCCGCATTTACCTTCGCTCCATTCGTCACTTGTAAGCGGCATTAGCCCTATTTGGCATGATGCAAGTTCAGTTACCTCGTTTTGTTCTGTCCACTCCACATAATTAAGGTTGCTTATATCAAACACGGGTTTTTGGTTGCAAATTATTTTAATATTGAAATCGTATTTCTTTTGCAGCTTTTTTAATACTGGAATTACCATTTCAAAATATTTCAGCGTAGAAAATGTTCCTGTCCATCCGATGGTAACCTTTGGTACATCATGATTTGAAATAACATTGTGCCGGTTTTCTGTATCAACACAGGTTGGATTATATACCACGTTTGAGTTAAACTGTTCTGCATACCTGCACAAGTATTCATTTCCACAGCTTACTTTATACGCCCATTTACAAATTGCTTTTACCTTACCTGGGTTTTTAAAAATATATGACAGTGTGTTGTGTTCTGATACATGTGAAAGCCAAATGGCATCATCAAAGTCGTATATCAACTTTTTACCGCAAACCTTTATATACAGCCATTCAAATATGGGAGGCCCCAAAGGAGTTGCTTCTCTTTGCAAAAAAACATAGCGGTACTTCTTTATTTTAAACAAGAGACTTGTTCTTTTAAAATAACCCTTAACAACCGCCCAAAATTTTTGAAAAAAGTAACCTTGCTTGTGAATTATGTCGTAGTCGTTTTTATCAAGGAAAGAACTGGTGGTAATTGCATATCCGTTCTCAGTAAGAAGGCTTTCATAAAGTTCAAATCTAAAACGCTGATTGGGTGAAATTTTTTCAGGGTATTGGGCAACGATTAAAATCTCTTTCTTCCTGTTTTCCATTAATTTATTCAGTCATTTAATAAAACCAGCTTCTCGCCTGACCACTACAATTGTTTTAAAGCCGCTGCTTTCTGATAAAAAAAATTGAATTATGCTGATTGAAACTGTTCAGCAAAGCCCCGGGGCATTTAACTTAAAGTAAGCTTTAACTAAAGTTGCGAATGTAGAAAAAAATTTCGCTATTATGCTCAAAAATGTGTGTTTTCGCCTCTTTTCAAAGCGCTATCCTGTAATATTTCACTCTTACAATTATGCACTTAACAGCTATTTCTCTTTAATGAGATTAAATTTGTTGCTGTGTTGTTTTAAAAAGGCACATTTAAAAACCAGTTAACTAGGTGCAATATGATATTATTATGAGACAACAGAAATCATTAATTATCTCTTTACTAATTGTATTTTTATTTGCCTTTTTACCTTTTTTATCTCTTGCCCAAAAGCCAATACTCATTAAGTTTGGATGGGATTATCCAGATGTAAAAACATTAAATAGCCGAATCGACTCTATGCAAAACACGCCCTTTGATGGCATTTGTTTTTCTTTGCAGCGGTCAATCATGGAGGCGTTTGATACAGTTCCCAAAAAAGAGGGCTATTTTGAATATGATAAGCTGAAAGCGATAAAATGGGGTAAATACACCGATAACTTTATTGTTTTAAGAGGGTTTAGCAAAACAGGGGGCAATTGGTTTGACGATAGCGCATGGATAACAATTGAAAAGAACATAACAGGTCTTTCAAAAGCAATGAAGGCTGGTCGGCTAAAAGGGATATTGTTTGATCCTGAATATTATTATACCGATTCATTATACAACCCCTGGACCTTTACTAAATCACAATACCCTGTGCATTCTTTTAACGAGGTAAAAGAGAGGGTGAAGAAAAGGGGCATTCAGTTTGTTTCTGCATTGCAAAAGCACAAGCCTACGTTTACATTTTTATCTCTGTGGATTACCAGCCTTATTGTAGAAGAAAGAAAGTATAATATCCCTGTAGAAAAAACACAGCACGCCCTCTTAATTCCATTTATAGAAGGTATGCTTGAAGGCAAAAAACAAACCGTAACCATTACTGATGGAAATGAATTTGCTTACTGGAACAACAAGCCTTCGCAATTTGCAGAATCGACCGCTTATTTAAAAAAGAGTTTAATAGAGTTACTGTCTGCTAAAAAAGCAAAATCAGTTGCAAGAGGTATAAAAATAGCACAACCACTTTTTTATGATGGCTTGATGGCGGCTGTTCCCTTATTTGAAAAGGGTGCCGATAACCAAACCAAATGGGCATGGTTGGATGAAAATTTAAAGCAGGCTTTTGCTTCTACTGATAATATTGTATGGTTTTATTCGCAAAGAATTAACTGGTGGGAAGGTAAGGTTAATGATACACTGGTGGCTCTGATCCAGAAAAACAAAGATTTCTATTTGGATAAAAATACTACTCAAAAAAACAGCAATGTTTTAAGTTTCTCTTGGGGGGCAGATAATATCAATAGTGGTAAAGGCTATTTTTATAAATCAGCAAAAGGTGGCCCTGTAAAAATTGGAGAAAAAGCTTTTACATACAAGTGGAACTCCAGATCAAAAAAGCTTACCGTGAACTTTATTGATTCACTTCCTGTTTCTCTATCTGTTTACACCAATAATATTCTTAAAAAAACCATACTACCCAAAAAGCAAAGTACAATATTTACACTTCCGGGATTTTATACAGGAAGGATGATAATCTTACTTAAGTATAAAAACAATGTAGAGGCGGCGGCCATAGAGGTTGCCCGTTAATATATTATTTTTTTACCTGCCAGTTCCATGAAAGATTATTAGTACCTGCAATAGGTGGTTCTGTGTAATGGATTATGATGTTAATTGTATCAGCAGTAACATAATTAATATTACCGGCATCCTGGCTTGTTGCAATTACATTGAAATAAGATGGGGTTGCCTGCAAAGTATGTGCAATAGCATATGTGCTGCTTGTTCCATTAGATGACAGGATACCAGTTCCTGTTTTTATATTTTCCTGTAATGATATCCATTGAGTACCATCATAACCTTTAAACTGGTTATCTGTGCTGTCAAAAAGCATTTGTGTTTTTTCAGGTGCTTGAAGTATACCAGCGGATGAAACGACAGGAATGAAAAATCCTTTATCCGAAATCTTTGCAACAACATTTGCACTGCCCCTCGGTCCATACACAAAATGAAATTGGTTTTGCTCAGATGGTAACCTGAAACGAAAATCCCCGTCAGGCGCACCAGCGAATTTCTCCACCGATAACTCTCCATACTTAACATTGCCGCCCGTTGATTCATTGTTTCTTGCAGTAGCCCTTATTCCCCCTAAATCATCATCATCGCCTACCCAAAGCACCCCTCCCCAGCCATTTCCCCTACCTTCCACATCATAATACGTTAATCCCCGGTGAATTGACCATTCGCCCACCCAGCATTCCACAACCCCATTATAATCTATTGCCATGCCGTATTGATATGGATATATCTTAAAATCACGCTGAGCACTTATATTTATATTTTGCAAACCGGTTACCGAGTTAGGATGCCTGATACGAAAAACCGGAATATTCGTGCCAGCGGCCCATGCAGTCGGGGTAGTTGAGTATGCCGAAATACTATCGTCAGGCTCCAAAAAACCTTTGATATTTCTTTCAAGGGAAATAAAGCTATTTTTATTGGGCAAAAATGAGGCTTGTAAAAATAAAACACTATCAAACCTTGCCTGACCATTTACTGTCAAAGAAGATTTACCATCATATATAGCGTTATTAATAAGGAGTGGCCCAATGGTTGTAATCTCTCCGTTTCCTTTTATTGACAACCTGTTTTGTGAATTTGTATAAAAACTCCAGAATGAGCTATCCCTTAAAAAAAAAGTGGTATTTATACTCTTGCCATCAATACTATTTATTGACTCAATTAATGCACCATTTACGAGGATGCTATGGGGGGTAAATTCGATGCTGTTAGTGTCGTTGGAAATAATCACTTTAGCACCTGGCTGGCAATAGGAGGGTGAGGCCAAAAATAAACATACCGAAATACATAGTATAATCTTCATAATTATTAATTGATTTCAAATATCATTTTTATACAAGTAAAAGTATACCATTGGAGTATTGAATGTATTTATTAATACATAAAAACAAAAGACGACCTGGTTTTATCTACCGGAACTCTATTATTTGGTAGGGATTCAACAGCTTGCCGTAAAAAAGGTCAATGTAAAAATAAGCTGCGCCAAACAAGATCAAAATAAAAATATTGAATTTGCCAAAAGGAAACAATCTAGATCCGTAAGCAAATAATAATGGCCCGGTAGAGCCAAATATTTCACTGGTTCTTGTAGCAATAGATGGCACATCTATAAGCAGCCCAAATATAAATATGCTTAAGATATTTATCTTCAAAAAAAGAACGAGCCGGCTATCTTCAATTTTATTTTTTATATAAATGAACAAAATGTATGTTGTAAGCAACACATTCATTGTATTGGGTACATTAAAAAAACGAACTTCCTGGTAGTACCCCTTTTCTGCATAATCAGCATACGTGGTTAGTTTGTTTGAAACCAGGTTTAAATCCACATTTGGCACAATAAGTGATAATAAAGGAATTTTTGCCAGCCCTAATATTACCGCAACTACTAACATTCCTCCAAAAAACCACTTGTTCAGCTTATCCTTATTTAGCAAAAACAATACAGGGAATATTATTGCTGAATTATGAAAAAGAATTGTAAGCAGGATAAAAAAAAGTGCTAATACCTTTTTATCGTTCAGATAATAATACAACCCAACAAAAAATAAAGAGCAGGCCATGCAGTACCTTATCTGGGTCATTTCCTGTATGAAAAAGAAATGGCTATAATACAAAAAAAGGACAAGCAAAGGGTTGAATGAAATTTTACGGAAAACGAAAATCTTTAAACCGATACTGATTGTTCCAAAAATGAGCATTACAGCAATAGCCTGGTTGCTATCAAATAATTTATAGCACGCTATTACAATGAAAGAAAATCCAGGCTCAAAAAGGGGCATAAACCCTAAACCATCATTACTCCCACCATGTATCACCACGTTAAAAGTTTCGAGGTAAGGTTCATAATCCCTTGAAACACTAACATCTCTCAATCCAATAAAAAATGAAAGAAAAATTGCAATAATAGCAAGCAGGAAATTTACATTTTTTATGCCTTTGAATTCATATTCTACTGCTAATACAGCCAATATAATAAAAATGATGCAGTAGATATACATGTACTTCTTTAGACGTTTTTTTGAAGCCTGAGAAAAGTATTGACTTAGACAATACTAACTTTTTAACCGGTAAATTCTTTTTAACCATAATATGAAGGCAAAACAAAATAAGGCACTAAACGAAAACATTACAGCTGTTTTAAGTTTCCCAACCTTTATTTTTTTCATAGGATAGTCGGCATAATCAATTATTTGTATTAATGGCACTTTATTGAGATATTGAAATCGTGCCAATTCAAGGTTCTTGAACATTTCGCCATAAGCACCGCCATACACCTGGATATTTGCCTGTTGTTTTTGAACTGGTACCTGTGCTGCGGAAAATGCCGGGTTAACATTTGCATCCTGAACTGATGCCCGACTGGTTATACTGGTTGAAAGGTTACCCTTCATATCTGTAACACGCTTTTCCAATATTTCAAGTGTTTCTCTTGCCTTTTTAGTTGATAATTCTGTGTACAAACTGTCTGCTGCATGAATAAGCCTATCCGTAACAACTTTTGTAAATTTTTCATCGCCGGTTGTTACTCTCAGCGAAAAAATACCAAGTTTTTTATCAGGCCTGTCTATTTCTATAGAACTTTTTACAAAACTTGTATAAGTGCCATACAAAAGACTGTCTTGTAAGTATGTAAAAGACTTTCGCTGCTGTCCTGGGTTAAAATGTACATTTTTATATTTCTGCATTTTACCTGGTGGCATTAGTTTATACAAATAATACTCAACTATTGTATATTGCTTACCATCAAATACCTCTGTTGAAAGTAAAACATTTTCAATAATGCGACGGCTCTTTATTATTTCAATAATATTATCACCGGCAAACATATCGCCTGTGCTGCCACCAACATTAAAGCCCAGTTGTGCTGCAAAGCCTAATGCACCGGCTATACCAGAATTACTCCCACCTTCATCTAATACAAAGGTTAAATTACTTTCATAAACAGGATCTTGAGATTTGGCATAAAAAAAACCTGCAAGACCGGCCAACAAGCCTATGAACATAAATACAACCCATTTTTTTAAAAGCTGTCTAATAAAATCAATAAACGAAGAATCAGCAATGGAAGAGCTTTCCGCCGGATGAATATCATTGTTCAAATTATTTGCCACTTGATTTTTTTTGTTTTGTATAAAAGTATAAAATATTGCCCGCTATTATTTATTAAAAGGCCTTAACCCAATGATAAATGAAAAATTTATTTTCAAAAGGGGAAGTATTTTTAGAAAGCAAATAAACAGCAATTTTATTAAAAATTTTGCATTTCCGGGTACCGGGTATAACTTTATCAATATTAGAAAAACAAATGCTTTCAATGGCAAAAAAGATTGGGATAATTGTAGTAAACTGGAATTGTGGCCACCTTACCTACGAAGCAATAAAACCTTACCTTAATTATAAAAGCGGAAAAATTAATTGTGAAATCGTTGTAGTTGACAATTCATCAACTGATGATTCTATTGCCATTTTAAATCGACTTAGCATTACATTGATTCAAAACAGGGCTAATATGGGTTTTGGTTATGCTTGTAACCAGGCTTTAGAAAAATTGAATGTTGATTATATTTTATTGCTAAATCCAGATACAAATTCTGATGCAGTGACACTTGAAATTCTTACTGATTTTTTAGAAAATAACCAAAGCTATGCAGTTTCAGGCCCACAGCAACGATATGACAACGGAGAAATAATAAGAAGTTGTGGCAGGTTCCCCACCTTTAAAACTTCAGTGTGGGAACTGCTTGGGCTTTCTAAAGCTTTCCCTTACACTTTTATTCCAGCTCCGATTATGACGGATTTTGATCACCTGAAAAGCAGGGATGTAGATCATATAATGGGCAGTTATATGCTTATCCGAAAATCAGTTATAGACATAACAGGATTTATGAATGAAGATTATTTTGTATACGGAGAAGATATTGATTTAAGCAAAAGGATTCAAGAAAAAGGATTTAAATCTTTTTATAACTGCGCCTGCTTTATAACTCACACTGCAGGCGCTTCTGGTGATAAGGCCACTGCACAAAGATTATTCTATTCAATTTCTGCCAGAAGAATTTATTGGAAAACACACTTCACTAAATCATGTGTTCCAGTTCTAATTTTTTTGTCTGTTACTATAGAACCCCTATTAAGAATTATTAACGCCCCATATAAAATAAAATCAATAACAAAGGCGTACTTGCTATATGTAAAGAACCTGTAGTGGATAATAAAGTTGATCAATGGCCTATTACTAATCTTCCTGTATATTGCAAACTTTTATCCTGAGAATAAAATTGTTTTAACTGTTTATTTTAAAATAGAAAATATGGAATGCAGGATATGCAGGAGTAAAATAGAAGGCCCTCCGTTTTCCGTTAAGGAAATGATGTTTGGCACCGGTAAAATATATCCCTACTATAAGTGCCCTTCATGTGGCTGCCTGCAAATTGAACACCCGGAAACAAACAATGAAAACCTGTACCCTGTTACGTACTATAGTTTTAATACCTACAATATTTCAAATATTGTACGGTGGATGAAGGAACTCATTATAAAATATTCCGTGGCAGCATCGCTTGGCTATCATTCTTTACTGAGTTTTTTATTTGCAAATAAAAACAGGGATTGTGGTGCCCATGCATTAAAGGATAAGGTTAAAAAAAATGAAAGCATACTGGATATTGGATGTGGTGACGGAAGCCTTATAGCTGCTTTGAGCCGTTTGGGTTACAAGCAGCTCACCGGTATTGATCCATACCTGGGTGCAGATATTATTAAAGCGGATTATAAGCTGCTTAAAAAAAATGTTGAAGCGCTGAAAGATGATGAAACGTATGATGTAATAATGCTTCATCATAGTTTTGAGCATGTTGAAAACCCTTTTGAAATAATGAAACACATTAACCGGCTGCTTAAAAGCAATGGCCTCTGTATTATAAGGATACCGGTTGCTGACAGCTATGCTTGTGATTTTTACAAGGAAAACTGGGTGCAGGCAGATGCCCCTAGGCATATTTTTTTACACAGTAATAAAAGCATGCAAGCCATTACTGCACAAAACGGCCTATTTGTTGAATCCATAGTCGACGACGCTACTGAATTTCAATTTATTGGTAGTGAGCAGTACAAAAGAGGTATTTGCCTGAATGATCAGCGGTCGTATTATGTACCACCATACAAAAAAACTTTCTTCAATAAAAAACACCCCTTTTCAAAAAGCGATATTGAAAAATATAAGCGGCAATCGGTACAGTTGAATAAAGAAGGCAAAGGCGATCAACGCATTTATTACATAAAAAAATTGGGCTAATCTTATTGCTGTAATATTATTCCACTTTCAGTCCCGATAAATTAAGATGTTTCTCAACCTGCCTCACTGAAGTCGTTTAAAATTCTTTTACTTTTATAAAATATAAGCAGCAATACTTTATTATGCCAAATAAAAGGTTTTCCAGTACAACACACCTACATATTTACGCAATTATAAATACTATTATTAAATACAAATTTCTGCCGCTTAAAAAAATCACAGTGCGGCTGCTGGATGTTGGCTGTGGTGATGGTGTGTTGCTAAGCTGCCTTGCGCATGAATTGCCAAAAAAAAACCCTGGTATTTCTTTCGAGTTTTTTGGGCTTGATGTAATTGATTCCCAAGTTCAGAAAGAAGGTTACTTTGACAAAACTATTTACCGGCTCCAAACGAAATCCCCTGATATTAACTGGAAAAACCAATTAACGCTTATTAGTTCGAAAGATAAGTGGCCCTTCCCTGATGATTTTTTTGATTTGATCTTTTCCAACCAGGTAATGGAACATGTATTTGACCAAACTTTATTATTGAATGAAATAAAAAGGACAATGCAATACAAAGGTTATTCCTTTCACCAATATCCTTTAAAGCATTATATATATGAAGGTCATCTGTATATTCCGTTTGTTCATAAATTCAGCAGTTATTCAACCACTTATCATTTCATAAGATGGTCCTCTTTTTTAGGAATTGGCAAATACAAATGGCATAAAAGGCAAGGATTGGACGCTGATATAAAAGGATATGCAGAACGGCACGCTGATTACCTGGCATTTCAGGTTAACTACCAAACACAAAAACAAATTACCGCAACAGCTAAGAAATGTGGTTTAAAGGCTTCTTTTGATTTTACTTATTTGTATTATAAACAAAAGCTCCGCTTACTTTTTCGGCTTAAACCTATTGAGGTTTATCATAAATCAGATATGCAGGCTTGGAAAAACAGCTTCTATTTCTTTTTTTTAAAATATATTGAAGGTATTACACTTATTTTAAGAAAGGAAGACATTTACCGGTCTGGTATAAAAGAACAAAGCAAATGAGTTAGAAATGCAACCGCTTTCAGTATATTTTTATAGAGTAGGAATTGCTGAGTTTAAAAGAACAGTTGTATAACAATAAACTTATAATACCAAACCAGTTTATTACCTGTCAAATAGTAACATTTTTACACTTTTCCATACCCCGGGTATTTCACCGGGCTTTAGCTTAAACAAAAGAAAAATACTTCTTGCAATCGGCTCAATAAAAAAAGTAGAAGCCCATACAAGCATGTAGCCCGGCGTACTAAAATATTTTTTTGCATATAAAAGCCGGCTTCTTAAACTTAAAAATAACCGGTATGTTTTTATTCTACGGGTGGTGCCTTCGCCAACATGAATTGCTTTTACTGAAACGTTATAAAATGTTTTGCCATTGATCAAACTAAGCCTTTTACAAAAATCAACGTCTTCGTAATAAACATAAAAGCGTTCGTCAAAAAATCCAAGCCTGTCAAAAACAGTTTTTCGTATCAGCATAAATGCGCCCATAACCTGATCTGCAAAGCGGCTTTCATTGTGGCTCCAGCCTGTCATCAAAGTGGCGGGGGTAAAAATGGAAGGCGCAATTTTTGATAAACCTGATGCATCGAACAAAATATGCAGTGGTGTGGGAAACCTTGAACAAGATGGCGTGATGTTCCCTTTTTCATCAAGCAATTGGCAGCCCATAATATCCACAGCGTTTTCATTTTCTAAAAATTCTATCCCTTCTTTTAAAGTATGTTCCATTAAAAAAGCATCAGGGTTAAGAAGAAGAACATATTTAGAAGTGCAAAGCTCAAAAGCCTGGTTGCATGCCTTTGCAAAACCGTAATTTATCGTATTTCTGATAAGCTCAACTTTATTAATATTGTTTATAAAAAGAGCCGAACTGTCAGAAGAATTATTATCCACCACTATTATCTTGTTAACAAACCTTTCATTGCTGCCTGTAAAAATTGAGCCAACGCATTTTTCTAAAAAATTTCCACTATTCCAGTTTACTATTACTATATCGGTCATTACAACTATGGGGCGGGGTTATTAATTAGCTATTTTTCGGGCTGCAATAATTAAATCCTGACTTTTATCGTCTGTCAGCACCACTTCAAGAGAAAAGAACGAGAATATTTCTTTTAAAAGGGCAATGTCAAATACATGGTGATGCAATGACCTTTTTTCGAAACATTGCAACCCTCTTTCCCTAAATTCTTCAAAGCTTCCTGCATGTTTATCTTTTTTCAGATCATGCAGTTTTAGTATTTCTTCAAAATGTGTCATATCATCTTCGCCCGTGTTACGATTATAATCATCAATCAGATGAGCCATTGTTGTAACCGGGCGGCGATGATCAAAAGTGTATAATTTATTAGGTAACACTAATAAAATCATACCTTCTGTTTTAAGCACACGAAGCCATTCGCTTATTGCCTTTAATGGATTGGCAACGTGTTCAAGACAATGAGATGATATTACAAAGTCATATTGTGCCGAAGATATCTGAACAAGATCCGTGGCTTCCGAAATATACTGGTAACCCTTTTTTTTTCTATAATAAGTATAGGTTTCACCTGCTTCAATATTCCCTTCCCACATTGTATTAGTGGCAAAATTACAACCGTCAACCCTTTTTATAATGTTATACAAAGGAATAAAACCTCTACTCTTGAAAATACCACTGGGCCCTCCTACTTCCAATCCAGATTTATCCCTAAATAATCCAACAATAAGATCATAGTTATTTATTTTTTTGGCTATGATTTTTGACAAGGTCAATTTTATAGTATACCACAATCCTTTTTCTTTAAAAACAGCTATGGCATTTTGTAATATCCCCAATGTTTTATTATTTCAAATTAATTATCACATTTGCCACAATAGCCAAAGCCGACAACACTACTGACCATTCGGCTAAGTTCATCGTTGATTTATTTTTATCGTTTTTCTGCGGCACAAATATTTCTGACCTTGATACAACTTTAGGATAGCTCCGGAAAAATAAAAAATGCTTTACCTTTTTTGCTTTGCCATCCGGGTACACAACAAGCGTTCCATTTTTTTGGGCCTGTTCGGTATAGCTGCCTGATTTTTGGATGTAATACTTCAGGTTCTCGCCTTCTTTAAAAGGAATAATGGTTGGGTAATACACTTCGCCGCCTACTTTTACCAGGTTGTTGTTTTGCTCTATCGTAAGTATATCGCCATCCTCAAGCAACATGTTATCAGTTTCCTTTTTTTCATGCAAAGCTTTATAAAGGTCAATACTTATTTTATCGTATTCCTTATAAATTTCATCCTTCAGGCGTTCAGCAGAATTAAGGCTGTCTTTATCAATATTCAGCAGTTTTGAAAATGTTTTTTCCCTGTCCTGCAGCGGCTGGTTACGTTTGGTAAGCCTGCGTATCACTAACGCTGTGGTATCTGCATTGGCCCTGAAACCACCTGCTCTTTCAACAATATCACTTATCCTGTCTCCACTCATCTTTAATGTATAACGGCCGGGGTTAAGTACCATTCCCTCAACAAATACAATGCGCTGGTTTACATAATCAGATTTCTGCCTGATATTAACGACATCATATGGCTGCAATGCAATATCGCCTGCACCCGTACTGTCTGAAAGATCAACCGTTATAATTTCAGTTTGCTGATGATTTACCTCAGTAAGTTTAAGAGCGTTAATCCGCCGGGCTATTTCAATATTTTTGTTATCGCCCATCTCGTTAAATCCACCGGCTCTTAAGATCAAATCCCTTAAAGTGATATTTTCTGCCCATTTATATTTACCGGGTTTTTTAATATTTCCATCAATGCTTATTGTTACCTCATTTTCCAGGTCAAAGATTGAATATACAGTAACACTGTCATTCTTTTTCAAGGTAAATGTTGCTGGTTCTTCAACACAGAATCAACATCAAACGAAACCTGTACCGGCCTGTTATTGTCATTGAGCCTGCTGATGCTCCCCCGTTTGGTATATACATCTACATTAACACCGCCGGCTTTTTCAAACAGTTGTTTTAAAGTAAGATTCGCACTGAGTTCGTAATCTCCTGGCCGCATTACGGCGCCTTTTAGTGTAATCTTGTTTTGAAAACTTTTCAGCAATTTTCCTACAACAATTGAATCACTTGGCTGTGGTTTGTAAACACTATACTGGCTTTTAACAAGATCTGTTATGCTTCTTTCCTTTTCTGTGTATTGATATATTGTTACAGCAGCTTTGTAGGCATCATCAGCAAACCCTCCACTGTACTGCAGCACATTGTCAAATGTTTCTCCCTGCACCAGTTCATATTTTCCTTTATGCCTTACATTGCCATTCAGTATTACCCTTGTATCATAATAAGGTATCCTTACCACATCACCTTCAGTAAGCAATACATTATCTTTCTGGTTGCCTTTAGTTAAAAAAGCATACAGGTCAATCGTTCTTTTTACTTCATTCCCTCTTATCAATTCAATTTTGCGGTAGCTGCCGTAGTCGGATGGGCCGCCGCATAAATACAGCAGGTTGAAAGCCGTGGTAAGTGAAGACACAGTGTAAGTGCCGGGCTTTTTGGCTTCGCCAATTACGGTTACCCGTATGCTTCTTATTTTACCCAATGAAATCTGCACCCTTGTGGCACCACCCTTGATGGCCCGGTAGATGGTGGAGGCAAGTTTAGATCTGATCTTAGCACTTGCCTGCTCAATACTAAGGCCGTTTACAAATACCGGCCCCACCTGTGGAATGTAAATATTGCCTTCTTCGTTAACGGTGACATTGTATGTTTTTTCACTGAAGCCAAATACATTTATTATCAACTCATCATCCGGCCCCAGTATATAACCGGAAGGTGTAGGTATTCTTAAATTGGGTTCAAACACCATACTGGCAGAAGTAAATAACTCAGACCCAAACACAGACAAATCAGTTTCCTTCTTTTCTCTTGGTATGTCAAAAGCGTCTTTATTATCAAGCCTGTCCCTGTCTGTTTTTTTATTATTTGAATTAGATTTCTGCTTACTGTTATCAGCAAGGTTCAGGTTAAGATTTGAAATACGTTCTCTTAATTTAATGATCTCCGCTTGCGGCAGCCCTTTCTGCTGCAGCAAACTATAAATATCCTGCTCACTAAGGCCATTGTCGGCCGCTTTTTGAAGATATATTGAAATATCAGCATCCGGCACATCATCTATATTAATAGTGGATAGATCCTGGGTTGTCAATGGATTTACTTGTGCCATGGTACTTCCTACAGAAAAGAACAGGCAAACAGAGATAAGTACAGCACAAATTCTATGGTTCATACAAATGCAATAAACTTTTACGAAAGACCCACTTTTTTGAGAAAAACCACATTAAACGGGTTAGAATTCAAGCCAATAGCAGGAATTCGCTGCAAAATAAGGGAAAAATAGCCAAAGAGATGGTTAACAGATGCCCACCAGGCAAATGGATTCTTTAAAAAATTTTTGCCACAAAAAACCTTTCTTGTTAGTTTCGTTTACAGCCTCCTAAACAATGAAGCATGTTTGCAACAGAAAACAAAATAAAAGATGGTTTTGAAATGATTGAACTCCGTGACAACAGCACGGGGACATTTGTTGAAATACTACCATCATGTGGCGGCCTGCTTCATTCATTTAATGTTGACCATAAAGGCAGCTTTGTAAATGTGGTGGATGGATATGAAAACAAAAATGATCTTGAGCAGAACCTTACTGCAAAAGGTTTTAAAAGTTGTAAACTCTCTCCTTTTGCCTGCCGCATTAAAGATGCCACCTACAGTTTTGGGGAAAATACTTATACTATCGACAAATTCCTGCTGGGGAAAAATGCCCTGCATGGCTTAATTTATGATGCTGTTTTTACAGTGATATACCAGTATGCCAACGAAGAACATGCCGGTGTGGCTGTTGAGCACAAATACCGTGGAGAATGCAAAGGCTTTCCTTTTCATTACGATTGCGTTGTTACCTATCATCTTAAAAAGAATAATGAGCTGGTAATATCAACAGATGTTTTTAACCGGGGCGATGTGCTGATGCCTATACAGGATGGCTGGCACCCGTATTTTACGTTTGGAAAAAAAATTGATGGACTGCAGTTGAAGTTTAAAAGCAACCATAAACTCATGTTTGATAATAAAATGATACCAACCGGAAGGATTGTGCCCTATGAAGAGTTTATTACTTTAAAAAAGATAGGTGATACAAAATTTGATGATTGCTTTACGGTAAACCACAGTGGTAAACAACCGTTGATAGTATTAAAAGACCCGGAAACAAATTTACAGGTGGAAGTGTGGCCGGAGAAAACGTACCCTTACGTTCAATTTTACACGCCAGACCATCGCATGAGTATTGCAATAGAAAATTTAAGTGCTCCACCGGATACATTTAATAACGGCATCAGTTTAATTATTCTGCCACCCGATGCCAATGCGGTTTTTACTACAATGTATAAGATAGTGCAATTGTAAACTTGCATTATACCCCTTTAGGGGACGGGGGTGCCTTTTCACTTAGCTCCAGCCAACGCATTTCTTTTGCATCAATCAATTCAATAAGCTCCCCAATTCTTGCTGCAGCTTTTTGCAATTCATCAAAAGGCAGTTTTCCTGCTGCCATTTTTGTTTCAAGCGCTTCTTTTTCTTTTTGCAAAGCAGGCATTTCTTTTTCCAAATGTTTCAAATTCAAATTTTTCTTTAAAAGAAAGTTTTTGATTGCTGCTGTTTGATGCAGGTTGTGGTTTAGTTTGCTTTTACATCCGGCCTCTTCCTTTGATTGTATAAAAGAACCGGTCAGTGTATTATTTTTTAACTGCTCCCTGTACTGTGTATAGTTGCCGGGGAAATCCCTTATCACACCTTCGCCTTCAAATGCAAACAAATGATCTACCAGCCGGTCCATAAAATAACGGTCGTGGCTAACTATTAAAATACAACCGGGAAAGTCGAGTAAAAATTCTTCCAGCGTTCTTAATGTTTGCAGGTCCAGATCATTAGTAGGCTCATCAAGAATTAAAAAGTTAGGATTAACAAACAACACACTTAATAAATGCAACCTTCTTTTTTCTCCGCCGCTCAATTTGCTTAGCGGTGTGTATTGCTGCTCTGCACTAAAGCCAAACTTTTCCATAAACTGGCTGGCGCTTATTTTACTGCCGTCTGCCAATGGAAAAAATTCAGCAAAATCTTTTACAAATTCTATTGCTCTTTTATCTTCTTTATATTGCAGGCCCTCCTGGTTAAAATTTCCAAACACCACAGTATCACCATGATTGATCTTTCCACTATCCGGTGGCTCCTGCAGCAATGCAATTTTTAAAAAGGTTGATTTACCTGCACCATTCTTTCCTACAATACCAATACGTTCTCCTCTTTTAAAAGTATAATCAAAGCCTTTTATTAAAACTTTATCGCCATAGGCTTTATTCACTTTTTTCATCTCCAGTATCTTACCACCAAGCCTTGTCATCTTTACCTGCAGGCTTACTTCCAGTTCTTCTTTTTTCTGGCTTACCCTTTCTTCCACCACTGCAAAAGCATCCTGCCTTGATTTTGATTTGGTGGTTCTTGCCTTTGGTTGCTTACGCATCCACTCTAATTCTTTTCTGAAAATATTTTTATCTTTTTGCAGTTCACTTGCCTGCACTTCCTGGCGCAAACTTTTTTGCTCTAAGAAAAAATCATAATCACCACGGTATTCAAAAACTTTGCCTTCATCTATTTCAATGATCTCGTTGCAAACAGCATCTAAAAAATAACGGTCATGCGTTACCAGTAACAAAGTGATTTTTTGTGCACTTAAAAAATCTTCCAGCCATTCAATCATGCTTACATCCAAATGGTTGGTAGGCTCATCCAGTATCAATAAACATTTGCCTTCATGTATCTGTGATTCGATCAATGACTGTGCAAGTGCCACTCTTTTCCGCTGGCCGCCACTTAAATTTTTAACCGGTTCATTCAGGTGATGCAGATTGAGTTTACCTAAAATCTGCTGCAATTCATTTTCAAAATTCCAGGCATTGTGTTCATCCAGTCTGCCCATCAGTTCAGTCAAATGATCCACATCATCTGTTCCTTCTTCCAAAAACATTTCATATTCCTTCACCACTTTCACCACAGGATTATCTAACCGAAGCACATTATCCCAGATACTTTTATTTTCATCAAAAGGGGTTTCCTGCTGCAGCATTATCACTTTTACTTCTTTGCGTACCCAGATGGTACCGTCATCTGCCGTATCCAATCCTGCAATTATCTTAAGCAATGTTGATTTACCGCTGCCATTCCTTGCCACCAGGGCAATTTTATCCCCTTCTTCTATATGAAAGCTGATGTTGTTAAAAAGTGTTCTTATTCCAAACGACTTATTGATATTTTCTATTGAAGCGTAATGCATGCCGCAAAGGTAACGGAGATAGAGGTGTTGTTTACAACTAAAGCAAACAACGGCACATTGTATTATTACAATTTAATATCAGGGATTTAATACTGTTAAATTAAACCCGGAATTGACTACCACGTTGGCGCCTGGTTTTACTGTAAGACTGTTTATTGTAACATTTGAGTTGATAACAACATTGCCGTTATAGATAATTACATCAGAAGAAGGAGTTGGCAAATTGCTGCATGACCAGTTGCCGGCGTTTTCCCAACTATTATCAATTGTGCCCGCCCATACGTACCATGAGCTGTCAACAATTCTCAACATTGTGGTGGCTATTGGATTAACGCATGAATCATTGCTTACAATGCGGTATGTAATGGTATATAAGCCTGTATCAGAAGGGGCAAAACTTATAATACCAGAAATGCTATCAATAGTTAAAATGGGAGTTGCACTAAACCTGCCATTAACAACACCATCAACAACTGGAATCTGCGTTGTTACTTCGGTATTACAAAATACCGTTTTGTTGTAATTTATTTTAGTATTTTCTCTATAGTTATTCTCAATCAAAGCACTTACATAGTAGGTACAGCCTTCTATGATATTGTTCACTATTACCTGGTAGCTGCCTGTTAGTAAATTATCAAAAACTGGTGAAGATTGAAATGCAGTTCCATCAAGACTATACTCGTATTCGCTGCCGACAGGATTGGTTACTGTTATATTACCCAGCAATCCATTGGGGCAAGCAACTGTTGTTGATACAGATGGGGTGATTATTGTTGAGTTGGCAAGAAATATTGTATCTACACTATACACTTCTTCAGCAGGGTTGATAATACTTTTATAAGTTGCTTTAACAAGATAAGTTGCATTGGTATCTGATCCAAGACATACATTGGGAAAAGACACATTGTAATTACCATTACCATCATTAGCAGTATCACCAGCAGAAATGAATTCCCCATTTGGTTTATACAATTCTACTTTTTTTAATAGCGCCCCGCCATCTTTAGGTGCAAAGCGCCATGCTTCATTCATACCAATGCCGCTCCAGCGTGGCGTTGTAAATGCTGATCTTCCGGGAGCCATTATGCCATTGTCCCCATCATAATTTTGCATACCTATCATTGCCGCTCCCTGGTTCCATGAAGTGCAAACCTCCCTGTCAAACACATGCACTTCCACCAGGCCAAGCCCTTCATACAAATTAACCTGGTATGTATTATTGATTTTATTATTGCAATCAAAGCAAGGTACTTTATAATAAGAAACTACAAATTTGCGGTGTGGAGCCTGCCCAACTACCTCATATTTTATTTGCCGGTTTGGTGATTCAGGCCTGCTGATATCAATATCATGAAAAGGCGCCATAATAATGGCTCTGTCATAATCTGTGCTTGGCAAAGAACCGTCAAGCCCTTCGATGATCCATTGTGCAAACGCACTGGCCTCAGCTATATCAAAACTTACAATTCCGTTGGTATTTACTATTAGTTGGTTATAATAAATGTCGTAAAATGGAAAAACGAATGGAAGATTAATGGCTGGCGAATACCTATCGTCCACAGTAAGCCCTGCAGAAGTGCCAGGTGTTGCCGGTGATACATTGGGCCTGAAACAATTTGTTTTATTTACCGTGTAGTGGTTTGATGAAATGCCTATAGCTGGCACGGTTGTTTTTAATGCTATACAGTTTTCGCCACATGGAGTGGCAGTATCTTTTGTGCAGTTAAATGAAAAAGCAGATGCAGGAAGCTGCGCTGTTGCAGTGCTGCATAAAATTAAAAACAATATTGAGCTTATCAATCTCAGGTTCATAAGAGTTAATTTTAATTACCGGTTTTAAAAATACAAAAGATTGTCCATTACTATTATACATTATCCCTCTATAAAAATGCTATCAAAAAATTCAACTTATTTTTCCGAAATTGAACTATGAAACGATTGACACTTTACACACTGCCATTTATCCTGGTTGTCATTTTAAACCAACAGGCCTCATCACAATCAACAAAAAAATACAAATTGATATGGAGTGATGAGTTTAATTATACCGGCAAACCCGACAGCAGCAAATGGGGCTACAACCTTGGTGCCGGTGGTTGGGGAAATGAGGAAGCAGAGTATTACACTAACCGTATCGATAATGCAGTGGTAAAAAATGGCACATTAAAGATCATTGCCAAAAAAGAAAAACATGACAGCAGTGAATACACTTCTGCAAGGCTGCTGACAAAAAATAAATTCAGTTTTACATATAGCAAAGTGGTGGCAAGGGCTAAAGTTGCTTTTGGCAAAGGCACCTGGCCTGCCATATGGATGCTGGGTGCCAATGATGAAATAGTGGGCTGGCCCGATTGCGGCGAAATTGATATTATGGAACATGCCGGCAACAGGTTGAATAAAATTTACGGCACATTGCATTATCCCGGTCATTCTGGCGCTGATGGCGATGGCGCTACTATGATGGTAAAAAATGTAACCGGCGCCTTTCATATTTATTCAATGGAATGGGACAGTACTTTTATAAAAATTTATGTTGATGGAAAACTCAATCACACTGTAGCCAATTCAGACAAGATTCCTTTTAACCATGATTTCTTTTTGATAATGAACGTGGCAATGGGCGGTGGATTTGGCGGCCCTATTGACCCAGCATTTAAAAGTGCCGCAATGGAAGTTGATTATATAAGGGTGTATCAAAAATTGTAATTGACCGGCTCAATCCTAAGAAGTTATTATTTTCATCTGCATCACCGTTGAAATACTTAATGCCCTTTGTTTGGCAAGTATTGCATTGGTTCCATCAAACAGTTCATCTACTGTTTCTGTAAATAATTCTTCCCACCTTTTAAAGTGTGGTTTGGTAAGTGGCACCACCCTGTTGAGGTGCTGGTGAATGATCATCGGGTTGCCATTCATACGCCACCGGTATAGAACAACACATTTTCCCAAAAATCAAACATCACCGGCAAATGTTTTTCCCAATTCACTTTGGCAATATCATTAAAGATATAACCGATGGTATCATCAGCTTTTACTTTATCGTAAAAACTTCTAACCAGCAGTTCAATATCTTTCCTGTTTTCAATATCTTTTTTCATATGACGTTGCATATCAGTTATAAGTTGACTGAGTATTTCTTCACTGCAATGTTCCTGTATCAATGGAAACAATATCCTTTCTTCTTTACGGATATGTGCCTCCAGCAGGTGGCCAAGTTCATCTAAAGCAGTTATTTTATCGCCGCTGGTATTCAATGAAAGAAACCTGCTTGTAAGCATAGTATGTTCTGCAATAATTTCTTCCGCAAGTTTTGCAATAGCAGCATCTGTATGTTTTACTTTTTCAAGTATAATTTCTTCTTTACTAAAATGCTGTATCAAGTCTGTCTTATAAAAGTTGATAGCATAGTTTACTTTTCCTTCAATATCTGTTGGCAGGCCTTTATATGCAGGAGCATTTCTTTTTATAAGCTGTGCAAGTATCAGTGCCCCATGATGTTCTCTTGATAAAGGTGCCAGCGATTCATGTCTTTTCATGTTACAAATCTTTACGGTTAAATTTTCTTACAGATAACCAGGCTGGCAATGACTATCCATAAAACAATACCAGCAAAACTGGTAAGCATACCTGTAGCAGTGCCAAAAAAATCTTTGAACACAGCGCCGGTATAACCCATCATAGCAGATACATCCATTTTCAGCAACACCATATACGGCTGAGATCAATAGGATTGAAAGCGGTGACAGCTACCATTGCTTTTTCCAATGGATAATCCGCAAACTGGAAAAGAATAAAAAGTACCAACCCATCAAACAGCAGTGAAAAATACAACCACAATAAAATAACGGCACCAATGCCCCTTGCCTTATCTCTTATTTTTACTGCCGCCAGCATGGCAATGGCAACAAATATGATGGTGAGCAATATGCCTGAAATGATCAGTATGATTACCAGTTGCAGAAAACTCATACAGCAATAACAGGAATACCAACACCAATAAAAAAAGAAAGCACCAATGAAAAAGAAAGTCCGGTAAAAATACTGAGCCAGATGGTTTTTCTTTTTAATGGCTGGCTCACCAGCAACTCTAAAAACTCTGAACTGTTATACACATAAATAGCTGCAAATAAAATACTCACCATCGGTACAATGATCAATACAATATTCAGCAGGCTGAGTATACCCTTTGGCACTGCTGTCTTCCAGATTGAAAATACTTAGTGACAGCACCAGCAAAAACACAGTATAAGCCAGCATGATCTTATTGCGGAGAATATCTATGATACATATTTAATAATTTTTTTCATTTCATTATTTCAGCATTACTGTTGCAATTGCTTTGGATAATTTTTCCTGGCCTGTATCAGCTCTCAGGTCTTTTATACTTTTTTGAAATACCAGTTTGCCTTCCTGCATATAAATAACCTGTGTCACCAGATCATCCAACTCACTTAAAATATGAGAAGTGATCAGTACCAGTTTCCCTTTTGCCTTTTCTGCAATGATTTTTTCTTTCAGTATTTCTGCTGCTACAGGATCAAGGCCTGCAGTAGGTTCATCCAGTATCAGCACATCAGGATTAAATAGGAATGCAAGCGATGCACTTACTTTTTGCCTTGTTCCTCCGGATAAAGTCCTCATGCGTTTATCCAGCAGTTTATCCAGCCCAAATTTTTTGATCAGTTCTTCATCCAGTTGTATGTTTTTTTCATTGCGGATATCTTTCATCATATCCAGCAACTGGCCAATCGTCATATTATCAGGATAGCGGCCTATCTGTGGCATGTACCCAATCTTTGCCCTGTACTGCCAGTCGTGCAGAATATTTTTTCCATTAAAAGTGATAAAGCCATTATCAGCCACCACCATTCCCAAAATACATTTTATAAAAGTAGTCTTGCCGCTGCCATTAGGGCCTATCAGTGCAATGCATTCACCTTTATTGCAGGTAATGCTTACATTGTCTAAAGCCTTTAGCTTTCCAAATTGTTTGTTGATATTATTGGCAATGATCATAGCGGCAATGGTTTCATGAGCGGATGTTCGTCTTTTAAGTTTTCAGGCGTAAGGCTTGGTATTACTTTTTCTGATTTATCCATCAACGACGTAATGAGGCTGTGAAATAAAATCATCGCCGGAGGATTTTTTTCAATGATCATACTGTACATACTTACGGGCCGGTAAGGCACATCCCCAATACGGTCACGGTTCAGATCATAGCCTTCATATTTATCCCAGTAATTATTATTAAAATGATTCAGTACCAGTGAACCATTGGTGCCCACATCAAAAGTGTTGCCGATAAAATTATTTTGCTCCAGGCTTATATCCATGCAGCTTGCCTGTATTTTAAATGCCCAGCCATTGTTCTTAAAAATATTTTTTTTTATTACAATCCTGTTGGCACCTTCAGCATAAATAGCAGAAGTGTTTTTTTCAAAATGATTGTTTTCAATATAACTGTCGTTGATCTCTTTCAGCAAAATGCCATAGGCTGCATCGCCCCAGTTTTCTTTAAAATAATTATTGAACATTTTTACGCCTTTTGAAAACATCACTGCTACCCCTGCGCCATTGTTTTCAAAAATATTGGTGATATACGCATCATCATTGCTGAACATAAAGTGCAAGCCATAGCGAAGATTTTTAAAGGAGTTATTTCTCCAGATAACAGAGTTGGTAACAAACTCAAAATAAATACCGTCCCTGTGGCCGCTGATGGTATTGGCAATGATCTGCATACTGTCGCTTTTCCAGCAGTGAATGCCGTTGCCGCTTTGCTGTTCATTTTTTGCAACGGCAGTAAGTATATTATTCTTGATCAAACAGTGAATACCATACTGGGAGTAAATACCAAAGAATGCATCATTGATAATATTATTGATGACAGTAACATTGCTGCTTTCATAAATTTTTATCGCTGCAAAATCAACAATGCTGGAAATACCGGTATGCTGTAATAAAAAACCATCTACTGTTACATCATTTGCCTTTACAGAAATATTCTCATACTTACTTTCTCCATCCAGCACCGGGTGATCAATTCCTTTTAATACAATTGATTTATTGATAACAAGGTTCTTTTCAAAATAAATTCCTTTATCCACCAACACAGTATCTCCATTTTTTGCTATGGCTACAGCAGCAGTAATAGTTTGATAAGCCTGTTGCTTACCAACTTTTATAATACCGGCAAAAGAGTGAAGGCTGCAACAACATAATATGATGACTAACAATTTCATTTAGTACAGTTGTTCCCAAGTTATTTCTGCAGCATTCAATTGTACTGCCATTTTTTTCAGGCTGTCTTTATTTTTAAAAGCAATTACATTGCCATTCATGGGGCCGCGTATTGCATCTCACTTTCAATAAAAAACTTTCATCCGGCTTTTACCAATGAATGATTGCCGGCAAAATCAGCGAGGTAAATATCTTTTACCTGTGTTTCTTCAATCATTTTTGCTTTTGTAAAAGAGAGCAGGCAATGCACATCATCAAACTTATACACTTTGCCTTTTTTTGTTACTGATCTCTGCACCATACTTTGCATCGGTGATCGTCATTTTGCAGAAGTAGCAATTATCTTTTCCGGCAATAATCGCTTCCGGCCCTGCATTGCAACTGCTTAGAAAAACACAGAGCAATACAACGAATGCACGGGCTGGTACAACAATTTAGCTTTTAGCATTTTTATTTTTCTTCCATTCAATCATTACCACACAGCAAGTAACAATGCGCCTGCGCCAATAAATATCCATCCACCGGTATCAGGAATTGAATAAGCGCCAAAATTGAGCAGTTGTTTAAACCCTATCAATGGCGGCTGATAAGCCATTCCGGGAACAATGATGGCTGCATTAGGATCAAGGTTATGCCCATAATCATATTCCCATCTCCAGAAATCATACATGGCCAAGATGCCAAACACAACAAACAAAATAAAAGTGAATATTTAAGCAGCCTGCGCCTATTGACCAACATTGTTACTGCAAAGAATACAGCAAAGAAAGATAATGGCATAAGGCAAAACAGTAAATTCAATAAAATCTTCATTGTGCAATGTCTTCATACCAATGTAATGATTGAGCCCATTGATAATATCAACATTGCCCTTTAATCCATTTGCATGAATTTGCAGACTCAAGCCTTCAGGGTATTGTGGCGCATCAAGATCAATGCGCCAGATAGGTGTATACAAGCACTGCAACAAGCCCTGCTGCTGCAACCAACAAAAACAATTTTGTTGCAGTGCTTAATTTATTTTTCATCGTACAATATTTATCGGTTTATCATTGGATTTTAAACGGAAGCTTATTTTTTTGCAGGCGGCAACAACACTCCATCAATCACATGTATTATTCCGTTGGATGCCGGAATGGAGGCAACTATAGTGGCGCTGTTATTCAATATTATTTTACCATCTTTCACACTTACGGTAATATTATCACCATTTACCATGCCGAGTGTTTGTCCATCTGTTAAGCTTTCTGCTTTGATGGCAGATACAGTAACATGGTATTGTAATATATTTTGAAGGTCGGCTTTCTTATCATCTTTCATTAAACCATCCACGGTGCCTGCCGGTAGTTTATTGAAAGCATCATTGGTTGGTGCAAATACGGTAAAGGGCCCTGCATTGGACAATGAAGTAACCAGGTCAGCCTGTTTTAATGCTGCTACCAACGTGGTATGGTCTTTTGAACCCACCGCCACTTTCACAACATCTTTTGCAGACTCATCATCTTTCACAGCTTCCTGGCCGCCTGCAGGTGTTGCAGACTGTTCAGTATTATCGGTTGTTGCTGCAGTATTATCAGCAGCATTATTGCATGATACAATTCCGCCGAGTAATAAGCAGGCGAAAAATATTTTATACTTTTTCATAACAAAATTTTTTGATGTGATGAACAGAGAATAAAGAGTTGGGAAGTGAGTAAAACAGCCGGCCGGCGTAAATGAAAAAAATACTCACACCGGCCAGCTACTTATTTTATTTGGCAGCCGTACTATCTGCCTTGGGTAAATTTTTACCGGTACTGAATGTAAGCGGCACATTACTTCCTGCAGGAGACACCCTCACGTAACCCTGCATTTCCTGGTGCAATGCACTGCAGAAATCAGTACAATAGAAAGGGAACATACCCGATTTTTCGGCAACCCATTTTAATGTTTGTGTTTCACCCGGCATGATCAGCAACTCAGCATTATCGGCTCCTTTTACTGCAAAGCCATGCGGCACATCCCAATCCTGTTCCAGGTTGGTAACATGGAAATACACTTCATCGCCAGCTCTTACACCTTCAATATTATCAGGAGAAAAGTGAGAACGGATAGAGGTCATATACACATGTACTTTATTTCCTTCACGAACAACCTTTGTTGTGCCTTCTCCTTTAGAAACATAAGGATTGCTATTCTCTTCTATCTTAAAGAACTTAACAGAACGGTTCTTTATCAAATCTGCTGCGACAGCCTGTGCATAGTGCGGTTCACCAATAGTAGGGAAGTCGAGTATCAATTGCATTTTATCACCACTGATATCATAGAATTGTGCACTTTGTGCCAGTTCTGGTCCTGTTGGCAGGTAGCGGTCTTTTGTAATTTTATTATAGGCAATTAAATATTTTGCATTTGGTTTTTTGGTGTCGCCGCCTGGTATACATAAGTGACCAACAGAATAATAAGTTGGTACCCTGTCAAGCACTTTCAAATCTTCAATATTCCATTTTACCACTTCGCTTGATACAAAGAAAGTAGTGTAGGCATTGCCTTTACCATCAAATTCAGTATGCAAAGGGCCAAGGCCTGGTTTCTTTACTTCACCATGTAAAGCAGCTTCATATTTAATAACAGGAATTCCTTCGTACTCACCATCATAGGCTTTATCTGCAATGGCTTTTTGCATTTTAGTAAAACTAAATACAGGTATTAATGCAGCCAGTTTACCACTACCTACAATGTATTCACCTGTTGGATCCACATCGCATCCATGCGGAGATTTTGGACAAGGAATCATATAACAGATATCTTTTAATTCTGAGGCATCCAGCACGGTTACTTCTGTTCTAATTTCAGAAGTAGCAGTATGTGTTTTTTCATTGTAAACATTGTGAGCATATTTCACTGCTTGTTTTCTTCCTTTACCGGCTTTTAAATATTCTTCCGCTTTTTTCCAGTTCACCGCCATGATAAAATCTTTATCCCTTTGTGAAGCATTTACTTCCAGCAAGGTATTGGCCTGTTCAGTATTATAACAACTGAAGAAAAACCAGCCATGTGATTTTCCTTTACCGGCATGGCTCAGATCAAAATTTACACCGGGGCATTTAAGCTGGAAAGCAATATCCATTTTGCCATCTTCCTTGCCTACACTGATAAAACTGATATATCCTTTAAAATTTTGTTTGTAGGTATTGATGGGCACATCACCGTTCACATCATCCGGAGGTACACTAAATCTTGTACCTGCCACTACATACTCAGTATTTTCTGTAATGAAGGGAGAACAGTGGTTACCTGCACTGTTAGGTAATTCAATGATCTCTGCTGTACGGAAAGTAGAAAGATCAATTCTTGCCACACGTGGTGTATTGTTGGCATTGCCAAAGACCCAGCGGCCATCAATTTCTCCATTGGTTTGCGACAATTCTGTATGGTGCAGATCATCCCAGGGCACAAATCCATGTGATGTATTCAGCATGGGTTTTGTTTCTTCGCTATAGCCATATCCTTTTTCAGGATCAACAGAAAATACAGGGATTACTCTCAACAACCTTCCGCTTGGCAATCCATAAACACTCATTTGCCCACTGAAACCACCGGAAACAAAATTGTAAAATTCATCATATTTGCCTGGTGGCACATAGGCTTTTTCAGCAGCACCTGCATTTACAGCAGCTACCTGCATTTTTTGGTTTGCATGATGGTATACAGCAGCAACACATGCTATCAACTGCAACTGCTGCCATACTAATTGTAATTCTTTTCATTTGTAGTTATTTATTAAGGTTGATTGTAATCATTTTATTTTACGCCATCATTTTTCCGCATAAATTCATATAATGCCTCTTGCTTCATCATCACTTAAATTTTGATTGGGCATACGCACCAGACAAATTTCCAGTTGTGCCTGTGCTTTGGGATCTTTACTCAGCATTTCATCAGTATTGGTAACAAAATTCATGATCCATTCAGCGGTATTGCGGCCTGTTACACCTTTCCATCCCGGGCCTACCAATTTTTCATCTGTAGTCTTATGGCAACTGCTGCATTTAACACCATACACTTTTTCGCCATTGGCCGCCATGGCAGCATCCAATGTGGCACCCACTTCTACTTTGGTAAACTTTCCTTCACCCCGCTTTGGATCATAAGACGGGTTTCCGTTTTCTGTTTTTTTTGTTGCGTCATACGGATCGGGTGCTGCAGCACCGTCTATCACTTTTACCACCTCCGCAGGCTGCGATAAAAGCTGCAAGAGTCAGTAGCATTACCAGTTTTTTCATGATCAATGTTTTTATATTTAAAAAATTTGATACACAAGATTACATCCGCCTGCTATTCTTAATTTATGCGTTGAATCATACTTTAAAAAAAACTTGACATCATATAAATATTTAAGCCAATGGTCATGCTACCACATGGTCACAAAGTGTGAATCATGTAATTCTTTTTCAAAATTGTATAACACTTCTTAAGATTTACGACACAACCTTTACTGAGTGATTATTATCTTAAATTTTAATAGAAATAGAATTAAATACTAAAATTTACCAGGGCATTTCAACATCACCACTTCTTCACCCGGCAAGCCCTGATCTTAGTAAATATGACATCAATCATATCAGTGGCTTTTAAACATCATACCGCAAGATTTACTCTACATTTAGCTTTGGCGCTTACTATTCAAATTCCTGATTTATGATAGATATAGATATATTGCTTTCGTTAGGAGCTGCCTACAAAAAGGTTAGTGGCTGGAGAAATCATTTTCAGGGAAGGAGCGACAGCATGCTTTTATCACCAATTGGTAAGCGGGAGTGTAAGATGGATAAATATTGACGATAGATGGCAAAGAATTTATCCAAAAAATAATTGACCCTGGTGAATCCTTTGGAGAAATGCCCTTTTTGATGGGAGCCATTTGCCGCCACCGCTATTGCAGAAACCGATTCAGTGATTATACGATTGCATCGTTCTTCATTTCATCAGCTTGTTATGGAAAGGCCTGATATTCATTTTGCATTTACCAGGCTGATGGCAGCGTCTCCGGTTTAAATTTTTACTGCTAAAAGAATTAAGTAACCATGACCCGGAACACAGCATCATCAGCCTGCTGAATTATTTTAAACAGAAAAAAGGAAAAATATTTGTACCAAGTGCAATAAAGTGAACCTTACCCGGCAGCAAATTGCCAATATGACTGGGTTAAGAGTGGAAACAGTCATACGCACTATCCGTACACTTCACGACAAAGGCCAGCTTACCATTGAAAAAGGAAAAGTATATTGCTGATAATCCCTGTTTAGCTGGTTATGATTTCAATCACAAGAATATTTTCCGTGGCATAGTTACTTTGGCAAAATGTTGTTTATGAAATGCTGGCTGCAGCGTAATACAAGAATTGCGCTGCTCAATTTATCTTTTATTGCCGCCATCGGGCTGATATTAAGATATAAGATTGCTTACTCACTTCCTTTTATTGATCAAAAACATTTGCTGCATGGCCACTCTCATTTTGCTTTTGCCGGCTGGGTTACCCATGCAATAATGATACTGCTGGTACAATACCTGGCCAACCATCAGGATGAAAGTGTTTTAAAAAAATACAGGTGGGTCATCAATGCCAATCTTATTACTGCTTATGGCATGCTCATCAGTTTTCCTGTTCAGGGCTATGGTTTATTCTCCATCCTGTTTTCTACATTGTCCATTTTTGTATCGTATGCTTTTGCTGTTATGTACTGGAAAGACCTTAACAGGTTGCCACAAAAAAAAGTAAGTCATTGGTGGATGAAAGCTGCATTGTTGTTTAATGCCCTGTCATCATTGGGTGCTTTTTCACTGGCATTTATGATGGCCACCAAAACAATTCATCAAAACTGGTACCTGGCGGCTGTGTATTTCTTTTTACATTTTCAATACAATGGCTGGTTCTTTTTTGCCTGCATGGGTTTGGCTACAGCAAAATTTTTACGCCATACGCCTGCTGCTATTCAAAAAAAAATATTCTGGCTGTTTAGTTTGGCCTGTATCCCTGCTTATGTATTATCCGCATTATGGTTGCCCATTCCTTCGTGGGCTTATGTGATAGTGGTGCTGGCTGCATTCAGCCAGGTAATTGGCTGGATACTTATGGCACAGCAAATAAAAAAGCAATTAGCCTTTATTCAATCACTTGTTGCTCCAAATATTTTGTGGGTATTACTGCTCTCCTGTATTGCAGTAAGCATAAAAGTTTTACTGCAACTGGGTTCTACCATTCCTTCACTCAGCACACTGGCATTTGGCTTCCGGCCAATAGTAATTGGTTACCTGCATTTGATACTGCTGGGTGTTATCAGTTTATTCCTGCTGGGATTTATGATGGCAGAAAAAAATATTGCAGGGAATAAAAAGTGTTTTACCGCAGTAAAAATTTTTACTGCAGGTGTCATCATCAACGAACTATTGCTGATGATACAAGGTGTTGCAGCAATGACTTATACCCCTGTTCCTTTTATAAATGAATTGTTGCTTGTTGCCGCTGTCATCATTTTTACAGGAACCGTTTTGTTAAATCTCAGCCAGAAAAATACAAACTGATTACAATCATAAAAACAGTTTGCAAAGCCCTGTCATCTTTACAAAAACAAATACATCATGACAAATATAGCAGAACAAACATTGGCATCCATTGTAACCAGGCATCATGAAACAGTGCCCATATTTGAGAAATATCATCTTGATTTTTGCTGCAAGGGCAGGCGCACTTTGGCTGAAGCCTGTACAGAAAAAGGGCTTTCAGTAGAAGAGATAATGAAAGAACTGGAAGCTCCCTCTCTTTCAAAAGAAACAACGGATACCAGTTTTGCTGAAATGGATGCAGAGCAACTGATACAGCATATACTTTTACATCATCATTTTTATTTACGGCAATCAATGCCATCCATTGAAGAGCATTTAACCAAAGTTGCGGCCAAACATAGCGACCATTTTCCTTACATGAAAAATGTACTGGATCTTTTCTCACATCTTAAAAATGAAATGTACCTGCACATGCAGAAAGAAGAAATGATCTTATTTCCAAGAATAAAAGAAATAGAATCATTTTTAAAATATACACAAAAAAACGAGAGGGAACAAAGCTAATCCGGCCCTGTTGCTGTAATGGAAAATGAACATGATGAAGCCGGAACAATAATGGAACAGATAAGAATACTGACAGGCAATTACACTGCTCCGGAAGTGCCTGCACCACTTTTAAAGTTGTGCTGCAGGAATTACGTTCGTTTGAAGAAGATCTTCACCAGCATGTACACCTGGAAAATAATTTATTATTTCCATTGGCAAAGAAAATGCTGGCGCTAAACAGCAGGAATAAAGACGCTGGGACCGTTTTATAATTCAATATCTTTTTCATTGTCCCAATCGGCACGAACCGAAATCCTTTTAGGAAGTGTTATGGCTTTTTCAGGCTGGCGTTTGTCATTGTAGCTGCCGGGATCCCATTTGCCATTATTGTTTTCATCATACAATATTCTTACTTCATATTCGCCAGGTTCAAACAACTTATCGCTCCACGTGGTAGTTGTAACAGGTATGGACTTTACCATTTGTTCCCCCTGGAAAAACTGCAGCACCGGGTGTTTGGCCGCATCATAATTTTTAAAGCGGAGTACAAGGTTACCATAGTTTGTTTTTTCTTTCGATCTGAAACGTATGGTGTCAGACTTACTAAGCGTTAGCATCTGTTGAATCGGTAACAGCTTCTTTATCTATGATCAAATAATAATCAAAACCTTCTGCCCATACAGTTGCCAGTGTCATTATTTTTCTGGTGCTGTCAAGTGTAAGTTTTGCACCGCTTATCTTTTTAAAAGAAGAATCTGTTAATTGAATTTTTTGCTCATCTACTGTTTTCAAGGGCCGGTTAAAACTGATCTCTAAAGGAGCCAGCAGGCTTTGCGGTGCATTGGGATTTGTTTTTGTAGTGGCCTTCAATTTTTTATCGGCTGCTTTTGTTGTAGCGGATGCAGGTGTTTTCTTTACATCCTTTTCTTCTGCATACGCAAATAAAGTATCGGCTGTTTTGGCTGTATCGCTTACAACAATATCACTTGAAGCAAAAGCAAATGGTTCCGTAACGGAATTATATGTTTTACCACCATCACCATCTTTTAAAGCATATAATTTATACCTGCCTTCAGATAAATTTTTAAACCGGTAATCTCCCTTACGGTTCAGCCGGGCAATATAATCCGGTTTGCGGTGTTGCACTGTAGAGTCAACAGTATTCTTATACAACATCGCAATCAGTGTGCTGTCTGTTTTTCCTGATTCAGCCAATATAACATTGCCACTTAATGTAAGCGAATCAATTGTATTGCCGGTAGAAAAAACATAGGTGTAATTTTTATAAGGATTGCCTTCGTTCAGGTCTTTGAGTGAATTACCAAAATCAATAGCGTAAGTTGTATTGGGTTGTAATGTGTCTTTTATTTTAACTGTTACTGTTTTTAATTTGAAAGTGATATTGGGTGTTGTTTTAGGAAAAGGCGACACCAGCAGGTTATTTTGTATATCCTGCATATCAATATATTCATCAAATGCCAGTACAATTTTATTACCGGAAAAATTGGTTGTTCCTTCCGGCGGAAAAGCATTCACCAATACTGGTGGTATAGTATCCCTTAATCCGCCGGTAGGATAGCCCATTTGTGCACAGCCTGTAATAGCGGTGCCAGTAATAATACAATGCTGAACAAATGAAAATGCAGCAAAGAAAATGTTTAATACTCATTGGATGCAAACTTAGTTGCTTTATCCTTGCGGCGCAAAGCCTTTCTCTTAAAATTGTTTTAATCTGTTTCTTCTTCCTGCAGTTCATGTAAAGCAACTGCCAGTTGGTTGTCTTTTACAAAACTGCACCAATGGCATTCTTCTTTGCCACAACCTGTGTAAAAATCACGGGCTTGTATTTTTTCCCATACATCTGTTACCTGTTGCTTTACTGTTTCGGTATCAGCTGGTGTTATCACAATTTTTTCTTTCCTGTATTCTTTCTTTTTATCCGGTTCCACAAAATCAAACTCTGTGCTTATCACTTTCCAGTCTTTCTGCTCATAATTATCAATGAGTAGTTTATAAAATACAGCCTGCCGCCAGTAATCGCCGCCATTGGGTTCTTTATCATTTGGCCCTTTTAGTTTTGGCATTGCTTTATCAATATCGCCGCTTTTATAATCCACCACATTTATTTCTTTGCCGTTAAATTCAAGTTTGTCCAGTTTGCCTTTCAGCGGCACACCATTTACCACCACACCACGTATATTTCTTTCCACTGCAACGATTTTATTCCAGGTGTTGATATATTTATCATAGTAATTACGCAACACTTCATCACCATATTCAATTCTTCTTTCAAAGGCTTCCTTGGTAAAATTTTCCCGGTGGCGATTCATGTACCAGTTAAAATCTGCAATCATTTCTTCTTTAGAAGGGAAAATATCCTTCTTGCCATCCTGCATTTTCCGGAATAACTTTTCCAAAGCATGATGTATAGCACTTCCAAACTCTGTTGCTTCATTTTTACCGGAAGGAATACGGATGAGATTTTGATAATAAAAGCCAAGTGGGCATTTTAAATAATTGTTGAGCGCTGTTACATTCATTACAAATTTTTCCAGCAAGGCAGTAATAAAATCTTCTTCCGCTTTTTCTATTTCCGGTGCCTGTGCCGTAAAATGCAGCGATTGGAATTCCATCATTTCTTCTTCACTTAATGTTACTTTTTCTATTGGTAATTGATGTTGTTCCAGTATCTCAGCAATAAACATAGATGGTTCCAGTTCTTTGCCATCATTTTTAAATTTTGAATAAGAGATATATAGATTTTTTCTGCTCTTGTTAATGCTACATAAAACAAACGTCTCAGTTCTTCCTCATCACTTGAAATTGGTTGTGATGAAAACATAGTATCAGGTAATTTATATCCACCACCCGGTTTTCTTTTTTTCTCCCATGATGATGCGTTTGCAGCCGGCAAAGAATACATATTCAAATTCAAGTCCTTTGCTTCCATGTGCTGTTAATAAATTAATGCCTTTTTCACTGCCGGCTACTTGTACCATAGGCAAGGCAAGGCCTTCCTTTTCCATCAGGTCAATAATTTCTATCAGGGCCTGCAGGCTTAGTAAGGGGTTGCGGCTGGTTTCTTCTTTTATAAAATCGAAAAAGGCCGTTAGCAAATTGCATCAGGCTTATCTTCTCTGCACTTTTCATTATATACGGCAGTATATCTGTGCCTGGCAGGTTTATCTTTTCGGCCTGACCATGTGCATCATAAGATATTAAATTGCTAAACAACTTTTGCAAAGTAACATTAGGAACATCCGCAATTAACAGTTCTATTTTCCTGCTTACATTTTTTAATTTTTCGTCAATGGTTTTATCAAATAATGTTTTGGGTATTTCATTCACTTTGTCTGATAACAATTTCCTCAGGGATGTTTTTTCACCGCCATACTTCTTTTGGTTCACTTCCACCGTCAGTTTGGCAATTTCAATAGGAGTGATTTTATAAAAATCGTAATGGAGTATTTCAAAAAGCATTTCATCACCGCCATAAGGAATGTCATGTTCGGCATTGAGGTAGCGAAGCAACTGGATGATCTTTTTTACAAAAGGCTCTTCAAGGATATTAATACTACTTTTGCTGTACACTGGTATTCCCTTTAGCCTGAAATATGTTGCCAGTTCTTCGCCATATTTATTCTCTTTATAAATCACAGCGATCCTTCCGGGTTCGATACCTTCCTTGGCAAGTGCATATATTTTATTAGTGATAGCGGCCATTTCATCTTTTACAGAATTGTATTCTGTGATCACCGGCTGGTCGGTAAGTGCCTTTATTTTATTGTTGGAAGAAACCAGGTTCTTGGTCAACTCCAGGTCAGTCCGTTTACTAATAAGGCGTTCATTATTTTTTTCAATCAGCGTTTTTGAAATATCAAGGATGGGCTGTGTGGAACGATAATTATTCTCCAGCACAATTGCCTTTAATGTTTTGTAAGCCCCCATAAAGTTTTCCATATTCTCCACATTAGCACCCTGGAAACGGTAGATGCTCTGGTCATCATCTCCCACTACAAACACATTCGGTTCATCCCAGTAATTAATAAGCAATTCAACAATTTTGTTTTGTGTACCACTTGTATCCTGGAATTCATCTACCAGTATGTATTGAAATTTTTCCTGGTAGTTAGCCAATAAATTTTTGTTCTCTTCAAAAGCTTTTATCACCCAGTTTATCATGTCGTCAAAATCATAACGGCTTTGGCGGCGCATTAAATTTTGATAGTTGTCAAACTCCCCTACCGCAGCCCGTAACTTTTCCATCTTTTCTTTTTCGTCATCAATCTTATCCTGTTTCAGGTCGCCGGCATTAAATTGTTTGTATTTTCTTTTATATACAAACTCATCTCTTATTGGCAGGCTGTTGATGTATTCGTCAATTTTCTGGCTGATAAAATCTTTTGTCCAGCCTTCTTTTTTCATATTTGAAAAAAGGTGCTTTAAATTATTCACTTCAAAATATACATCGCCACGGTATCTTTTTAGCGGATGGTTTTTTGGAAATGCATCAATCAACGTTTTAAACAACTGTATGCTTTCTAATTCTGAAATGGCATCGAGTGAAGTTTTTTCAAACAGGGAAAGATTGTCCTGTATCACATCATTACAAAAAGCATGAAAGGTGTAGATGTTTACCTTATAAGCATCGGCACCTATAAACTGCTGCAATCTTTTTCTCATAGCGATGGCACCTGCATCGGTATAGGTAAGGCAAAGAATGTTTTCAGCCTGTGTATCTGTTTCTAGCAAGATCTTTGCAATTCTTGCCGCCAAAATTTGTGTTTTGCCTGTGCCAGGACCTGCAATCACCATCACCGGGCCTTCAACGGTATCAACAGCCTGCTTCTGCTGTGCATTGAGGCTTTCGTAAGCTTCAGTAAATTTTTGATGAAGGCGTTGCTGGTATGTTTGCATGGTTCAAAGATAGAGTGAAAAAGAAATTTGAAAGGTTACTGCCTGTTTATTAATTTACAGAGTAAAAGTAAAACTTATGCCGGTTATCACTAAAAAGAAAAAAACAAGTTCCTTAACAAATATAATTGCCGCAGCACAAAAACTAAGTGTTGAAGAAAAACAGCTTCTTAAAATGAAATTATTTGGAGATGATGCTTTTTTAGAATTAAAAGCTTTTGAAAAAGCTATGAGAAAAAAAAGAAGACCAGTCAAAAAAAGTGATGGGGAAATTGTAGGTATAGTAAAAAAAATCCGGGCTGGAAGATGAGCGGCCCAAATTGCTGCATTGACAGCTGCGTCTGGATAAAATATACCGGGCAGGATAAAACAACAACCCTGATAAAACATATAAGGCAAAACAACCTTACAGTTTTTGCAGACAATTATTTGCTATATGAAATACATAAAGCACTTTATAAAGAATTTGATTTTACAATCAGGGAGGCTGACAAACAGATACTGCTGATAAAGCCTTTTATTATTGTTTCTGCACCGAGAAATATTTACCGCTTTGCTCCGGACCCAAAAGATAATTTCCTTTATGACCTTTGCATACAAAACAGTTGTAATCTGCTTATTACAACAGACAGAGAGTTGTTGCTTGATGACAATGCTCCTTTCATAAGAAAAACAGATTCCTGGCTTAAAAGGCGGAAATGACATTTGAACCTTTCTCACATGCAAATGTTTATTAAAAAAACTATTTGCAAATGAGCAAAGTCTATTCCTTCAAAACCATCCAGCTAATACCAACCGACATCAAAACCGCATGGGATTTTTTCAGTAACCCTAATAACCTGAAAAATATTACACCAAATAATCTTGGCTTCAAAGTCATTTCAAAATACCAGGGCGATAAAATCTATCCCGGCCAGGTGATCGAATACAAAGTAAGCCCTGTGCTTGGCATTCCATTGTATTGGATGACAGAAATAATACACATGGAAGACAAAAAATATTTTGTGGATGAACAGCGCTTTGGCCCTTACAGCCTTTGGCACCACCAACATCATTTTAAAGAAACTAACGGTGGAGTGGAGATGACAGATATTGTACACTACAAACTGCCCCTATGGTTGTTGGGTGATATTGCCAACAGCTTATTTGTAAGCAGGCAGGTAAACGCCATTTTTGATTACCGCTATAAGAAAGTGGAAGAAATGTTTGTAACTAAATAAAGAGAGGGATTGCAGGTATTTTTTAAAACTTTTATTTTACGCAATAGTTTAAGTTATCCCGCTTTTTTATTTACTGAATTCTATGACTAACCCCTGATGTAAAAAGGATACTCGTTTGAATATCCTTTTTTTATTTACACCGCTTCCTCAACACTATCCCGGCATACGGGTGATGTATTTTTCCATTTGTTTTATCTGGTCGGCTATCTGTGGCGTAGTTGGTTTTAATGCTTTCGCCTTCCTGAAATAATCTTTACCGGCACGAAACTCTCTTTTGTTTATCATGATGGATGATAACTGCAAATAAGCAGCCGCTTCATTTTCTTTATCTGGTAAACCTGCACGGATGGCAGCACGGATATAACTTTCTGCCTGTTTGAAATCACTTTTTTGCAATGCCAGCATACCCAACTGCAATTTGTTGGCCCCTTCAGCCTGTTTCATCTGGTCGCCCATCAGGCCACCGCCGCTCATTAAGTCCTGGCTCTTTTTTAAATTCTTTTCAGCACTTTCAAAATTCTGGTTGGCCATATCCAGGTTACCTCTTACTGTGTAGTAAACAGAGCGTATTGGCTTTATTAATAACCCTGGAAACCAGATAGAATCCAATACTTTTTTAGCACCTTCCATATCGCCTGCTTCCATATAACCCTGTATCAAACGCATTGGCCCGATAATAAAATGACCTAATATACAGATAACTGCCAGCAGGTACAATATAAACGACGGCCAGAAACCTGCCTGTATATTAGTGAAAATTGCCAGCGCCAGTAATACCAAACCCAGCCACAGGCGGTACTTTACAAATACATTCAGCCACTTCATGTTCATTAAAATTTAGGACGGTAAAGATAAGGAACGGGAAGTTATTGGTGATAAGTTATCGGTGATGGGGATGAGGCAAAGATTATATGAGTGCATGTAACTGATCACTAATACTGTAACTTTCTACACCCAATTATTTTTATGCGCCATTGAAATTACCTGGGCTTTACTGGTTACATGCAGCTTGGTGTAGATATTGGCTATATGCTTGCGTACGGTAAGCACACTTAGTGAAAGCTCAACAGCAATCCGTTTGGCATCCCAGCCATTTATCATGTGTTGCAATATTTCTTTTTCCCGGTCGGTGATCATTTCGGGCATGGGGGTCAATTCATCTTCAACCGCCGCTACCGGCAGGCGGCTCAACAATTTTAAGGCTTTACGGGCAATGGCCGGGCTCATGGGTGCCCCGCCAAATTCTAAAATATTAGTGATGGCATCGGTAATAACTTCCGCCGGCTCATGCTTTAGCAAATAACCTGAAGCACCAACCCTTATGGCTTCAAATATTTTTTCATCATCATCAAATACTGTGAGTACTATAAAATGTATTTGTGGGTATAACGATTTTGCAATTTTGATTGTTTCAATGCCATTCAGTTCGGGCATTTCTATATCCATAAAGATTACCTGTGGCACTAAATGATGTGGCAGCCTTTTTAATTCTTCGAGGCAATCATGCCCGTTATCGGCAGTAAATATCAGTTGCAGTTGGGGATATGGTTTTATCTTCTGTACAAAGGTATTTTGGTTCACCCTGTTGTCTTCAGTAAGTGCAATATTGAGAGGCATGATGAGTTAATTAGGCGTTTACATTTTTTTAAAGCGGTTTGCAACGGGCATTATAAGATAGGTAAATATCACCTGTTTTCTTTTTTTATTAAATAACTAATTTGTAGTAGACTTGATAACCACCCTTGTGCCGGCAGCCTTATTACTCTCCCAATCAATATTCCATCCTGCATCCCTGCTCCTGTTCTTCATATTGTACAGGCCATTTCCACCGGTTTTGGATACAGCATTCTCCTGTATACCGTTGCCATTGTCTTCAATAGTTATTGTCCAATCCAGATTGCTTTCTACAGTAATTACAATTTTAGTGCAATCGCTATGCTTCAGTGCATTAATAATGGCCTCCTGCAGAATTTTAAAAAGGTGCAGTGCCTGCATCGGTGCCAGCATTCTGTCTGTTTCGATATTTTCTTTAACATCGATCTGCACATTGGGATAGCTCTTATTAATGCGTTGTATAAAAACTTTTAGCCGGTCGCTGATAGAAGTTAATGCCAGGCGTTCTTTTGTCAATACCCAAATGGTATCGTTTAGCTGCGATACAATTGATTGTGAGTTATTTCTTAATTCTTCATATATCATGTTGTCGTTGCCATCTTTTGCTGCAGCCATATTATCTACATTGGATGAAATGGCTGCTGCGTAGGCCCCAAGATTATCATGCAGGTCGGCAGCTATTCGCTTGCGTTCCAGCTCCTGCGCTACCAATATTGCCTTCTCAGAAATACGTTTTTCTTCCATCAGCACCAGCTCCATTTTCTGCTCCTGTTTTCTTTTGTTGTTTTTATAGTTAATATACCACAGCAATACACCAAATAACAACAATACTATTGCGCCATACATCCAGTATGTTTTTTGCAAAAGCTGGTACCGCTGCTGAATAATTGTATTCTCTTTTTTCTGTAGTTCATATTTGGCATCCAGATCTGCCAGTTCGTTAGAAGAGTTTTTTGCATACACCGAATCTTTAAGCCTGATAATACTTTCCATCGTTTTGCCATATTCATCCATTTTGCCTAATGCCTTGTAATTATCTGCAAGGCTTTGATACAGGAAAAACAATTTGGTACTTAAATTATATTTACGGGCAAGTGCAATGCCTTCTTCACAGGCAGCAATACCTTTCTCTGGTTGGCCATAATGTGCATAATAATAGGCTAACTGTGCAAGGTCAGATGCTGTATAAAAAGGGTCTCCAATAAGCTTGCGTATCTCAACCACTTCTTTCAATAATGGTTCAGATTTTTTTGGCTGCCCCACACTTACATTAATAGCAGAAGCAATAGCCAGAGAATTAGACAGGGCAAACAGGTTCTCATGTTTTCTTGAATAATCAATTCCCTTTTGTATATAATAAAAAGCAGAATCCGTTTTGCCAAGGTTGTTGTAATTGGTGGCAATATTGGCAAACAGGATCCCATATTTCTCCAGCAGCAAAGTATCAGTTGTTGTATTTAGCGCTTTCAGGTGCCAGTTCAATGCATCTTTAAACTGGCTCATTTCAAGATAAGCCCAGCCGATAAGTGTTTTGCCTTTTACCTGCAACAGTACATCGTTGTTTTTTTCTGCCAGTGCTACTGTTGCGTAGCCCATTTCAATGGCTTGTTTATAATTGTTTTTTCTTACATAACACCTTCCTTTTTGATTAAGCACATTTGCCAGTAATATTGGATCCTGTATTTCGTTCTGCAAAATCTCCTGGCACCTGTTGGCTACGTTTAAGGCAGAATCAAGCAGTGCTTTGTTTGTAAGCGCCGCCGATTTATGATACATAGCTTTTACTTCCAAACCTTTATCTTTTAAAAGAATAGCTGCATCTGCGGCTTTTTGTGCATACAGCATGAGTGTATCAGGGTGAAGTGAATAACCCTGGTCGCATAACAGCAGTATGGCCTGCAACTTTTTTGCTACCGTATTTGCTGAAACTATATTCTGTTTCAGGTTAGCAACAATTTTCGTTTGTGCACTGGCAGAAGAAATAGAAATAAGAAAGATAGACAGTGATACTATAAATTTTATGCGGTTCATTCTTCACTACATTATTTATACAAGTTTACTTAAATTATTTAAGGCCATTTCAATCCCAATACTGTCACCTGTGTATTAATTATAAAACTATGTAATTGCCACTTAAAAATTTTATGTAAATTCAAACCCCGGTGCATTTTTCCGTAAAAATTAATCCGTGGCAAACTAACTGTAATGCAATATTTCAGAATATTTAACCGCTTTGGTGAACTCATTTTTGAAACTTCGCAAACCACGAAAGGGTTGGACGGCTCTTATAAAGGCAAGCCGCAACAACCAGGCAATTATGTATGGATGCTTAAAGGAAGGACCAGGAACGGGAAAACAATTGAAATGAAGGGGAATGTGGTTTTAGTAAGGTAATTCCGGCAATGGCATATACTCAAAATGTAGTATTGCTTATTTCTTTTTTTCTTTTAAACTTCACCCTCAGTATTTATTCTATACAACAGCCAAAGCGTTGTAATCCTTTACCTGCTGAAACTTTTTATAGCCAACATCCATCCTTTTGACTGCTTAACCCGATTTATTAATAAAAGCAAAGTGTATGAGGCAAATTTTAATTCCTACCAGTAAAGGAACCAAAACAGTACTGGAAGAAAATATCATCCGCATTGAAGCCAGCAGCAATTACTGTAAAATATTTCTTAATAACGAACGGCCTCTTGTGGTGGCAAAAGTATTGCATTGGTTCCAGGACAACCTGCCTGAAGATATTTTTTGCCGCATACACCGAACCCATATAATAAACCGCATGTATGTAAATGAGATCAGCGAAAGCAGCATTGTTACATTAAGCAATGGCGATCTTGTGCAGATAAGCCGCCGCCGAAAAAGCTATGCAGGCCTGTTATAACGCAAAGTGCCTGACCCTTTACTTAAAAAACTACATCCTTTTGTTCGTATTTAACCGCAGATGAAATACTTTGCAGCAATTATTAAAAGATAATGCTGCTCAACTCTATTTACATATTACTTGCTTTTGTCGCTGGCTTTGGCATTGCCTGGTTTCTGCAATGGAGCAGGCTGAGGAAACAAGGTAAAGAACTAAAAAGCACTGGTGGCTTTTTAGAAAGTGAACGGCTGATGAAAGAAACGGTGCAGAAGGAACTGGCTGTTACCCATCAGAACAAAATGGCCATAGAACTTGACCTGAAATTAAAACTGCAGAACGCAGAAAAAGTAATTAAGGAGATGGATAAAGACATACTTCTGATGCAAGAAAATTACGAAGAAACCGAAGCGTTATTAAAAGTTACCCAACCAGAAGTACATGCACTTAAGCTTCAGTTGATAGAAGCACAAAACACTATCGTTCGCCTGAAAGCCAAACTGGCTGAAAAATAAAGTGAAGTATTAATTAAGGCATGCATTATCCATAATAAGGTAAGGATGCAGGGCATACTCTGGGTTAAGCCTTTCGCTATAGCCCCCCATTTTTAAGTGAAGAATATTGCTAAGTCCCATCATCTCCCACAAAATAAGTGGACGGTTATTTTGTTTGACGCATATTTCGGGCAACAGTTCCGGAATCATGCCGTCCCAGCAAAGTGTTTTTAATCTTTCTGTTGCCGATAATGTTTGTTGCTGCTGGTCTTTTCTTTCACACCATTCTCTCTTACAAAAGCTTGAGTTCAAATTGAGCAGCAATTCCTGAATAGCTGTTTCAGTTTCCATGATTGTTGCGTTTTGTAGTACCCCTTTGATGAGTATAAACGTAAAAAGCAACAAAATCGTATTGTAAAGTATTGTTAAGCCAGAAATACAGCCACAGATTGCACAGATTAACACAGAAAGGTTGCTACGAACCTGCCTGCCGGTAAGCAGGTTTCACAAATCACACGAATGAAATCTGTGAAAATCTGTGCAATCTGTGGCAAAAAAAATAGCTGCATGTTTGCAGCTATTACAAATATTATTTGAAGTTTACTACCAACCCAGTATCCATGCAAATATCAGCGGCGCTACAATGGTGGCATCACTTTCCACAATAAACTTAGGTGTATTGAATATCCAGTTTGCCCCAGGTAATTTTTTCGTTTGGCACAGCGCCAGCTAGTAAGAACCAAATGAAGTGGTGACTGTCACTTATCTGGCAGAAATAACTCCAGAAAGGAACATCATGCCATTCCAGATCCTGGTACATCATTGGCACTACACAAATTGGAAAATCACCTGCAATACCACCACCAATCTGGAAAAAGCCAACACCTTTACCAGCAGAATTATTCCTGTACCAATCAGCCAGCCACACCATGTATTCAATACCACTTTTTACAGTGCTTGCCTGCAGTTCGCCTTTAATTACATAGCTGGCAAAAATATTTCCCGTTGTACTGTCTTCCCAACCCGGGCACACAATCGGAATATTTTTTTCTGCGGCAGCCACTATCCAGCTATCCTTCGGGTCAATTTCATAATACTGCTTCAGTTCACCGCTTAATACTGTTTTATATAAAAACTCATGCGGAAAATAACGTTCGCCTTTTGCTTCTGCATCCTTCCATTGTTTCACTAAATGTTTTTGCAGACGGCGGAATGCTTCTTCTTCCGGGATACAGGTGTCCGTTACCCTGTTGTAATGGTTTTCTAACAAATCCCATTCATCCTGTGGTGTAAGATCACGGTAGTTAGGCACACGTTTGTATTTGCTGTGTGCCACCAGGTTCATTACATCTTCTTCCAGGTTGGCGCCGGTACAACTGATGATCTGCACTTTATCCTGCCGTATCATTTCTGCAAGGCTTAAGCCCAAGTTCGGCTGTGCTCATGGCGCCAGCCAGCGTTATCATCATTTTACCACCTTCAGCCAAATGCGTTTCATATCCTTTGGCAGCATCCATCAAAGCAGCCGCATTAAAATGCCTGTAATGGTGCTCTATGTATTTTGAAACCGGTCCTTTACTCATAACTTTATTTTTAGGCGGCAAAAGTAATTTTTTTTATGTACCCGGCGCATTAATTCTACGGCTGTTTATTTATACTTGTTGGGAAAGAATAAGGCCAATTTAAACTCAATCTTTTATCTGGCAGTTTGAATTTTCTTTAATGCCAGATACACCCCATTCGTCCATCCAAAACCATCCTGCGCCGGATATTCACCTCCGCCTGCTTCTTTGCTTAAATCTTCCACATTGTATTTCTCCATCAGCTTGCCGGTATTAGCATATACTTTCTCAACCAATGCCAGCCATCTTTGTGTAATGGTTTTTGCCAATGCAGGATGGTTATAGATTTTAAGCCCAACAACAGAAACCCATTGCAGCGGCGCCCAACCATTGGGTGCATCCCATTGCTGGCCACTATTACTGGTAGTAGTTACAATGCCGCCATCTTTTAATAAAGTTGATTGAACAGTTTTTGCAACAGCAGTTGCCTGTGCAGGCGTGGCAATTTTTACAAACAAGGGAAACATACCTGCTGCAGTAATATTTTCTGTTTGATTGCTTAATGCAATATTGTAATCAAAGAAAAATCTTTTCTCTTTACTCCAGCAATACTTTAGTATCGCTGCTTTTCTTACCGTTGCTTTTTTGCTGTATTGCTGTGATGCTCTTGTTTTCTTATTTAGCTTTAGCGCCTTTGCAATAATGGCTTCCATGTTGTAGAGCAGGCAATTCAAATCAACAGGAACAATTTTCGTTGTTTGAATACTTGATAGTTTGTTAGGGTCAGCAAACCACCTGCTGCTGAAATCCCAACCACTTTCTGCACCGGCTCTTAGATCCCTGCATGCATCTGCTCTTCTTTTATCCAATATCTCTTTTAATTTTTCTTCTGACGAAACCTTAATAAGCATTGCCAGTTCCAATGCTGCAGTATCGGCAGTTTCATAATCCTGCTTATAACTTTCCTGGCGTGGTATTTCATTTTCATCCCAATAGCGGTTGAGGATCGCACCATCATTTAGTTTCACCACATGTTTTACCGCTTCGCCTTTTTTTACTGTATCTGCTCCAGCCATCCAGTAAGCATATTCCTTCATCATCGAAGGAAGGTATTTTTTATACACACTGTTTCCTTTTATACCTGCAAGTAGTTCCACCATCATACAAAAAAATGGCGGCTGGCTGCGGCTTAAATAATATGTGCGGTTGCCATTGGGTATATGCCCAAAATTGAAAATGAGGTAATCAAAATTCTTTACCATGTTTTCAATCAATGCAGTTTCACCGCTTGCTTTTAAACCCAACATAGTAAAATAACTATCCCAGTAATATACTTCCCTAAATCTGCCGCCGGGCACAACATACGGATAAGGCAATGCCAACAGGGATATTCCATTTGCATCTTTTCCTTCCCATCTTGGTGACACATCTGCGTCTCTTCTTAAAACACTCCACAAATTTTTAATGTGCTGAGATATATCTTTCTCCTGCTGTATGTAGTTTAATTGTGGTGGTGCAGGTGGCAGATTAAAATTATTTTCTACAAATTTCTTCAATATCAAGCTTTACGCCTTTTATCATTCCATAGTCATACATTATGTCTGATACTTTTCTTTTGGGTATGCAGTCAACAAAGGTTTTTCCATCCGGGAAAACTGGTTGCAGTTGTACATCTTTAAAAAGTTGCCCGTAAACTTTATCGGGAGTGGGTGGATATTTTGTTTGCTGTGCAAATACCAATGAAGTAAAAAATGCCAGGCAAACAGTAAGTATTTTCTTCATTTGATAAAACTACATAAAAAAAAGCCGCCTGTTATTTATAGGCGACTTAAAGTTTTACAAAAGTAATTGCTGTTATTTTTTTGTACCTGGTTGAAAGGTCCGCCAGCTATGCCAAAACTCCTGGTAAGCAGGTAATGGCTTTAAAGATTCCCCGCTATTCAAAGCTTTGCCATTAATGCTGTATTGAACATTATTTTGTACCAGTGTATCATTGTGTATTGTAAAGTTATTAACTGCATCAGCATTTTCAAAAGCAAAAAAACTTTTATCATCTTTCGCCAAAACCACGATAATATTTTTGCCATCGAGTTTATCGTTGATAATCCGTTTTAGTTTTTAATTCACTCCAGTCATAAGCTTTTTTTTCTTTCCCAACTTTTACGCCAACCACCCATGATTTATCTTTCCATGAAAGGCTGTCGGTACCTGTTAGTTTGCTGGTACTTTTACCGCTTTCAAATTTGCCAGTTGTATCATACTCATTTTTAAAGGCCGGATCTTCCTGCATTACCAAAGTATTGGGGTTTAGCTCCAGCCATTTTGTTAGCGATGTTTGTGTGCTGTAAAATTCCGGCAACTTTTGCCCTTTTAATTCGCCGGTGATGGCTTCGCCGGTTGCCTGGCGCCACCAACTTTTAGTCGTCACATCTTCAAGCATTGCATTGAAATGGTCCATGCCTGCCAAACGGAATTTTTCTGGTTTGCCATTTACGATTGGTTCATATACACGGCCCGTTCTGCAAACTGTACAATAGGTTATCAATAATGGTTTGCCACCTACTGTATCTTGTAGCTGGTGATGATAACCCATAAAGCGAATCGGGTATGCTTTTGCTTCGCCGTTGTTTACCACACCAATTACCAAACGGTTGCTGTCAACTTTATTGCCAGCTGCAGTTGCCATTACAATAGTATTGGGTTTATAAAACATATGGTCGGCAGCCATATTGAAATTTGCCATGTAAATAACAACTGCTAATAATAACAATGGGATGGCCAATGTCCATTTATGTTTCCAGTTGGTTTTTAATAAACCGATCAATATCATGCCTGCAAATAATCCTCTTAATACCCACCGCCATTTGTATAAAAAGTAAGCCAGGTCAATACTATTCATCTGCTGGCTGCCGGGCATAGGCATTATGAAATACACATTTGCTATTTCAAAAAGTATCAGCCCGATGAGGCCGATGTAAAATGTTTTTTTCATGTGCCTATTTTGACATAACTAACCATGAATTTAAAAAAATGGCGCTGTAAAGAATTACCACGCCTTATTACCTAAAACATAAAACTTAATTAGTTAAATTCTTTTTTATTCAGCTCCATCTGTCACTGCTCTCTGCACCGCATAGCCGCCTACATTTTTCCCAACTGTTAATCCAACTTCACAATCACTACGGAAGTGAATACCACCATACATTCTTGATATGGATGCTTCTTTTGCCATCGCATCATAAGCCATTGCTTTATCAGGAATAATATGACCAAGTATAGTGGCAGCAGCAGCGCTAAATGTTGAATGCCCGGAAATATAGGCTGGGAAATTGGGTAAGCCTGTTGTTGTTTTAATCCTCGGGTCCACCTGTGATGGCCTTGGATTAAAATATTTATACTTAGTAGCCCAGCACACAATCGCTGCATCCATCATGCTCATGTTGAGCAATGCTATATTTCTTGCCCAGCGTACTTCGCTGAAATTTTTTGCAATAAAGTCATCTGCCGCAATTGCATTCCAGTGGCCGGGTGGCGTATAAGTAGCAACACCATCTGCCCAAAAATGTACAATCCTTGTTTGCTCCCTTGTTGGATTTTTTACAAAATTGTAAATCTCTTCTGTTTCATCTTTAAACTGCTGGCTGCTGGTTGATGGTGGCGGGGCGGCTATTAATGACACCGTAGTTAATGAGTCAAATAAAAATGCTTTTACTTTTCCAAATGCCGGAAGCATACATGGCCTTGCAGGAGTCTCCTGGCTCAGCCAGGCTATTTCGCCCCTTGCTTCGCAATCAGTTTTTAGCTGATCCCATAAAGCCTGGTTGCCTGCTGCTGCCCCAGCCCTGTCGCCTCTCCCCCTTGCAATAAATTTTATGTGCTACTGCTTTGCCTAATGCTTCGCCTGCTTCTATATCACTTCTCACATTTGCGCCTGCCATAAGCCTGGCTCTTTTATGTTCTTCCATTTTTTGTTGAATAAAATCCTGGTCGCCGGGAAAAAGCAGTTTCATCATTTCGCCAACAACGCCGGCTACCGTTGCATCTTCAGAGGGATAAGAATACAAAGCAGATTTTGGTACCAGTGCATTCACAGATAGAATCAACATTGTAAGGAGCATTGCGGCGATACAAGCTTTTTATAATAATAAGCCGTTACCAATGCATCATATTGTGCAGCGCTTACATAAGCATAAGCCCTTGCCGCATACGGCGGATTAGCAAATGGAAATTGTGGATAGGCCAATGGATTATTTGCACTGGGGAATGGATAAGTGCCATCTGCATTTTGATAAGGAGGGAAATTATGTTTTGCCACCAGCTCTCTCAAAATTTCATTCCAGCGTAATACGGCACCAGCACTCCAGTATTTTACAATTCGTTTATCCTCCTCTGTCATATTTGCCTGGAAGGATTTAATTTCATTTACCTGTGCAATGTAATCAGGTGTGCCGGTAGCGCCCGGTGCCGCCACCACAATATCAGTTGGCGCTGTAAGTAATATTGGTTTCCATGCCCCGGCATTGCTGTCAATATTAGCAGGGGCCAGCGCAGGGGCATTGTCTGTACGGCCAACAACTTCTTTACTGCAGGAGCTTACAAAAACAGCAGCTACCACAGCAACTATTATAGTGAGTAAAATTATTTTTTTCATATCAGTTATTTTTTAACAGGTTCTGTTTTGGTTGATGATTTTGCTTTTGATTTTTTTCCAAATTCAATAATGTAAAAAATGCTGCCGTAGTAAGTAGTGCTTTGGCCCACATTTCTTCCGGCTATGGTGGTGTTGGCACCAGCCACAATTGACAAAGCATGGTCATTTGTAACAACATATTTAACATTAATACCGGCTGTAGTGGCATTCATCCTGTTACTGGGAAAAGGCATGTTATTGTTTGGCTAATCAATCGTGTCTGATTTGTTTGGGTTCATATCAAAACCACCAAGTGTGGTCCACCTGTTTACTACTGCTTCCGCAATCAATTTGCTGCTTCTGTACCCTGCACGGAAATTAAAGTTGGAAGCATCCGGCATAGACACTTCATTGCTCAGGATAAGCCGATCTGTATAATAAGAGTTGCGGTCAATTTTAATATTATCTCTTGCTACATAATGTTCCGGATACTGTGGCGAAAATATTATTCCACTGATAATCCATCATCACCCTTGCAGAAGCAGTTTTGCTTTGCAGGCCAATTGACAGGGGAAGAAAATCAGGTGTGTAATTGGTCAATGGAATTGATACGCCGCCAATGGTGTAGAGTGAAAATGTTCCTGGCCCCATTTCTTTTTCTATCGGCATCCATTTTACATACAGGCTTAGATCCTGCACACCACTCATACCATGCAGCGTACCTGCGGATGCTTTTGTTTTTACATAAGGTGCATTAAACAGTACGTTTAATTTATCACTTACTCCATAAGCACCCATCAGGGAATACATTTGAGTAGATACTTTACCGAGGTTCAGGTTTTCTCTTTTTAATGTTCCTTCCCAATAATTTGTCCAACTGCTGTAGCTGTATACATGGGGCCAATACATAGCTGCCCTTTGCCCATCATAATGGCATCGAGGTCTGTCTGCGCTTTTGCGGCAGGAGCTGCCAGTAAAATGCAACAGGCAATAAAAAGTTTTAATTGTGTTCTCATTATTTATTTGTTGTTTTAGTTCTGGTCGATTTTAATTTTTTTCGAGTTTTAATTTTCCCACAATAAAGCTGCCCACTTTTTTTCCATACTCTGTGCTTACTATACAGCTTGGGTGAAAATGTATGCCGCCATAAAATCTTGCCCAGTTATTTTCGTCTGCTGCCTGGCGGAAAGAGGTGAATGAACGGTTGGCAATACCAAATTCCAGTTCGCTGGTATCGGTATAAGAAAAATTATCGCCAAACATTTTTGTTAAGGCTTCTGCTGATGCAGAACTTACTGTACTGTGACCACAGGTGTATTCTGGAAATGGCGGCGTTTGTAAATAAGGCCTCCATTCGGGATCAATGTATTTATTGATCACCGTTTCAGGCCTTACCATATTGCTGCGGAATTTTTCATCCCAGCATTGAATAAAGGCATCAAACATAGCAATTGAAGTAAGGGTGTAAGCGGCTACTGTTTTACGAAAGTTGGCTTTTGCCTTTGTAGCATGCAATACCCACAATATTCATCCAGTGGCCTGGCGGGGAGAATTTTTTTGTTACAAACATTACATGGCCTGCCACATTTAATTTACCACCAAGGTCATCCCAAAATTCTGCAATGTGTTTTTGTTCGTCTGTTAAACTGTCGGTTGCATTTTTTATCTGCATCACCTGTTTGTAATATGCGCTGTTTTTATCAGTGATATTAAATTGTATTGGTGGTGGTGGTATAAACTGTGTGGCGCTGTCAATAGCAATCGTGCGTATTTCATCGCCAGTGCGGCTCTATAGCACTTGTATAAGCAGGTGGCGTGGGCACCCAGCGCCCGGGAGAATCAAGCACTGTATATCTTGAAGCACTTCTTGTTTGTGCATAGTTATCTTTTTTGCTCCACGCTAAAATTGATTTGCCAATGGTATCAGCAAATGCAACTGTATTATTAAACATTTCCTCTGGCATACCTTCATCTTTTGCATGTTGCTTTCAGGCTGTCCACATATTCTTTCATGCTGCCTTCAGGAAAAGTTACTGCTTCGCCTACTTTACAAAATGCAAGCAGCGATGCAAATTCATAATCTACTTTTTTAGTTGTATCTGCTTTGGCATTTCTTTTAATCCATTGATCTGCCCTGCCAGTGAATTGTATTCATTGGGATAACCAGCAGCAATACATTCATACGCAGCAATATTTGCATACGCATAATTGCGGCTGGCAACAATGGGTGAAAAGCCTACATGCTTTACCACTTCATTCAACTCTTTTACTGTTTTACAATAAGTAAAAGTGTTGTCGCCAAAATAAGTTTGTTTAACCGGTGCCTGTTTGCAACCGGCAATCAGCAGCAACAAAGCCATGCTGATGCAGATAAAATTTTCATACTAAAATAAAAATGGATAATGGCTGTTAATATACAGCCTGTGTAAAAAAGATTAAGCATGAGCAGCATCTGGTGGCTGCTCTACTGTAGTAAAAAAGTGGTTCTCTTCGAATACGGATTTTACCAAAACATAATTAGTTGTAAGCAATTGAGAGCCACAATCAATGCATTATTACCGATTGCTCTTCATATTCACTTAATGATTTTTGAAAGGACTTTGTTTGGTACCGTCTTTCTTTTGTGTATCGTTTTGCTGAAAGTTGTTGGCAACTTTAGCATAGTCATTTTTACTTTGCTCAATCTGCATTTTTGCTTTGTGTGGTATGCAAAGCATTTCTATATAACCATTGTAAATACGGCTTTTTACATACTTGTACTTTACACCATCCATTTCCACCTCCCCATCTATGCGTTGAAAGTTTTTTGAATTGTATAGTAAGGAAGATTGGTTGGTTGCTTAATGGTAATGAGGTCTTCATCATTGTAATTATCCTGATCAAGCGCCAGTTCTAAATTTGTATCAGCCTTATTTGAAATGTAATTAAAAAACAACTGGTACCCTGCAACATTGAAGGTAAAAATAGCAAGCATAAATATGGCAACCAGCTTTCTCATTCGTTAGTGATGTGCAATGTAGCGGAATTTTTCTGAAACAATTTGAGAATAAAAGACATTTTTTTTGAGAAATGTGCTGCAAACGGTTGCGGAGAAATACAGCATTTGATTTTAATTGCCAGCGTGCATAAAAGAGAGTAAAGCCAGGTTTTAAAAACCTGGCTTTCTTAAAGATAGTTTACTTCACCACAAATGTCTTCTTCTCCACTCCAATCCCTTTCAGTGTAAGGCTCTTCCATGTTTTTGGCAACAATGGTTTTATTTGAGTAATGCCTGTGGGTGTAATTTCCAATCCACCAAAACCATTGAGCACCGCCTGTAAAATACCACCGGCACCGGTGGCAAAATATGGATTGGTGCCGCCTTTTGTTTCAGCAATTACATTAAACGGTGGTAACAAATTTGGCTTATAAGAATCATTAAAAAAATGCAACGCTTTTTCTTTATCGCCAATCCGGGCATACAGCAAAGTAAAAATAGCCTGCGTCATTGCTGGTGTTCCTTCATTGGGCACACGTACGGAATAATAATCCAGATCTTTTTTTATTTGTGCTGGCATCTGTAATTTCTTTTAAAGGATAAGCCAGCAAATTTACATCAGCCTGTTTAATGCCTTCTCCATTGTAAGTGGCATGTTCTTTTGTAACACCATCAGCCATTTTTAAAATGGGAATATTGTTGGCTACATTCATCCAGTCAGCATCGGCGGCAATGCCTAATAATTTGGCAGCATCTGTTGCATGTTGCAAATTGGCTTTAGCGGCAGCATTAGTAAAGGCATTGTTGTCAACGTTCTCTGCCCATTCATCTGCCGCCACTACATTTTTAATATCATACTTGCCCGGGCCATTGCGTTCCACACGGCTTGCCCAAAAATCTGCCGTGGCTTTTAAGATGGGCCAGCCTTTTTCTCTCAGCCAGTTTTTATCCTGTGTTACACAATAATAATTCCATGCAGCCAATGCAACATCATGCAGTAATATGATGTTCAAACGGGCCGCTCAATGCCCATACCGGTGTTTCTTCTGCACCAGCTGCCTGCACTTTCCCAGGGATACATAGCGCCTTTATATCCTTTACCATAAGCATTTCGTTTGGCAGCTTCCAATCTTTCAAAGCGGTATTCAATCATGCCTTTTGCCATTTCCGGTTGCAATTGCAAAATGCAGGGAACATCCATAATTCTGTATCCCAAAACACATGGCCATTATAACCCAATCCGCTTAAACCCATTGGCGATGGGCTGTTGGTAGTTGCCTTCCCTTACAAAAGAATACAAATGATAGATCATGCTGTGTATATCCTGCTGGCTTTGTGCATCGCCTTCAATAACAATATCACTCTTCCACATTTCATCCCATGCTTTGTTGTGCATTTCAACCAGCCTGTCCCGTGCCCTGCAGTTTTGCAAAAATGGTAAGGCGCTCTGCTTCATTCAATGGATCATCATGATGTGCTGATGTGATGGAAGAACCAACAATAGAATACTGTATACGTTTCACCTGCATTTATTTTTTTGGAGAACTTCACCAGGTGCATATTGTTGTCCCACATTTCATGTATCACCCTTGGTTCGCTGCCATGATGTTCACTAAAAATAAAAGCATTGCTTGCACACATCAGTAATTTACCAGTTGGGCTTTTAGCTGTTGAGGTGAGTAAGCTGATGGTGGTATGCGGCCTGTCAATTTCATTGTAATAATTCTGTACATCTTTTAATGCATCCGGTGCTTCCATTACACTGGCGCTGCCAATGGCAATATTCTTTTTTGCAGTAATGGTAATATCCATCAATACAGAATAAGGCAAATGCCTTAATGCATAATAAGTATATGAAACGGTTGCCACATCTTTATAATCAAAGGAAGTGGTAAAGCTGGCATGCTGCATATCCAGTTCCTGCTTCATATTGGTGGCATCTGCATTGCTCAATCTTCTGCCATCAATTTCCAGGTACATATTCAGCAGGTTAAAGCTTTTTAAAAAATTGCTTACCCTGCCACGGCCATACAAATCATATGCACCTGCCAGCACCACTTCTTTTACTTTAAATGCTTCGGCACTGCTTACAATACCAATTTGCCCATTGGCAACTGTGATACCGTAATAATTGGAAGGATCAATTTTGGTGGCGGTAATTTTCCAGGGATCTTGTGCAGTTGCATTGAAAATAACAAATGAAAATAGAAGTATTGCAAACAATCGTTTCATAAAAACCAATTTTGAATACAATTTAATGACTGAATTTGATTTTATTTGCTGAAATTATGTTTGCCACCTAAATTTTTCTCTTGTATGAAAAAATTGATCATTGCTGTTGTTGTCATTATTGCCGTCCTTATATCAGCTTCATACATATTTATTCCCAATATCATCAGCATAAAAAAATCGGTAGTTATTAATAATAACTCCGCCGGCATTGTAAAGGAAAATTTCTGATATCAAGAATTGGGGAAAGTGGTGGCCTGGAGAAAAAAATAGTGCAAAGCTGATTGTTGAATGGAAATACTTATTCAGTACAGGAAAATACGAGCAATTTAATTATTGTTAGTATAAGTAATCCATCAGCTATGGTAACATCCTCTTTACCTTTTTCTGCCAGTGGCCAGGGATTCTTCTAAACTATCTAGCTGTACACAGAGATCCCAACTTCTTATAACCCTGTAAAACGCTTGGCAATATTTTTTGCACCAAAGGCAGTTACAAAAAGATTTTGACTTGGTTCTCAATTCACTCAAATCATATTATTCAACCATTGCAAATGTGTATGGCATAGATATAAAGCGTGAGCTTGTAAAAGATTCATCATTGATATTTACTTCTGCATCATTTAAAAACTATCCCACAACCGAAGAGATTTATTCTTTAGTAAATAAGTTAAGGGTATATATCAACGACCAGTCTGCAGATCCAACAGATTCTCCAATGCTGAATGTCCGCAGAGCGAGGACAGTTCTGTTTACGTTACAAAAGTTGCTATTCCTGTAAACAAACTACTTGCCTCTAAAGGGGATATTACTTATAAATGGATGCTTCCGAAGGGCAATATTTTAACTGCAGATATAAAGGGGGACGCAAAAAAGTGGACAGTGCTTTTATTTGTATAGAAAACTATATTGAAGATAATTATAGTGAATTCGCCTGCGATTCCGTATTATTCTCTTATCACAAACCGCATAGCTGAAAAAGACAGCAGTAAATGGATAACGAGGATATATTATCCAATTATATTATTAAAGAGCGTTTATTATTTCCCTGCAAATTTTATCAGCATTGTACTGTCGTTGTTACGGGCAAGAATAAATGCTTTTTGCTTACCAATACTTACTGTTTGTATGTGACGCACCTGTCCTTTTACGGATAACCCATGTATGGTTTCAGCGGAAAAATTTCCACCACCTTTATTAATTAAAACAGTTCCAAAATCAGCATCATATCTTCCCATTTCAATATTAGAATCATAATAATTCCCCATCATTAAAATATCGGGCAGGTTATCGTCATTGGCATTTATTACAACTGCATCTTTCATAGAAGAAAATTGTGCTTCAGCAGGAAGGCCTTGATTTCAAACTGAAGGTTGCCTTTATTGATCAAAACTGCACTGGAAAAATAATTTGCTGTTAAAAGACCTGCATCCTTTCAGTTTTTCGGATGTAAACAATTCTGTCAGGCTGGCTTTTGCAAAATCGCCTGCGTATAAAAATTTCTTTTTCAGTACAGGCATTTGTTTTTCCAATTCTGCTTTGTTTGCAAACGGAATTTCCTTGCCGGCAAGATAATAAGTAAGCACCTGTTCCTTTTTTCCATTCCCATCAAAGTCATTAAAGTAAAGCCGCAGAGGTTCTTTATCAGAAGCTTTCAGGCGGCTGTTCAATCCGAGGTTGCCTGCAATTAAATCTATATCACCATCATTATCAATATCACATGGCAGTATAAAATTCCACCAGCCTTTTTTATCAGTAAGTGGTTTTTTTATAAATCTTCCTTTATCATTTATATAAGCATCAATGCCGCCCCATTCTAATGAAAGCAACAGATCTTTATCGCCGTCTTTATCAATATCAAACCATAATGCATCGGTAACAAAGCCTGCAAATGGAAGTTCCGGGGCATATGGCTGACGTTACATCAGTAAACTTTCCTGTTTTATCATTCACAATAAATAGGACCGGGGCATTTGCCCATATTCCCATGGCACTGCCCTGCCGCCAATAAACAAATCGATAAAGCCATCGCCATTAAAATCATAAGGCACTACACTGGATGCAGTGAGATACAAATCAGTAAACGCATTTTCCAGTTTTGTAAAATTTCCCTTGCCATCATTGAGATAAACCCTGGGCGTATTATGAAAATCTTTTCCAAAATATTCATTGCCGCCGCTTGCAACAATCAAATCAATATTTCCATCATTATTTACATCTGCAAAACAGGCATCCATATTTTCATAAATACTGTCTTTATCCAGCATTGGCTGATTGCTTTTTAAAAATTTTCCTGAAGGTTGTTGCAGAAAAACAGCATTCTGTTTATCTCTTGAAGAGCCAATAAAAATATCCTCCAGCCCATCATGATTAATATCTGCCACTGCCAGTGCCGGGCCTTCTGTTGAAACCATATGTGGGATCAATGGTTCCCGGTCAAATTCATCAAAATGATTTTCCTGATGCAGGTAATTAAACCCTGGTACCTGAGTAATATCTTCCATTGCAGCTCCGGTATTTTTAATACGGCTTGTAAGCTGTTGCTATAATCAAACTTTGGCAAATTTTTTTGATAACTGTATTGTAATGGATGACTTGCCTTAAATATCAATTCGTTGATAAGTATTATCAGGCCATATTAACAATGCAGAATCAATTTTATGTTTTATCCAGTTCCAATCATGCAAAGGAATTTCCATACTTGATAGAAAACCCATGCACCGGATATTTTTCATAGGTTCTGTATTTCTTCCCTTGCAAATACAATCACTTTGCCCCAACGGCATTTATATTTTTTTCATCTCCTTTTAATTTTACGGATACAGCAGTAATGATTACCTTTTTTAGCTGGCTTTATTTTCATACACCAAGCACAGGCTCATCAATATTATTTACCACAATATCCAGGTCACCATCATTATCCAGGTCAGCATATACAGCGCCGTTTGAAAAAGTTGGCTGGTTATCTTCTAATACTGTTCTTCTACATCTGCAAAAGTCAATCGCCATTATTGTGAAAAATTTATTGGGTAGTTTTATTTCAGGAAATTTATTGATCAGCGCCATATCTTTTCCCTCCATGTTATTATTCTGTATCATTTGCTGCACTTCTCCCTTGAAACAAAATTGATATAATCAATATCATTCATCCGCTTTGGAATGCCATTGGAAATAAACAGATCTTTTATTCCATCATTATCAAAATCCATCCACAGTGGCGCCCAGCTCCAGTCTGTTGCATGCAATACCTGAATACAACCCCGTTTCACTAAACAATCCATTGCGCCTGTTAAACTGCAAATTATTTCTTGTATACTGATAATTATATCCATACTGAATTTTATAATTAAAAATATCATATTCATCTTCTCCCAAGGATCGTTTTAAAATATAAGGATCAGAAGGAAGCATATCCATTGAAATAATTTCAGGATAAGCATCGTTATTAATATCTGCCACATCCACACCCATGCTAAATTGGCTGGTATGCATCATCCTGCTGCTAAGCTTCATCTTTAAAAGTTCCATTGTGCTGATTGATATACAGGTAATCATTTTCATGAAAATCATTGCCAATATAAATATCAGGCCATCCATCCAGGTTAATATCAGCATACAGCAACGCCAAGCCCATAGCCTATTACAGAACTGTTAATTCCTGCATTCTTTTGTTACATCAGTAAAATGTTTCCGTGTACCATCATTCCTGTAAAGTCTGTCGCCGGATAAGAGAATCAAAGGTATTAATAAAATCTTTCCGTGGAGCATAAGTTTCCATTTTGATGCACAGAATGATTCAACAAAAACATATCCAGATCTCCATCCATATCATAATCAAAAAAAGCAGCCTGTGTACTGAAGCCTGAAAAATCCAAGCCCATATTCTCTGCTTCATCATCATAAAAAGGAATGCCATTTTTATCAATGCCCTTGCAAATAAGCAATTGATTTTTGCTGTTCAGTGTTTCATAATTCCCAACCCTGCAAACATAAATATCCAGCAAGCCATCATTATTAATATCAACAACAGAAACACCTGTTCACCATCCGCCATCCTGTGGAATTTGAGCTTCGCTTGTTACATCTTTAAATTGTAATTTCCCTTTGTTGAGATAGAATTTGTTTTATCCCTGGTTGGATGAAAAGAAAAGATCAATCAAGGCCATCATTATTAAAATCTCCTGCACCAACACCTGCGCCATTATAAAAATACATGTACTTGAACATGTTGAACTCGGGCAGTGGATGTGAGTTGATTTGTAAAATCAAGTCCTGTTGTTTTGCTATCCAGTACTTCAAATAATGAGTTGTATTGCATGTTTTCTGATTGCAGCATGATAATATCAAGAGTAAGCATAATACTAAGAAAATAAAAATGCCTGCTGATATGATGTAATAAGCTGTTTGGCCAAGTGATAGAATTATCTTTTAATCTTTATTTGTTTGTATTATGCTTTAATCTGTATACATAACCGGAAAATCATTGTTCTTAAAAACAATAAACTGTTTTTCATTTTTGCCATAGTATATTATATGATATCTCTTATCTCTCCATTGATATCTAATCCTGTTTTTGCAGGTGCTACTCCATTCAAATTGTCCTTTTCCATCATTCAATAACACATGCCCATAGCTTGCATCCAGTCCTGCAGAATTGCGGCAGCAAATCAAAAAAATTTCCGCCGCAATAATATCTATGTATCCATCATTATTTACATCATGTACAATGTATTGCATTTACAGATGAGAGTTGAACATGATCAGGCAGTTTTTTTATAGTGAAATTTCCTTTTCCATCATTTATAGCAATGCAGGATGCTTGCATAATTAAATACCTTTTGACTGTGCTTTTTTAATATCTCTGATGAAAAAGTTGCTGAACTGTTTTGTTTGCATATTCTCATGTTTAAGATTTTGTTTTTTTAATGAAGGCAATCTGATCTGTAATTTCTCTTTTAAGAAAAACAGGCACATCTTTTCCATTAACAGTTTTAGTAAATATTTTATCAATGATGCCATTATGGTCAAAATCATTTATCCATATTTTAACCGGGTTTGTCTATCTGGTTGCAGGTAAAAATTCTCTCCGATATTTCCCAAGAACTAAATCCTGTCTGCCATCACCATTCTACATCTGCTAGCAGCAATGGTTTGCCACCAGCCAAATAGATTTTCAAGCTTTGTTTTTATTTCTTCAAAATGTTTCCATTAAAAGAAAAAATATGTGGATACATCCATTCTCCTATAATAATCAATTCTTTTTATCTATCGCCTGTAACATCTGCCCAAACAGCACCTGTAACCATTCCAATGTTGGCAATATCCGGGTGCAATTGTTTTTGCTAATCTGTAAAATTTCCTTTGCCATCATTTACATAATAAAAAGCTTTGCAGGATCTACCCCATAATTTTGTGGCACACTTCTGCTGCCAACAAACAGATCCAGGTCTCCATCTTCATCAAAATCATTGGCAATTGCCACGCCGCAGTTCGTATTATTACTGGAAAAGCATCTGTGTTTAATGTAAAATTTCCTTTACCATCATTTTGATAAAAGCTGATTTTGATAAATTCCGATGATTCGGATGCAAAATTTCCGCCACCACCTGTAAACAGATCCAGATCACCATCCTTATCACAATCAAAAAACAAAGCTGCCTACATCTTAAAATCGAACATGTTTTAAAACCTTCTGGTCTTTTTTTACAAACCCGTTTGCTGTTTGCAGATATAACTGTCCTGCCTGCCTGGCTGCACCTCCAATATAAATATCATCCAGCCCATCTCCATTCACATCGCCAGTTGCTGCCTTTGGGCCTTCCTTGGAAAGCATAAAAGGAATATTTCTTTCATTATAAAAATCAACATAATCATCTTCTGTATGTTTATCAAAACTATTGTGTTACTTGATTCAAACATTAGAAGTTTCAGTTGTTGTTTCTGAGGTATAAATTGTTTTGCATCAGCTTGCTGATAATCGATATGCATGTTTATTGATTGCAGGGTTGATCATATTGTAGTCATTGTTCTGTCGGGCCATGTAATCATCATTGAATCTACCTGTTTAATTTACCCAAGCCAATATTATTGTTTATAATCAACTGATGATTGAAAGCCCCGGCTGGGTATAAGTTCACGGCTGATAATCTGGTCTACCCTGGTATAATTTTAATCTGTGCTGCCAATAGCAAAAGTATTTTGATCCTTATCCTTTTAATGAAAATGCCGATATAATTATTTTTATTTATTTCCCTGCTGTTATTTTTATAAACCAATGCTTGTTGGTTTACATTATTCACAATCAGATCCAGGTCGCCATCATTATCAAGATCAGCATAAGCAGCGCCGTTTGAAAAAGATGGTTTGTCAAACCCCAGTTATGCTCCAGCATCTGTAAATTTCAAATTTCCATTATTTCTGAACACCTTATTTGGCAATGGATTAGAAGGCATTTTTTTGATGATCTTCTTCACATCTTCTTTTTTACCGGTCAGTACCATTTTTTGAATAATATCATTGGCAAAAAAATCAATAAAATCCTGATCAGTAACATCATGGTAAATGCCATTGCAAACATAAATATCATTAAGCCCATCATTATCTGCATCAAACATCAATGCACCCCAGCTCCAGTCCGATGCAGCAACACCGCTATAAAATGCAATTTCCATGAACTTTCCATTCCCATTATTCAATTGCAGTGTATTTTGCGTAAACTGGTGATAAAATCCCTGATCTTTACTTTAAGTTGATATACATCAAAATTATCAAATGAAGAAGTTGTTTTTAACCGGTAATCATCGTCCGGAAGCATATCTGTTGTAAAAATATCCGGGTAGCCATCATTATTAATATCTGCCATATCAGCGCCCATGGAAGAAAGACTGGTATGCTGAATCCATTTTTCCAGTTCATCTTTAAATGTTCCGTTCTTTTGATTGATATAGAGATAATCCCTTTCAAAAAAATCATTGGATACATAAATATCAGGATAACCATCTCCATTAACATCACCAACAGTAACGCCCAAACCAAAACTAATCAGGCTGCCATAAATGCCGGCTTCCTTAGTTACATCAGTAAATTGCCATTATCATTTCTGTAATAAATGATCGCCTCCTCCTTTAAGAAAATCTGCAACAGGCCAGTCTTTAGCAGGCAGGTCACGCTTGTTTGCATAGTTAATGTATTTACAGGGATAAAACTATTATTAAGCATAAAACAATCAAGATCGCCATCCAGATCATAATCAAAAAATGCTGCATGGGTTGTATAGCCGGAATCATTTAATCCATATTGCTTTGCAGATTCTGTAAAAGATACAGCACCGCTTTTCTGAAGAAGGGAGATGCTTCCATTATTGATCTAGAGTTCATTTTCCTGGTCTATCCCTTTTTGATAGCCGGCATTACAAACATAAATATCCAGCAAGCCATCATGTTAATATCTGCCATTACTACACCGGTAGCCCATTGTCTTTATTGATCAAACCTGCTTTTACAGAAATATCTTCAAACTGAAAATTTCCTTTATTGAGATATAGTTTATTTGCGCCCATGTTGGCTGTAAAAAAAACATCTGCCAATCCATCATTATTAATATCACCAATGGCTACGCCAGCGCCATTATAAAAATTGCGGTAAGTAAATACATTAAAGTCCTTGCTGTTTCTGAATATTATTGGAAAAATCAATACCTGTATTATCTGTTAATTGAAAGAGTACAGGAGGAGAGGATTGCTTCCTGTTGCAGGAAAAAATTATAACCAGCAGAAAGATCGGATATACATAAATCTTCATAATGGGGCTTTCACATGTAAAATAAAAAATGGCCATTAAAAAATGACCATTTTAATAATAAAAAAACTATGAAATTAATATCCTGGATTTTGTGTTAAGTTAGGATTATTCGCAAAGAACGGTTTGGAATAGGGAATATCAATCTTGCAGGGTCAGATTCAGTTTTATCCTGCCAAGGGTTCTAAAAATTTACCAAAACGGATCAGGTCATTACGTCTCCATCCTTCCCAATAAAATTCTCTGCCCAATTCATCAAGAAGATTATCCAAAGTAACAGCACCCAACCCGGCTAAACCTGCTCTGTCACGTACAAGATTTACAAGATCGCTTGCACTCTGCCCACCAGTTGCTGTGCCACCTCTTAAAATGGCTTCAGCTTTCATTAATAACACATCAGCATACCTGTAAAATACCCAGTCTTGTGATGTATGGAAATTGAGGACCATAATCAGGAACATATTTTACAACCCTGATACCATTCGTTTCTATCGCTACGGGATCAGTTTCTAAAAGATGAACATCTCTTTTGAAGTCAAGGTTATTTCCCTTCCTGTCTTTTAATACCACGCCGCCCGGGCCAAACTGTTGCCCTATAAGAAACCCAACTTTTATACCCTGTACATCGGTAACACCCGGATAACTTGCTTCCCTTCTTTTATCTGTAGCATCAAACTTATCATAAAAATCAGAAAGGGTGGTAAATCCATTCCATCCTCCTCCATTTGCAACAGGGCTGTTGTAATGTAAAGATGCGTGGTAATTATGCATTACCCCATTACCATTAAGGCCTGCATTTGGAGCAGCAGGGTCCCTATTGCCCAGCGTAAAGATATTTTCTGTTGAAAGATCATTGGTCGCTGCAAAATTGTCAAAGTAATTAGTTGCTAAAGTGTACCTGTTCTGTGCAATAATTTCATCAGCCAATGAAATTACTTTATTCATGTCAGCAGCGTCAAATGAAGGTGTTTCCCTGTTTGCATACACGCCCTTGTTCAAATAACACTTCATCAATAAAACACGGGCTGCATTTTTTGTTGCTTTAAAATCAGGAACACCAGCAACATCATCCGGAAGGCTTGGAAGAGCTGCTTCGGTTTCGCTGATAATGTAATCAAGAGCCTCTAAACCTTTGCGTACTTTAGGAATTTCGTTTGGATCTGTTGTATTTTCCCTGTAAGGCACCTGGTCCCAATTATCCAGTACAAAATAATTTGTAAATGCTCTTAAAAACCTGGCCTCAGCAGCTACCTGGGGCGTTGGGGTAAAACGCAATATATCAGTTGATTGAAAAGATGTTCTTAAAAGATCACGAAATGCGTTTGCATTATGAGAATGGTTCGCATCCCATATATGTGCATGAAGTACCCGCCAGTTTCCATTATCATCCCAATCCCCACCTCTTGTTGGGCCAATCATTTCGTCTGTAGTATGTTCCTGCAAGGCAAAAATATTGTCCTGGTTAGACCACGGACCATATAAGGTGATGTATATGCCATTTAATAGCGCAGTAAAATCAGGGGTACCGCCTGCACCTCCACCTGAAAGCTGGGTGAATTCATCTTCAGTTAACTGCCCGTTTAATTTCTCGTCAAGTTTTGTGCACCCAAACAAACTTGAGATTGCAATGACTAGCAAAGGCAATTTTTTTATGTTTATCATATAGATTTTTTTAAAAAATTAAAAAGAAAAATTAACACCAAATGTCACTGACCTGGCTGAAGGATACGGTGTGTATTCAATACCAAATGATGGAAGATCCTGGTAAGTCTTATCTGTATTTACTTCAGGGTCAAATCCACTGTATCCTGTGAACACTAAAAGGTTTTGCCCGGTAATAAAGATATTAGCTCCCTTTACAAACTTTATATTGCCCATCCTGTAACTTAAAGTAGCGTTAGCCAGTTTTACATAATCTGCCACTTTCCAGGTACCTGGTAGAAGCACTTATCGGGCTTGCCAGGGATTCACCGGCACCAAGAGCTTCAGGTGTAGTGTTTCTGCCGATGCCTAAATTGTTGATTGTTAAAACAGCATTGGCAGTGTTGTTATAAATCTGGTGTCCAAATGCGCCATTCATATTTACTTCAAGGCCCCATTTACCATATGATGCTCTTGTACTGATCCCTAATAAAATGTTTGGATTAGGATCTCCTACAAAAGTTTTTTGGTCTTTTACAATGCCGATTCCATCCTTATCAATTCCTTCAAAAGTTTTTAAATAGAAAACGTTTAATGGCTGATCTGTTGTAAATAACTGGCTCCTTACTTCTGAAAGCCCTTGTCCATTGATTTCGCCGGTTTCAAGTGGTGCACCAAAATCTTTCAATACATTCTTAAGGAAAGTTGCATTTACACCAAATTCCCAATTGAATTTATTGTTATTGATAATAGTGGTATTCAATGCTATTTCTACGCCGGAATTCAATACCTGTCCAGGGAGGTTAACCCATTTTTTACCGCCGCCAATTACCGGGTCAGCTGCATCTTTCAGGAATAAGATATCTTTTGTAGATTTTCTGAAATAATCAATAGAACCGGAAATCCTATTGTTTAATATTGTAAAGTCAAGTCCGGCATTTGTTGTAGTAGAAGTTTCCCATTTCAGGTCTGGATTCTCTAATTGATCACGGGTTACGCTACCAAAACCTACATTATACCTTCTCTGAGAAGCTCCGGCAGGGAATTCCTGGTTACCTACTTTACCCCAACCTACCCTGAGTTTTAAATTGCTTATAAAATCATTTTTCAAAAAGCTTTCTTTGGACATATTCCATGCTGCAGCAAAGGAGGGGAAATTACCATACTTGTTATTTTCGCCAAACTTGCTTGAACCATCCCTCCTTAAGGTAGCTGTCAATAAATATTTATCGCTGATGTTAACTGTTGCCCTTCCAAAATATGATTGCAACTCAGAAGTTGGAGATACATAAAACTCATGCCTTATTTGAGTGGGATCGGTTGACTGGAAATAATCATAATAAGGATAAGGCACATTAGCAAAACCAGTAGCATTCATTCCGCTGTTCCTGTTATTATACTTTAAATATTCAGTGCCTATTAATGCATTTATACTAACCGATGAAGTAATGTTTTTATTATAATTCAAAGTGTGTGTTACCTGCAGGCCGTTCGTTTCATTATTGGCGAGCCTTGCATAACCTCCGGCATTAGTTACCACGCCCGCTGCATTAACTTGTCTTTGTATCGGGCGGGGATCATTATAATTAATAAAATTAGCTATCCATGTCTTCCTGTTGCCGGTTCCATAATTAACGCTAAGAATCATCTTATACTCCAAGTCTTTGGTAATCTTTAAAGAAGGTGCTATGCTTGCAAGCACGGTTGACACTTTACTTAAGTCATTAACCGCTTCGCTTGAAGCTAATGGGTTAAATACATCCCCACCAATATTAACATTTAAAGAATCATACCAGGCTTTTCTCAGCGGCTTTGTTGGGTTCCACTGTAGAGCCTGTCCGATCAGGCTTCCCCTAAAACCTGAATTGTTACTGATCGGTGGCTGGTTATCCAATGTTTGAGTGGTAATTATATTTACATCTAACCCCAATGCCTTGCTTTCTAAAAACCTGAAACTGGCGCTCAAATTGGCGGAATATTTTTTGAAGTCTGTTTTACGCACAATGCCTTCCTGGTCAAGATAACCCAAAGATAACCGGTATTTTGCGCTTTCATTACCAGCGCTAACTGATACGCCATAATTTTGCGTTATGCCTGTACGGGTAATTGCATCAAATGCATCAACATTAGCCCCTTCATCATTAGCAGTACCCAGGTTATATTGCGCCAAACCTGCACCGGTATTCAGCTGCATTTAATACCCTCAGTTTTTTAAGCATTTTACTGATACCAACTGACGCTAAATTCAATTTTTGGAGCACCGCTTTGTCCCTTTTTTTGTTGTTACCAAAATAACACCATTAGCACCCCTTGAACCATAATATGGCAGTAGCAGAAGCATCTTTTAAAACATCGATTGAAGCAATATCTGCAGGAGTTAATAAATTCAGTGGGTTAGACCCTGGTGAATTCACCTAACACCACACAACTACCCAAACCTGGGCGTGCGGCAACGGCCGTCCAAGCGGCACACCATCAATAACAACAAGCGGCTGGTTGCCGGACCGAAGTGAATTAGTACCCCTGATACTGATTACAGTAGCTTCACCCGGCGGTGCCACTATTATTAATTATCTGCACACCTGCAACTTTACCCTGTATCAACTGGTCGGGTGAAGTCAGGCCCTTGTTAAAATCTTTTGACTGAACCGAACCAACAGAACCCGTCAGATCTTTCTTCTGGCGGTTCCGTAACCTACCAACCACAACTTCATTAAGGTTACCTACGCTGGTTTCAAGTTCAGCATTAACAGATGCTTTTCCACCCACAGCAATTTCCTGCTGCAAACACCAGCACCCGTAAAAACCAGCACTGCATCAGCAGCCAACATTGTTTAAAGTGTACACACCCTGTTGTTGGTTGATGTGGCGTTTTTTGAGTTCCTTTAACTGAAACTGTAACACCGGGAAGTGGTTCCCCTTTTTTGTCAGTTACCGTTCCGGTAACGGTTTGGGCTAGCGATAACGCTGTAAACCCGAAGATGGCCAGCAAAAGCAAGGCACATTTTTTCATCGTAGCAAGATGCATAATCGGTAAGTTTTATGTTTTGGTAATAGAGAGATATAATAAACTGCGTAAAGAGTACCTTGGCAGAGTATGTTCAATGGCAGCAATTATGCTATAAAAGTATACCAATTAAATAAAAAATAGCCAACTAATTATCCGACAAACAACAATAAATTCGTAATTTTAACACAAACGTTTGCGAAATTGATTGCGAAACGCTTTGCTGTGTAAAAAAATTTTAAACTTTAGTTTGCTGTATGAATAATACCACACTAAAAAAACTGTCTGAAATACTTGGGCCTCAGCATTTCCACTGTTTCAAGGGCACTTAAAAGATCACCCGGATATTTCTGATAAAACAAAACTAAGGGTGACAGAACTTGCCGATGCATTGGACTATGAGCCCAATACCAATGCAATGCACTTGCGTACCAGCAAAAGCAATTTATTTGGACTGATTGTGCCTTCCATTTCAAATTTTTTTTACGACTCTTTTATTGCATCAGTAGAAGAAGAGTGCAGAAAAAGTAATTATTCGCTGATGATATTACAAACAGGAGATGATGCAGCTATGGAACAGGAAAGCATAAAACTATGCAGGCAAAACAGGGTAGCGGTGTGTTTACATGCATTACATCAAACACCAGTGATATGACTCCTTACCAAAAATTGAAAAACACGGATGTACCGGTTATCTTTTTTGATATAGTGCCGGATGATGAAGATGTAATAAAGTTTGTGTTGCAGATGCTGCTTCAGCAGCCATTGCAGCAAATACCATACTACGAAAAAAAAGAAAAAAATACTGGCACTTATTTGGCAACCCAAAGCCTTTCCATTACAAAAAAAAGAGAAGATGCTTTTAAAAAAGCTATTGATAAAAATATAGCAACTAATAGTTCAGCATGTCGATAATGCTGGAGAAGCAAGAAATGCGAACTACCAGCTGCATGAAACAAAAACCCGATACTGTTTTTTGCATGAGCGATGAAATACTTACCGGTGCCATGAAAGCCATACAGGAATGCAGGTTTAAAAATTCCGGGTGATATTGCTGTTATTGCAATCAGCAATGGGTTTATACCAAAATTGTATTATCCTGAAATTACTTATGTGGAAACAAGTGGCTACAAATTGGGTAAGCTTGCATTTGAAAGTATGATGGCATGTGTGAATGGAACAAACACAGCAAAAGAACATACTGTTGAATCAATATTGGTAAATGGTGGTTCTATTTGATTTTAATAGTTGCTCATTTATTTACCTTGCAATTGTTTACTTACACTAATGCAAGACAATACAATTACAGAAACCGAAAAGCTGCAGGCGGAAAATGAAAACCTTAAGCAATTGCTGGAGGAATACCAGCAGGCTGCCTTACTGAAAAATATGGAGCAAAGGGAACTGGAAGAGAAAGCTGCTTCAGGAGCTGAAGCAAAAAGTTATTACGACCTGCAGACGGAAGAATTAAAATACGTTCGCAACTACATTAATGAATTAATGCAAAAAGCAGAGGCGGCGGCACAAAGGGAAGCAGAGCTGGAAAAACAGGTAACCCAGTCGATAAGCACAGCATCACCAATTAGAGGATGTAAAAATTAAATACAATTACTTACAGGCGCAATTAGATGACCTTGCTGAAAGATTACAACAATTAAATAGCCAAAACATTTTACAATCGCAATATGCAAGCCGCATTGCAGAACTGGAAAGCATGCTTGCCAATGCAGAAGAAGAAATAGAATTACTTAAAAACCCGTCTGAAGCCGAATCGTAGCAACTCTCTTCATCACATGCTACCGTCATTTTTCATTCTTTTTATTTACATAACCTTTGTTTGATAAATTTGCGATATGGACAAAATAGCTGACATAAGAAAGGATTACAAACTAAAAAGTTTTACGGAAGCTGATGCAAACACAAATGCAATAAAACAATTTGCCGCCTGGTGGGATGATGCTGTGAAAAGCGAAATTGATGAAATAAATGCTTTGACATTGGCAACTGCCACAAAAGAAGGCAAGCCGTCTGCAAGAATTGTTTTACTAAAAGGCTTTGATGAAAATGGTTTTGTTTTTTTTACCAACTACGAAAGCAATAAAGGGAAACTGATTGGTGAAAACCCACAGGCCAGCATGGTTTTTTTTTGGAAAGAATTAGAAAGGCAGGTAAGGATTGAAGGAATAATTGAAAAAGTAAGTGCGCAGAAAGTGATGAATATTTTTTTTCAAGACCGGTGGACAGCCAGGTGGGTGCATGGGCATCGCCACAGAGCAATGTAATAAATAACAGAAATGTGATTGAAGAAAATGTAAAGAAATATGAAGCACAATTTGCTGCTTCGCCCATTACAAGGCCACCGCATTGGGGAGGCTACAGGCTCAAACCACAATTAATAGAATTTTGGCAGGGAAGGCCAAGCAGGCTTCACGACAGGCTTCAATATACTTTACAGGAAAATGGAGAATGGAAAATGGAAAGGCTGGCTCCTTAAACTTGTTTAGGTAGTTTAGGGGTTTAGAAAATTTAGTTGTAAAATACCGCTAACCTAAACTTACCTCAACTTTCTAAACCCTAAACTTTTACAACATCCACTCCACTTCCCCAAAATCAAAAAAATTATCAATCCTGTCCACTGTATATAACTGCCCATTAGCAGTTACCGATTTTACCATTGTATCAAATTCAATTGTTCCTTTCTTCAGTTTCACTACACAATTTTTTTAAAAAGACAGGCATTATACTCACTCAATAATTTATCAAAGTTCATTGGTCAACAAGCGAATCAACCCTTTTTAAAACCATAGCCTGTAATTCTTTTGCCAGATCAACCACATCAAAGTTTTTCCCTGTTATCTGCTTTAAAGAAACCACATTTTTCAGTTCATTACTAAATGCAGTTTGATTGATATTGATACCAATGCCCACAACGGCATATTTCCAAACACTATTGCTTCTTTTACGGGTGCTGTCTTTACCAATTACATTTTCAATCAACACCCCCCCTGCCTTTCTGTCACGCCAGTAAATATCATTGGGCCATTTTATAAAAGTTTCATCGCCGGCATAGCCACTAAAAAAATCATAGCAGCCCAATGCCACCGCTACCGATAACTTGAATTGTTCTGCCACTTGTAATTGTTTTGGCTCGATTATAATACTAATGGCTATGTTTTCTCCGTTACCCGTTTGCCAGGTTTTACCCCTTTGCCCTTTGCCTCCGGTTTGTTGATAGGGCAAAAAAAGCATCCCCATGCTTCGCCAATCCAGCATGAACCTGTGCCATGGCATAGTTGTTGGTGCTGTCCACGCTGTTGAGAATGGTAAAGCGTAATTGGAAAGGCATATGGGCATAATGCGGTTTTATTCACTTATAATCCCGAAGGGTTTTAAACCGTTTACGGGATTATTGTTGGTAAAGAAATTGTATTTTTGAAACCAGTTGCAAGCTACATCCAACCCGGCATAAAAAAAAGAAAGCCGGAAAGCAAACAGCAACCATAACTAAAAACAGAAAATAAACAGAATTTGAATAATCTTACCGTATTATCAAGCCGTAAAAAAAATACAATTACACGGCTTACCAGGAACAGCAAAATCTTTAAGGCAATCATTAACGCCATACAGGAAAAAAAAGGCGAAAATATCATCAGTCTCGACCTTAGAAAAATACCGGAAGCGGTGTCTGATTTTTTTATCATTTGCGAAGCAAACAATAGCACACAGTTAAAAGCTATTGCCGACTCATGTGGAAGCATGAAGTGAAGGTAAAATGTGCTGAAATCCCTTATAAGCATGAAGGCAGGCAGGCGATTGCAATGGATATTGATAGATTATGTAAATGTAGTGGTGCATGTAATGCTGCCGGAACCAAGGAAATTTTACCAACTGGAAGAAATGTGGAGCGATGCCCCCATGATGGAACACAACGATTAACCAATTTTATTGTTATAACATAACAAACAACTAAACACAAATTCCTAAGAACATTTTTATGCCGGAAGAGAACACAACAGAAACAAACAGAAAACCTAATCCCAACAATATACCGCAACCGGGTGATGATAGCCAGAAAAAGAAGCCAAGGTTTAATATTTACTGGATATATGGAATTGTTATTTGCCGCATTGATTGGCTGGAACCTTGTAAGGGGCGTATCCGTAGCAGGTGTGGAAACATCTGAAGTAAAGTTTTATGAAATGGTGAAGATGGGTGATGTGGAAAAAACAAAAACAGTACCTAATAAAAGTATTGTAAGGGTTTTTTTGAACAAAGATTCTATTGCAAAACATGCTGATTATTATAAACGCATTTTGACTGAAAAAAACCACAGTACGAACACAATTTCAAAATAACACCGGCGCCCAGTTATACTTTGGTATTTCAAAAGATAAAACCATAACAGAGTTAATGAACTCTAATAAGTTTTATGAAAAAAACCCCGGTATAAAAGAAGTACCGGATTATCCTGAAGAAGAAGGAGAGATTATTTCACAATTATTAACTACGCTGCTGCCTATTCTTTTAATTGGGTTGCTTTTTATAATGATGATGCGTAAAGTAGGTGGCCCAGGCGGCTCTGGCGGCGGACCTGGCGGCATTTTCAATATTGGCAAATCAAAAGCTACATTGTTTGATAAAGCATCTAAAGTAAATATCAATTTTGGTGATGTGGCTGGCTTGGATGAAGCCAAAGTGGAAGTGATGGAGATTGTTGACTTCTTAAAAAACCCAAAAAAATATACAGCACTTGGTGGTAAAATCCCGAAAGGCGCTTTGCTGATTGGCCCTCCGGGTACAGGTAAAACATTGTTGGCAAAAGCGGTGGCTGGTGAAGCACAGGTTCCTTTCTTCAGCCTGAGCGGTAGTGACTTTGTGGAGATGTTTGTGGGTGTGGGTGCAAGCCGTGTAAGAGATCTGTTTAAACAGGCAAGAGAAAAAGCGCCTTGTATTATTTTCATTGATGAAATTGATGCAATAGGAAGGGCAAGGGGAAAGAATGTAATGATGAGCAATGATGAAAGAGAAAATACATTGAACCAGTTACTGGTGGAAATGGATGGTTTTGGAACTGACTTAGGTATCATTATTTTAGCGGCTACCAACAGGCCGGATGTATTGGATTCTGCATTGCTTCGCCCGGGCCGTTTCGACAGGCAGATAACAATTGATAAACCAGATCTGGTGGGAAGGGAAGCAATTTTTAAAGTGCATCTTGGGCCAATAAAAATTTCTTCTACACTTGATATTCATAAACTGGCAGAACAAACTCCAGGCTTTGCTGGTGCAGATATTGCCAACGTATGTAACGAAGCTGCATTGATTGCTGCAAGAAAAAATAAAGATGCAGTGGACATGAGCGATTTCCAGGATGCGATTGACAGGGTGATTGGTGGTTTGGAAAAAAAGAACAAGATCATTTCTCCGGAAGAAAAAGAAATTATTGCTTATCACGAAGCTGGCCATGCTATTTGCGGCTGGTATCTCGAACATGCTTATCCATTATTAAAAGTAACCGTGGTACCAAGAGGTTCTGCTGCATTAGGATATGCTCAATACACACCTAAAGAACAATACTTATACAATACAGATCAGTTGATGGATCAGATTTGTATGACATTGGGTGGAAGGGCAAGTGAAGATATTTTCTTTGGTAAAATAAGCACCGGTGCCAGCAATGATCTGCAACAGATTTCAAGGATTGCTTACAGCATGATAACGGTGTATGGCATGAATGATAAAGTGGGTAACGTCAGTTATTACGACCCTAACGCAGGAAAATACTTTTGCAAAACCTTTTAGTGAAGAAACTGGTAAAATGATTGATGAAGAAGTAAGGAAATTAATTGACATGGCTTACATAAGAACCAAAGAATTGCTGACAGAAAAGAAAGGCGATGTGGAAATATTGGCAAAAGAATTATTAAAGAAAGAAGTATTGTTTAAAAGTGATGTGGAATTACTGATTGGTAAAAGGCCTTTTGAAGAAAAGAAAGCATTGGATGTGCCGGAATTCCTGATGATACTTCTGCAGAGGCCTAGAAAATTCAAAATTTCTGTAAAAGTTTGACTTGTGTACAACAGCAAAAGAAAATATTTTAAAAAAAATAAAAAAGGCACTGGCTAACCCGGTGCCTTTGCCTTTTCCATTGGCAGAAAATGATGAAAATATTTTATCATCCGCCTACTGATGAACTGGAGTAATTTTTGCCGAAGCATTTACCAAACTGCAGGGCAAGTTTGTTTTTTGCTGGATGAAGAAGAAATGATTGCACAGGCTGCAGCAATTCATTGCTGCAAAAGAATGGAGAAAGATTTATTGCAATGAAGACAGATGGAACGATACTTTCAGCAATACCATGCAATCTTGAAAGTTGCGATGCTTCTGTTACAGGTTGTGAATATTTAGTGGCAAGAACCGGCACGATTGTATTAAGTGCTGCACAGCAAAGCGGCCGTACCGTAAGTGTATATGCACCCATACATATTTGCATTGCCTATACCAATCAATTAGTGTATGATGTAAAAGATGCATTGCAGGCATTGAAAGAAAAATATGCAGATAATATTCCTTCCTTTATCACTTTTGCCAGCGGCCCCAGCCGTACAGCTGATATTGAAAAAACATTAGTAACAGGAGTACATGGCCCAAAAGAAGTGTATTTGTTTTTGGTGGAAACAGGGAAAGTTGTCGATGTTTGAATGTTTGACATTGTTAAGTTTAATGACTCTGTAACTTCAAATCACCTTATCAACATTCAAACTAACTTTTATTCCCACTCTCCCAATCCTTCCCTTATCACCGTCCATTCATCCGTAGTACAATCAACAACAGTAGAAGGAACCATTCCACCAATACCACCATCAATTACAATATCAACCAGGTGTTCAAATTTTTCAAAAATAATTTCCGGGTCAGTATATTCTTCCACCATATCTCCCGGTAAGCGAAGCACTCAAAATAGGATTGCCTAATTCTCTCAAAATATGCTGGCAAATAATATTATCCGGAACCCTTAAGCCAATGGTACTTTTTTTACTCTGCAAAATTTTAGGTACTTGTTTACTTGCTGGTAAAATAAAAGTATAAGGCCCGGGCAAATAAGTTTTCAGCATCCTGTACAAAGGCGTATCAATGCTTTTGGTATAATCACTCAAATGACTCAGATCCTGCAGATAAAACTGAGCTGTGCTTTTTGAGGGTCAACATTTTTTATTTTACAAATGCGTTCAATGGCTTTGTGCTGAGAAATATCACAGCCAATACCATAAATAGTATCGGTTGGATAACCAATACACCGCCATTTTTCAGGCATTCCGCCACTTGCTTTATCAGCCGTGGCTGCGGATTTTCGGGATGAATTTGTATCAGCATAAAAGTTTACGCAACTTAACTAAAACCCATGTTCAATCCATTACTTTTGCGCGCTTTTAAAATTAATCACACCAAAAAAAATATCATGTCTTTAATATCAGTTGGCTCCATGGCCTTTGATGCAATTGAAACCCCTTTTGGAAAAGTTGATAAGATTGTTGGCGGTGCAAATGTTTATATTGCTTATGCAGCCAGCTATTTTACAACCCTGTGCAAATGATTTCTATAGTGGGCTATGATTTTCTGAACGACAGAAATGGATGAAATGAAAAAACAGGGGCGTACAATTGGATGGTGTGGAAATTGTGCCGGATAAAAAATCATTTTTCTGGAGTGGCAAGTACCATCTGGATATGAATACCCGTGATACATTGATAACCGATTTGAATGTGTTGGCAGATTTTAAACCGGTAGTTCCGGACAGTTACCAGGGCGCTGAATTTTTAATGCTGGGCAACCTGGCTCCTGCTGTACAGTTAAGTGTAATCAAACAGATTAAAAACAAGGCCAAAACTGATTGTGCTTGATACAATGAACTTCTGGATGGATATTGCTTTGGATGATTTGAAAGCAGTATTGAAAGAAGTGGATGTGCTGATGGTAAACGACAGCGAAGCAAGGCAATTAAGCGGCGAATTTTCATTAGTAAAAGCTGCAAAAAAAATTATGGAAATGGGCCCTAAATTTTTAGTGAGTAAAAAAGGGGAACATGGCGCTTTGCTGTTCCATGAAAACCATGTGTTTTTTGCACCGGCATTTCCATTAGAAGAAGTATTTGACCCAACAGGTGCTGGTGATACTTTTGCCGGTGGCTTTATCGGTTACTTGGCAAAAACAAAAGATATCAGTTTTGAAAATATGAAAACTGCTATTATTGTGGGAAGTGCCTTGGCAAGTTTTTGCGTTGAAAAATTTGGCCCTAACAGGCTGAAAGAAATTACCAAAGACAGATATTGATGAAAGGATTAGAGAGTTTGTACAATTGGTGAATTTTGATATTGAGCTGGTATAAGTTTTACAAAATATTTAAAACAGGTTTACGCATTTCCTTGTTTTAAAAGCTGATATTACATAGTTGTCGTTTTAAAATTAAAATAAACATCAATGTTTTTAATAGAAATTATTGCACTCATATTTCTTTGTAAAAAGAATGGAGAGCTGGCAATACAAAAAGGACTTAAATCAAAAACCTGGAAGATATATACGGTTGTTGCCTGGATTTTGGCAGAATTTATTGGATGTATTTTTGCTGTGTTGCTATTTATAGAACCAGGTCAGTTAAACATGAAAGAGATTGCGCAATCTAATATTGCCGCAATATCACTCGTTTCTTTATTTGCAGCCTTCGGTGGTTATTTATTTGTAAGATATACGCTGGAAAAGAAACCAGATGGTGGGTTGTTTGATAAAGATGTGAATCATGTAAGTGTGGATGACCTGGCTCCCCCGAAGAAATAGTTTTAAAAGAACTCCCACGGAAAACGATAATTACAAGTGCCCGACGATGCCGTCGGGCATTTTAAGTTATCATCAATAATAATATCTTTCTGTATTCCGAGTTCAAGGCTGCCATGTGTGGTGCCAATACCGGGTTTATTAAATTCTGCATCGTAACTTATGCCCATACGGTTGGAGAAATCATTGGTATGTGTGGAAGCCATTTTCCCTTCGCCCCATTTCCAGGTAAAGCCAACACTAAATGCATTGTTATAACTAAAGCCCTGGTTATTCCTGTACCATGCACCCAACTGAATAGGAAATTCATTAAAGTCAAATAGTAAACCCATCACCAGTGCCTTGCTTTGCCCCTGCACTTCGCCTATTAGGGTTGGTTTCAGTTTTATATTCCCATTGTCATACACATAACCGATATGTGCCGGTGATTTTCTTTGGTAATTTTCCATTTTCCGGCTTGCCATTAAAACTGACGTTGGGTTCATTCAGATGATGTACAGCAGCTCCGACCATAATATCATTCCAGGTAAATACAAAACCAGATGACATATCAAAATAGTTTTTGTTGTGCCATTTACAAAAAGATCACATCGGAAGGTGTTCCGCTGATAATACCACCCTGGATCAAGCTGGTCAATAAAAACAAAATCCTTTGTGTTTACATTACTGAACGTATAACCAGCCTGCAGCGCCAAACTTAAAAACCAGTTGGAACAATTACCATTACTGGTACCAAAGCTTCTGCCCACCACACCGGAAATATGGGTGTTGCTTAAATAACCTTTGCTGGAATGATTGGCAGTAAAAGCAAGATTCACCACATTTCGTAAATATTCATCGTACACAGAATAATCCACCGCACCAGCCATATATTTGAATGGCTTGTATAAATTGAACCATTGCATTTTTGTAACGGCTGATAGACGCAGGTTATTTTTTCCTGTCCCCGTCAATGCAGGATTAAGATAAACGGGTGCATAATGAAATTGTGTGAACAGGGCATGTCCTGTGCCGTTAGTTTACAACTTACTGCTGCAATAGTGACAATAAATAATATTTTTCTTTTCATGGTACTTTGTTTACCTGAATAATGTTACTGTTCCAAATGTATTGCCGGGGTACTGTTCCTGTTGTTGGTATAGCTCATACCATCCCATTGTCTTCCGTTCCTGAATTTGGCGATGATTCTCCAGGCATACGCATCCTGCGGCATGGGTTTTCCCGTTTTTAGTAAGGTTCCATCCCAGCCTTCAACGGGGCTTCCTGCAGCATCCAACTGCGATGTTTCAAATAATAATTTTCCCCAGGCATCAAATACCTGCAGCCTGTATGATTCTAATCCTTTACCTAATGGCTTAAAAGTTTTGAACTGCGTTTGTAAACTGTTTGGATAAAAAGCATTCGGCACATACAAATAACCGGGCTGTCCTTCTATCCTTGCAATTTTAATAGTTGTATCCGGACAACCATTTTTATTATCAAACACCACCATCTGCACTTCATAGCTTCCGGTATCATTGTATGTATGCACCACATCCCTGGTACTTTCAAAAGAGCCATCACCCAAAGTCCATTGATAAGTGTAGTTGTTATCATCCAGCGTAATATTATTAAAGCTGAAATGTAATGAGGGATTGAAATAGTTGCTGACGGATTGATAACAAAATCTCCTGCAGGCGGAACCTTTGCTAAAATTAAATTGGCTTTGATGGCAACATCTTTACAACCAAGATTATTGGACGCTTCTAGTTTTACCGTGTAGTAAGAAAGGCTTGGAGGAAAGTTTTTATCTGGTTCTGCATCATTACTTGTTGTGCCGTCACTGAATGTCCATAAATAATTTGTTGCACCAGTTGTAAGATTGGTGAAATGTATCCTTGCTGTATCGCAGGTTACAGAATCATTTACAGAAAAATCAACCACAGGTTTTTGAGAAACATACACTGTTTTATAAGCCGTGTCTTTACAGGTGGCATCACTTGCCACCAAGGAAATTATATACTGTCCTTGCGTATTGTATAAATGTGTTGGGTTGATAAAAGATGTTTGTGGTGTTGCATCTCCCCAATCCCATACATAACTGTTTGCTCTGATAGTATTATTAGTTGTAACAATATTCAGATTTCCAGTGCAACCCAATGTATCATTTACATTAAATGCAGCTTTTGGTTTTGTTCTTGAAGCAAAAGACTGGCTGAATGTATCTGGCTTGCAACCAAAGAAATTATCAGCAATCAACATAACTGTATAATTCGTCAATGACTCTGTGATCAGCAATGAAGGATTGATGGCAGTATCTTTAAAATCACCATTCAAAAACCACCTGTATGTTGTTGCATATTGCGACACATTGCCCACAGATAAAATAAAAGGTGGGCAATCATTGGGATTATTAATGACAAACTGTGCTTTTGCATCAGGATTCATTTGCAAAGTGCCTGTTGCTGTATCACTACAACCAACTGCATTGGTTGCTATTAATTGCGTAATAAAAATTTTGGGTAACACAACATTTGCTGGTGCAATGTACCGGTAAGTAAAATTGCCATTAATTCCTTGCGGCATATTATCAACCAACCATCGGTATGTAAGCGGCCCAAAATCATTAAAGACCGTTGTATTCTGATAACTTACTGTTGTATCTGTCTTGCACAATGTAATTGCATTAGGAGTGAAAGATGCCTGCGGAACACCTCTCACCACAAACGTAAGTTCGGTACTGTCGTTACACCTAATAGCATTGGATGCAATCATTTTTACCGTAAATGTTCCCGGCTTATTAAATGTATAACTGGCACCAATTCCATTTTGAATAATTACAGAAGGAGTAACCGTTGTATCAGTAATATACCAGGTAACTGTTTCATTAATAATGCCTGGTGCTGTAGCATTTAAAGTAAACGGTACACAAAGCGGATTGACAATATTTGATTGCACTCTCACATCTGGTTTTACCAGCACTGTAATATTCTGAACAAATGTATCAAGGCAAACAAGCCCTGTATTATTGATTCTTTCTGCTCTTAATAAAATGGTATAGCTGCCTGCGGTGTTATAAACATGCGCTGGTTCAAAGCCTGAACTGCTTTGCCCATCTCCCCAAAACCAACGATAGTTGTTGGCATCCTGTGAAGTGTTGGTCACTTTAATAGTATCACCCAAACAATACTGTGCAGCATTGGTAGTAAATGCAGCAACTGGTTTTGCATACACAGTTACCTGTGTAAACACAGTGGTATCACTGCAGCCATTCGTCATATTGATAGTAACAGTAAATGTACCTGCTGTATTGAAAGTATGCGTAACAACTGTCTGCACATTATTGGTTATATCCACCTGGTGAACCATCACCATAATCCCAGGTAAAACTGGTAGCGCCTGTTGTGGCATTGATAAAAGAAACAATATGCGGTGTACAACCAAACAATTCACTTCCGCTAACAGTCACCTGTGGCCGTATAATATTTGGTGCTACTCTCACATTAATGATCTGTGTATCACGGGTACATTCATTTGCTGCAATCAGGCGTATAGGAAAAGTATCCACCACATTGCCAATATTGTAAGTATAGCTGAATGACGCCATTGTTAAAAGTGGTATCTGTATCTCCATTACCAAAGTCCCAGTAATAAGTATTGGGAACACCCAAAGAATTATTTGTAATGATGATTGGTGTATTGGAACAGATGGAAGCTGTATCAACTCCAAATCTTGCTTTGGGATTACTTCTTATTTTAATACTATCTCTCCACACAGTTGTATCACAACCATTGTATGCTTTTAATGAAACCTGGTAAGCAGTGTCCCTGTAATCGGGGCTTTGCACAAATGTTATGGGAGCAGGTTGTGCATGCAGTACTTGTTTGCCCATTACCAAAATCCCAGAAAAATTGTATGGTATTATTAATGATGTTGGATGTGTTGGTGAAGCTTAACTGTCAACGGACCGCAACCACCTGCGGTATCTTTTGTAAAAGTTGCCACGGATGTTCTGATAGTTACAAATTGTAGTTGCATTGAATCTGGCTTGCAACCAAAGTGACTTGCGGTAACTAATTTAATATTCTACTGTATCTCCCGGTACAGTCATTATATAACCAGCGAATGTGCCAGTTGCCGTTACTCCCAATAAAATTATTATCTGCATACCAGGAATAAGTGCCGTTGCTGTCTGGCAAGATGCGTTACGTTGATGACTGCATTCAAATCAAAGTCAGCACAGTTTCAGAATCTGTTGCAGTAAAAATTGCTTTTGAATTGGGATGAACAATAACTTTTATCAACATTGCTTACATCAGTACAATTTCCACTTGTTACATTTCTTCTGAAAAAATGAATGCCGGCTGCATTATAAGTTGGCGGCTGGTAGTTTTGAGTAGCGGCATTAGCTGATCCATGACAAGAGAATCCGTACTTGTTTCCCATGAATAAACATATATGCAGCGTCACCGCCAGATGGCGGACGCCATTGATTATTGCCGGAGCAAAATTTACACAACGTTCCTGTGTGCTGCTGATAATATTATTTGTGATAGTAGGATTCACTGTTACACAAATTGCATTACTTATAACTTCACACTGATCATTTGTTTTTACTTTTCTGCGATAGCAGGTGCTTGCTGATGGGCTTTGAGATAATGTTTCATTTGTTTCGCCATCAATAGCGTCCAGTTGTTTTGACCCAGGCTGTTGACTCCCACTCATAAGTGTACAAAGCAGGAATGCTATCAGAACTTCCTCCTGATAAACTATTGGTATAGATCACTGCTGTTTGTCCATTACAAATAATGGTGTCATTCTTTATGGTATTTATAATTGGCGAAAGCACATCAATAATAACATTGGATGTTGTTGGTGGGCATGGAGCTTGCCCTGTTATCTTCCATTCAAAAACATAAGTACGTCCCGGCGTTAAACCTGTTACTGTCGAATTGTTTTGAGCAGGGTTGGTAATGGTTGCTGCCGGGCCACTTACCTGCCTCCATGCACCGGTTGCATTGGCAGATGCAGCATTGCCTGCCAATGTTGCTGTCGTAAGATTACACAATACCTGGCCGGGGCCGGCATTGCCGCCACAGCTCCCGGTATAACGGCTACGGTAAGACTTGAATCTTTAAAGCATGCATTTAAGGTTCCTCTTATTGAATAAGCTGTTGTAATAGTTGGTGTGGCTGTAACAGGGCTTCCGGTTGCAGCACTCAATGTTGCAGCAGGCGACCAGTCATAAGTATCAGCACCACTTGCAGTAAGTGTTGATGAATTGCCATCACAAACACTAGCAGGACTTGCTGATAAAACCAATACCGGTCTTGGCTTCACCAATATGTTTACAGATGGTGTAATATTTGTTCTTATACAACCATTGTTATCTGTTACTTCAAATAGTTGTATGGAATAATTACCTGCTGCACTCTCCAGTGCTATAACCTGGATATTTGCAGGGCCATTATTATTGATTGTTTGCCTGATTGTATCTGTTGCCCCACCTGGCTTTGTTACAACCAATACAATATTATATGGCGCCGTTCCAATGGTTGCAGTAAAAGAAACACTGCCTGCATTATACACACATATTTCCGAAGGAATAGCAGTAATACTGGCAATTGGTTTTGGGTTAACAGTAACTGTTACAATATTGGAAGTGGCATCGCATTGTGCGGCATCCAGCTCTCTTTTAAAGTAAGTCGTTACTGATAATGCACCTGGTTGATAATCTTGTGATACAGCTCCTGAGATTATACTCCATGTAAAATTATCTGTTGAACTATACCATTGATAATTGTAATTACCGCCGCCACCAATTGGTAATTGCCCTGTTAATAACAAAGGCGCACTTGCTTCACAAATAGTTTGGCTGGCAGCAATATTGAAATTTGACAAGGCATCCTGTACAACAATCCGGATGATATTAGATGTATCACTACATGGAGTACTTGTTACAACTCTTCTGTACCATATCGTATCATTCAATACCGGCGGAGAAAATGAAGAACCTGTTTCGCCACTGATATTAACCCATGGAAATGTTCCTGTTAATGAACTTTGCCATTGATAGTTATAAATCCCACTGCCGCCACTTACTGCACCTGATACAAGTGCATTCGGCGCTGTGCCTGCACAAATAGTTTGGTTAGCACTGATGGTGTTTCCATTGATACCAGGGTTAACTGTTACATCAATTTGTGAAGCATCGCTGCGGCAGGTAAAGCTGTTGGTTTGCGTTACATAAAAAGAAGCAGTTGCCTGAACTGAAGTAACCGGTGTTGGTGCTGTTGTAGTTCCTCCCGTTAATGCCGGATTGTTATACCATGTTACTGTATTGCCTGCATCAGTTGTTGCAGTTAATGCCGGTGCAACTTCATTCAAACAATAAGTAAGTGGTGATGTTACCAACGGTACTGATGGTTTTGGGTTAACCGTGATAGTGAATGTATCCGGCACGCCCTTACAATTGGCACTTATAACTGGTGTAACAATGATGGTGGCAACCACTGGTGCAGTTCCATTGTTAACAGTAATAAATGGAGGAAAGTAACCGCCGGCACCAGTGTCACCCAAACCAATAGATGGATCGCTGTTTATCCAAAAGTAACCAGTAGGGAAGCTACTGGTGAAATTAAACGGCCCCACTTCTGCACCACTGCAAACCACTTGATTTGGTGGTGCCGTTACATCAGGAGTGGTTGTAACCACTACACCCTCATTCGCAGTAGTAGTACCACATTCATTGGTAACAGCTAAGGTAATTGGATGAGCACCTACCGTGGAGAATGTTACGTTTCCCGGATCAAGTGTGCTAGCTGTAGCCGGTGTTCCACTGTCAAAAGCCCAGGCATATCCCAAAACAGCACCCTCACAATTGTTAATTTCAGCGATGGGAGCAATAGTAATTATACCACAAGAATAAGATGGTATGTTGATAAAAACATTTGGCTTACCTTTTACAGTTACAATTTGAGTAACTGGCAAAGATATACAGGTACCACCCGGAGCAGTTGCTGTAAGGCTTATTGTGTAAATGCCCGGACCATTGAATAGAAATTCAGGGGCTACAGAGCTTGCATTTGTACCACTAGTAAATGAGAAATTAGAAGTATCAGGTAAACAGCCATTAATTGGTGTATAGATTACAGACCAGCTATATGTATTGTTCCCACAAGTATTTGCCGTTGTAGTATTGTTTGTATTTACTGCAAGTGGTGCACAACCAGTAGTTTGATCAATACTAAACGCAGCATTTGGAATGGAGTTAACACAAATAGTTTTTATGACAGAGTCCTTACCGCAATTTGGATTGCCCGCTTTTAGTTTTATAGAATAAGTTCCAGGTTGTGTAAAACTAACAACTAAAGCACTAGAACCAGAAGTCCATATAGTAGGGTCGATATCTCCAAAATCATTTCCTAAAGTACCACTTGAAATTGTCCAACCGGTTGACGGAGATATTGACCATATTGAATTTCCTGTATTACATACACCGTTATTAATGTAAGTATTACCAACTGAAGTATTCGTAAAAGTAACATCTGAGTTTTGGCATACGGTATCGTTTGGTGAAATCGTAAACCCTGTAGTAGGTTTTTCTGAAACATAGATTGGCACAACTGTAGCAGAAGAAGTTTGGCAAGGATTGGAAGCTTGTATTGTAGCCGAGAACGAATTAGTATATGTTCCACTGTTTGTACCACAAGAAATACTATTAAAAGTATGGGTTACATCTAAAGGAGCAGTAGTATATGATAACGACTGACTACCATCATTAAAGCTTACCAAGTAAGTAGTACCTGGCGTATTTGTTGATGTTGATGAAATTGGAAAAGTAAGAGAGGTGCCTGTGCAAATATTTGTATTCCCGGGATTGCCAAGCCCAACAGCCGGATTACTGCCAACAAAAATATAATAGACCGTTGTATCACTGCAACCATTACCTGAAGCAATAAACTGAAGAATATTTGTACCAACATTATATACATGAACAATAGTAGCAAACGCTGCGGAGGTAAAATCCGGAGAACCGTCCCCCCAGATTATCTTATAAGAGCTATTCGTTGTAGTAGATAAGTTTGTGAAAGTAAAAATCTCACTTGCTGCACCAGAGCATTTGCTAAAATATCTTCTGCCATTATACGTACTTAGCAATGAAGTGGGGCCTAAAGACGCATCTGGTTTTTGTTTTACAGTTAATGATTGAGCACCGGATTGCCTAGTACAACCTGCGGTTGTTTCAGCTGTAACAGAAACATTGTAACTATGATTGCCATTACCTGTTGAATTGTTATCATCATACACATGAATGACTGATGCTCCGTTTGCTGAAGTTCCGTCTCCAAAATCCCAAGTATATGTAATACCTGGAACCGGACTAGTGACAGAAAAACTAAAAGTCAAAGATGCACATTGATTATTTGTAGAAAATGTGAATGTGGGTGCTGACGGCAAAGGGTTTACAACCACGTTTAATGGACCAATGGTTGTATCGCTAAGTGCACCACGGGATAATCTTACTTTATAACTTCCAGTTGTGGTAACATTATAATTAACGCCTGTTGCACCTGCAATATCAGCAGCACCGTTTATCCATTGATATCCTGTAATTCCAATTCCGCCAGTGGCTGTAAGCGTTACGCTTCCAGGTACACAAAAAGTTGTTGGTCCAGATGGTGTAATCGTTTGCCCTAACCCTGTCGAATACAAAACACAATAAAAAACAAAAAGTAAAAATTCTTATCATACTGTATGGTTAAAGACCGGTAATTGCCACCGGCTTTTTAGGTAACATTAAATAATAAATGCAATACAATTTGTACCCTGCGAAGGGTATTTCAAATAATAGTATTGTAAAAAATCAGGGAGGATTGGAATATGTGTGGTTATTTCAGATATCGCATTTCAAAGGCTGGCTCAATAAAAATAGAGAATATTCTGATAGCAACTGCTTCCTGTATAAAAATAATGATGATATAACGGAGACTTATTTGTGATAGAGTTCATGGTAAGCTTTAATAGCTTTCTTTACCGTCTTGTATTTTTGAATTAGGTCAGCAGCAACAGGTATCGGCAATATGCAGTTCCTGCACCAGCATATTGATGGCACGTTTGCGGAGCTTATTATTGCTCAACTGCATCTCCACCATTTTATTACCCTGCACTTTTCCTAATTGGATCATGGCGGTGGTACTTATCATATTCAGCACCATTTTTTGTGCAGTGCCTGCTTTCATTCTTGTGCTGCCGGTTACAAACTCAGGACCGGTAAGTAATTCAATTTTATGATCAGCTGCTGCTGCAATGATACTACCAGTGTTGCAGACAATACATCCGGTAAATACATTGTTTTGCTTTGCTGACTGTAATCCACCCAATACATAAGGCGTAGTGCCACTTGCTGCAATGCCAATTAAAAAATCATGGGAAGAAATATTATATGCTGACAGATCTTTCCAAGCCTGCTGCAAATCATCTTCTGCGTCTTCCACTGCTTTTCTTATAGCCATATCGCCTCCTGCAATCAACCCAATCACTTTATCATGCACACCATAAGTTGGCGGAATTTCTGAAGCATCTAAAATACCCAACCTGCCACTGGTGCCTGCACCAATATAAAACAACCTGCCGCCTGTTTTCATTTTTTCAACAACAGCAGTAATTAATTTTTCTATTTGTGGTAATGATTGTTTGATGACCAAAGCAACTGTAGCATCTTCATTATTGATACCAGTAATGAGTTCCAACACTGATTTTTTTTCCAAATCATTGTAACGGGAAGATGATTCTGTGGTTTGGTTTTGGGGCATGCTTCAATTGTATGACTAATAAACGAAGTTATGCTGAAGAAATTATGTTTCTAAAATCTCGGCGGGCAAGGCATACTCGTCATCTTAAAGTCTTCCTCACACCTGTCTTCACTTTTAATGCCCTTTGGAGTAAGGTTTTCCCATATAAAAGCACCTTCGCCACTGCCGGCACTACGGCTGAATCCTAATTTGCTTACAGTGGCATCATAAGAAATACCGATCCTTGCCCTGCTGGCTGTCATTCGTACGATGGTCGAACAAATCAAGACTGATGGTAACAGCAAAGGCATCACTGTTTTGAAAATTTACATTGCCCCGGTACCATGCACCAATACCAACCCTTGCATCTTTGTATTCACAACCTACACTGAACGAATTGCTTTTCCCCTGCTGGTAATAAATAACACTTGGCAAAAAATAACGGAAGCCTTCTTCATCAATATCCATTTTGTAGCGCACATAACCAAACCATTTCCGTGGCAGTTTGCTGTAAATATTTGAAGTGAGTGATTCGTCGGGCTGGTTTATATGCTGTGCACCCCCGCCAATCATCCAGTTACTGCCGTAATACAATAAAAAGCCTGCAGCAAAATCAGCAAAATATTTATTGTTATTCAATGGCCTGTCTGCACCAGAAACAGAGCCGGGTATCACACCATTATTATCTATCTGGTCGCTGAAATATAATTTATCATAGTTCACATTCCTGTTGGCAATACCAGCCTGCAAGCCCAAATGCAATCTTGCATTTTGCAAACACAACCCATAAGAGTAAATACCATACAAAGCATTTTTATTAATATAGCCTTCTTTTGAATTCATTACCAGCAATCCCACGCCCCCATGAAAATTTTTTACATAACGGTCGACACCCAACCACTGCATATTGCATACGGGAAGGCACATTTATAAAATGACGTTTGAAGGTGGCAGTAAAACGAAGATCCATTTCACCCGTACCTGCTGTTGCAGGATTCAATGATAAAGGAGAATTAAATGCCTGCGTAAAAAAAGGATCCTGTGCAGCAACATATAATTGCAGCAGCAAGATAGTTTTTAATAAAAATATTTTTTTCATAGCAGTAACTTTAAAATCAGTTTAGATGTTTATGGTTTAGAAGTTTAGTTGTACAACAACTTAATCAAACAACCTAACCCGTAACCTAACAACCCGTAACTTTTATTTCACCACCGTAATCGTTCCCACTTTTTTATATTGCCCTTCTCCGGGATATATCATACCGATCCATTCTGTTCCATTTTGAAATTTTGCATCAATGCGCCACACATATACATCCTGTTGTACCAATCTGTCCTTTATACCTTCCATCCCATGATTGGTTGGGTGCACCATCTGCATCTAGGCTGGTTGTTTGAAATACCAATTCATTCCATGTAGTAAATATTTGCAAGCGGTATTGCGCCAGTCCTTTTCCTTTTGGTAAAAATTCCCTCAAGCCTGTTTGCAAACAACCCGGGCAAATGGCATTCGGCACATACAAGTAACCAGGGAAGCCATCAATCCTTGCAATACGGATCATGGTATCAGCACAATTGGTGCTGGTATCAAACACAATTAACTGCACAGCATAATTACCTGTATCAACATATTTATGATTGGTAACATTATAACGTACTGTCAAAAGTACCGTCACCTAAATTCCATTGATAGAAAAAGCGGTTGCTGTTTGGCGTAATGTTATTAAAACTAAAAGTATAATTCGGCACTGTAATAACAGGTGAAGGGCTGATATAAAAGTCTGCTGCCGGTGGAACTTTAGCCACGATCAGGTTTGCTCTTACTAAAGAATCTTTACAACCCAATCCATTATCAGCAACCAGTTTTACCGTATACGGTGTAAGGCTTGGTGCAAAACTGTGAGTGGGATTTACATCATTGCTGTTGCCGCCATCACTAAAACTCCAGGTAAAATTTGCTGCTCCTGATGAAAGGTTGATAAACTGCACTCTTGCTGTATCGCAGGTGAGTGTATCGCTCACATCAAAATCAGCAGTGGGTTTTACAGATACCCTTACTACTTGTATGGCAGTGTCCCTGCATACGCCATCGCTTGCAATCAGTGAGATGAAATATTGTCCCTGTACATTATACAAATGTGTTGGGCTTGTTAAGGTGCTTGTTCCTGAATTATCGCCCCAATCCCAAACATAAGAATTGGCAAACCGTGTTTGATTAGTTGTTGCCACATTCAACACGCCACTGCATCCTAAAGAATCATTCACTGTAAATACAGCATCAGGTTTTATTCTTGAAGTAAAACTTGTTTCAAAAGTATCAGGAGTACAACCATAAATATTATCTGCGATCAACCTGATAGTATAAAGCGTTTGTGGCTCAGTAATTAATAATACAGGATTAGCAGTTGTATCTGTCAACACGCCATTGACAAACCACTTATAACTTGTTGCGTACGTGGATGCATCTGTAATATTTGCTGCATAAGGAACGCAGGCTGTTGGATTATTTAAAGTGAATTGTGCTGTTGCATTTGGATTCATTGTAAGTACTGCCATAGCAGTATCACTACAACCAACTGTATTGCTGTGCAATCAATAATGTTGTAAATGTTCCTGGTAAGATAGCATTAGCAGGTGCTGTATAGCGGTGTGTAAAATTGCCATTGGTTGATAACTGTAAATTATCAACTATCCACCGGTACAATAATGGCCCGTTATCATTAAACGTTGTTGTATTGAGATAAGCTATTGTTGTATCAAGCGTACAAATATTTATATCTCCCGGAGTGAAAGATGCAACAGGTGTTCCCCTTACAGTAAAATTTACTACAGCACTGTCATTACATCCCAACGCATTCGATGCAAACATATTTTACGGAAAATGTTCCGGGCTTATTAAAAGTATATTGAGCAGAGGTGCCGTTGATCGTAATCAATGATGGAGAAACTGTTGTATCTGTAATAAACCAGGTGGTGGTTTCATCAATAATACCCGGCGCTGAAGCATGTAAAAGTAAATGGCGCACAAAGTACAGGTACCATATTGCTTTGAATCCTTACATCCGGCTTTGGCAAAACAGTAATAAATTGCACCATCGTATCATAACATACCAACCCTGAACTGTTTGTTCTTTCTGCTCTCAAATAAATGGTAAAGTTGCCGCTGTTGTGATACACATGATGTTGGGTTTTGCCCTGAGCTGCTTAGTCCATCGCCCCAAAACCATACATAACTGTTGGCATCACTTGAAGTATTGTTAACCCTTACCGTATCACCTGCACAATAAGAAACCGGCATTAGTTGTAAATGCAGCCGTTGGTTTTTTATACACTGTTATTTGCCTCAACACATAGTATCGCTGCAGCCATTAGTAAGATCAACCTGTACATTAAAAGTTCCTGAGTCAATGTAATGGATGTGTTATCACTACATCATTGTTATTGGTAATCAGCGGTGCAGAGCCATCACCAAAATCCCAGGTATAACTGGTGGCGCCGCTGCTGCCATTTATAAAATCAACAATATGCGGTGCACAACCAAACAGTCGCCTGCATTGATATTTATCAACGGTACAATAATATTGGGTGCAATACGGATATCTATCCTTTGTGTATCCACACCACACTCATTTACTGCAATCATTTGTATGGTGAAAGTATCAATGTTGGGCGCCGGTATTGTAAGTATAATTCAAATTACCCGGAGCAAATGTTGTGTCCAGGTCGTCCATTGCCAAAATCCCAGTAGTAAGTGCTGTTGCTGCCGGGTGAGTTGTTCGCTATTTGTACAGTAAATGGTGAACATCCGAAGGTTGATACCACACCAAACCTTGCTTTTGGTTTTGATTTGATTCTTACACTATCGATCCATCTTGTAGTATCGCAACCGTTATATGCTTTTAATGTAATGATGTAAGTGGTATCATTAAAAAATGGGCTGCTGTTAAATGTATGTAACCCTGGTTGTGCCAATGTGCTGCTGCTGCCATCACCAAAATCCCAGAAGAACTGGATGTTGTTATTGATAGTGCTTGAGATATTATTAAAGTTTACATCAACAGGGCCACAACCACCATTAATATCTTTTGTAAATCTTGCAATAGAAGCTGCGGTAGTGATAAACTGTACCGACTGTTCATCAGGCAAACAACCAAACTGGCTTGATGCGACTAGTTTAATTATCACCGTATCATCAGGCGTATTCATTGTATAGCCAGGAAATACACCTGTAGTATTAGTACCAAACAAAACATTATCAGCAAACCACTGGTATTGCCCATTCCTGTCAGGGAAATTATTTACTGTAATTGCAGCACTTAAATCAAATGGGATACAACCAACAGTTTGACTGGCAATAAAATCGGCATCAGCATTTTCATGCACCGTTATTTTTACCGGGATACTAAAACTACCTTGTGTGCCGGCACACAAAGTAGTATAGGCAACACGACGGTAAAAAGTTGTATCGGTTAAAACAGGAGGAGTATAATTTAAACTCGTTGCTCCAGGAATATCAGCCCAACTTAAACTGTCTGCACTTTGTTGCCATTGGTAAGCTGGTGTTCCATCACCGCCTGTTGCAGGTTGCCCATTAATAACAGCAGGTTGTGTGTTGATGCAAACAGATTGATCGGGAGTAATAATATTATTGGTGATAGAATCTTTTACCACTACTATAACTGTATCTGTATCAGCACAAGTGCCATTGCCATAAGTATATACCAATGTATATAGTTCCCGGTGCAGATGGAGTGAAACCACCAGTAGCAGTAATTAATGCAGTATTTGACCAACTACCGCCAACGGGCAGCCCAACAAAAACAAGACTGTCTGTATCCTGGCAAACGGTGGTGTCATTTCCTGCATTTGCAACAGGAGGTTCAATAACATCTATTGAAGATAATTCTGAAGTAGTGCCACATTCATTGGTAACTGATAACGAAACAGGGAAAGTGCCGGTTTGATTATAGGTAATGACACCAGGCACAGCAGCGGTGGATGAAGAGGGTGAACCATTAATAAATGACCATGCGTATTGTAACGCATCATCTCCATAGCAGCCCGAGATAGCAGCCACAGGAGAGATGCTGTTGCCGACACAAATACTTCCAATCGGGTCAATTGCAATCTTTGGTTTTCCTTTTACGGTGAAAGTATCTGTGAACCTTGCTACTGCACAAGCGCTACTTGCTCCAATTGCAGTTACTTTTAATGTAATGGCATATTTACCGGGAACAGCAAATTGTATTTCGGGATTAGCACTGGTGAGATCTGTTCCGTTTACAAAACTATAATTAGTCCCGTTGCTGCCACATCCTAATGGGTCAACATAATCAACCGTCCATTCATAAGCATCTCCTTCGCAACCACCCACAGGCGATGTATTGGTTAATAGCAAAGAACCCGAAGTACAGGCCGATCTGCTGCTCATTGTAAAACTTGCAACAGGTGTTACCCTCACACAAATATCCACATCAGTACTATCAAGACCGCAGCGTTCGTTAAAAACATAAATTTTTGGGGTATAAGTACCTGTTGCATTAAAAACAACATTTAAACTAACAGATCCTGATGTCCATAAAAAACCATTCAATGGGTTATTATTAAAAGACCCATAATCCCCTGCTGAGAGTGTAAAGCCTGTGGAAGTTTGCATATCCCAAACCTGCTTTCCTATATTTTCACAGGTGGAGTTGCCACCACCCGTTGGTATCACAATACCGCCATAAGAAGAAGTACTCTGTATGGCTACACTACTTCCCACGCATACCACCCTTGTTGGTATTACTGCTATTGACGGCCTCGGTTTTCCAGAAACATAAATGGGTATCACACTCACACTTGTTAAATCGCAGGGGTTTTCTATTGTGAGTGTGGCGTTGTATGAATTTGCAAAAGCCAGGGTTCCATTACTGCTGGTGGTATTACAGGATGAATATAAAAAAGTATGTAAAACCGTATCAGGTGGTGGGTGATTAAAAATCAATGGGGCACTACCGTCGTTGATAGTAACAGTATAAGTAGTGCCTGGCGCATTATTCTGGTAACCTGACACCACAAACTTTAATGAATCTGGTGAGCAGATATTGGTATTGCCAAGGCTGTTGAAACCACCTGCCGGGTTGGTGCCAAGGAACACAGTATATTTCTTTATACCAATACAACCGGTTGGCCCAATCACTTCCACTGTGAGCGTTCTTGAGCCTATTGTATATTCATGCTGTATAATATTTCCTGAAGGCCACGATGTGAAGGTGGTGTCAGCAGATGCATCGCCCCAGTTTATTTTATAAGAAACATTGTTTACGGTGGTGGTGGACTGGTTTATAAACTGGTATATAAAAGACGGTGTGTTAGTACATACTTTAAAAGTAGCACTGCCTGCAAGGTAAGTAACGCCGGGGGCTGCATTACCAATAGATGCATCAGGCGTCCTTATTATACTAACAGGTTTGGTTATTGAATCTTTACAACCAAAAAAATTTGTAGCAATTAATTTTACAGGGAACACCTGTGTACCGCTGGTACCAATAGCTGTAAGAAACTGGTGGCTTGGGCTCAATGTGCTGGTGGTTGTGCCATCAGCAAAATCCCATACATAAGAATTGCCATTACCAGTGGAGCTATTGCTGAATGTGATTGGGATATTACCGCATACATTATCAGGAGAAAAATTCCAGTTAACTACAGGTTTTTCGTTACTTACTCTTACAAATACAAACATTGAATCCTTGCTTGCCTGCACCCCGGTAATAACAAGTTTTGCAGTGTCAACACCCACAGCATTATAAGTAACCGTTTCTGTAGTACCGCTGGTGCTGGTGGCCGGTGTGCCTCCACTAAAATACCAGTTAATCGTAATAACCCCAAAAGAGGTATTTTGATAAGTGAGCGAACCTCCCCTGCATACGTATACGGTATCGCCCTGAGCCACTATCCTTCCGTTTACCCTCATACCTGGGAATAGCTGCGCCATCGCTGCATTTGCATACAGCACACAAAACAGTAAAATTAAAACCGGGTATCGCAGCATTTTCATTTTTACAATCATTACACTTAGTTGCCGGCAAGCAGCTTTCAAATGCAATATCCTATTTTTTAAATGTACAAAATATTACAGCCGGGAAATTACAGGTATTGGTTATTTTGAATCAGGCCGCCCCGGTTAAACAATGGATTGGACTGTAGTTAATCACTTATTAAACAGATTACCTTAATAGTATATACGCTTGCTGAGGTAAACGGTTTGTTTTCAGGCAAAAAAAATGCCACCAATGGTTGATGGCAGTAAAACTTTTTGTGCTTTATATTACTTAAAACTGGAAATAAATAAACGAACTGCTGCTTTCCTGGCTCCATATCAACAGTAACAATAATACGGCCCATACAATGCCCAGCAACCACCAGGGAATTTTATATGCTGTATCCAGCACTTTGCTGTTACGCATTATCCAGTGAAACAGCAGCATTACCGGTATTATTACCGCTACTTTAATAATGGAAAGGGTAGAAAGCAATGGCTCCCCTTTCTGCATACCAAACATTGATTTTAAAATATCGCCTGCTTTGGTAAAAGTATTGGCCCGGAAGAAAACCCAGGTAATATTGATAAGAAAAAAGGTAAACAATGCATAGATGAATCCTGCAATTGTTTTTTTATGAGAAGAAACCAGTGCTGTTATCTTCCCTGTTTTATCATCAATAAATTTCTCTACCCATAAATAGAACCCATGCAGGCCGCCCCACACCACAAACGTCCAGTTGGCACCATGCCACAAACCACCTATCAACATGGTAAGCATCAGGTTAATGTATGTTCTTACATTTCCGTTCCTGTTTCCTCCCAATGGAATGTATAAATAATCTCTCAGCCATGCAGACAATGTAATATGCCATCGCCGCCAGAAATCAGTAAAACCAATAGCCGCATAAGGGTAATTAAAGTTTTGCGGCAATACAAAGCCAAGACATAAAGCCACACCAATGGCACAGGTGGAGTAACCGGCAAAGTCAAAAAATATCTGGCCACGAAAAAGCCAGCACACCAATCCATGCATCTAAAGCTGTAACCGCACTTTGAGAGCCAAACATATCATTGGCTGGTGCAGCCAGCATACTATCCGCCAACACCACTTTCATAAACAAGCCAAGTGATAATAACAGTAACCCATCATATAATTGCTTTTTTGTTGCCTTTCTCTCTGTTTCAAATTGTGGTACTAATTGAGGTGGCCGCACAATGGGGCCTGCCACCAAATGAGGGAAGAAGGTAACAAACAAAGAAAAGTCAAGCAGGCTTTTTACCGGCTTGCTTTCTTTTTTATACATATCTATGGTATAGCAAAGGGTGGTAAAAGTGTAAAAAGAAATACCGGCAGGTAAAATAATATTTGGTTTTGCCGGGTGAAAATTGGCACCCATTAAATTAACCAGGCTGGTAAAATTTTCCAGGAGGAATGTTCCGTACTTAAAAAAGCAAAGCATACCGAGATTACCAATTAAACTAACCACCAGCAGCAGCCTGCTTTTTGGCAACATTCTCCTGGTTATATAATGCCCTGCCCACAAAATAATCAACCACTGTAGAAAGCCATAATAGCAAAATGAAAGGAGGGTTCCATGCTGCATAAAAAATATAACTGGCCAGCAGCAGGTTTATCTTTTTTACCCTCCAGGTAAACGGCAGGTTATGCAAGGATAAGGATGATGATAAAAAAAACGATGAATGTATATGAATTGAAGACCATGAGCTGTTAATTGAATGTGGTTAGTTTCTTTTTGCAAACCAGTTCTGCCCTTCAAGGATCTTTATTAATCCTTTTGTATAGAGAATGGCATCTGGATGTGTAAGATGCGACCATTCGGGACAGGTAAAATTTTTCAACTCCGGATAGTCCATAAAGTGAATACCTGTACAATTAGTTACTGATATTAACTTATCATAGTATTCTGCCCTTGGATGTGATATGGGTTCGTTCTCCCAATACACTCCGCTCGATGGTGTTCTTATAAAAATTACCTTACCTCCTCTTGCCTTTATTTTGCCAACAGCTGTTTGTGCTTCTGTAAAAATCTTTTGAAGTGTATCGCCGGTAATGCCATGGTCTTTTGAATGTGCTCCCCACATCGACCACAGGTTAGTAACCTGTCGTTGCATCGAAGTATCTTTTGCAAATTCATCTGTCATTGTTTCCTGCCGTTGAAAATTAGTATAGGAGAATTTTTTTGGGAATATTCCGTCTGGCCTCATGCCTTTACGATCGGAAATTCTTAAATCTGCAAGCAACGCACTCATTGAAAAAAGTTCTTTGTCTATAAAAACAAATTGCGATTCTAATCCAAACCCAACTTTAGCGCTAACCCTTTCCGCGGGGGTTGCATCCTTATAAAATTTTACCCGGTTTTTTATCCGTTGGTCTTCCCATCCGCCAAAATATAGGCCCTCCGTTATATCAATGATCAATTTTCCTTTAAAATTTTCATCATTACCTAAATCAACCAACGCCAATCTTGGACAGGAGCCATGCAATGCCAGTTGCACCACATTTTCGCCGGTAGTACTTTCCCAGGTGGGAATGTCCAAATCAAATTTGATACGGGAAGAGCCAATAAAGACAGTTGTTTTATCCATCGGCTGGTAAACGTTCTTTCTGTTTTTTGCCCACAGGGCTTCATCATCATTATAGGCAATACCGAATCCTTTGTGGCGCCAGAAATACTCCCAGCTAATTAGAGAAATTACTAGAACAAACAGCATGAGCAATGCTGCTTTGGAGAGATTGGCAGTTGGCATGGTTATATATTATTCGTCAGGATAAAATCTGATTTGATACTTACTCCCTAAAGGAATAAACGGTCTCGTCAACCACACAATATGTTTTCTGAAAAAATAAAAAGAAGGTAAGGAGTAATTATATCATGCGCCACTACCCATTGAAGCTTAAAGATAATTAACAGATTGGAACTTAGAGGGGAAATATTAAATGAAATTATTTTAGTACACCCAACTCCTTCCCAATCTTTGTGAAAGCTGCAATTGCTTTATCCAGGTGATGCATTTCATGTGCTGCACTCAACTGCACCCTTATCCTTGCCTGGCCTTTTGCCACCACAGGAAAAAAGAAGCCAATTACATAAATGCCTTCCTCTAATAATTTGGCTGCAAAGTTTTGTGCAATAACGGCATCGTATAACATAATAGGAACAATGGGATGTTCCCCGGGCTTTATATCAAAACCGGCTTCAGTCATTTTATTGCGGAAGTATTTTGTATTTACTTCCAATTTATCTCTTAGTGATGTTGTTTCACTCAACATATCCAGCACTGCAATGCTGGCTCCTACAATACTTGGTGCCACCGTATTGGAAAAAAGATAAGGCCTGCTGCGTTGGCGGAGTATCTCAATAATTTCTTTTCTGCCCGAAGTGAACCCACCGCTGGCACCACCCAAAGCTTTACCTAATGTTCCGGTGATAATATCAATCCTTCCCATCACGCCACGGTACTCATGTGTACCTCTTCCTGTTTTGCCAAGAAAGCCGGAAGAATGGCATTCATCGATCATTACAATGGCATCATATTTATCGGCAAGGTCACAAATTTTATCCAGCTGTGCAATGGTACCATCCATGCTAAAGCTTCCATCGGTAACAATTATGCGGCTGCGTAAATGAGCGCTCTCTTTCAGTTTGTTCTCCAGGTCATCCATATTGTTATGCTCATAACGGTAACGCTGGGCCTTGCATAACCTCACCCCATCAATAATGCTGGCATGGTTTAGTGCATCGCTGATGATGGCATCCTGTTCGTTGAACAACGGTTCAAACACACCGCCATTGGCATCAAAGGCTGCCGCATATAAAATAGTATCTTCTGTACCCAAAAAATCAGCGATCTTTTTTTCCAGTTCTTTATGAATATCCTGTGTGCCGCATATAAAACGTACGCTGCTCATGCCGTAGCCCCGGCGGTCAATATATTTTTTTGCTGCTTCCAGCACTTTGGGGTGAGAGGAAAGGCCGAGATAATTGTTTGCACAGAAATTGAATACCTTTTTACCGTTTACGGTTATTTCCGCGCCCTGTTCACTTTCAATAATGCGTTCCTTTTTGGTTAAGCCTGCAGCATCTATTTCCTGCAATTCAGCGGCTATACGTTGTACAAATTTGTTGTTCATATAAAGCAATTCAAGATTACAAATGTAGGCAGTCCATTTTCTATTTAACCGCCTTTCATAATCAAATTTTAACACTTATTTCCCGTGGCTGTAACTTTTAGGGCTTATTTTCGTTTCACCATCACTAGCCATGATAAAACGTTCCGCCATACTGCTGCTGTTCCTTTTTGTAGGATCTTTTAGTTTACTTCTATTTGCTTCTTATAATACAGCACCCAGCCAGGAAAAACAGAGCCCGGTAAAATGCAGCGGCCCTTGCAATAAAAAAACCAATGCACCTGTTCCCTGGAACTTTATTTCTCCTGCCATGTTCCAACACAAGGGATAGTTATTTTATTTTTGCTGTAACTTTTTTTTCCATCAACCGTATTACTGGCAGTATAGCCATGTAAAACAAACTTTGCCGGAACAATTGTATGACTGAGAAAGAGTATAATCAATGTGTAAACCTGTATGCAGACAATGTGTACCGCTTCATCCTGAAAAACCTCAGGCATGAAGAGGATGCAAAGGATGTGGTGCAGACAGCTTTTGAAAAATTGTGGATCAACCGGGTGCAGGTGGAAAATGAAAAATGTAAGAGCTTTTTATTTACCGTAGCCTACAACCAGATGATCGATCACATAAGAAAACATAAAAGGGTGGTTTTGAAAGAAGATTTTAGTGAAGGGGCAAAAACAAGCAACCGCCAGCAACATGATTCTAAAAAAGTATTGCTGGAAGCATTGAACCGCCTGAACGAAACCCAGAGAAGCCTTGTGATGCTGAAAGATTATGAAGGCTACAGCTACGAAGAAATTGGGAAAATAACAGGATTGAATGAAAGCCAGGTGAAGGTTTATTTACACAGGGCAAGATTGCAGTTGAGGGAATATATTGTGAAACCGGAGAATATAATTTAGTTATTGGTTAATAGTTAATGGCAGGAAACCCTGTGGTGAGCTACAACCTAATAACCAATAACAATTAACTAGCAAGAATGAACATCAACAGAAATAATTACGAAGAGTATTTTTTGCTGTACATAGATAATGAACTGTCTGTGGCAGGAAAAAATATGGTGGAGGCTTTTGTAGCTTCTAACCCTGATCTTGGTGAGGAACTGGTGATGTTGCAGCAAAGCATTGTAAAAGCAGATACAGTTAAATTTCCAGGGAAAGAAAATTTAATAAAGCCACAATCAATAGATGCTGGCGTTGAAGAAAAACTACTACTGCTTTTAGATAATGAATTACCTAAAAACGAAAAGAAAGAAATATTGTTGCTTGTTGCTAACGATACATCTGTAAAAGAAGAATGGGAATTATTACAGCAAACAAAATTGTCCCGTGCTGATAAAATTATTTTTGAAGACAAACCATCATTATACAGGAAAGAGACAAAAGTTATTCCAGTAGCCTGGTGGCGTGTAGCTGCAGCGGCTGTATTAATCGGCTTTGGATTATGGGGAGGAATTAGTTTTTTTAATAAAGATGGGCAGCGTATTTCTCCTGGTGCTGTTACAGTAAAAACTTCTCCTGAAAAAGAATTGCCTGCAAACACAACAAATAAAAATACAATCCCAGCAATAACAAATGATAGTAAAGATGAAACTTTAGCGGCCAACGAAACAGATAATAATGTCAAAACAAATACGGCTGAAAAAGGTACCAGGAATACATCAAAACAACAAACAACATCATCAAAACAAAGCGATAAGAATATTGCTGTAGGTAACACAAACAAAAATGATATTATCCCTGATGATTTAGAAATTATTAACAATGAAGAAAGTAACAAAAGGATAACTGCAAGCGTATCACCTGAAACATACATAAACAAGCAAGATGGTTCCGTTGAAATTACTTCTCCTTTAAAAAATGAGTACGCCTTAAATGCTTCTCTTACTAATTCAAACAAACAAACTTTTGAAACATTTCCCGAAGAAGAGGAAGAAGACAAGCCAAGAAAAACAAAACTCGGCGGATTTTTTAAACAAGTAAAACGGGTGCTGGAAAGAAAAACAAAAATTAAAACCGGCAGCGACGACGAAGTAAGGATAGCCAATATGTCTTTCGCCATGCATTGATCCGCTGCCTTTTCAAAATCAATAAAAACAGATGACCATGAAACAGCTATTTACATTAATGGCCTTAGTAATTTTTTGCTCTACCGCATCAGCACAAAAAGAAGGTGATACTATACGTGTGGGCAACATGATAATTGTTACAAAAGGAGGTGAAAAGAAAACAGAAGTAAAAAAAGAAAATGAACCTGTGGCTACACCTGCTGATAGTATATCTGCAAATACAATTGACACCCTGCATATTGGCAATATGGCAATAGTAAGGGACGGCAAAAAAGAAACAAGCAATGAAAAAAATCGTGACGGCGGTGGATGGCGTTATTGGGGAAGAAAAAATGAAAACCGTTCGAACGTAAGTACTAACTGGCTAATCATTGACCTTGGTTTTTCAAACTATGTAAATAATACTACGGATTACAGCAGCGGTGGCGGTTACCTCTATAACCGTACAGGGGCAGCACCACTCGGCGAAAGTGACTTTGACCTGAATGTTGGTAAAAGCATTAATGTGAACATTTGGTTTTTTATGCAGCGCCTCAATCTTGTCAAGCGCCATTTTCATTTAAAATACGGGCTTGGGATTGAGTTAAATAACTATCGCTACAATTCACAAATAAGTTATTTAAAAGAGAACCCGTTTACACCAGGTGCTACTCCAACGCCAACCATTATCAGGGATTCTGTTGTTTTTTCTAAAAATAAACTGGCAGCAGATTATTTAACCATTCCGCTGATGCTTAATTACAGCACCAATCCACATAACCAGCGCAGGGGCTTTAGCATAAGTGTGGGTGTAAGCGCCGGGTATTTGTACAGCCAGCGTAATAAACAGATAAGTGAAGAAAGAGGTAAGCAAAAAACAACAGGCGGTATTGGTTTGGAGCAGTTTAAGTTTTCGTATGTTGGCGAAATAGGGCTTGGGCCGGTTAGGCTGTATGGATCCTATTCACCCACCAGTTTTTACAAAAAACAGCTTGATATGCGACCATATACACTGGGCATACGCCTGAGCAATTGGTAAAATTTCAATAGATTTTTTCAAAAAAGATAAAGGTTGGCCTTTATCTTTTTGCATTTAAGCCCCAATATTTCGTTATCATTAAATTTTGTTAAGTGTTTTTCAATCTTTTAAAATATTTTTGACTGGCACAACGTTTGTTTTTAGGTGAATTATAATTTCCGTTATGAAAAAAACCATTCTATATCCTGCATTGCTGATTACATCGCTTTTTTTGCTGATGGCCTTTGTGGTTCCCGGCAAAAAGAATATTAAGCGGTTTGCTGTAAAATCTGCAAAGGCAAAAAAAGCTAAAACAGCTTCTGTTAAAAAAGACAGTGTGTCTTCTTACTATATTATTGTTGACAAAAGTGATTACGAATTAAAAGTATATGACGAAGAAGGTTGGTATGCTACCTACCCGATCGTATTTGGCAGCAAAGACCTTAGCGATAAAATGAAAGAAGGCGACAGGCGCACACCTAACGGAAAGTTCAAAGTCATCCTCAAAAAGATCCATCACAAATGGGGTCCTGAATTATTGCTGGATTACCCCGGCCCGGCTGATGTGCAAAAATTCAATGAAAGAAAAAAGAAAGGCATACTTCCTAAAACTGCAAGGATCGGTGGCGGCATTGCTATACATGCTACCAGGCCTGAAGAAGAATGGACAGTAGATAATTTTTACAACTGGACTGACGGATGTGTGTCGGTAAAATATTCAGAAATGAAGGATCTGTTTACCTATATACAAACGGGTACAGAAGTAACTATACAGCCGTAAACAAAATACTTCCATCGCCATAACTTAAAAAACGAAAATCGTTTTCCATAGCATATTCATAAATCTTCTTCCAATCATTTCCAACAGCGGCGGCTACCAATAACAACAGTGTTGATTGCGGCTGATGAAAATTAGTAATGATGGCTTTTGCAATCTTGTATTGATAGCCGGGTGCAATTAATATTTGAGTATAAGTAAACAAATGTTGCAATTCATTTCTCTTCATCCATTGCAGTAAACTGTTCAATGATTCTTCTGTTGTGAATCTTGTTTCCATAAATGGTCCTCATACACATCCCACTGATGAATTGGTAAGTTTTGAACAGAAATGCCAGGCTTTAAAATTGTTTTCACACCCATCCAGTAAAGGCTTTCAATTGTACGCAACGATGTGGTACCAACTGCAATAATGTTTCCGGTATTTTTTATAAGTTGTTCTATCGTATCAGTACTTACATCAATCCATTCACTGTGCATTTCATGCCCTTCCAATACTGCAGCTTTTACAGGCTTAAATGTACCTGCACCCACATGCAGCGTTACATAAGCTTTTCTGATATTCTTTTTATCAAAAGAAGCAAATATGTTTTCTGTAAAATGCAACCCGGCTGTAGGTGCTGCCACGCTGCCTTCATGCTTTGCATAAATAGTTTGATACCGCTCTTTATCTGTTGCATCTGCTTTTCTTTTTATGTATGGCGGCAGTGGCATATCACCAAACAATTCCAATACTTCAGCAAAACTATACTCTGCAGGTTGCCATGAAAGTTCCACCACATAAGCATCAGTTAATTTTTCTATCAACTGAGCCTTTAATTCCAAACTGCTTTCTACTTTCTCATTCCTTATTCCTAATTTCCTATTTCTTATTTCCAACTTCTTATTTAACGCACCTTCTTTCCATTTGCCGGCTCCGCCAATCATGCACTTCCATTTCACCCTTCCCTTTTTATTCATTATCACATTATACTCATTCACTTCCTCATAAGGTTCCAAACAAAATATTTCTATTACACCGCCTGTAGGTTTTTGAAAAAGAATCCTTGCCTGTATCACTTTAGTGTTATTGAATACAAGCAAACTGCTGGCAGGAATATAAGCCGCTATGTTTTTATAAATATCCTGCTGAAATATTACCGTCTTTATACACCAACAGCTTTGAAGCATCTCTTTCTTCTAATGGAAAAGCAGCAATGCTTTCTTCTGGTAAATGATAAGTAAAATCGGAGATGGAAATATCCTTAGGGTGCATGACTATTTTATTGATTTAAGAAAGCACTTACAGATGCCATCCATTTTTCATGTTCCTTATCGCAGAGCGATTCATGAGCAGCATTTTCATACACCACCAATTGTTTTTTTCCTGCAAGGCTCTGATAAACCTGGTCAGTCTCATTCTGTAAAACACGGGGATCATTTTTTCCCCATTGCAGCAGCGTAGGCACCGTTATTTTTTTGGCAAACTCGGCTGGTTTCATATCAAACACCCAAAAACCCTGCTCTACACTTCCCCAAAAAGCAACAAGAGCCGCCAGTGGCTCACCGGGCAAACCCATCATTTTTATCCTTCCTTCCGCTGCCTGCAAAATAGAAGCAAAGGGCATTTCTAAAATGATTTTTGATGGCTGCAACGGATAATCATTCATTGCTTTTGTAACCGCCGCTGCGCCCATTGATATTCCCCACAGAACGATATTTTTTTCGCCTGTATTCTTTACATAATCATACGCCAGCTTCACATCTTCACCTTCAAGGTAACCAATGGTACAGGTATTGCCGCCGCTGCTGCCATGCGCCCTGAAATCAACTAGCAGTGTATTATAGCCCAATTGCCTGAACCCAATACTTTCATCAAGTACAGAAGATTTTTTGCTTAAATGTCCATGAAAAAGGATAACGGTACCCAGTGGCGGCCTGGTGGTTTTAAAATACCAGGCGTCAAGCTTAATGCTGTCTTTGGTTGTAAGCGTAACGGGAGTATAAACTGTATCTGGTTCACCGTTTTGCAGTTTTACTGCTTTGGCGCCGAAAAGTATATCGCTGGTTTTGTCCCAGGTTGTTTTTTGATCTGAGCTTTTTATAATTACTTCATTCCTGTCATAAATATGTGTGAATTTATACGCATGAAATGCAGTGATGATATTTACCAGTACAAATAGTACCAATATTGTTTTTAAGAGAGAACGCAACAGTTTTTTCATACAGAATAATTAAAGTGGCTTGATCGCAGGCAAAAATACTTCAGGCAAATCTAAACAGCTTCCTGAAAAATGACTTAATTTTTTCTGCCACACTCATCACTTCTTCGTTAGTATAGAATAATCCATACTGGATGATAAAAATGATGGTCATACCATAGATCATCAAAAAAGCATAAATGCAGAGGTGCATCAGCAGGCAGATGATAAAAATAATATTGCGGCTTTTTTTATACCATACTAAAAAAGGGAAGCAAAACTCCAATATAATTGTTCCATAGCCAACGATAGCAGAAAATATAAAAGGCAGCGCCACATGCCTGCTGCCTGCAGCAAAAACAGAATAGCGGTCATCATTAATAAAATAATAAATGCCGGTACCATTTCTCCAATATGGATCCATTGATTTAAAAACACCTGCCATAAAATATGACAGGCATAAATTGATCATTATAGAATAAGCGGCAAGATTGCTCACCAGGTTATATACTTTTTCCTTTTGTGGTGTAAATGGTTTTCTTTTAAACAAAGTGAAATGTGAAAACGTATTGGCGAAAGACAAATAAAACAGCAACAGCATCGACATTTCATCGCCGCTATTGGCAAACTTGTTATCGAGATGGTATAAAATGGTAAAAGAAAGAAAGAGTAAAAGCGAAGTAATATTCCTTCCAATACCAAAAAGGTTAAGTAGCAAAAGCAACATACAAACTGTTATCAGCACCATATAATGCTCTCTTAAAAAATGAGCATCAAGGCCAAATACCTGTAACGAATAAGTTGCATCAAGTTTTAAAAAACTGTGATTGCTGTAAAGTGTTTCAAAAGCCGGCCAGCGGAAAAACATCTCTTTAATAAACCACAGGCTTACCAGCACACGGAGTACAGCAAGGTAATATGCTTTTTCATTTTTTTGCTGGAAGCGCCATATTATCTGCTTTACATCAAACAATGCTTAAAATGATTTATAAGATGAAATAAAAATGGTTTGCTCATCAGCTCCCGGAGTTGATGGTTCTTTAGGTAACGCTGGCGAAATATATTTATGAACGATACTGATTTGATACTCTTTTCCTGCAGTATCTTTTTTTTCTCTCTGTATCATATATCTTCCGTAAGCAATTATGTTATCAATATTTTGATGGTAACGGGTATTTGTATCAACCTGCAGGCTGGCTTGCTGCCAGTAAAATTGTGCAGTGCTATCAGGTAATCTTTCCTTTAGTTTTTTCTTCTGCTCATTCATCAGCACTTCCACTCCATTCATTTCCAAATACAAGATCCTGTCGAGGGCATCTTCATAATTATTAAAAGGTGCGTATTCTCTTTTTTCGGTAAGAAGGTATTGTACAAGGTCGGTGGTATCTGCCTTTTGTGGGTTTTGTTTATCCCTTACAATAAAGTTCATCTGGCGGTTGTACACTTTTGTAATGGCAAACAGTCGCCAGTTTTGACGGCAAAATGTGCGGTATAGAAATGTTTGGTGCGGAGCAATTGAAGAAACCGGCTTGCTGAAAAAAACAAGCCCAAATGTAATGAGCCAGTAATAAGCAACAACTGCTGCAATACAATACGAAAGCCATTTGTATGCAATCTTCTTTGATGTGATTTCTCCCGGTTTCATTGCGTTCAAAGATAAAGATTAGAAAAACCTGTTTTGCATAAATGATAAAAATGATAGAAGGCAGGTAATGAAGGCCAATCAAATTCAAAAGACAGTGCCTAAATAGAATTTAATCTGTCATAGTCCTGCGGAGTATCAATATCAAAATACCCAAAGGGAAAATTAACCGTTTCAACATCTGTGCTAAAACCCTGTATTATTTTTTTTGCTCCATGCTGTCCACTTAATGTAGCAAGATGCCCAAAGTATTTTTTAGCAAACAATACCGGCGTACCATGCGTATTGTTATAAGCTGATGCAATAATCCCTTTGCCTGTTTGCTTTGCAGAATCATCAGCTCGTTTAATAAAAAGCAGAAATATAAGGTTGGTCGCAAACGGTGATGATAACATTGTCTGCTTCTGGGTATTGCCGGTTATATATTGTATGCCTTTTTGTATGGAAGTACCCATGCCTTCTTCCCAATTTTTATTCTCGATAAAATCAATTTGCTGCTGTTGTAAAATTTCTTTCAGTAGAGAATGATAGCAACCGGTTACAACAACTGGCCTGCAGCATGCAGAATTTTTTATTTCATCAATAACATGTTGCAGAAATGTTTTGCCATTGAAAAGCAAGCAGCATTTTTGGCTTGCCCATCCTTGATGAACTGCCTGCTGCCAGTAATAAACATACGGTCATTGTATATTATTGGTTTTGCAGCAATATGATGTTCATGTATAAAGCCATTTTTATCTCTCAGCGTAGCGGCATTTTTTTTTGCCAGCACTGCTTTTATTTCTGCCATAATGGAAAGGGCAATTTCTTCTGCTGTTTCAGCACCAATATCCAGGCCAACAGGGCCATAAATTTTTTCTTTCATTTCATCATTCATTTCAATCCCTTCATCCTGTAATGCAGCAAACATTTTTTCCAGTTTCTTTTTTGGGCCGAGCACACCAATATAATTGCAATTGCTGTTTATCAATTCTTTCAGCATGGCAAGGTCATAATTGTAATTGTGGCTCATCAATACAAAAACAGTTTGTTCACTGATGGTAATTTGTTTCACTGCTTCCGCAGGCTTTGCAACAATAATATTTTTTGCTGATGGAAAACGGTTTGTATTGGCATGTGTTTTTCTTCCATCAACCACAGTAACATGCCAGCCTAAAACATTTGCCATTTGTACCAAAGGAAAAGCATCATTGCCTGCACCTGCAATTATTAATTCAACCGGTGGCTTTATTAATTCTATAAAAGCAGTTTCATTTGCTGCCCGGATTTTTTCATGGTGGAAAGTACCGGTTAAAAAAACATCTGCAATTTCATTTTTAAGAGCGGTTTGTAATAATGAATTACCTGCAGTTTCATAATAAATATTCTCTGTTGCAAGCAAACAGGTTCCTCTTTGTTCACCAATATTATCAAGAGAAAATAAGTGTTACTAAAACAGCATTGCTTTTTTGCTGTGTTGCTTTTTCTAATAATGCGATGGGGTTATTTTCTTTTGCAGCATCAATGGGTTCAAATAAAATATACACAATGCCATTGCAGCCTAATTGTATGCCGATGGTATTATCTTCTTCATCCATACTGTCGTAAGTAACCAGTTTATTTTGTTGCTGGTTGATGGCAAGCAATGCTTTTCTTAATGCATCGCCTTCTAAGCAACCGCCGCTGATAGCGCCGGTTAATTCTCCATCTTCTGTTACCAGCATTCTTGCGCCGGGGCGGCGGTAAGAAGAACCTTCTACATGCACCACAGTGGCCAATGCAGTTTTTTTATTTTGCTGCTGTGCTTTTTTAAAGGCAATGGATGATGTCTTCGATTTCTTTCATTGACTATTTGTGGAAATAACTTGATCTTTCACCAGAAGCGATTGATAGAATTTCAATCATGTGAGAATTAACAGTAACAAGAGTATCAATTGGTTTATGTTCAATAAAAATAGTATCGCCTCTTAAGTTTGAATCATTGTAAAATTAATACATCGCCTAAATGAAATCCATCTCCATATTTCCACCAACCTGACTTGAGTTCTTTATCCTTTGAATTACAACTGGCAAAAATTAGCAATAACAGTATTACACAAAATAAACTATACAATTTCATTGCTGTAAATGCTTTATTTATTCGGCAGATACGCCCCATTATCAATCCACAACTTAAATTGCTTTACAAATTCTTCATGCGATAATGGCGGCAATGTTCTTCCTTCACCGGGTTCCAGCCCCACAATACCAGAGCATCTTCAGCAACATGCTTTATTAATTGTGCTTTTGTTTTGTTGCCGTTTGTTTTTGGATTCAATAATTGTGCTGCCAGTTGCCTTGGTGTTTTTCCCTGGAAAACCATTTTCATATTGGCAGGTGGTAAATGCCAGACTGCATTGCCGGGTGGCATGTTTAAGCCAGAGGTATTTTCTGGTTGATGACAGTTGGTGCATTTTAAAGCATACAAACCTTTTCCATCTTTACCACGTTTTATGTTTTGTGTATGCAGGCGGCTGTCGTCTCCTTGTAATGGCACATCACCGGATGGATGACAGTTCATACATCTTGGGCTCATCAATACTTTATATACTTCGCCAAATGCTTTTTTAGAAAGCAGGCTGTCTTTGGCTGCATGAGCAATTACTAAAGCATTGTTTTGCTTATTCATAAAAGATGATGCTGCAAAAGCAACAACAACGATCAGTAATACAACGAAACAGGCTTTTTGCAGGAACCTGTAGTTTGAAATATTTTTTTATCATAAAACCAGTTTGATAATGTTGTAATCACCCTCCAAAGTAGGGCTTTTGATTCTGTTACTTTGAGATATTTTTAATTTTGCTAAGCAGTACACTGTGTGTTTGACACAACGATGTTTAATTTTTATTCAAAGAACCTCGTCAATAAAATCCTTAGTTCTCTCAGGATAACCGCCGACATGGGCCAAATAGCTATCGCTGACGCGGGTATAAATAAATTCTACGCTTTAAAATTGGTATCGCCAAAAGGCATTTGCATAATACGCTTACCAGTAGCCGCAAAAATAGCATTGGCTACCGCAGGTGCTGTTGGCGGAAAACCAGGTTCACCTACGCCGCCCATTTCACCACCACTATCTGCAATGTGTACATCAATTACAGCAGGTGATTCATGCAAACGCAGTATACGGTAATTATGAAAATTGCTTTGCTGCACTACGCCATTTTTAAAAGTGATCTCTCCATAAAATGCCATTGACAAAGCATAATTCACACAACTTTCAATCTGCATTGTTACGCCATCAGGGTTTACTGCCAGGCCGCAATCAACCGCTGCCGTTACTTTATGCACTTTTACTTTTCCATCATTGCCAATAGAAATTTCTGCCACCTGCGCTATAAAACTTTTAAATGATTCATGCACTGCAATACCATGAAAATGCCCCTTTGGTAAAGGCTTGCCCCAGCCTGCTTTTTCTGCCGCAAGATTTAAAACACCCAAATGTCTTGGATGATCTTTCAACAATGAACGGCGGAATGCAACAGGATCTTTCTTTGCCGCATGTGCCAGTTGATCCATTGCACATTCCATTGCAAAAGCCGTATGTGTGTGGCCAACAGAACGCAGCCATAAAGTTGTTACATCAAGCTTTGGCGAATGCAATTGCACAAAATGATTGGGAATAGATTTTAAATAAGCCGAATCACTGATGCCTTCATGTGCAGCACCGCCTTCATCCCAGGGAAGGTTTTGCCCAACGATGGTATGATCCCAGAAAGTTGGCGTGCCGTTACTCATCAACACCAGCTTTTATTTTATGCAGGAATAACGGCCGGTAGTAGCCGCCATGCATATCATCTTCCCGGCTCCAGATCATTTTTACTGCTTTGCCGCTTGCTTTTGCAATGTGTACCGCTTCCACCACAAAATCCGAAGTGGGTGTTGCCCTTCTGCCAAAAGCTCCACCGAGGAATGGCGTGTTTACTTTTACCTGATCTGGTTTAAAGCCTAAAATTTTTGCAGCCGCTGCCTGGTCAGCCGCAGGCATTTGTGTGCCTGTCCATATCTCACAACTATCGCCGGTAATTTTTACTGTACAATTCATTGGCTCCATGGCAGCATGTGCCAGGTAAGGCATGATGTATTCCAGTTCAATTGTTTTGGCAGCTTTGCTTTCTGCTGCAGCAACATCACCTGCCTTTTTAATTTCTTTTCCGCTGGTAGCGGCTAATTTTTTATAATCTTCAATTTGTGTGGCTGTATTGAGGTTGGCGTTTGGCCCTGCATCCCAATTTATATCCAATGCTTTTTTACCCTGCAATGCCGCCCAGTAATTTGTTGCCAGCACTGCCACACCGTTTGGCACCTGTACTACATCCACCACACCGGTTATTTGTTTTGCTTTGGTTGCATCAAAAGATTTTACTGTGCCTGCCATTACCGGGGAATGGGCAACCGCTGCCATTAATAAGCCTTCCATTTGAATATCCATTCCATAAATGGCTTTGCCATTTACTTTATCCGGAGCATCCAGGCGTTTTAATCCTTTGCCAATATATTTCCATTGTTCTTTTGTACGAAGTGGAACCTCTGCCGGTGGCTGTTAATGTGGATGCAGCCACCACCATTTCGCCATAACTTATTTTTTTATCGCCGTTAGTTATAAACCCATTTTCTGTTTTGCAGGCCGATGGTAGTACACCCCAATGTTCTGCTGCTGCCTGCACCAATAATATTCTTGCAGTAGCGCCAGCTTTTCTATACCTGTCAAATTCAGAATAAGTGGTGGAAGAACCGCCGGTTATCTGCATTCCCCATTGTGTGTGGTTGTATTCTTTGCCGGGCGGTGCATGTACTATATTAATACTTTTAGGATCTGCATCCAGTTCATCTGCCAGCAACATGGTGAGTGTTGTCCAGATGCCCTGGCCCATTTCCACATGCGCCAGTATCAATTTTATTTTATTATCAGCCGAAATTTGTAAAAAAGCATTGGGTATAAATACCGCTGGTGATGTTGGCGATTCCAGTAATTTTTTCAATCCGCCTTTTGCAGGTATCATAAAAGAGATGATAAGTCCGCCGCCTAATGTGGCGCCTGCTTTTAAAAAACTCCGCCGGTTAACTGTTGTTAGTTCTTTCATTTTACGCCTCCTTCTTTTTGTAACCTTGCGGCAGTGTGAATGGCTTTTCTTATTCTTGGATAAGTACCGCAGCGGCAAATATTACCACTCATGGCATCATCAATATCCTGGTCGGTGGGGTTTGGTTTTTCTTTTAATAAAACTGCTGCACTCATTATTTGTCCGCTCTGGCAGTAACCACATTGCGGTGCATCTTCTATCAGCCATGCTTTTTGCAATGGATGATCGTTATCTAATGACAAGTCCTTCAATGGTGGTGATATCCTGATTGGCGGCTCTTGATAATTTTGTTACGCAGGAACGGACTGCTTCTCCATTCAAATGCACTGTGCAGGCGCCACATTGTGCCATGCCGCAGCCATACTTTGTTCCCGTAAGGTTCAGCACATCCCTTAATACCCACAGCAAGGGCATTTCTGGCGGTGCATCCACGTCATATTTTTTTTATTGACTGTTAATTGTATCATAGAAGAAGATTTGGATGAGAGATGAGGTTACCGTTTTGGTAAATGAAAAATACAATTTAATGTTGAGAGAATTTTATTCTTTTTTAGGAAGCCACGAATTACACGAATGGGCACGAATGATTTTTGCCACCCCGAAAGCTATCGGGACACAGATTGGCTAAACGGAATTATAAAATTCTCTTTATGTGGAATTGGGGGTTAAGGAATTTTGCGGCAACCCTTCTATTAAAACAATACCCGGCTTTTTCCCTTTTTCAAAACTGCCCAATTCATTATCCATCTCCAATGCTTTAGCACCATTGATGGTTGCCCATTGCAATAAAGTTTGTAATTGATAGAAGGAAAATATTTTTGCAATGTTTTTATTTCTTCCAAAATACTGAGTTGATGATTGGATGCAAGGCTGTCTGTTCCTAACACAATATTGCACTGCTGTTCTATTAAAAGATTTACATCAGGCAATGTATTAGTGATGTAAAGATTGGCATTGGGGCAAAGGCAGTAAAATATTGTTGATTTGTGATTTGTGATTTGTGATTTGTTTTCAAAGTCAATATCTTCTTTATTTGTATGAACATTATGTACTAAAATAAGTGATTCATAATTTTTTAAATAAGGCAAATAAGTTTGCAAACTTGTTTTACCCGATGGTTTAAAAAATGAAATATCAATTCCTAGTTTTTCATACAGCCTTAAAAAATCGCCTTCGCCTTTTTCAAACAATTCATTTTCTGCAGTTGTTTCCTGGTTGTGAATGGTGAGTACTTTATTGTCAGGAAAACTCATCAATCATGCTGAATAATTCCGGCGAAACAGAATAAGGTGCATGAGGAACAATGGAATTATTTGCAAATGATTTGTTGTATTGGTTATAAAAATCAAGGCTGCGTTGAAAACGGGTTTCAGCAACTGATGGAGGAAAACCACTGGCTTCAATAAAATTATAATACTGCAGTTTGCTTTTTTGTTTTTGAGGGATGGTTAAAGTGTTATTGCAAATATCCCCAACTGCCACAATGCCATTTTCATACATTTCATTGTCTGCTTTTTCAATGGCAGCTAAAATTTCTTCTTCGCTGAAATGCCTTTCGCTGATCACTTTAAAAACAAAATCAACCAGGCCTGTTTTTTCAGGGATAAGCCCTTTCATGTGGCTGAGTTCCAAATGGCAATGGGCATTGATAAAGCCGGGGCTGAGAATCCCAGCGAAATGCTGAATATCATCTCCTGCTTCTGTTGAAGGAACAATCTCAATCACCTTTCCTGCTTTGTCTGTTATTAAAACATTGCCTGCTTCCAGCAGTTGATAGCCCGTAAAAATGTTGCCTGCACTGAATTTTCTATACAAAATGATTGGTTGAGATAATGTAAATTTGCCGCCGCTTGTCCCGATGGCTATCGGGATCTTCAAAAAAGCTGCACAAAGGTATGTGGTACAAGTGAGTGACACAACGATGTTGATGATTGCTCAAGTCTGCTACAAAATTTTGTAAACAAAAATGTTCCCCTTTAGGGGATAGGGGTGATATGTTAGACAAATTAGATGCAATAAAGGGGAAGTTTGAAAACCTGGGGGTGGCGCTCACCAACCCGGAGATTGTGGCGGATAATAAAAAATTTGCTGCTATCAGCAAAGAATACCGCAGCCTTGAAAAAGTGGTGGTGGCAAGGGATGCGTATGTAAAACTGCTGGAAGATATTGAATTTAATAAAGAAGTGCTGAACAGTGACGATGCGGAAATGAGGGAAATGGCCAAAGCTGGAATTGCCGGAACTGGAAGCAAAAAAAGAAGAATTGGAAAAACATCTCCGCAATTTGCTGATACCAAAAGACCCGTTTGATGAAAAGAATGCGATACTGGAAATAAGGGCTGGCACTGGTGGCGATGAAGCGTCGTTGTTTGCAGGCAACCTGCTGCGGATGTATATAAAATATTGCGAAAAGAAAGGATGGAAAACAGCTTTGCTGAGTGAAAGCGAAGGAACAGTTGGCGGATACAAAGAAGTGCAGTTAGAAGTGCAGGGCGATGATGTGTACGGCTTATTGAAATTTGAAAGTGGCGTACACCGGGTACAACGTGTGCCTGATACAGAATCAAGCGGAAGGGTGCATACCAGTGCTGCCACTGTAGCCGTAATGCCCGAAGCAGAAGAAGTGGATTTTGAATTGAAAGAAAGCGATGTAAAAATGGAAACTGCCCGGAGCGGTGGTGCTGGTGGACAGAATGTAAACAAAGTGGAAACAAAAGTTTTTTTGACCCATAAACCTACTGGCCTGGTGGTGGTGTGCCAGACAGAGCGTAGCCAGCTTGGCAACAAACTGAAAGCGATGGAAATGATGCGTACAAAATTGTACGATGAAGAAGTACGCAAGGCGGAAGAAGAAATTAGTAAAAGAAGAAAAAGCCTGGTAAGCACCGGCGACCGCAGCGCCAAAATAAGAACCTACAATTATCCGCAAGGCAGGGTTACTGACCACCGCATTGGGCTTACCGTTTACAATCTGGATGAAGTACTGAATGGTGGCGTGCAGGAATTTATAGAAGCCCTTCAGTTTGCTGAGAACGCCGAAAAATTAGCTACACAGAATTAAGATATTTCCACGAAATTTTTTGCCACGAATTACACAAATTGACACGAATATGTTTTGCTGATTAGTGTAAATTGTGTTATTATCTGATTACTGCACTGTTGCTTAATCTATGTGCATTATACACGATGCAACGTATAATAATTTATTACAGTCAAACGCTATGAATTCTGAAAAGAACGCATTAACTTAACTAACTAAAAAAATTATCATGCTAGAAAACCTTTTTAACCTTGTGAAAGAGCAAGGCCTTGATTCAGTGATCAACAATCCCGAAGTGCCAAACGAACAAAATGATGCAGTGCTTGCATCTGCTACAGACTCTGTTGCCGGTGGCTTGCAAAGTGCTTTGGCCAGCGGTGGCTTGCAAAACGTGTTATCAATGTTTGGCGGTAATGGCAACAATGGCGGTGGTATAGGCAGTTTAATGAACAACCCTATTGTACAATCCATCATTGGCAACTTTACCAATAAGCTCACCAACGATCATGGTATCAGCAGCAACCAGGCAGGTGGCATTGCCAATAATTTAATCCCCAGTGTGATCAGCAGCCTTATTGGTAAAACAACCAATCCCAACGACAGCAGTTTTGATATGAACAGTATTATCAGTTCGCTTACTGGCGGTGGCCAGGCTGCACAGGCTGGTGGCAATGGTTTTGATTTTAATGGTATTCTTAGCAAATTTACTGGTGGTGGCGGCCTTGATACTGATGGAGACGGGCAGGTTGAACTAAGTGATATTATCAGTAAAGTAACAGGTGGCGCACAGCAGCAAGCACAAACTGGTGGCGGTGGCGGCCTTATGGATATGATAAAAGGCTTTATGAAGTGATGAACGCAAGAATTAAAAAAGCTCTTTTAAATTATTGTTAAAGCAACTGATTACTGAAGCTATTACTGCTTAGTCATTAAACGATTGATATAACTTTGTGTCATAAAAGTGAGCGGTGAAATAAAAAATAAAAGCCGTCTCACAATACACAGTTCTTATTTTCGTTATATCAATGCAGGTGAAAATTGCGAAAGCTGTTATGAAAGAATTAACAGGCATTAAAAAACTTTCGGCACCTCATTTGCGTATTAGTAGTAACAACAATAATTCAATTAAGATTTTCTCATAAGCAGTTAGTTTTGGTAAACGGCCCCGATTTCTATCGGGGCTTCTCTTTTTCTGTCAGTTCTACTTTTTAGCATTCATAAAACTTCCTATCCTTAAGCTTAATGGGTTTAATTTTTTAGCAGCCTCAAAATATTCTTCCGATTCTTTTTGCTTCCCCAATTCATACATAGCAATCGCTTTTGTTTCCAGTATATCGGCTAATTCAAACTTTGTATCAGGCCTTATGGCTAAAGCTGCATCAGCACTTTTTTCTGCTTCGGCAAATTGCTTTTTCTCCAGTTCCATTAATGCCTTCATGGCAAAGGCAGCAGCAAAGGCCGGTTTAAGATAAATGGCATCATTAGTATAAAGCAACGCATTTTCTATATCGCCTGCTTTGTATAATACTTTGGCTAGATTGAGGCGAAGTAATCCAATCTCTGGTTCCATTTTAGCGGCCTCATTGCAATAATATACAGCGCTGTCAAATTGCTGCATCTCTGCAAACACCAGCCCTTTTTCACTGAGCGCTTCTGCATAATCCGGCACATGCCCCAGGGATTTATTGATGTATTCCATTTTGTCTGCCGCAGCGAATTGTTTACGTGCCAGCAACAAATTGCGACGGGCAAAATCTTTTGTGTCAGCATCGTTAAATGAAAGTGTTTCTAAACTTAATTTGCCTGCGCCTTTGTCCCAGCCTCTTTTTATTGCCTGGTATCTTTTTGCTTTTACAGGATGAGTTGGTGGGCCATCAGTATTGTTTAAAAAACTAAATATGCCCTGTGCTTCAGCTAAAGTGGCACCCAATTTTTTCATAATAAACCCTGCAAACTCATCTGCCTCTATTTCCTTATTGGGGCGGCTGCCAACACCTTCTAATGAATGCCCGTTAAGATGATGGCCAATTTCATGCGCCAGTACGCCAAACACAAACCAACGGTTATTGGTACGTTTTTCAAAAGCCTGTAAAAAGGCTTTGTCAAATTGTATAAACCTTTCCTGCCCTATATTATTACTAAAGCAAATGGCAGAGCAGTTGTTGTAATTTTTCATTGCTCTTAACTCGTAACGGTTTTGCAGGCCTGTTACATCCATTATTTTATTGATCATTCCTCTCATCCATCTTTCAGCATCCTCATCTTTTACTCCTTCTGCTGTTGGCGGAATATATTTTACTGAGTTGTCAAAAAAGTTGCAGGCAAAACTTACCTGGGCACTGGTGAGGTTTTTTTCAATATGCTTTACCTGGGCAGAAAGATTGTGTGTAACAAACAATAATGTTACCAAAAAAATGTTTTTCATTTTCTCTATTTTTTATGAAAGATATATAATCAGGTTGGCAGATGAAATACCCTCCAGTGGGTAAATGCTTTGTATACTTAGTTTTGCAAGAGTTAGAAAAGAGATTTTAATTGCAAAAATACCTTCAATGCTTGCATATTTAATAGATACTGCCTATTTTACTATCGCTTTACCCTTTCACTTACCGTTTCCCTTCTGATTACTGCGGATTTTCTCCGTAACCGTGTGAGGCTTTTTGGCCATTCTAAATTTATTCACACCTAAATTCAGCATTATGAACCGGATCATTTTATTTGCACTACTCTGTATCTCAGTTTTATCCTTTCAATCCTGCATGACAATCCCAAGCTTATCAGGAGGTAAAACGTGGTACACCGGCGAACCCAGCTGGAGAGACCCTGTAGGTATGCAGGTGGCAGTTGAAACCAAAGTGGTGGAGGTTAACAAAAGCGCCTACGTTACAGCAGGTATTGGTTATTCGATGCAGGGTTCAGCTTACGAAGAACAAAGTTTCTCAGGCAAGGTTACTGCACATTATCTTATTGCGCCATTACTGTATTACTACCAGCATAATCGGGGGTTTTATGCCGAGTGTGGCTTACAACCTTCAGTATTATTAGCTGCAAAAGATAAATACAAAAGCAGCGGTGAAGGTGGATACAATTACGAAGGATCGGATGATTATAAAGATCAAATGAAATCTTTTAACCTTGGTTTACCTGTTGGAGCAGGCTATCGCTTTAAAAACGGTGTTGGGCTTGGTATAAGAACCATTTTTGGCCTCAGCAAAAACCACAAAGAAGGTAACAGCCGTGATATGCTAATACTGCTAAGGGCTTCTGTAGTACTTCAGGATTTTATGAAAAAGAGAAAATAAGAAATCAATTGGTTTCTTTTTGAAGGCATTCTTAAAACATCAAATACACAAATATTAAAATCCTGTTATAAACATGACAGGATTTTATTTTTAAAAGCATTTAAAAATTGAGCCGGAAACCAATGCCATGTATGGTTTCTAAAATAATATCCGGGTCAGCTTTAAAGTGTTTACGCAGCCTGGTGATAAATACATCCATACTTCTACCCAAAAAATAATCATCCTTGCCCCATACATTCAGCAATATTTCCTCCCGTTTTAAAACCTTGTTGTTGTGTTCACAGAAAAACTTCAGCAGGTCAGCTTCCCGTTGGGTAAGTGAAAATTCCTCTTCGTCATTATACAGTTTTAAGCTGTTGTATAAAAAACGAAGTTTGCCAATTTTAAATTCTGCGGTTTCATCAGAGTGCATTTTTTTAGTTCTTCTTAAAAACACATCCATACGCATCAGCAGTTCCTTTATGCTGAAAGGTTTGGTGATGTAATCATCAGCACCTGTTTTAAAACCTTCTAATTTATCCTGCTCCAATGATTTTGCCGTGAGGAAAAGTATAGGCACCATGTCGCTTTTCTGCCGTATTTTTTTTGCTACGGTAAAGCCATCCTTCACCGGCATCATTACATCCAGCAGGCAAATATCAAAACCATTCTTCTGAAACTGTTGCAACGCTGCTTCGCCATCTGCACACCAGGTAACATCATATCCTTCTTCTTCCAGGTTGTCTTTAATTACAAACGCCAGCGATGTATCATCTTCTGCCAGTAATACCTTTGCTTTACTTTGCATGCATCATTTATTTTTTTGGTAACTGAATTTTAAATTCTGTGCCAATGCCCATCACACTATGGATACTTATTTTTCCATCATGTGCATCAACCACTTTTTTTACAAAATTGAGGCCTAGCCCAAAACCTGCCACATTATGTACGTTGCCGGTGGGCACCCTGTAAAATTTCTTAAAAAGAAATTTTATATTTTTCTCTTCTATACCAATGCCGTTGTCTTTTACCAATATGCTGTAATATTCGCTTTGTCCATTTTTTAATTCGATAATAATATGCGGCTGGTTTATACTATACTTTACTGCATTTTCAATAAGATTGATGATGACCAACTGCAACTGTGCCTTATCAGCATTTATCACTGGTTCATTTTCATCTGGTACAAAATCCACTATAACTTCCTTGCTGGCAATTAAAGGTTCTACCTGGTTTAAGGAAGAGGTAATTAATTCATTTAACCGGCAGGGCTCTTTTTTCACCAGCAGTTTTTTATTTTCCACTGCTGCAGTTTTTAATAACCGTTCCACCTGGCTTTGCAAGTGTTCGGTTTGCTCTTTTACCACACGGCTGTATTTGGCAAGCCTGTCCGGGTTGTTTTCAATACCGGGCTGCACCAGCACATCGCCTGCAATTTTCATTACTGCCAGCGGCGTTTTAAATTCATGGGTAAAATTATTTACGAAATCTTTTTGCAGTTCGTTTAAAAACTTTTGCCGGTACAGGTACAGCAATGCAACTGAAAGGCCTATCAGCAGCAGCAACAGCAAAATGGCAGTGCCTATCCAAAACGACATTTCCTGTATGATATATTTTGCCCGGTAAGGAAAATACAACAACATATAATTGGCGTCTTTTTTTACTTCGACCAGTGGCAATGCCGCCATATCCGGCCTGTTAGTGGTGGCTGCATCAAGGTCAAAAGAGTACACGGCTTCTCTCTTGTTCTTGTCATACACAAATACGCTGCAATAAGTCCATACACCAAAAGATTCAAACTCACTGCTAAGGTGGTATTTTAATGAATCTACCGGTGGTATATACCCCAGTTCTACAATAAATGTATTTTCATCCATCCTGTCCACTATATCTTTTACCGGCTGCTTTGGGTCTGCTGCAGCGCCGGTTTCATCCAGCAGGGCCTGCAAACTTTTAAGCACATTTCTTTTAAACTGGTGCTGCTCCAAACTATAAATATGCCGCAACCAATACAATTGTGCCACCATTATAAATGCAATAATAATACTGCACCCAACCATTATCCATCTTAATGTAGCCGACCTCATACTACAAAGTTGCGGTTAAGCTGTGATATGTACTGCCTTTAGTGGTTAAGCACTTGTTAAACAGCCTGGCTTTTGCTTTTAAAACACACAAGCAATATAAAGCAGGCAACTACAGCATAACAAACCATTACTCTCACAAAAGAGTTTTATTTTTGCCCACTTAATCAATTATCTTGTTTTAAAACTTAATCATTGGCAACCGAAACATCAGAAAGAAAAACATTTTTCAGCCGTATCAGGAGAAAAGGGAATGCACAAGAAACGGAAATGAGTTTCTTTGATCATATTGAGGCTTTGCGTTGGCATATTATAAGATGCATTATTGCATGGCTGGTGGCTGGCCTCACAATTTTTTATTTTATTGACTGGGTGTATGATTATATAATACTGGCGCCCGCCAGTGAAGATTTTGTATCGTATGATGCATTGTGCAGATTTGGCCGCTGGCTCCACATTGGCGACAGTCTTTGTATGCCACCTGTTAAAATCAATTTCCAGGTAACCGAAGTAAGCGGCACATTTACATCTGCCATTAATATTGCTATCATTGGTGGCATTATCCTCTCTTTCCCTTACATTTTTTGGGAAGTTTGGCGTTTTATAAAACCTGCACTTAGCACTAAGGAACGCAGTTATGCCACCGGCAGCATTTTTTATGTCTCCATTTGTTTTTTTACAGGTGTGCTTTTTGGCTATTACCTGCTGGCACCTTTTACTTTTAATTTCCTGGCCAATTTTACTTTAGGTAAGTCAGGTATCATATTATACCGGCCATCTATTAATGACTACATTGACAGCCTCACCAATCTTTTATTAGGCTGCGGTATTGCATTTGAATTACCTGTTCTGTCGTATGTACTGGCAAGAGTCGGCATCATTTCGGGTACTTTTTTAAAACGCTATTTCAAGCTTGCGTTTGTAATTATTTTAATCGTGGCGGCAATCATTACACCATCGCCAGACTGGACCAGCCAGTTTCTTGTAACTGTGCCCCTCCTCTTTTTATATTGGATAAGTATTTTACTTGCCGGCAGGGTGGAGAGAAAAAGAGCGAAGGAGGAAAAGGAATGGAGCTAATACGCTATATGCAAAACATATTAAGCTTAATTGTGTTAAGGAGCGGTTAACCAACCTAAATATTACCTGTTTTCGTAAATTATAAGCACAGTAACCAGTAAATTTGCCACTAACCAATTTCAATCATTTTTTTGCCACCAAATGCTTTTAGACAAACTTAATACCAATGATGGTAAGCCAATTTTTAATAAAAAAGTATCTTTCTTTTTTATTAAACTCTTTGTGCTTTTCAGCCTTTGGTTTGTATGCTACATTGCACTCTTATATCCCAGCAGGATTATTGACAGGCCGCTTACAAATTTTCTTACCGCATCTGTAACAAAAAGTATCAATTTTCTTTCTTCTGAACAAATTGGCTGGATAGCCGATCCGGTAAGGCCATGTACACATCTTACTAAAAACGATGTAGCCGTATTTGATATATTTGATGTGTGTAATGGCATTGATCTTATGTTTATTTACGTTGGTGTATTATTTCTTTTACCATATCCGCTAAAAAGAAAGATCGCTTTTGGCATTGGTGGAATTATTGCCATCATTACTCTCAATATAATCCGGATAACAGCTTTGTATTTTATCTATCTTTATCACCGCAGAGCTTTCGACTTCAGCCATCATTATCTTTTTACACTGCTTATGTATGTGCTGATATTTTATGGCTGGCTGTTGTTTGTTAAAAAAAGTAAGGCTCATGGGCAAAGCAGCTAAAGTTTTATTGGCATATTATATTTTCCTGGCACTGGTCTCTCTTCTGTTTAGCCTGTTGAACCTTAAACCGATATACTTTGATTATGCAGGTGGTGGAACAGAATTTAACCCTATATGGGTGCCTACTATTATCGGTGGGTTGATCGCATTAAAATTAACGCTTCCTCCACGCTCTTTTAAATTGTTTGTAATTGTTTATACCATACTCTGGATATTACGTTTCATTTTGCTGTACATAGGGAACAAGTTAGGGGTAGTAGTTCTCTTTGATCACCCCTATCACTTCGAAAAGATATTTTATACTTACTACAAAAATGTTTCCCGGTTGGATACTCATTTACCTTTTGTACTTTATTGGTTTGCCAATTATCTTTTTACCATTGTGATAAAACAACAGCAGGAAAAGAAAGAAGAAGACAATACAACAGAAGTAACACCAAAAGGATAGGCGCTTATTTAGTAATTTTATTTCCTTAAAAAACATTTATGTTTACTTCCAGTGCTTTTTACCAGCGCCAACTTTCATATACGAATTACCGCACTTATAGCTTTGCAGTAATATTTGTTATTGGCAATTTGTTGCTGCCGCAGTTAACACATCTTATACCACGGGGAGGATTGATCTTTTTACCCATCTATTTTTTTACGCTCATTGCAGCATATAAATTCGGGATAATGGTTGGTTTACTCACAGCTGTACTATCACCATTTGTAAACAACCTGCTTTTTGGCATGCCGCCTGCTTTTGTATTACCGGCCATTTTAATGAAATCGTGCCTGCTGGCTGTTATTGCCGCCATTGTAGCTGCTCATTATAAAAAAATTTCGCTGCTGCATATTTTATTTGTTGTGCTGGCCTACCAGGTAATCGGCTCTGCTGCAGAATGGGTAATGACTGGCAGCTTTAAAAATGCAGCACAGGATTTTACCACCGGCATACCTGGAATGCTGATACAGGTTTTTGGAGGTTGCTTTCTTTTAAAAAAATTATCGGGCAATGGAAACAAAACCGTGGAGTGAAATAGAAGAACACATTAATGCTATGCGGTTTGAAGAGCAGTTCGATCTGATTGTGGCAATAGCAAATGGAGGGATAGTACCGGCAGCCTTGCTTCAACAAAAATTAAAAGTACCGGTTGAACTGCTCAAAATTAGTTTCAGGGATACTACACACAAGCCTTTGTATGATGCACCGCAATTGATAACACCAATACATTTTGATGTAGCAGGAAAAAAAATACTGCTGGTGGAAGACAGGGTGAAAACTGGCGCTACTTTGGGCTATGCCAAACAGTTATTAAGCAGTGCTGTGGTGGTAAAAACTTTTGCCGTTAATGGCAATGCTGACTATTCTTTATTTAATGAAAATTGTTTTTCCTTTCCGTGGATAATAAAGACAAGCTATTAAAAGGTTTCGTTGTTATAAGCCACTTCTGATTTTCTTTTATTAGGTGAATGTGAAAATTCAGGAAGCAATGTGCTTATCAAATTAAGTATGTCTTCGTTGTTATGGTTCTTGGCCACTTCATGTAGTTCATTCAGTAAATTATAAAATTCAGGATTTTGGTTGGAGGCCTTTTTAGCCCTTAATATTTTAGGATGGTCTGTTGGTGCCAATTCTTCAGAATCTTTAAATAACTCTTCGTACATTTTTTCACCCGGCCTTAGCTGTGTGTATTTGATCACAATATCTTTTCCGGGAACAAAGCCTGCCAGTTGTATCATCCTGGTGGCAAGGTCAAGCACACGTACGGGCTTACCCATATCAAACACCAATATATCCCCGGTTTTACCAATCTTACCTGCTTCCAATACTAATTTAGAAGCTTCTGGTATCGTCATAAAATATCTTGTGATATCTGGATGTGTAATGGTAACAGGGCCGCCTTCAGCAATTTGCTTTTTAAATGTAGCCACCACCGAGCCTGCAGAGCCAAGTACATTACCAAACCTTGTGGTAATAAAACTGGTGTTAGATTCAAAGCGGTCGTTGAGTGATTGAATATATATTTCTGAAATCCGCTTGGTGGCTCCCATTACATTGGTAGGGTTTACTGCCTTATCTGTTGATACAAGTACAAACGTTTTTACACTGAATAAAACAGACAGGTCGGCAACCGTTTTTGTACCAAAAATATTCGTGAGCACTGCTTCGCTGGGAAATTCCTCCATGAGCGGCACATGCTTATAAGCTGCCACATGAAAAACAACTGTAGGCTTGTAGGCATTAAAAACTTTTTTTACCCGGTGGTAATCTTTGGCTGAAGCAACCTCCACCTGCATTTGTGTGAAACCGGTTTGCCTCAACTCATACTCCAGATCAAATAAACCAGATTCTGACTGATCCAGCATTACCAGTTTATTCAATTTATGTTTAGTAAGCTGCCGGCAAATTTCGCTACCGATAGATCCTGCTGCACCTGTAACTAAAATAGTAGCATCCTGGTAATTGGCACTGGAAAGGTTGCTGGGTATTATTATTTCATCTCTCTGCAGTAATTCTTCAATGTTCATTTCCCTTACCTGGTTTTTTTGAAACAAACCACCAGACCATTGATTAGCGTGGGGAACAACATTTATTTTTATTTTGAAAGGCGCACACACATCAGCCAATGCAATTTTCCGTTCAACAGATAATTTATTAATGGCAATATATATTTGCGTAATCCCTTTTTCTTTTATCAGTTTGGTAAGGTGTGGATCAACCGCATTGTAGATAGGCAGGTCGCCAATTTTTTTTCCAATTTTATAATGGCTGTCATCAATAAATCCAACCAGTGTTGTGTTGATATTGATATCCTGTTCAATTACTTTTTTGGTTATTTGCCCCATCATACCGGCACCAAAAATAAGGGTACGTTGTGTTGATGCTGTTTTATTCTGGGCAGCCCTGAAGTATATTTCTTTAACGAGTAACCGAAAAGAAACCAGCAGGAAAATAACAACAAAAAGATTGATAAGCAGTAGCGGAACTGTAACAATTGCAGTAACGCCGCTTTTGGGATTGATAAGATAAACAGCAGACCAAAAACCAAACTGAAGAAAACCAAATTTGATGATCCTTATCACATCCTTTAATTCAGAATACCGGATGATGCCTTTGTAAATAGAAAGAGAGGCAAAACAAATTGTACCAATGAATGCATTAAAAAGCAATGCTGGTAAAAATCCATAAATGTCAACCTTATCAATAGAGAGATGATTGATAAGAAAAAAAGAAAAGGTGAACGAAGCACTTATCAGCACAATGTCGCAACAAAATATTATCCACCGGGGAGCAAAGTTTTGAAAATATCTGTTCGGCATACTGAATTTTTTAAACTACAAGCAAAATGTTTTTAAAACTTGTTTTCCCTGGAGTGAAACAAAGCATTAAGAGGTTGGCTTGTAAGAGTTTGAGGCAGAAAATAAAAATTGTTAAAAATTATTAACGAAAGTAGTGCTTTTTTTAGTTCCCCGCTACATTATTGAGTAAAAGGCAGATGAAAAATTCATTTCTGTGATATAGTTTACAAAACACTCCGGGCATAACAAAAGCTGAATAACCGGGCATTAAAAAACCCGTTTTAGTACAAAACGGGTTGATTACAAGCTGTTTATATTAATACGGTCAAATCATCTTCTTAAACAAAGATTGAATTATAACTGCCACACTTTCTAAATCACTGCTGCTTAAGGTTGCTGCCCGAAGGAAGGCATAAGCCCTTTTCAAACAGTTCTTCTGAAGTTCCATCACCATAAAACGGATATTGTTTAAATACAGGTTGCAGGTGCATTGGTTTCCATAAAGGGCGGCTCTCGATATTATCTTTTTCCAAAGCCAGCCTTATATCTTCTCTTGTAATGCCACCGGTTTGTTGTGGATGTACTATAATAGTGGATAAGCCACCTGTTGCTAAAACAGCCAGCAGGTTCCTGGTAAAAAAGAAATACCAGGTAAATTCTTCAAGGCATTTATATAAAATGAATAATTAGCTCTTCTTTGTTCAACCCTTTTTGGCAATACTTCCATTTGCCCACGGCCAATGGCTGCACACACATTACTCATGCGGTAATTATATCCAATGTGTGAATGTTGGTAATGAGGTGCTGCATCCCTTGCCTGTGTTGCCAAAAATCTTGACTGGGCAATATAGTGTTCCGTATCGCTTATCAAAGCCCCACCGCCAGATGTGGTAATAATTTTATTCCCATTAAAAGATAAAACACCCATATCCCCAAAAGTGCCACAGGCTTTTCCATTTATTGTGGAACCCAATGCTTCAGCTGCATCTTCAATTACAGGAATATCAAATTCTTTTGCAATGGCCATGATGGCTTCCATCTTTCCCGGCATACCATACAAATGCACTGGTATAATTGCTTTGGGTTTTTTCCCTTTTGTATCCTTTCTTCAATGGCTGTACGCAAATGCACCGGGCTCATGTTCCAGGTTTCCTTTTCCGAATCTATAAATACAGGAACAGCGCCCTGGTAAACTATTGGGTTTGCCGAAGCAGAAAAAGTAAAACTCTGGCAAAGCACTTCATCCCCTGCTTTTACGCCAAGCATTATCAATGCCAGGTGAATGGCAGCGGTGCCACTGCTTAATGCTGCTGCATTTTTTGAGCCTGTAAAATCCGCCAGGTCTTTTTCAAAACCATCAACATGTGGGCCAAGTGGTGCAATCCAATTGGTATCAAAAGCTTCTTTCACATACACTTCCTCCCTGCCACCCATGTGCGGAGAAGAAAGCCATACTTTTTCATTCATAATTTATCTAAATATTTTTTCTGTCAACAATCAAAACGCAGCTTTTACTGAAGCAAAATATTCATGCAACACCCTATTGGTGATGTAAATATTATCTTCGGAAGGCCACCACTTAAAAGGAACACCTGCACTTCCATTAAGCGCTTTAAAATTTGCAGGCGCTGCAATAGCTGCAAAACCTTGATTCCTAAAAAACTTCATGGCTCTTGGCATATGTATGGCATCTGTCACTACAATAACGGTGGAACTTGTACCAACAGCTTTGGCCAGGTCTTCAGCTTCTTCCTTTGTGGAGGAAGGAGTATTTAAAGCCAGTATCCTGCTGCTGTCAGCTCCCATTTCAATCGCTGCGGCTCTTGCAATCATAGCTTGTGTTTGCTCACCAACAGGTCCATCTGCGGAACATACCAGTATGCTGTTATTTATTGCCCTGTACAAACGCATAGCTTCTAAAAACCTGCTTTGTGCTACAAAGCCAAGCATTGCTGTTGATGGTAATCGTTTGTCGGTTTGATAACCGCTGCCCAAAAGATGTATGTACACTTTTTGAGTAGTACTGAACTTTGGCAACTCTTTTAAAGGTGGATACTGTATTTCTAAACGATACGCCAGGTAACGTGGCAGCCAGGCTGTGGAGAAAGCATAAAATAAAACAACTCCCAATATTAAAAAACCAATCGCTGCTTTTCTTTTTTTAAACCGGTATAGAACAAAGGAAAGAATAACAATCCAGGTAAGAATGCTGATGATGTTTGCCTGTGCTAAAAAGAATGTTTTCACCAAAGACTATTTAATATCCTAAATCTCTTTTCCAGGAACACCAGCAACTTTAGCTGCTGGCGGTACATTTTTTACAAGCATCGCCTGCCCACCAATTACAGCTTCATTCCCTACAACAATATTTTGCTTTGTGGCCGAGCCAATGCCCATATCAACTGCCTTCGCCAATTTTTGTAAAGCCGCCAAGATTTACTCCCGGTGCCAAGGCGCTGAATTTACCAATGGTACAATCATGCCCGATGCACAATTCATATTCATTATTACAAAATCTTCCACCACGGTTTGATAATTGATAGATACCCCAGGATAAAGAATCACTCCTTTACCAACCGAAACACTATTTGAAAGCCATGCATTGTTTGAAATGAAAGAAGGAAAATCATTTCCATTATCCTTTATCTTTTCAAATACTTTTCGTTTTGCTCCGGGGAAATGCAATACCAATAGCAACAGCAACATTTTTGTCCATTGAAAAAAGATGTTCTGTATTACCAATTACTTTTAACCCATAAAATTCTTTGCCAAGTTTACTTGCATCATCATCTAAAAAACCCAGCACGTTAAATTGCTTTGCAAACAAATTTTGGTTATAAGCTAAAAAGCCGCCCACATTACCGGCACCAATAATTACCAGGTCTCTCATTTAATTATATTGTGATAAGTGTTTGCAATTTTTTTTCTTTTGCCTGATGCCAGCAGAGGTATTTCATCCACATACTCCACTTTAAAATCTGCATCCTGCACCAAGGTATTGCTTAAATTCCTGTATCAATTTTTCTTCCTTTGTAAACGTTCCTTCCATATTTATTTTAAATAAATAATCTTTAGGCCCATACTGCACCAACTGGTATTGAGTATCTCTGTGTACTGCCACATATTTTTATAAACAATGTATGATGAAACCAAGGTGCCGTCTGTTGCGTACAGCAAATCAAGTTTGCTGCCCTTCCACCACATCTAAGATAACTGTTTCCTGCAGCATCTGTCTTTTAGGTATAAATACCAGTATCCCCGGTATCATACCGTATCATCGGCATTGCATAATTGTACAGATCAGTTACCATGATCCTGCCTAACGTTCTCCTGCATGCGGCAGGCACATCTTCATTCATCTTAAAAATTTCCAGCACATAACTGGCAGTGTTGATGAAATATCTATTGTCGCTGCCCGGTACCTGTTGGGCAAGGATGCCATTTTCCAAATTAGAATAGCGGGAATAAACAGGCACACCAAAATATTTTTCAATGGTTTGTTTGGTATAGTCATTCAGTGTTTCTGACATGGAGATGGCAGAAGAAAGTTTTGTTTTTACCTTGTCCGTGATTTGTTCTTATCAAGATAGCTGGCAAATAATTTCCAACGCCGAAGAGTAGCCCAAAAAAGCAAAAGTGGATTATCATTTTCCATTCTTTTATCAACGCTGCGTTTCTTTATCATTAAATGTAATTACATCCACAGGAATCATATTCTGCATCAATGCCGGGCAATGTTGCTTTTTTATTATTGGCGCTCCATATTTTCATGTACATCAGCTTGTCGCCAATACGATAACCAGCTTTCTGTGCAAAGTACATAGTGTCTGCACTGTTTCTTTTTTTCTTATCTGCATGGTGCAATACTTTAAATGGCGTACCGGTGGAACCACTTGTTACAGTAGCAAGTTGTTGCTCTTTTGTAAAAGCGGAAGAAGCAAATGATCAAAATTTTCCCTTATCATCGTTTTGCTGATGACAGGAAAATCACTGAGTGAATTTGAATTATTTTTATACTGCTTATAAAATGACGTTGTTAGCAATGGCGTGATTCAGCAACGTTGAAAGTTTTTGTTCTTTTAACACATTCGCTGTGTTTTCATGTATTACTATCCAGCAGCATCGCAATATCTGCATAGTGCTTTTTCACTGGCTGACACCTTTCAAGTGCATCCAGCAGCCAGAATATTTTTTCCCTTCGCTGTTTCCGTAATCTTTCTCATGTATCAGTTATTGCCGTTAAACGGCATCATTGGCCTTTCATCTGTTTGATTAACACCTTCTTTTTTTACCACTTTCAATACAGTTAAAAATAAAATTTTTACATCAAGCATAAAAGAAAGATGTCTGCTGGTAATAAACATCCAGTTTAAATTTTTCTGTCCAGCTAATGCTGTTTCTCCCGTTCACCTGTGCCCAGCCTGTAATGCCCGGCTCACCAAATGGCGCTTGTGTTGTTCTTCGCTATACAATGGTATATATTTTAACAGCAAAGGCCTTGGGCCCACCAAACTCATATCGCCTTTTAATACATTAATAAACTGAGGCAGTTCATCTAAAGAATATTTTCTTACAAAGGCTCCGGCTTTTGTAATGCGTTTTATATCCGGCAACAAATTTCCATTTTCATCTTTTTCATCCGTCATTGATTTAAACTTGATGATGTAAATAGATTTTTCATTTTTACCCGGACGCTCCTGAAAAAAAAATGCCTTGCCTTTATTTACATAAGCCAAAACAATAGTTACAATAATTATAACAGGGGAAAAAATCACCAGTAAAATAAGTGCGGCAAAAAAATCAATCAGCCTTTTAAAAAAATAACGGTACATAATACGTTGAATCAGGTTTGCCATTTCATAATTTTATACTTTGCCAAAAACCTTGCAAACTTCCCTCTGCTTTTTAAGAAAGAAGTGTAAAGCGAATTTTTAAAAACGTCATTGTAATCAGTATACACAGGTATCAGGAATTTTTTGCGCCGGTTTATTTTAAAATAATCAACATATTCTTTCCGGCAATGAAGCAAAGGTGAATATTCTTTCAGCATATCAGAATCTTTCAAATGATGATGATTCTTTTAAAATCAAGCTGATGGTTTCCGTTACTGTTATCATAATAAAACCAATGGCATATTGCTTCATTTGTTACTGGATTCCATTCAAAAGCCATTGTAGTCTTGAAAAATCAGGAAAAGAAAGTGTGCCATTTGCAAAAACATTGTATGGCAAAAAGAAATTGCCCAAGCCCATAAACAATATAACCATCTTTATATTTTTCGCCGCCCTGCACACAATGCGAATGTGTACCAATAACAGCACTTGCACCTGCATCAATCATATCCATTGCCATTTGCCTGTACATAGGAAAAGGCAGTATTTCCAGATCAAAACTCCAGTGTAGGTACACTATAATTTTTGCAGCTGGTTTTTTTTTTTTGCTACGGCAATTTCTTCAATAACCTGTAAATCAAATTTCTGCCACAAATCACATTGCTGGATTTTTTTGATGGTACAATAAAAAATCCCAGCAAGAATTAAACAATATAATTTCTGTATCGCCATCAAAAAATGATGCAGGCGTATCTGCCTCTTCTTCTGACTCACCTGCACCGGAAAATGCAATATTGTGTTTTATTAAATGCCTTACTGTGTTTTCAAAACAATGCGGCAGATCAAGCGTATGGTTGTTGGCGAGCCCCACGGCTTTTGTGTTGGCGGCATCCAGTGCATCCATCACAGAAGAATGGTTGTATAATACCGGTGTGTTTGTGGATGGATCAATCTCATCACAAACCAAGCCTTCAAAATTGCACACCAAACTATTATTAGAAAAAATAGTGCTTTGCTGAAGAAAAATATTTTTCAAATCAGCACTACAAGCAGCATCAGGTGATGCTATATCTCCAACAACAATCATAAGTTTTTAAAATAAATGTTCACGTATTTATCTGCATTCGCCATTGTATAATTTTTTGAAGCCGCAACAGCATTGCTGCTATATTCCTGTTGCAATGCAGGTGTATTCTTTACTTTCAAAATATAATCCGCAATCTGTCGCACCTCTTCTTTTGCAAAGTTGGCACCAATATTATATTGTCGCACCAGCTTATTTATTTCTGACTTCTCTGGCGAAATACTAAGTATGCCGGAACCAACTGCCATAATATTATATACCTTACTTGGCACACTCACTTCCGCAATTTTGTCTTCAATCAATACCACACTTATATCAGCTGCTGCAATAGAATAACGTATTACTTCATCTGCTTGAAAAGGAAGTACCATACAGTTATCCAAATTATATTCTTCAATAAGTTTATTTACTAAAGGAACTTTCAACCCACGCCCAATAATGAGAAATAAAATATCTTTTTGTTCTTTCAACAACCTGGCCGCTTCAATCATTACTTCAATATTATGTGTGCCGCCAATGTTTCCGGAATACTGAACAATAAATTTCCCCTGCAGTTTATGTGCTGCAATAAAAGGGTTTTGTTCTTTTGGCACCGGGTGTACATTTGTCAATCCTGTCCACAATGGTATTACATGTATTTTTTCCCGTGGTGCATACTGCGCCATCAATGTTGCCAGCGAATCACCAATCGTGTAAACCCGGTGTGCTTTTGTAAATAATTTCCTGTTCCATCTCTGCCCACATCCTGTAAATAAAATTTGTTTCTTTTATGTTCAGCATTTTCAGCACATCCGGATATACATCAAACATGAGTAACGAAAACCTGTTTGGCAATAACAAAGAACTTAAATAAGCAAAGGGAGGCAGCGACACATAAAATATTTCGTACTTACGAAAGCGAAACAGCAAAATAAAGAACACTTGTATTGACGCTGCAAACCATGCAAGAAAACGGGTGATGTGTGAGCTCCGTGATTTTTTTAATATTCTTGTGTACTTTACTTTCTTGTCAATTTCTATATCCTGCACACGGATGTTGCCATAGATCACATGCACTTCATCGTAATGCTTTGCAAAACTATTTATGATATCAATGGTGAGATAACCGGTGGATTGGTTAACAAAAACTATTTTTTTTGACATCTTAATTCTTCAGTTCTTTCAGCATGTTTGCCGTACTCTTAAATTCAACACCCGGCCAGCGTTGTATGATTGCTTTTAAAAGTGTTTGCAATTCTTTTAATCCTTTATCCCGGTTTTGTTTATTGAAGCCGCCAGCAAAATTTACCCTGTGTGTGCTGATGATGGCAGGCTTGTTCCAGCGGAATGCAGCCGCCATTTGTTTCATTGTTCCATCAATTGAATGATAGCCGTTATCAGTTGGTTCAAATGCACAGTTACGTATATAAAAATTGAGCTTCCCTTTTTGTATTTTTTGCCGGAAAGTAAAATTGGTAAAAGTGAGTTCCCCATCAATACCCGGCGTTGGGTTTTTATGTGCAACCACTAAAAACGGGATACCGGTTTGTAAAACAGTTTCTTCAAAATCAGGATGAAACACACTGTTGCTTGGCATAAAAGCAGAAGGTGTATAGCCAAACAATTGTTCAAAAAGTTTTACGCCTTCAATAATTGAATTGATGTAGAAAGGCTTTTTGTTTATCGTTTGTAAAATAAAATTCCGGCCTGAATTCCTGTGCATATGCAGGAATGTCTTTTACGTTTGCCACCGCCACAAAACCATAACCTGCAGCAAACTGTAGTTGCGGATTTCCTTCCTGTAACTTTTCCAGCCATGGCTGCACACTCACATGCTCCCGTCCATGAAACTCAGGTGTAAAAATTCCGGCCTCAATTCCCTGTTTCCATAAATTCATTATCCCGTTATTGCGGCCATATTTCTGCAATGTTTTAGGAAATGGTTCATAAAAATATTCTTTATAACCGCTTGCTTTTATTTTTTCAAAATCAGGATTGGCAACATTTACAAATGGTGACATTACTGCAGCGTTTCCATCTGCACCTTTTACCGATTGCAATATTTCAAACAAACCCGTAAGATCATCCTTATCTTCTAATGTATCCAGCAAATTATATCTTGATCCGTCAATAGAAACACCTGCCGCTCTCATTTGCTTCATGGCTTCAAGCGAAGGCATTCTTATACCACCATAATCATCGCACTCAATCACTACAATTTTTTTCTTCACCACTGGCCCCGGAATATTCTTGAGGTTAAGGATTATACTATATTTTAAATCAGCTACCGGCATTTATCAAACTAATTTTTATTCAGCACAGATTTATACAATTCCACATAATCGCCAAACCGTGTTTGTTATTAAACAATTGCTCTGCCCTTGTGCGGCATTTATTGTTGAAATAATCTTTTCCTTTTTGTTTCGCTGTTTCAATCGCATTTACAAGGCCATCTATATCCCCTTTCTCCACAATCCATCCTGTGTGTTCATCCACTGCTTCCACACTGCCACCTGTGTTGTAAGTAATAACAGGTGTGCCACATGCCAGCGATTCAAGATTGGTGGTGGGAAAATTGTCAACCCAGGTAGGATTTGCAAATACAGTGGCAAGATTATACAACTGTACCATTTCTTCAAGGCTTTCTGTTCGTTCTATTGGTATGATGTTTTGAGGAAGACCTTTCTGTTGGTCTGCTGAAAGCCCAAGCAAAATAATTTTATCAGCAGGATTTATCTTTTCACTCAATTGTATAAAATCCTTTAATCCTTTTCGCCTGTCCCATACGCTTGCAACTCCCAATATCACTGCACCATTATCAATGTTTAATTTTTGCTTAATGGCAAGTTGTTCTTCGTCAATTGTTTTAAATACTGACAGGTCAACCCCATTATGAATAACTGAAACAGGATAGTTTTTTAAGAATGACTGCTGTAACAATCCACTCAACCAATGGCTTGGCGTTACCAGTGTTAAATTCTGTACACCATTAAACAACTCTTTCTTTACATCAAAGTTTTTATAAGAATTATCAAATACAAAACTCTCCGGGTATTTTTTCTGCAAAGGGCATTTTTCACAATGCGTTTTCCATTTATCGCATTTTACAAAATCAAAATAACAGCAGTGCCCGGTAAAGCCCCAGCAGTCATGCAGCGTCCATACAACCGGTTTCTTTTTTTCTTTTAAAAAATCAAACAACACACCTGCATGTAAATAATAACCATGCAGGTTGTGCAGGTGTATTATATCCGGGTTGATGCAGTATGATCTCATCAACCAGTTTTTTTGTAGCTGTTTTAGAAGCAAAAGCATGTGTATCAAAAATTCTCGTTTGTAAGCCATGCAGTTTTTGATCGAAAGAAGAACCAATTTTTATTGTTTGCGACTGGCTCTTACCACCCGGCCTGCCATGTGCAATATAACTGCTGTGCCCTGCTGCAATTAATGTTTGCCCTATCTCCTCTGCAATACGGCCTGTGCTGCCGGTGTTGAGAGTGGTATTTATTTGTACTACTTTCAAGTATAAAAATTATTTTGCCACAATCATTTTCTGTAAAACAGGGTGTTTAACAATTTCGTCTGCCATAATTGTGGTTGCCTTTTCGTTCCAGTGTGTATCTTCTGGCTTGTAAAGCATAGGGATGCTGCTGCGTAAACTATTATAAATACTTAATGTATTAATTGTTTCCACTCCCGAGTTGTGCAGTAACGAATCTAATTGAAACAAAAACTGTGGCTGGTTATCAAGTGGCACCATATCAAAATAAATTGTTTCTTTATTGGGCATCGGCATAAAAATAAATTGTATGCCGGCTCCATCACAATATTTCTTAAACGAAATGATTTTTTTTGCTGTTGCTTGTGCATCTTTGAGGATATAATGCTTTACTTCTTTACCCTGCATAAAAAACAATGTTGTATCAAATGGAGATTGATGGCCAATATTTGTTTCACTCATTTTTGCAGTAGCCCATCTTAGTGAATTAAAAGATATAAGCCTGTCAATACAGGTATTAAATCCTTTAAAATCAAATGACTTGCCTAGGCTTCTTACCAATTTTAATTTCCTGTCATTTGCTTCCTCTTCTATTGTAAGTATTGCTGGAAGGTTTCTCTCCACCAGCGAATAAATTACAAGCTTTGGTTTTTTAAGAAACTTGTTTTGATACAGAAAATTAAAGTTGCCAAAAGAAGAAGGGGCTATATTATATATTTTTAATTTTTTACCCACCAGTGCCTGCGTCTTATTTGTAATAGTTTCATCCTGGCTAAGGGCAATACCAGCCGTAAATGAATCGCCAATCAGCAGCACATCGGGGTCTTCCACAAATTCATCATTTCTGAAACCAAGTTTATCTATATCCCACTCCACATCCTTTTTAAAGATGGCGTATTTCGTACGAAAGGCAAGGTCGCCCTGTTCGTCCATTTTGGTATGCATGTTAGGATAAAACCCACCCAAATGCGGAATGGGATTTTTATAAATTATTGCTTCCCATGTACGATACGTAAAAAAATTAGGTGGCAAAAAAAAGGCTTCTGTAATTGCAATTAGCAAAAGTGGCGGCAGCACAAAAAGTACAATTTTTTTCAAAAATTTCCTTATGGTCATATATACTGCTGTTGTTTATTAAAACTGAAAATAGATAAACTGCTGGCCTTTTCCGGCATATACATAAATAGCAAGTGCCATAAAATAATATATGCTCCAACGTGCAAGCCGGGGCCAGCGTACTGCAAAATTTGCTATAGCATATTGCTGCTCTCTTCCATTCCATTCAATAGCAAGGAATATGGCAATTAATACCCACACTACAGTAGAAGATACCTGTGGTATTGAGAACAATGAGCTTGTAAAAATGCCGCCAATATAACTGAATGCCTGGCTTACAGATTCTGCCCGGAAGAATATCCAGGCAAATACTGTTAATGAAAAAGTTATGAGTAAACCAGCAAACTCTTTGGCTGATGGGAAAGTTTTTCCTTTGGCAATGATATCAAGATTATCCCTGTTTTTATTTGAAAGCAATAGTGGTAAAAAATACAGGGCGTTTAAAAAGCCCCATACGATAAATGTCCAGTTAGCGCCATGCCAAAAACCGCTTACCAAAAAAATGATAAAAGTGTTTCTTACTTTCATCCAAAGCCCGCCTTTGCTGCCACCCAATGGTATATACAGGTAATCTCTGAACCATGTTGAAAGTGAAATATGCCATCTTCTCCAGAACTCTGCAATGTCCCTTGAAAAATATGGAAAGGAAAAATTGCGTAGCAACTCTATGCCAAATAACCTTGCAGTGCCTAAAGCAATATCTGAATAGCCTGAAAAATCACAATAGATCTGGAAAGTGAAAAATATAGCGCCTGCAACAAGGTGCTTCCGCTATAGTCGGTGTAGTTATTAAAAATATCATTGGCAAGTGCTGCACAATTATCAGCAATCACTACTTTTTTAAACAAGCCCCACAAAATTTGTCTTAATCCATCTACGGCTTTTACATAATCAAACTGCCGTTGTTTTTTAATTTGTGGCAACAAGTGAGTAGCCCTTTCTATCGGCCCGGCCACAAGCAAGGGAAAGAAACTTACAAACACTGCATAGTCAACAAAATTCTTTTCTGCTTTTATCCGGTTTTTATAAATGTCAATTACATAGCTCAATCCATGAAAAGTATAGAATGAAATGCCCACAGGCAAAATCACTTTAATGGTCCACACATCTATTTTGATGCCTGCATTAGAAAGCATTTCGGCAAATGACTCTGCAAAAAAATTGTAGTATTTGAATACCCCAAGAAAACCAACGTTTATAATAATACTTAGCCAAAACCAAGATTTTTTTTCTTTTCTCATTGGGGGCATCCTGCATTTTTAATCCTGTATAATAATCCAGTAATGTTGAAAACATCAGCAGGAAAAGAAAACGCCAATCCCAACAGGCATAAAAAAAATAGCTGGCAAACAGCAGCAGCATGTTTTGCCTGCTAAGATTTTTATTTACCACAAACCAATAAAGCAAAAAAACTATTGGCAGAAATATGGCAAAACCGAGAGAGTTAAACAGCATGAATAATTATTTTTAAACGCCTTTAGTGTACTTCAAATTTTTTCTTCAGGTTCAGGATTGGCTTTTCAATAAATTTATAAGACAAGGCAGCAATAACAAATGAAACCAAGAAGCGGAGCAAGGTTACCGTTATTATCTCTTTGGCAGATGGTGTGGCACTGCTCCATTTGATAAATGTAAACACAGGGTAGTGGTACACATAAATACCATAGGACCGTGCCCCAATCCAATGCATTATTTTACCAGACAATGCTGGATGATGAGGGTGTTTGATAGCAAACAATACTGTAAGAGTACAAAGAAGATTGGTAAGAATAAAACCTCCGTGTGCCCAAAATACAACCGACTCTTTTAATGTAAACAATATAAAAACAAAGCAACCGGCCAAAAGGAGCAGTTGCCATGTATCGTTTGAGTTGCAGGTGATAGCAATATTGTCTTTTCTTTTTTGTGCCAGTATCATTGCCATTATTGCGCCCATCAGTATGCAATCTATCCGTGTAAGTGTGAAACGGTATGCATCAATGAATATCATGCCATAATCAAGTGGATATATTTTTAGATAAACCCTGAAGATTGTAACTGCAGCCAATATCCCAACTGTTATCCAAATCATTTTTTTGTGCGGCTTCCTGAAAAGAAAATATAAAACAGTAATGGGCCAGAAAAGATAAAAATGCTCTTCCACAGCAAGGCTCCACAAGTGGCGCATGTTACCACCGAGATCAAGCTGAATATTGGTATAATAAAAAATTGCAGCGAGGGTAGCCTCCAACCGGTGTACTACAAAACCACTTGGCTTCCATAATATATTAGCAAGTATCACACCAGTAAACAATGCAGGCAGCAGCCGTAAAAAACGGCGCATATAAAATTTCTTCAGCGAAATATCCTTGTATTTATCATACTCCCCAAGTAACAATGATGTAATAAGGTAACCGCTCAATACAAAAAACAGATCCACTCCTATCCATCCTCCTTTGAATATCCTGTTGGCCCCATGAAACAGCATAACCATCACCACTGCATAACCACGAAGATTATCGAGACTGGGTACATAACTGAATTTTTGAGAAGTGGAACTATCCATTATTGCCTGTTACTTTTAATTTTTATTTATCAATGCTTCTATTGCCTTACGGTTGTACATATATCCATACTGTTTGGAAGTTTGATGTGCCAATTTGCCTTTTTGATAGATGAGCTGTTTATCAGCGGCAATTGAGGAAAGTATAGCCGCCAATGCTTTTCCATCATTCACATTAAAGAGATACCCATTCACTCCATGCTCAATCCTGTCAACACAGGACATTACACCTCTTGAACCAATCACCAGTTTTCCATATCGCATTGCATCCATGGGCGGTATGCCAAAAGGCTCATGTATAGAAGCATGAATGAATACATCATTCGCTGCCAGTATCTCTAAATATTCCGCATACTCCACCCAGCCTTTCAATTGTATATCTACGTTCAAGGATGCAAATTCTTTTTCATACTCATCTCTCTCTACACCAGTGCCGAGTATTGTTATATCAAATTGAGAAAGTGCAGAAGGAGATAATTCTTTCAATGCAGCCAGCACCGTGCTGTATCCTTTACGCCTTAAAAAACGGTTAGAAAGAAGGAGCTTTATTTTGTCTCCATTCAATAATGTTTTATTTCTTTCATCATTTATCATTTCAATACCAGCCTTCACAAATTTTACTTCTAAGTAAGGAAAGTCGTAACATTTTGATGGCGATGCCTTGTATTGTTTGATAAAAAAATCAATGCCCGTTTTTCCTGTGATGAACAAGCCATTGGCAAGGTTCATAAACCATTGCTTGATACTTGTTTTAAAACCAGGCGCAGGTGTTTCAGGCACATCGAGCCAGAAAGAATATTTAATACCAAACAGTTTGCAATAAAGTGCAAGCGCCACATGTGTTTTAGAATGCCAGCCTGTGATGATAACAAGCCCGGATTTATTGGCACTTATTAATACAGCAAAAAATTGTTTGATGTTGCCTTTATAAATATGATAGGTAATACTTTTTTCCAGCGACTGCCAGGGATACATTGTGGTTAGATCTTTCAGGTACCAAAAGTCAACCTCATAACCATCCTGCACTAATTGCTCCTGTATATCTATTGAATGAGGAAGGGGAATTACGTTAAAGAACAAAAGCCTTTTCTTTTTTTCTGCCATTTATTTTGCTGATATAAAATCGAGATAAGTTTTTGCCAGCTTATCAGGATGAAATGCTTTGATTGTTTCTGCTGCATTATTCATAAAAGATGACCGCAGGCTTTCACCATCCATCAACTGCTGTAATTTTTCTGCAAATAATTTTTTATCCCCAACAGGAATTAAAAAACCATTTACGCCATCATTGATCACATCTGCCGGGCCGGCATTGCAATTGTAACTGATACAGGCCAATGCTGTTGCCATGGCTTCAAGCAATGCGTTTGGAAAACCTTCGGAGTAAGAACAGAAAGCAAAAATTTTTGCCTGCTGTAATGCTGAATCAATATCAGCCTGGAACCCTGCAAATACAGTTTTACTTTCAATACCCAGATCTTTTGCTTTTTGTTCCAATGAATTTCTTAAAGGGCCATCGCCTGCAAACAGTAGTTGCCAGTTTTCATTTTTTACAGAAGCAAAAATTTCCAGTAGATCCTCATGCCCTTTATTTGCCACCAGCCTGCCTACGGTGATAATGATATTTTGAGCAATGATATCTTTTCTATTTACCGCCCTCACATAATTCGGTATCACTTTTATATTGGGATGCTTTACCTGTTCGTAAATTACTTTTGCTGCATAGCTTGTTTGTGCGATGATCCCTTTTGCCCTTTTGTATGTTAACCGTCTAAACCAAACCGGGTCAATCTTTATTTTATTTGCCGGGTTATTTCTTATCGAGATATAAATTGGATAACGCAACCCAATTGTACACAACAAAAAGAAAGAAGGGAAAATAAAATTGAGTATCACATCCGGGTTTATTTTTTTCATTGACCTGCGGATGTAACCAATTGTTTTTATGCCATACAAATATTTATTTGTTTTCTCTCTTGAAAAATCAGGCTCTGTAATTTTTACCCTTTTATCAATGCTGTAAAAAATTTCTTTTTTAAACAACAGGAAGATGGTTACATCATGCCCGTTTGCAGCCAGGTAATTGGCCAGTTCAGATATAGCTCTTTCCGCACCTCCACAGTGGAGTGTGGCGTTAGTTAAACAAATCTTCATTTAAAGAGGAATACAAAAAGCAGCGAAAGATAGTTTTGGATTTAGCCCGGGAAGTATGGTAAGCAGTTTTATAATTTATCCGGTCCTTTCAAATAAGTACACATCGTTTTCATCACCCATCACTTTAAACCCTTCATCCACTATCCGCTGAATGATTTGTTTTCTTGCATCTTCACCATACATATAGGTATGCATTTCCATCAGTATCACCCTTATAGAAGCAGGATAGTTTGGTTTGTCTGTAATAATAATTTTTTCTGTCCCTTCCACATCTATCACCAGCACTGTTGGTGCAATGTTACATTGCTGCATGATGGATTCAATATCATACATACCTTCTGCCGCTTCGGTATTCTCTTCACTCACATCAAACGAAACCCTGCCGCCCAATGAACCTCCCTGTTGATCGAAACTATTGATCTTAATTTTTTTATTTACTGAAAAAACAGGGAAGCCAAAACCTGTAAGCACTTTTATATTACCCTTTGCCTCCAGCCATGTTTTGGAGTAAGAGGTAATTGTATCGGATGCTTCCACCGATGCCACAAAACCATTACTGCCTGCATGATGCCCCAAGTATTGCAGTCAACACTCCAACCGAGCCACCCATTTCAATTATTATATCGCCGGGTTTTATTTGCCCCTGCAATAACTTCCTTTCACTTACTTCATAGTTACCACTTTTTAATGCTCTCTTGGTTCCATAAGAATAAGGAGTATTTCTAATTTTAAATTGAACGCCATCAATAGTAGATTCTTTTGGCCAGATAAACTCAGGCACAAAAGTTCTTAACAGTTTGCGGCGTATGTTCCAGTATTGTTGTTGAAGGCTCATAATAATTTCAGTTGGTAAATATTATTGGACAATACTTTTCACCACATCTTCCACCATCCACCCATAAGGATTAAACTTCCCTTCATGCCATTGCATATCTTTTGTCCAGTAGCCGGGGCATGGATCGTAGCCAGCCATAGAAAAACCAAAACTTATTTCCACCACCAATGGCTTACCATTATCAAAAACAAAATCCAGTGCAAGGCACTGGCTTTTCAGTTTATCATTAATATCAAATGATAATTTTATCAACGTATCATCAAATAGTTCCTTTGCATACAAAATATCTCCGCCACCTGATGCCCTGAAATCATTTTCCCTCACCATTCTTTTTATAGCATATGCTTTATCTCCAATCATCACTACTCTTATATCATGATCGTTGCCGGGAATAAATTCCTGGAAATAAATGTACCCAATTTCTTTACCGCCCACTTTTGCATAAGCCGGTGGCTTTGCCAAACGCACCACACCTTTCAATACATCTTTCGCATTTGTTTTTCCCTTGCGGTATTTTCTAAAACGTTCTTTTAAATTATCAAATGCCTGGTATTGGCTAAAGCCGCTTCCAAATGCTTTGTTTACCAAACTTATAGCTGCTGCTTTATCCCTTGCCAGTTTTACATTTGACGAACCAGCGCCTCCTCTTAATTTAAATACTTTTGGAAAAGATGTTTGTTCGATCCATTCCAATGCATCTTTTTTTGTATAAAACACAAATGCTTCTGCAGCTTCAATACCTGCCTGTTCAAACAAATATTTTTGCCCCACCTTATCATCAAAATGCCAGTTGGTATTAAAATCAGGAAATACTTTCATCCCTGCCTGCTCCAATGAAAACAATAATGGCTTTGCAAATACAATATCCTTTGGATTTCCCTGGTGATGATGCCACAACAACGCATCACAACCTTTCAATTGATGAACAATATCGTTAGCATAACAGTTTACTAATTTGTATGCAATATTCTTTTCATCACAGTAGGGTATCCACCGATCGCTGAAAGAATCTTTAGCAGGATGTATGGCAAGCATCAGTTAATGGAAAATTTTTTCATCCAGGCTTCAAAGGAGATCATTATCCAGAGCGCCTCCAGTTCATGCACAGAAATGTTATCAAGGTTGTCAAGCCATTGCTGAGATAACTGCCCGTTAAATATTTTTCGCTGTTTTATACCTGGCATTATTTCATCGGATAGGTATTGATAAAAAACTTTATCCCGGAAAAAATTACGCAGCGGAATACCAAATCCCTGTTTTTGCCGGAAGGCAAAATCATCGCCAAATAAACTGCCCGTTAATTTTTTCAAAGCGTACTTGGTATTTTTTTCCCTTCCCTGGTTTGGCAATAAATTTTGCTGCGGTATTGAAAAAGATTGTTCCACCAGGTCGTTATCTAAAAATGGCACCCGGTTTTCAATTGAATGTGCCATCGACATTTTATCCTGTCGGATAAGCAGATCAGGCAGGTATGTTTTTATTTCATACTTCACCTGCCTGTCAAATAAAGTGCCGCTTAAGCGATGAGAATATCTTGTTTCTTGAAGCTGCTGCTTTATCATAATCAAAATCTTTTTTCAGCTTTTTTGCAAGCCCCAGTGTAAGCGGATTGTAACCGGTGATAACACGTTTGTCTTCTGATAAATAAGATGATGATAAAATTAAAAGCGGTGTCCTTATTTTTTTTGATACCGGATAAAAATGGGCGTAAATGCCAGGGATAATTGGCATTGGCAAACCGGTCGTAGCCAGCAAACACTTCATCGGCACCTTCGCCGCTTAATAAAACAGTTACATACTTTTTTGCCTGCTCAGCTCAATAAATAAATACCGATGGTATTGGGATGATTGATCGGGCCCTTCAAAATGCCAGGTGGCTTTTTCAAAACAGTTTACGTAGTAAGATGCATCCAGTAAAAACTTATGAGCAGTAAGTGATAATTGCCTGGTTACTTTATCCATGTAGCGTTCTTCACTCATCTTATCATCATCAAATATGATGGATACTGTTTCAAACAAACCATCTTTTTTTATATCCCTTGCAAACCATGTCACCAAAGATGAATCAACACCACCTGATAACTGGCAACCTAATTTTACATCGCTTATCAACTGGCTTTTTACGCTCTGGCGCATATTCAATTTAATAAGTGCCATACTTTCTTCCAGGGTGGCATTATTTTCCGTCCGGTGATAATTTTCAATATCAAAAAACTTTGTGGTAAAAGGCGGGGCATACAAACTCCAGGTGCGGTAAGTGCCGGGTTCTAATAATTCAACTCCTTTAAATAAACTTTTGTTGATAGTGTTCCGGAAAAAAAGATATTCATCAAGCAAATCTGTATTTAATTGAGGTGAGAATTCTTCCAGTGGGAAAAAACTTTTTATCTCCGAGGAAAAAGCCAGCAATTCATGTGTTTCAAAAAGGTACATCGGTTTTATACCAAACCTGTCCCTCGCAATAAATATTTTTCCCTCTCTTAAATCGGTAAGTACAATGGCAAACATACCATTGAGCTTTTTTATCATTTCTTCAAAGCCATATTTCAAATAGAGATACAGCACCACTTCAGTATCACTCGTGCTTCTGAATTTGAAACCATCCGCTTTCAGCTCTTCGGTAAAATCAAATGCGTTGTAAATTTCGCCATTCATCAGCAACATCACCTGTTCATCGTTGCTGCACATGGGTTGATGGCCGTTTTTGGAAAGATCTAGGATACTAAGGCGGTTAAATCCCAGCATACCTTCAAAATTCCCTTGCACATTTTGTGGCTGCAGGTGTGTGTATTCCCTGCTGGATTTATCTTTTAAAGAAATAGCACGTATGCCTGAATCATCAGGGCCCCGATGGCGCTGGCAATTCAGCATTTTGATTACAGTAGCAGTATCAGTTATACGCTTACCAGACCTGTAATAATAACCGGCTATTCCACACATGGTTTTTTAAAGGATGGCTTTTATTAAAGTTTATTTCCGTTGCAGGTGCCAACAAATATATTTTTTTTCATTTACCTGTATCATCTCTTTTCAAATTTCAAAACAAAGAGTGAGTAATATTACAAATGCTCAAATACCAACTTTTGCATTTTGCAGCGGTTTTGCTAATGCGACTGCCACCCGGGAGAGGGCACTGCCTTTACTGCATACTGCTGCAATTCTTCCTGCTTGATCCGTTTGCCATTTAGTTTTATCTCTACATTACGCCCCGGCATAAACGCTTTGGCTGCCATCAGCAAAGGTATCTTCACTACATTAAGGCCCATCAGTTGCGCCATACAAACATCATTGGCGGCAGAGTCGTCAGTAAAGCTTATCACACCAAGGTTTAATGGGTCGGGCCACAATGGGCCATCGCCCTGGCCACCTACAATGCCATCGCAAAAGCTGTATAAAAAACGTTGTGGTTCGTCAGTCAGCGTCCCATCTTCTTTTCCAAAATTAACAATAAGGTTCAGATCCATCACCATACGCCAGGTAGTATCATTGCCATACCATGCCGCATTTAACTGGTGCTCCTTTTCAGGAAATGACAACCGCCATAATACCGCAGAAACCCTTGACCAGAACCAGTAACCCGGTTTTCCCAGTTTCCGGTTGGCATTATCCAACGCCAGCTCTGCCCAGTAACGGAATTTGTTTTTGCCCGGATAACTGTCGCCGCCCATTTTAGTACCACCAATGCGGTGATGCGGCAAAAAGTCTTTATCGCCATTAAGCCCTACGATATTTTTTAATGCACAGGTAATTCCTGCCTTCTGGTGTGTTTTTATTTTAGGCAATGATATTACCACATCAGCATGAAACAATTCACGTGCAATGCAATACTTGTGCATACCGGGCTGATGTGTGTCGGTAAATTTATCAGGGTCATATTGAGCCACACGGAATAAATTTTTTTCAGGCAATGTTATTGGTTCCAGGTAACTCCTTCTGCCAACATCAAATATTACATACTCACTCATCGGGTTACGTTCCATTTCTAATTTATTATTCACAGGGTCGAACACGACACGACGAAAATCTTTTATAGAAACAGGGATATTATATTTTAATGAGAGTGCTTCCACTTTACTCACTAATTCCATCGTAATAAGCCTGTCCCAGTAACAGCCCTGTATAGGTGCATCGCCAATTACAACGGAAGCTGGCTTTTTCATCAGCACCAGTTCAAGCACTGCCACCAGAAAACCATCATGTGTACAAAGGCATACATCGTCATGTGGATTAAAAGGTTGCTTTACCCAATTAGGTTTCAGTAATACCCTTTTGCCTTTTAATAAACTTTCTTCCAGCACACCTTCGGAAAGTTGTGCGGCAATGGAAAGCAGCAGGTCATGATCTTTGTACAATTCCTGTAAATCTTCCACCGTCCGTTTGGTTTTTTCATCAAACAGCGTAGCAATGTTTACAAAAGCTTTAGAAACGTTTTGCATTACACTTTCAATTTTTTTCTCCGGTAAAAAATGGCAAACAGTAAGGAGAGTGCACCAAGTGTTATCAGTTGTGTAAAAAGATCAGTGGTTATAAGCTTACCCTCAATCAAACTCATTTTAATAAAAATAAATTTTAGGCTGTAATAAAAAACCTTACTGATTACAGTACTGATAAAAAATAATATAAATGGCGGCCATTTAATTTTATTAGCAGCCCATACAAAGCAGGCCACATTCACTAATAATTCAAGCGACATGATGATGGCTTTGTAAAAAGGTGGATGATGTGGCGGCAATAGAGTGGATACCAAAGGCAGTGTTATAGCCAAAAAATACGCATTGATATTGTTTCGGCTCACCAACAAAGCCCCAAACAGCAACAGTCGCATAGGTTCAAAATAATACAATGGAAATTGTGTAGCATGAACAAATGCCGGTATTAAATATACAGCCATTAAAACAACTATGTCTGTAATGGCAATTTTATATGTATTACTTAGTGATAAGTTTGCCTTCATTTTTTTTACTGATTAAATCACCTAACTGTGCAGATGACATGAATTCCACCTCTGGCCAACGCTTTGTTATTTGTTGTAAAAGTTTTGAAAACAGCGCCAGGTTGTTATCCCTGTTTTCGGGCCGCAGGCTGCCCATAAAATTCAGGCGGTGTGTGCTGATGATGGCGGGTTTTTTCCAACGGAAAGCCACTTCTATCCTGTGCAGGCAGTCACTCACCCAATCAAAGCCTGGATTGGTGGATGGTTCAAAAAAAGCATTTCGTACCAAATAATGTTGCTCCTGTTTATTTTGCTGCCCCTGGTAATGGTATTTTTTTTTGTATTGATAACCGGGTGCCGTAACAGGTTCAAGCTGTATTACCATTCCCTGCAGGTACTGTACTCCGTTAGTGGCAAGTACAGTTTCAAGTGCTGAATCCCATATATAACACGGTGCTATAAATGATGCAGACCGGAAGCCCCATATCCGGCGGAATAATTGTAGCCCGTCTTCAATAATGCCCGGTTTTGCTTTTAATTCTTCGTTTGAATCTGCATCCAATGCATCCATCCATTCGTTCACCACTTTAGGGTTGCGTTCTGCATGTACACTGAACATATTTTGCTCAAATGCCAGGTGTGCAGCTTTATCATTTGCCTGCAATGCTTTTAACCATCTTGCCACATTCACATGCTCCCTGCCATGAAACTGTGGCATCAGCATTTTTTTTGCAATGCCTTCTTCATACAGTTGCATTACTTTATTATGATGAGGATAGCGCTTGTACGTTTCTGTAAATGGTTCATAATAATACTGCAGGTAACCAGAGTCCTTTATTTTTTCAAAATCAGGATTGGCTACTATATTATTGGCAGTTAATAAAGCCGGGTTTCCATTTTTATCTGTTACGGAAGAAAGCATTTCATACAGCCGTTCCATATCTTCATTGCTTTCTAATGTATCGTTACTGTTGTAAGGGCATTCATTAACCGGCAGGTTATTTTTCAAAAAATAATTATACGCCTCTTTTGATGATACCCTCACCGTACCCCAGTCATCAGACTCTATCACCACAATTTTCCTGCTGCTTTTCCATCCCCGTATATTTAAAAGGTTACGGGTAATATTTTTTTTAATGCCCATTATGTAACAGTACGGCTATTTAATAAGATCGTTTAGCGAAAGGTTATAGTCAGTAAAAATTGCAAGTGCGGGATTACCCAGTATTGTAGTAAGGCTTATAGAATACAAGCCTGTTCTTAATGCCACTATTGAATACAGCATTAAAGCCGGCGTAACTATAAGAACCTATTGTTTATATAGGGTTCATAGGCCTGGTTTTGTAAATAAAAAATAATAAGCGCAACAGATGTCAATAAGGCGATCATCAAAAATCTTTCGCCTGATGGCAAGGAACTCATAATATTAGCCACGCCAAAAATAAGGAGTGAAAAGCAGTACATATTGAGCAGCCAGCTGGCTATGTAAGCAGCTCTTCGCCGTCCAAATGCATACATGGCTATCAATATTAAGCTTATAGAACCATACAGGCCCTTTATTATAGTACACCACATACCAGTTTTGCACAATTGCGTCTTCAACCTGTGAAGCAGCAAAGCCTGTCTCATCATCCCTTACCTCCCTGAATTCAATTACCTTGTCTTCTTCCGTGTATTTTTTCGATCGTTCAAGAAAAACTTCGGGCAGGTTGTCTTCAAGAAACGTATTGAATTCTGTAATATTTATGCTGGAGATAAAAGTGGAGATAATAAAAAAAACAAAATAAGCCGTAAGCCTGTTGCCTAATGCCAGGTATATCAAAAGTATTCCCACAGGCAATAAAAATGAAAAATGCATAAGTATTGATAAAAAACAAAACACCAGGCTTTTCTTTTTATTTTCAACAAGATATGGTAACAGCCCAAATATAAAAATATGCGCCGCTGTATTAAACCTGAAACCATTAATATTCCAAAAGGGGTTTACCAGAAAAAAAATAAGCAGCATAATGATCGAAAGCCATTTTAGGTTACCTTTTAGCCTGTCAAAAATATACCACAGATTCCTGGTAAAAAAGAAACCGAAAATAAACCCATATACTGCTGTTAATACCTGCTGGCTTTGAGTAAACCTTGATACTATTATCGCAATAAGGGTACGGGCTAAATCAGCCTCACCACTTTCTGTGAAAAAATTTACAAACTCATTCACACTAAAATCTTTCAGATACATTTCCTTCAGTTCGCCAACATACCTGTTAATGTCGTTATCACTACTTTCTTTTCCAATGGCAAAGGTGAAGCCATAAAATACCACAAAAGCCCATACGATATTTTTTGCCCAGGATGCCCTAAAGCTCCTTACTGCTGTAATAAGAGAAAAGAAAGGAAACACAATAAAGAGGAACCAATGTGAGTCGGATGCCTGCAATTTCTTTTTGGCGGTTACCTGCATAGTGCTAAAAACTGTTTTGTAACATTTTCAATCCTGAAGCGGTCCATGCTGGGATAGCTGAAGCCGTTGGTATAGTTTGCTGTAAAAAATTCGTTCACCACTTTCGTGTCAGGTTCGTTATTGTGTAATGAAAGTATCGGCCTTCCGGAAAGATAGTAATCAATTAACTTACTCGGTGCCTGTTGGGCAGGGTCGAAACCTATATTGACAAGAAAATCCATTGTAGAAAGCTCTTTTATCAATGCTTCCCTTGGCAGGTAATCCCTTGTTTCAATTTTATCACCGAGCTTTTCTTTGTATGGCTGCAATATGTCAGGTGTACGGGTAAAAGCAATAAACTTAAAATCTTTACCTGTGCTGATAATATAATCCAGTAAAGGGCCGGGGTTTCTTGTAGTGCGGATGAATACACCTGCAAAAGCAAATGTTGGCACCCGGTTATTTACCACTGCCTCTTTCACCTGCACATCTTCAAACCTGAAGCCCTGCGATATTTCCACGATCTTATCCCTGAACTCAGGATAATAATTCACCTTCATGTGTATGTGTGGTATCGCAATAACATCTGCCCTGCGGCAAAACATTTTTTCCAAATATTTAAAATAAAATGCTTTACCAAAACTATCATGCTTTACCACACCCATATAAGCATCACCGCAATCTGCCACCCATACTTTTGCAATGCGATGGTTTTTTTTTCTTGCCCATGCCACTCCCCAGTGAACCGGGTGCGGCACTGCCACAGAAATAAGCATATCATAACCGCTTTCATTTTTCAAAGCCTTCTTCACTTTAAACATCAGTTCGATATCCGGGTATTCCAAAAACATCAGCGTAAGCCTTATCAGCACACGTTTAATAAAAAATGTTACCCGGTTATTATTGGTGAGTGTAAAATTTCTAAACTTCAGTTTGCCCAGGTCTTTTAACGTAAAGCCATATTCCTTCACCAAAGGTTGCTGATGTTCATCATCCTGTAATGTATATACTGTTACATCATGTCCTTCCCTGCAAAGTTGCTTTACTAACTCAGTGGTACGAAATGACCGTGGGCTGTTTTCAGGGTAAAAGGATTTGCTTACAACTAATATTTTCTTTTTCTCCATTAAATCTTAAATGATTGCCTTTGCTATTAACAGGCCTGCGTCGCCATTTCCATACAAAGGCTTGCTGAAAATATCCATGCTTATTGTAAGTGATTTTTTTATCGCTGTTTCAATTTTATCTTCATCTGCACCGGTTAAAATATTAGCACCACATTCAACCAGTTCCACCCATTCTGTTTCATCCCTCATGGTTACACAGGGAGTTTTATGAAAATATGCTTCCTTTTGTACACCGCCTGAATCTGTTGCAATAACGGCCGCATGCTTTTCCAGCATTATCATATCGAGATAACCTATTGGGTCAATAATGCTGATGTTTGATGGTAAAGTAATGCTAAATTCCTGTAGTCTTTTTTTTGTACGTGGGTGCATAGGCAATATCACGGGCATATTACTTTTTGCAAGGCCGTTAAATATTTGCTGTAGCCTGTTTTTATCATCTACATTTTCGGCACGGTGCAGGGTGGTGAGAATATATTTTTTTGATTGCAGTGATAATGCTAAAAGTATTTTGCTTTGCTGTTCTGCTTTGCCGGAATAATAAACCGCCGCATCATACATCACATCTCCCACCTGCTGAATTTTGTTTTTATCAAGCCCTTCTGCCAATGCATGATTGGAAGCAGTAGAGGTTGGTGTAAATAAAATATCTGCTGCATGATCGGTAAGGATCCGGTTGATCTCTTCCGGCATTTTTTTATTGAAAGAGCGAAGGCCTGCTTCCACATGGGCAACAGGAATATGAAGTTTTACAGCAGCTACTGTGCCTGCCAGTGTAGAATCAGTATCACCATATACCAATACAATGGATGGCTTTTCATCCAGCAATACTGCTTCAATTTTTTCCATCATACGGCCTGTGTTTTGCCCATGTGTGCCGCCGCCAACACCCAAATGAAAATGTGGCTTGGGAATATCGAGTTCCTCAAAAAAAATATCGCTCATGTTGGCATCAAAGTGCTGGCCGGTATGAATGATCTTTTCTTCTGCTGTTGTTTCAAATGTTTTTAATGCCCTTGATACCACAGCCGCCTTTATAAACTGTGGCCTTGCACCCACAATGGTTATTATTTTTGTTTTACCCATAAATTAAAAATGAAAGATCCTACAGATGTAGTGAACAATTATGCTGCCTTTACATTAAACCTTTTCATCCATACACCAAAGGCGATAAGCCGCCAGTAATTATAACTAAAAGGCACAGTGCCTTTAACAATATTATCAAAATACACCAGTGCGCCGGGTTTTATAATCCCTTTAGAATTATCTATTGATTCCTGCAACAGTTTCCTGAACTCACCTGTCATTTGCTGCCGCACCCATTTTTCTTCTGAAGTAACAAAACCAATTTTATCTTTTCTGGCAAGAATAGAAGCAGGTAAAATATTTTTTAAACCGTGTAATAATATTTTTTTTGTTTCACCCACGCCATCAAGATAATCTGCCGGCAACTGTGTTGTAAACTCAACCAGCCTGTGATCGAGAAAAGGTACACGGGCTTCTATGGAATTTGCCATTGACATCCTGTCTTCGTAGCGAAGATACTTTGGCAAAGGGTTGTGCAACACCTGGCGATGTGCAATATTAAAAATACTGTCGCTTTTATATTTCATTTCATCATAAGGGTGCTGTTCTTTTGCCCCAAGTTTTTCAAATGAAATGAGTGATGCTATTGTTTTGTAGGTGCTTGTTTTTGTGCTGAAAAATTTTCGTACAAATGCCGGCACCATAAAATAAAAAAGATGGATATAAGTTGAAACCCTTCCGGCGTTAGCATAAGTGGTGCTGTTGTCAATTTCATAATTCAATTTCCGGATCTTTCCTTTTTTCAACAACTGCAACCAGCGGAAATGCGAAAAGGCTTCATAGCCACTCAGGTATTCATCTGCACCCTGTCCATTAATAAGCACTTTTATCTTCTTTTCCTTTGCAAGCCTGTACACATGCCAGGTAGCCAGTTCGCTCTGGCTTTGGTTTGGCTCATCATGATACCACACTAATTCCAACGCTTTTTCAATTACCCCTTCTGCACTTTCACTTATATAATGCGGTTCCACCTGAACAGCTTTCATCACTTCCTCCACCCACTTTTTTTCATTATACCGTTCATCCGCCGAGCAATAAGAAATTGTTTTTTGTATATCGGTTTTTCCTGCTTCTTTTAACAAGCTGTTTATTTCACAAACTATGGCCGAGGAATCCAGCCCACCTGAAAGCGATGAACCCACTTGTACATCAGCAGTTAAATGTTCTTTTACTGATTCCTTAAAATGTTTTTCAAAAGTTATCGCAGCTTTTTCAAAAGAAATATTGCTGCCTTTGTATTGGGGTTGATACCATTTTGTAAGCCCGAGTTTTTCACCCGGGTTTATTTTTATATTGTTTACATCAGCATGATAATAATAACCTGCCGGAATATGAAACACACCTGTAAACATAGTTTCATCGGTGTGGTCTGTCATATTATACATTAAATAATCAAACGCACGCTGGTTATTTAATTTTGCCAGCCAGCCGGGTAATACTGTAAACTGTTTTATTTCGCTTGCAAAACAAAGTGATTGGTTTGGAGCTATCCAGTAATACAATGGTTTGATACCAAACCTGTCTCTTGCTAAAAATATTTCTTTTGTGTCTTTGTCATAAATAGCAAAAGCCCACATGCCATTAAACTTTTGTAAACACTCCGTACCCCATTGTGCATACGCTGCAAGTATCACTTCTGTATCGCTTTGCGAAATAAAGTGATGGCCAAGTTGCTGAAGCTCCTTTTGCAATTCTTTGAAATTGTAAATCTCTCCGTTGTAAGTGATCCAATAACGGTTATTGCTGTAACTCATGGGGCAATGGCCGCAGGGAGAAAGATCTACTATTGCAAGCCTGCGGTGGCCAAATGCAACTTCATACTTATTTTGTTTATACGCTGTAATATCTGTTGCTGGCTTGTATGGAACATTGCTGTTGTAAACCTGTTGTGGAGTATCAGCATCACCTGCAAGATGAATATTTGCGTTATTATCAATTAAAACATACCCGGCATCATCTGGGCCACGATGGTGCACAATATCCGTCATTGCCTTAATGTCACTTACATTAAAAGCAGAAACATCCTTATTAATTATACCTGAAATACCACACATTATTTGCTGGTTGTCTTTATAGGGAGGAGTGGTTTCAAAAAAATGTAAAACAAAAAAAACGTAAAAAACTAAGGACAGTAATTATAAATTGTTATCGGTTTGTTATCAGGAAAAAATTATTAGCTATTTTTTAGCGAAACTATTCCACTCTGTAGCACATATACATCACCAGTATTACTGCATGTATAAGCTCCATCGCCTTTCACCGGCAAATCAATTCTTTCTCCAAAGCGGCTCATCCAGCCAATTTGCTTTGCAGGCACTCCCACCATTAATGCAAAAGCAGGCACATTCTTATTGATAACACTGCCGGCACCAACAAAAGCGTATTCACCTATTATAACTCCGCACACAATAGTGCAATTAGCTCCTAATGTGGCGCCACGTTTTACTAATGTATCCCTGTATTCATCTTTTCTTGTAACAGCACTTCGTGGATTATAAACATTGGTAAACACCATGCTTGGTCCGCAAAACACATCATCCTCTAATGTTACATTATCATACACAGATACATTATTCTGAATTTTTACATTGTTGCCAATTATAACTGCGTTGCCTACAAAAACATTTTGACCTAGAGAACATTTGCTGCCAATAACAGCCTTGCTGCATACATGCACCCAATGCCATACCCTTGTGCCTTCCCCAATTTGTGCGCCTTCATCTACAATGGCGGTTTCGTGTTTTGTGTAATTCACTTTTTTATTTTTTTAAGAACGGATGATAATCTCCTGTTAACCCCAGAGGAGTTTGAGTGCGGATGCTGCCAACGGTTTCAATAGCTACACGGTTTGCTTCTAAACTAAAACCACCACCACTTAAAATATCTTCGTAAATTCTTGTGTGCAGATCTGTGAAGCCGTCGGAAAATTCTATTTCCCTTCCATTCATAGTTAATGAACGGTAAGTACGTTTGCCTGCTGCCAGCATTTCTGCAGGAATATCATTTGCATCTACAGACAAAAACCAGCGTACCCTTGCTTTTTCATATTCTAAAAAGCCGCCTGCTTTAAAATCATCCCTGTAGTGCAACTTGTTATCAATCAATTTTCCAAATACAAAGTGCAGCATATCGTAAAAGTGTACCCCAATATTGGTGGCCACGCCGCCAGATTTTTTTGAATCGCCTTTCCAGGAAGTAAAATACCATTTGCCTCTTGACGTAATGTATGCAAGATTAACATCGAACTTGGTTCCGGCTGGTGCAGCTTCCACTTCCTTTTTTAAAGCAATGATGGCCGGGTGCAAACGCAACTGTAAAACAGTATGCACTTTTCTGCCGGTATCTTTTTCTATTGCCTGTAGTGCATCAATATTCCAATGATTAAGCACAATGGGTTTTTCACAGATCGCATCTGCATTATTGCGTAATGCAAAACGTATGTGTGAATCATGTAAATAATTAGGAGAGCAGATAGACACATAATCTACCGCATGTCCTTCCTGGCTGCGGCGTAGTTTATCTATATGCCTGTCGAAGCGTTCAAACTCAGTAAAGAAGTTTGCGTCAGGAAAATAACTGTCGATAATGCCAACAGAATCGTTAGGATCGAAGGCAGCGATCAATGTATTGCCTGTATCTTTAATTGCTTTCATGTGGCGTGGGGCTATGTAGCCTGCTGCGCCGATGAGTGTAAAGTATTTCAAAGAAAAAGGTTTAGGAGTTTAGATGGTTTAGAAAAGCTGTTTGGGCAAATACTAGTTCAATAAATTTTTTCTGTACAAGAGTGCGACGCCAATGAAGCTTAATAGTAGTACAAGGGCCTGGCTCCAAACTCTACCGCACTGATTTTACAAAGTTGGTGATCTTTGTTTTCAACCCTGCTGGTATGCGGTCTGATAGTGTTGCCAAAAATTCGTACTTCTTTTTTTCAGAAGGGAATTCGTCGTGTTTTCTTTCGGGCCTTTTTAAATAATCATCCAGCATGGCTTGTGTCCAGTTCATTTTTTTAAGGAAGTATTCAATATCATCTTCCAGCGCCTGTTGTGATGGATAAGGAATGCCTTCCAAACCTTGCAATGCTTCTTCCCTCGTCATTTGCCCTGCCGCCACCAAGGTGGAAAGATGTATGATGCGTTTATCTACGCCAAATTTTTTTGGCAAAATATAGCCCTGGTAAAAACGGGTGAAGATAGATTCGTAATGTTTGTAGGGATAAGGCTTATAACTAAAATCCCTCTGCAATACTTCAAGCGCTTCAAATTTATTGTAAGGAAGATAATCAAGGAAAGGGCAAAACTGTATGAGCTTTGCATAATAATACCAGGCCCATTCTGCACTGCCCAGCGAAGGAAAAGTTTTAAGCTTGATATTTCCAAACTCTTTACCGAGAGCAACAATATTACGTTTGTCAAATTTATTCCAGCTCCAGCTTTCGGGTAGTGGGATACCTTCTGTTGCTTTATTGGAACCGGTGAGCATGTAGCGCAACTTTTGTTTTGCTGCCTGTGTGTAAATAACTCCCAACATAGCATTGTCGTATAGCAATTCCACATCAATTACATCTGCATCAAAAAAAGCCTGCATCAATGCCCTGTACTCTTCCCAATCAATAACATGTGTATATAGATCAACGCCGAGGCCACGTACTAAATTTTCAATATTGTTTTGTGCCAGTTCACTGTTCCATCCATTATCCATGTGTACAGCTAATGGGCGAAGCCCCAATTTTTTTACCTGCACTAATACCCAACTGCTGTCAACGCCGCCGGATACCCCAACAATACAATCATAAGGTTTTCCCTGCCCGTTCTTTTTTACTTTGGCAACCAGGGCTTCCAGGTCTTTTTGCTGCTGTGCAGGGTCTTTATGAATAATGTGCCTGGTATGCTCAATAAATGTATTACAGTAGTTGCAATAACCATTGGCATCAAAAGTTGTGTGGGGCACATTGGCATTTACCACACATCTTTTGCATACCTGTATATTTTTTTGTTCCATAATTTTTTAACTCAATAATTGTACTAACTCGTTATACTTTGGATAAGTGATCAACACTGCCCTGTGCGGTCCTTGAAAAACAAAGAAAGCGCCGGCACTTATTGCATTGGCGCCTGCAGCCACAGCGGCTTTAATATCCGCCAAACTGCCTGCGCCGCCAACAGCCACTAACGGCACCGATAACACTTTTGCTGCTTCTCTTATCAGTTCTGTGTCCATCCCTTTCATCGTGCCATCTTTATCCACTGCATTCAAAACAATTTCTCCTGCTCCTGCTTTTACAGCGTCAAGCATAAAGTCCGTCCATTTTTTATCCAGCGTTTTTCCGGTGGCGGCAGAATATAATTTTGGTTGCCCCATCCAGTTTCTTTTTACATCAATAGAAACAAGTATGCTGGAACTTCCCCATTTATCAGAAAGATTTTTTACGAGTGCCAGATCATCCAGCACAGCCGTTTGCAAACAAATTTTTTCGATGCCTGAATTAAAAAGCCTTTGTGCCTGCTCCATATTTTTTATGCCGCCGCCATAACTCAGTGGCATAAAACATTCGCTGGCAAACTGTTCTATCAACGCATAATTAGGTTCTTTTTTTTCTTTGCTGGCAGTAATATCCAGCACCATCAGTTCATCCACTTCCTTATCATTAAAAATGCGGATAGCATTGATAGGGTCGCCAACATATTTTGCATCGCTGAACTTTAATGTTTTTACCAAGCCTCCATTGCGGAGCAGTAAACAAGGTATTACACGGTGCTTAAGCATTATTAAATGGCAATAAAATGTTTTAATAAATCCATTCCAAAGCGGTGGCTTTTTTCAGGATGAAATTGTGTAGCGTAAATATTTTCATGACTGATAGCTGCTGTAAATTCATAACCATGCACCGCACTTAATAATTCATCAGAAGTATTATTACAAACAGCATGATAAGAGTGAACAAAATAAAAACGCTGTTCTTCGCCTTTATCTTCTATTAAAGGGTTTTGCTTTTTTATATGCACTGCATTCCAGCCCATGTGTGGTATTTTAAAAGGCGAGTCCGGTTGCAGGCGAAAACGTTTTACATCTGCATCAAACCATCCGAGCCCAGGCAACACACCTTCCTCACTTCCTTTGCACATGAGTTGCATACCAAGACAAATGCCGAGTACCGGCACTTTGCGTTCAAGCACCGCTTCGTTCAATGCACCTATCCATCCTTTTTCATTTAAAAATTTCATGCCATGGTCAAAAGCACCAATGCCGGGAAGTATCAATTTTTTTGCATCCTTCACTTCATTCACATCATCAATAATTTTTGACTCGCCGCCAATTTTTTTAATGATATTTCGGATTGAGTTTAAATTACCAAGGCCGTAGTTAACTATGTAAATCATTTGTTGTTCACCTCACCCCCCGTTCCTTCTCCTTTAGGAGATGGAGGCCAGGCTGTTGTATTTTTAATAAACTTTTGTAATTAAGCATTTCTACTCTTTATTTCTATTCAGCACTATACTTTTTTTAAAAACTCATTCTTAAACTGTAGATACATTGGTTCTTTAATTAAAGCGGCCCACCATTTATCCAAATCAATTTTATTCAGGTGCTCCACCAATGAAATAAAGTCCTTGTGTATCACACCCTGTTGCATTAAAAAATCATAATAGGGTTTTACAACTTCAGTGGGCTGGTCGTTATCAAGCACACCCATGGTGGGATGGCCAACATAAACACATTCCATAAAATTAGTGGCAGGTATAGAAAATTGTATTACCAGCCTGCAGTTAACTATCGCTTCTGCCATACTACTCAAACCTGAGTCAATAGTTACCCTGCTATCTGTAATAAACGAAAGCCTGCCTGCATGGCTGAACATCCTGTTCATTGGCCGTGGTCTCGCCATTATTTTTTTGTACTTGGCAGGATTGATATTCTCAAGAAAATAATCAGTTATCTTTTTAAAGTAAGCCTGGTTAGCATGAAACACATCGGGATAGCACATTAAAAAATCATACGCCGCTGTTTTGCTTTTCTTTTCATACTCCAGCCTGAATTTTTCCATACGGTACGCTTTCCATGGCACATCGTTGTCACGTATTTTCCAGCCCCAGGTACGAAACTCGTCTGCCACACTGCTTTCGTTATAATGCGAATTGTGTCCCACCATTTCTCCATAGTAAGCTCCATGCTGGTAACAATAAAGTTTTGCCCCGTGGTTAAGGTATTTAGCTATCAGCAAAGAGTTGTAAAAAATCGGCAGGCCATGAGAATGAAATACTTTTTCTTCCGGATTAAACAAAGGAATTGTATTAAACATGCCATCAAAATATTCAACATAGATTTTAGGCAACTGCTTTACCATATTTCGGTAAAAAATATTTTCATATAGTGAAGCCAACTGGCTGGTTCTTTTTCTTTTTTGTGTATTACCGCTACCAGGAAAAACAGGGTGATGAACAGGCATCACCGGGCCTGTATCATTTTTTACGACTTCTATATCGGGCAAACCAATGCTGATATTTTTTTCTGTTTTAAGAAGGCTGAAAATAAAAGAGAGGTTGCCTGGTGTTTTATAATGTTTGATAACCGACGGTAGCCTTGCCATCACACGCTGTTTAAAAGTAGGCACATGGTGGCTGTTTACGGGTTGCAGCGGCGGTTTGCCATTCATCTCCTGCCGGTCAAGTATATGTTTGATGCTCACAAGGGCATTTACATAATCAGCCATTACAATTTTCCAGAACCGGTAGGTATATTGCACCTGGTGAATGTGGTTCATCACCTTCACCAGTTCATGTATAATCTCTTCGCTGATGGCAATACGCTCAAGCGAAAAAACTTCCGGCACATTTTCTACAACCCTTTTCGATTTTTCTTTTATCTCTATACTCATACTTACTACCTATAGTTAAACCCTTTCATACACGCCAATAACCCAGTTTACTTTTGTTTTTCTTACCGGCCATATTTTTTTCAGAAAAGATTTAAGCCCTTTGCCCTCACTGTTTGCAATAACAGAACTTTCAGAATCAGCAAGTCTGAATGCCGGGTTGTCGTAACCGCATACCGGGCAAAGGGGAGATTGGAATTTTCCCTTGTTTCGCAAGTGTGCATTCCTGAATTTGATATACCAGTCAACACCCACGTATGCAGTATTTACTTTTTCCACTAATTGCTGCTTTGTACATTTGAAACCATACTTTGAGAAAAGCTGCTGTATATCTTTATCAAAATAATTACGCAGGTGCAGCTCAATATTAAAAGTAGCATGGCATGCCGGGCATTTAGTTATATCGTCCTCTGTGTTTTCCATATAAGGTACGCTTACCAGTACGCTTTTTTTTGCAATACGGGAAAGCTCATTCAGCACTGTATCATAAACAGGGTATGGTATATGCTCCAATACCTGGAAACAGGTGACACAATCAAAACTTTTATCTTCAAAAGGCAATGCAACAATATCACCAACTTTGCTTTTGGTCTTTACATACTTCAAAGCAGTTTCGCTTCTGTCAACACTTGTTGAATCAATCTCGGGCCGCTGCTCTTTCAGCATCCATCCAAAAATGCCATTGCCGCAGCCAATATCGGCCAGTGTTTGTGTACCGGCCGGTACTAATGCAATAGATGTGTTGAGGCGGTTGGTATTTGCAATATCAGATACCATTCCTTCTTTCCAGAACTCTTCGGATTCGTAATACTTTTGTTCGAAACTCTGCATAAAAAAATATTATTGTTTATGTAAGCTGCTCCAGCAACAGCCTTGTTCCTTTCTCAAAATCTGTTTTAAATACTTTTCCCAACACTTCAGTATAGTGTTTCGGATGAAGGCCATAACCCGGCCTGATACTTTTTACATTGTCAGCAGTTACCTTATCTCCTGCCTTAACATCTTTCACAATATATAATGATCTTGAAAATTCACGGCCACTTTTTTGTTTTGCTGTTAAATGATAATCCACCACACCTACCGCCTGTTCTGCTTCCCTTACTGCCTTTACCATTGCGGTAAACTCCTCCACATTCATACTGAATGAAGCATCGGGGCCGCCAATACTACGGTCAATGATAAAATGTTTTTCAATCACTTTAGCACCAAAGGCTGTAGCAACAACAGGAACGGTAGCGCCCATTGTATGATCACTTAATCCTGCCATCACGCCAAACTTTTTTACAAGGTCTGGTATCATTATCATATTGGCTTCATTGATAGGTGCAGGGTAACTGCTGGTGCATTTTAATAAAATGATTTGCTTGTTGCCCACACGGTGGCAGGCATCAACAGCCAATTGTATATCTTCTTCCTCTGCAATGCCGGTGGAGATAATGATGGGCTTGCCTTTTGATGCGGTGTATTCGATCAAAGGGATATCTGTTATTTCAAAAGAAGCTATTTTATATGCAGGGGCGTTTAGTTTTTCCAGTAAGTCAACTGCGGTAAAATCAAATGGCGATGAAAAACAAATCAACCCTTCTGCTTTTGCTGCATCAAAGATCTGCTGGTGCCATTCCCAGGGTGTGTACGCTTCTTTGTACAGTTCATGCAAATATTTTCCATCCCAGATAGTTCCTTGCTTTAATCTAAAATCATCTGTCTTTGCATCAATGGTAATGGTATCTGCTGTATAAGTCTGTAGCTTGATAGCATCAGCGCCTGTTTGCTTTGCCGCTTTTACATGAGCCAGTGCATTTTCCAAAGAGCCATTATGATTGGCAGACAATTCTGCAATTACAAATACTTTGTTACTATTGGGTGATATCTCAAAATTATCTATAAAGATGCTGTTCATTAACGGTAAATATTTTTTGTAAAACGCAACTGGTTATTTTCTTCGGTACAGGTAAAGCCCAATCTTTCAAACACTTTTACAGAAGCAATATTCAGTGCCATCACAAGACCTGTTGCAGTTGTTACGTTGCTATTATTTTTTGCTAGATAATCCAATCCTTTTGCCAGCAATATTCTCCCCAAACCTTTGCTATGATATGCTGGTGAAACAAGGTAACTGATGAGGGCGTCGGTGTTAGTAATATCAAAACGCAAAGAGCCAACAATATCATTTCCCCATTTACCCAGCAGGTACATACAACCAGGCTGTTCAATTTTTTTTACATACCAGCTTTGATGTTCTTCAAAACTAATAGGGCTTTGATTAAAAGAATAAGCCCTTACTGTAACATCAGACGCCCATTCAAAAGTTGTTTGCAAATGTTCTGCGCCTGCTTTTATAAATGTTACTTCCTGCTGAATTTGCAATTCATCAAACAGTTTTATAAACCGTTCATTTGATCTGCCATCAAAAATTTCCTGCTGCTTTTCTTTCATCGATGTAATAGCAGTGCCATTTACTGATGAAATACTTTCAACAGGTAAGGCAATTCCGGCTTCAATTAATCCTTTATATAAAAATTTCTGGTTGTCTGCTGTTTGAATAATTGCCAATGCTCCTCCAATATTTGCATACTCAACACTCATGGTACTGGCAGAAATTATTGCAGCCGTTGATTGCTGCATGATGCTGAACATTTCTGTTTTTGGAACAGCCTGAATTATCTGTATGTTTCTGAAACCAGCAACTACATTTTTTAATTCTTCCAGATGTTTATACGCAACACCCACCATCACATATTACTTTCTCAAACTGGCTGATATATTCCTTATGCTGTTCAATAATTTTTCCTGTAAAGTTTAATGGGTCTGCCCCGCCCATTGAAATAAGCAACTGGCTGTATAAATTTTTGTTTTGATTTTGATGGTGAAATGCCGGAGGCACATTTATCAAACTATAATTATTGCCTGCGTAAATACAAGTAGCAGGTGCAATCATTTTATAATCGCTGATATTTATACCTAGACTGTGATTGATAATAATGTCAGCAATATTTCCTGCCTCCATCAAGTCATCCACATATACCAAAGTGCAGCCTTTATTTTTTACAGCAGTTTGATATTTTTTTCCAAACCAGTAACCATCCAGCACCACGATTTCATCACCGCTTATTATTTCGTTCATATCAAAATCCACTTCTTCATTTTGGTTTCTTTCATCAGGAAGTTTGTATGAAATGGTTGGTACTTTTTTCAATGGAACAGAAAGCAATTCTAATTCCTTTACTAAAAACTCCGGCGCTTCATGGCTTACAAAAACACAATTAAAATTTTTACAAAGCATTTGTGTTAAAGAAAGCAACCTGTGTACGTGGCCAAAACCAACTGTTGCCGAACCATCTGCCCTTAAAATAATAGTATGCTTCATTTTAAGGAACTCAATGCTTTTGCCAGTTCAATATCATCATACGAATCAATATCCACTGCTCTCTTCCAATCCATTTGCCAAAACACATGCCCACTACCATAAAATGTTTTTTCATTGCACAACGATCTTACATCTGCAATCCATACTGCACCGGTAGGGCAAACCAACTCAGGCAGATCCTGCGAACGTTTTAGTGCATCCTTATTTATCCAGGCACCTTCGCTTTTTTCATTTAGCTGAATGGCCCACCAGGGGTTCATCCATGTATATTTAAAACATGACAATGCAAAGTTTCTTTTACTCTCTATGTAAAAATTATAAGCGTCTTGTATATCTGCTGCATTTCGTAACGGGCACACGGCAAACAATTGCACTACATCATCAAATATTTCACCTGCTGCTTCCAGTTGTTGTAGTGTAACAACAGTTGCTTCGCTAACAGGGCTCATATCATCGGCCTTTTCATTTCTCAAAAAAGGAACTTCTGCACCGTATTGTTTGCTTACAGCAGCAATTTGTTCATCATCTGTACTCACCACAATTTTATCAAACAAGCCGGAAGCCTTAGCCGCTTCAATCGTCCATGCAATCATTGGCTTGCCCAAAAAATCAATTATGTTTTTCCCCGGCACTCTTTTAGATCCGCCCCGTGCAGGAATTATGGCCACCACTTTTCTTTTAGTTTCCATCAACCTCCTCAATAATATTTAAAACACTCAACGACGATTGATATGTTGCGTTCTCACTTTTATTCCCCTTTACAAATCCAATAAAGTCTTCCGCCTGGTTGCTGTACATTTTTTCAATGTTGAACAACTCCGGGCCGTACAATCTTTCCGGTGCAGTTTCGCTATAAGAAGTAAAAAGCATTTCATTCATATCCCATGTGTATTTACCTTTCTCTGTAAACATCTCTGCACTGTTTACATTTTTAGGAGAGAAGAAATCCAGTTCAAAATTTATTCTTGCGCCACTCTTCATCTTGCAGGTAACAAAAGCAAAATCATCAGTATCAATTTCTAATGCTGAAATTTTATCCGTTACACCAACTGTACTTACAGGTTCTCCAAACAAATACAGCATCAGATCTATTTCATGGCTTAATGTTCTTATTACACCGCCGCCTAGTTCCTTCTTTGCTGTGTACTCCGTTCTGTAATCTGCATATGGGTGCCACTTGGGTAAATAATAAGAACGCTTAAAACTTATTTTGTAAACCTTTTCGCTTGTTGCTATTTCCTTAATGATATTTATTAAAGGCAAAAAACGAACACAATAAGCTACTCTTACATTTTCACTGTATGCAGATAATTTTTCTGCATCTGCAGATGAATAAGCAATTGGCTTTTCAATTAAAACTTTTATTCCATTTTGCAAAAAGGGCAAAGCTGTTTCTACATGCAGCGAAGTAGGATTGGCAATAATAACGCCGTCGGGCTGATAAGTCAATGCTTCATCCAAACTATAAAATTCAGTAAAGCCACTTTTTTCTTTCAGTGTTCCTTTTTTTGTACGCAACACTGCAATCTCCACATCGTTTAATTTTTGCAAACAGGCTGCATGGCGCTGACCGATAGAACCCAAACCAACAATTAAAATTTTCATGCCAGCCCTTTTTCTAAAATGGTTACCAGTTCCAGTGTTTCCTTCTGCGGAATATTTTGTTCAGGATGATTTATCACGTTGATAAATTCATTCAATGAATTTTTAAATGCATTGAATGAATCGCTGAATGTTTTTGTAATGTTTCCTTTTTCACCAAAAAATTTTATCTCTAGTGGTGATGGTATGTTACCGGTGGTTTTGAAATAACCATGCACATGTTGCCATTGTACTTTTACATGTCTTTGCTCACCATCCCAAATACTATTTACTTCTGATAATTTGCCACGTCCCGGAAGTTGGGCAACTATCGGCTCCAGCACATGAATGGCATAAGTTTGCCATTTCTTCATCACAGTTCCTTCCACCTTTTTTATGTCGCCAAGTATTTGCTTGTCTTCATCAGTAAGTAACAACTCCCTTGCATATCTTAATGCACTGCAAGAAAAAACCTGGTTTGATTTTTTTTGTGCTGCCCATATTTTTTCTGCTTCGCTTGTTTTTATTGCTAATGGTTTATCAATAAAAATAGGAAGGCCTGCTTTTAAAAATGGCAATGCCATTTCATAATGATTCTCTGCATCATCCCTTGCCAGCAGCAACGCATCAATACTGCCAACCATATCTTCCATGTTGTTTACAACATTTGAAATATTGGATGACGCTGCAATATGTTCTGCCACTGATCTTTCCTGGCACCACACATGCGTTACTTCTCCTAAATGCCCAAGGCTGTCGTCCGGGAATTTTTGTTTTGCCAGGTATTCAGGTATCGCCGGAAAAGGGCAATCCTTCATGTATGCAGGATTGCACCCATTAAAAATAGCACTCCATGAATACGGATGACCATTGCCTTCGCTCATGCCAATAACACCGATCCTTAATTTACTCATTGCTTTGGCCAGTTGGATGGCATCAGTATTTGTTCAGGAATTGTTGTTGCGTTTTTATCAAGTTCAACCCCCAATTTTAAATCCCTGATATTAATAAGCAGTTGTTGTGCATTTTCAACACCAATAATTACTTTATCAATAAATGGTTTAGTTGTAACAAAATGCAGCAATGCGCCTGAAATATTCGTTGTCTGTTGCTGCACCCTTTTTATCAATGGCTTTACTGCATCAAAAAAAGAAGGCAGTGTATGTACATCTTTAAAAAACAAACCCTGCAGAAAAGCAGACCTTGTATGTACTTCACAACCTTTTTCTTTTAGCTCCATCATCAAATTTTCAAATCGGTTGTCGAAGTAATTATATGGAACCTGTATCAGGTCCGGGATAAAGTTTTTGTTCAGCAATTCTTTCAACTCTTCTGTTGCATTTAATGAGAATCCGATCTTTTCTATCAATCCCCGCTGCTGAAAATCTTTCAGCTTTTTCCATTGCTCCTTATCGCTTATAATTTCCGCAGGGCGATGGGCAAGATAGCCGTAGAGTTTTTTTACCTGTAAATGCTGCAGCGATTGCTGAAGTTGCTGTTCAATTGATTTACCCGGCGATGGGCTGATGTATTTTGAAACAACAGAAAATTTTTGCAATTCATTTTTTCCGAGCACTGCTTCCGCATTGCCATAAGCAGAAGCGGTATCCAAAACTGTAATGCCATGTTCTGTAGCTGCTTGTAAAATCCTGCTTACTTCTTCGCCTGTTGTTTGTCCATTGCTGTTACTGATTCCATAAGGTAATCCAAACTGTACTGTACCGAGGCCTAATTTCAAAAAAATTATTTATTTTTCTATGTTCCTGATAAAAGCATGCATTACTTCACTTCATATACATACACATCATACCATGCTTCCGGTCTTTCAAATTTTTTCAGCAGTATCATTCTTGAACTTGTTATTGGTATACTTGAAAAAATATACCTGCCGCCCATTTGCAAAAACTTATCAAAGTTTAATGCAGGCTGTTCAACACCTTTACCATAATAAGGCCGTCCTTTTGCATAATCGGAAAGGTTGTCCTTTACATCATTGATGTAGAGATAACATTTGGAGCCCCAGTTATCAAAATAAGTTTTATAGTTCCCTTTCTCAAGTTCAGCTGCAATTATTTCCCTGAACTGGTGCTTGTAGTCAAGAGGGTAATCAACCATATACCCATCCAGCGTATAAAAACCATTCCACTGTGCCAGCGATGGGTACATGCCCACGCTTGCCACCCTGTATTCACTTTTGGGTTTGCTAATAAAGGCATCTATCTCTTTAAAAATTTCTTCCCCGGTAAGGCGGTTAAATGTGGGGCCATTCTTTATAACGAATTTTCCTGCAATTGCTTTTGCAGAAGGATGATTGATAAAAATAAAGAACAACTGTGCCAATACAAGTACAGACACAATCAGTTTCCCTTTTTTTACATGGTATGCAATCCAGGCTAGGCAAAGGCCAAAAGCCATATACCAAACAAATGGCTCAAGAAAATGAAACCGCTGCAGTTGCAGCGGAAAAATTTTGAACAACATGCCAAAGAACCCCTCAAAGTAATGAGCGTAGTACACTGTATAAAAAATATTACAAAGCAATAAGCCTGTTACCAAAAACATAAACAGTTTATACTGCTTTGCATTTTTATGCCGGAATAAGAAGACCAGTAGCATGATTAGCACTACCGGTAATATCACCATTGATTGAAGAGCCGGTGAATGCCATTGCAGATTTACAGTTATGTCTTTAAAGTTTTGCAGCATTTCTCCAAAGCTTTTGGTCAGTACTTTCTGCATTTCGGCACGATGCGATACATAGCCGCCTTTGAAAAGAAAATAAAAAAACTGGTAGTTGGCGATGATGTAAAAAACAGTAATCAGCACAAGCCCGGTAAAGAACAGCCAGCTTATCTTTTTATTTTTTACACTATACCATAGCCATATTGCTGCCAGCACAATACAATCAAATATTCCTACCAATATCAGCGACGTAAAGAAAGGGAAGAGGGCAATGATGAAAAAACTGCTTTGCTTTTTTTGCTTCTTCAATAAATTTAAAAAAGCATAAAACAAAAGTGGCTGTGCACTTACCGATAGATCGAACGACCAGAAAGGAACAAGGCCATATAAAAGCGATACTGCTGCAATAAGCAAATAATCATTATAAAATTTATCCGCAAAATGATGCTTCAACAAAAAGTACATGCCCCAAAAACCTGACAACGCCATTATAATAATATCAATCAGGTATCCCCACCAGGAGCCTGCATAAGCAATGATAATAGCAGGCACATTCAATTGAAAAGAAAATAATGCACGGGGAATGCCATTCATTACCTGGTCAATATTATGCATAGGGCCGGTCCAGTAAGCATCGGCATTGGTGAGTATTTTTAACCAGATGATGATGCTCTCAAAATTATCTGCCATTGGCACATAGCTGTTTTTACCAAGTATAAAAAATGGCAAAAAGAAAAACAGCATTACCAGGTGGCACAACTGTACTACTTTCTTTTCAGAGAATTTATTTTGCAAGGTTGTTGTCATTTATGTTTGGGTCAAACTATTTTTCAAGCACCATAAACATACTGGTACCATAAGCCGCAAACTTTCCCTGCGTTGCTTTCTTCAACCTTTTTTTATGAGCAGCGGAAATTAATTTTTGAATAAGCCTTCACCGGAAGAATGGTTTTTGTTTTCATCTTCCATTACTTTTTCATGGCTTTTTCTAATGCCCAGCCTGTATGGTATCACCCGTAGCAACAGCATGGGCAAAAAATAAAAACTGAAATAATAACCATATTCGGCAAAGCGGAATTTTACCTGCTGCTTCAATCTTTCAACTTCTTTTTTATTGTACCTGCGGTAATGCCCTGCAATTTCATCTGCCTGCGACCATAGCATTTTCATAGCAGGTACATTAATAAAAACTTTTGTTCCGGTTGGCACTTTGTCATACAGCTCGTTTAAAAAAAGAACATCATCTTCTATATGTTCCACCACATCAAACAGGCCGCAGCCTTTAATATCATACTCTTCTAAAGGCATATCCTGGAAAAGGCCGCAATACACCAATGGCAGCCCTCTTTTTTTTGCGTTGAGGCAACCGGCAGCGCCTGGCTCACAGAGTATAACTTTATGCTGAAACCCTGAATCAATCATTGCTTTTGCCTGGAAACCATTTCCTCCACCTATATCTAAAAAGTCGCCGTTTATAGAATGTCTTTTTATCATTGCCAGTATCAGTTCATTCCGCTGTTTAAACCACGGGCTGTTTTGCTCCCATGAAAAACATACAGCATTCCCTTCTTCAGGATATGACAGCGCAATAGCATTACTGCTGATAAAAATTCCGTTTGCGTCTTTTGTCCAACCAATCATTATGCTCCAATAATTTTTACAATGTCTGCTACTTGTGTTTCGGTGAGTTCATAAAATAATGGCAACCTCACCAGGCAATCAGAATATTTATCTGTTAATGGCAATTCCCTTTCGCCATGTTTGTCTTTGTAAAAAGGGCTTGTGTGCAGGCTTAGATAATGAAATACGGCGAGGATGCCGTTTTGTTTTAACCGGTTAATTATATCTGTACGCTGCTGAAGGCTGCTGCATACAAAATAATACATGTGTGCATTGTTAGTGGCAAATGAAGGAACAGAAGGCAGTGTAATATTTTTCTCTTTTGCAATTTTTTTCATCAGCTCATCATAACATTGCCACAACAAAATTCTTTTTGTTTGTATATCCTGCAGGTTCTCTAACTGTGCCCATAAAAATGCTGCTACAATTTCTGATGGAAGAAAAGATGATCCTACATCAACCCAACCATATTTATCTACTTCGCCACGAAAGAATGCTGAACGGTTAGTTCCTTTTTCCCAAATGATCTCAGCCCTTGCCATAAATTGGGCGTCGTTTATTGCCAGCATACCGCCTTCGCCTGAAATAATATTTTTTGTTTCATGAAATGAAAATGCTGCCAGATGCCCAATACTTCCCAACGCTCTTTTCTTTCCATCCTTTCCTGTATAATAACTGTCAATAGCCTGCGCTGCATCTTCAATCACATACAGTTTGTATTTATCAGCAAGGGCCATCAATATATCCATATCACAGGCCACGCCTGCATAATGCACAGGCACAATTGCTTTTGTTTTTGATGTGATGAGTTTTTCTACAGCCGCTTCATCCATGCCGGGATGATCTTTGCGGCTATCGGCAAAAATTATTTTCGCCCCACGCAATACAAAAGCATTGGCGGTACTTACAAATGTGTAAGAAGGCATTATCACTTCATCACCAGGTTGTATGTTGATGAGTATAGCAGCCATTTCCAAAGCATCTGTACAGGAGGTGGTAAGCAGGCATTTGCCAAACCCATAACGCTGCTGTAAAAAATCCTGGCACAACTTTGTGTATTTACCATTGCCGGATAACTTACCGGTGTATACGGCATCATACATATAATGTGCTTCTTTGCCAGTGAGGTAAGGCTTGTTAAAAGCGATTTGATAATTCATTAATAACCCGTTTGCACTTTTTATTTTTAGTTGGAATAAACGTTGATAAGTTACTTACGCCAGATATGATAAACATACTCGGTTTTTTCAATAGTAAAACCACAGCTTTCATACAACCTGCAGGCCGCTTCATTACCGCCCTGCGTTATTACCTGCATATCTGTATAACCATGGTTTGCAAACCATTGCTCTGCTGATAACATCAGCGACTTGCCGATACCTTTACCCCTTTGTTTTCCATCTACTGCTATAATTCCTATATCGCCCCTGTTGTTTTTTTGTCCCAGGGTTACAAAACCATCAATCTCTTTATCTGCTGAAAAAACAAGCACTTCAGAAGCTATTTTTTTTTGCACTGAATTTACAATCCATAGCCTGTACAACGACTCAAATTTTTCCTTCCCTATCCGCCTGTCTGTATTAAATCTTGAATAAACACCACTTTCAACCGCAAGTTCCTGCAATTTTATTTCGGGGTATTCTTCCCGGTAAGTTGTTATAGAGGAGTGGGTATTTGCAGTTGCTGTTTATTTTTTTCAGGTACGTTACTTTTTTATCGGCCAGGGCTATTTCAAAAAGATTTTCATTAATGCCGGTTTTGTTGATTGCTTCGGAAGAATAAAAATAAGCCAACTTAATTTCTTCCCTGGAAAGCCCATCAAATAATTCATCCCAGTTAATTGTGCCCGTGCCACTGTTTACCCTGCCAACTTTAAAGCCAAAAAAATCAGTATCCCAATCCAATAATTCTATGGAACTATTTGTTGAGGGCATTGCCGTTTACTTTTTTTTCAACCACATACAATGGCCTGCGTTTTACTCCTTCAAATGTTTTACCCACATACAGGCCAACCACACCCAGTATTGCCATAATAATACCAGATAGCATCCATATTGAAACAATTAAGCTTGTATAACCTATCACCGCTATACCGCCAGTAAGCCATTTATAAATAATAACCAGTGCTACAATAAATGATATGATTGAAATAGTAACGCCGGCCTTAATAAAAAGACGAAGCGGCTTATCAGAATTTGCAAGAATGATATCAATAGCAAGATTGAAAAGTTTTTTAAAATTGTAGCTTGAATTTCCTTCCAGCCTTTGATCATGCTCTACATTTATCTTGGTTGACCGGAAGCCAACCCATTTTACCATCGTAGGAAAATAGCGGATCGACTCTCTCATGGATACCACTGCCTCAATTGCTTTGCGGCTGTAAATACCAAAGTTGGCAACAGATTCATCCTGCTCTGATCCTGTTAAGTAACCAAGTGTTCTGTAAAATGCAGCAGAGAAAAATGTTTTAAAGAAGCCATCCTTACGTACATGGCGGCGTGCCAGTACCACATCATAGCCTTCCTGAGCTTTTGCATACAGGTTGGGTATTTCTTCGGGCATGTCCTGCAGGTCGCAATCCATTACAATAATCCAGTCGCCGTTTGCATGGTCAAGCCCTGCGGTGATAGAATAATGCTGGCCAAAATTACGGCTGAGTTTTATGCCAATCACTTTCGGGTCGGCAGCGGCTACCTCTTCAATTACCTGCCAGGAATTATCCGGCCCACAATCTTCCACCAGCAAAATTTCATAATCATCTGTTATTGGTGCAACAGCTTTCTTAATTCTGTCAACCAACACGGGGATGATTTTTTCTGCCCTGTAAACCGGGCTAACTATGGAGAGATGTGGCATACTACCTTCTGTAAAAATTATTTATTGTTTCAATTACATATTCCTGTTCATCATCGGTAAGTGTAGGATACATCGGCAGGCTCAGGCAATGTTTATAATAATTTTCTGACTGTGGCATGTCTCCTTCTTTCCATCCAAATTGTTTGTAATAAGGCATCAGGTGTGTGGGTATATAATGTACCTGTGCATATATTTTTTGTTCCCTTAAATAATTATACAGCCCAAGCCTGTCGGTTGCTTCAATAATATACAAATGATAGCCATGTCCATCAACGGCACCAGATTGGCCTTTGATAAAATCTTTACCTGCAAATGCTTTTGCGTACCTGGCGGCAATCTCTCTTCTTCTTGCAAGTCCTTCATCGGCCCTTTTTAACTGGCTCAAACCAAGTGCTGCCTGAAAATCGGTGATGCGATAGTTGTAGCCTAATGTTTGCATCTCCATATACCAGCCGGGGTAGTTTTCACTGTTAGTTGATTGGCCTGCTGCAAAATTTATGTCATTAGTAAATGTGCCTTGTTCTTTTGTAATGCCATGCGTACGCAACTCCAGTAATTTCTTATACAGCTTTTCATCGTTGGTGGTTATCATACCTCCTTCGCCGCAAGCAATGTGCTTAACCGGATGGAAAGAAAAAATTGCCAGATCAGCATAATTGCCATTGCCACAAAATTGTTTATTGCTTTTGCTATCAACAAAATAACCGCCGGGTGCATGGCAACTGTCTTCTAAAATCCATAATCCATATTCATCAGCTAATTTTCTGAATGCTTCCAGGTTAACAGCCCTTCCGGCGAAATCGACAGGCACAATGCCATAGTATGTTCCTTTTAGTGAAGCTTCCAGTAATGCTTTTACTTTATTGATATCGAGCAAATAAGTAGCAGGGTCAATATCTGCAAATACTACTTCGCCACCACAATATTTTATACAGTTGCTTGATGCAGCAAAAGTGATAGGAGGTGTAATTACTTTTTGTCCTGGCTTTACATTCAATGCTAATGCAGAAAGATGAAGCGCCGCTGTTCCGTTGGCAACAGCCACCGCATACTTACAACCGATATATTTTGCAAAAGCATTTTCAAATTCTGCAATCTTTGGGCCCTGTGTCAGATAATCGCTAAGCAGTGTTTCATTCACTGCTTTTAAATCTTCTTCTGTTATATGCTGGCGGCCGTATGGTATGGGGCCAAATGTTTTTTTTGTTTTTTCAGTAATGCTATTCATGGCACCACTCACAATAAAAATGATAAAAGTATTACGCACTTTTATCCATGTATTGCCACGGCTGCCACCGAAGGGTAAATATAAATAATCACGGAACCATGTGGAAAGGGAAATATGCCATCTTCTCCAAAACTCAGCAATGTCTCTTGAGAAATATGGAAAAGAAAAATTGCGGAACAGGTCAATACCGAATAATCTTGCAGTACCGAGCGCTATATCAGAGTAACCAGAAAAATCACCATATATCTGGAAGGTAAAAAAAAAGCACCCAAAGCAAACGTACTGCCAGAATAAGATGCAGAATTATTAAATATTAAATTGGCAAATTCTGCACAGTTATCTGCAATCACCACTTTTTTAAACATGCCCCACAAAATCTGTCTTAACCCATCAACTGCTTTTGTATAATCAAAGATTCTTTGCTTTCTTTATTTGCGGTAACAGGTGTGTTGCCCTTTCTATGGGCCCGGCCACCAGCAGTGGAAAGAAACTTACAAACACTGTGTGCGTTTAATCTTTTAAAGCAACAAGATATTTTTGCTTACACTTCAAATGTTGGGTCAACATGTTCTTTAATTAATCCTCTTAAACCTTCCACAGTTTCCCATTCAGTATTCTCACCAGAGTTATACCGGAAACCAAAAGCTACTTTTTTCCCGTTAAAGTGTTTTAAAAATTCTTCCAGGTTCCAGCGGTGAGAGGATGGCAGGATAGTGTAATATTTTCCAAGGTCATACGTGTAATACGAATCAGAATCGGTTATCATCTCTTCATGAATTTTTTCACCAGGGCGTATGCCGGTAATTTTCTTTTCGCATTCAGGGCCTACTGCTTCTGCCACATCCAATATTTTATAAGAAGGGATTTTGGGAACAAAAATTTCTCCTCCCCAGGCATGTTCCAATGCATGCATCACCATATCAACGCCTCCCTGTAATGAAATATTAAACCTCGTCATGGTGGGTTCCGTAATTGGCAACACGCCTGTTTTTTTCATTTTTAAAAAGAAAGGGATAACAGAACCATTGCTGCCCATTACATTTCCGTAACGCACTACACTAAAAATAATATCATTCCATCCACGGATATTGTTGGCAGCTACAAACAATTTATCAGATGCCAGTTTTGTGGCACCATATAAATTCACAGGCGCTGCGGCTTTATCTGTTGATAGTGCCACTACTCTTGTAACGCTTGTTTCAAGGCAGGCATTAATTACATTTTCTGCCCCATTGATATTGGTCTTTACGCATTCGCTGGGGTTATATTCTGCAATCGGCACATGCTTCATGGCAGCTGCATGGATAACATAATCAATACTTTTCATGGCCCTCTTTACTCTTTCAAAATCCCTTACATCACCGATAAAAAAACGTATCTGCGGATATTTATCGGCAGGGTATTCCAAACCCATCTGGTATTGTTTCTGTTCATCACGGCTGAAAATAACAAGCCTTTTAACGTCGGGATAAGTTTTGAAAATGTGGCTGGTTAACGCTTTTCCCAATGAGCCTGTTCCACCAGTGATAAGAATGCTTTTTCCGTTGAGCATTGTTGTTAGTTTTAGTTGAAAAAAGTTTAGGGTGTTTAGGGGTTTAGGGAGTTTAGAGGTTTAGTAATTGTGCTAAACTTCTAAACCCCTAAACTTACTAAGCCATTATAATTCCTGCAGGGCCACCATCCGTTTAAACATAGCGGCATTCTCAAGCATTTGCTGGTATGTGCCGGCCTGCTCTATTTGGCCATTATTCATAAGCACAATCCTGTCTGCATTTTTGATAGTAGACAAGCGATGTGCAACAATGAGAATGGTATATTGTCCTTTCAATGTATCAATATTATCCTGAATTGATTTTTCTGTTTCAGAGTCTAAGGCAGAAGTAGCTTCATCCATAATAAGGATATCAATATCCTTATACAGCTCCCTTGCTATTGAAATACGTTGCTTTTGCCCTCCGCTAAGATTTATACCGTTGTTGCCGAGTATTGTATTTTCTTTTTCAGAAAGGCCATTTATAAAATCTGTAAGTGCTGCTTTTTGGATAGCAGTATTATACCGGTTAATATTTCCTTCTGTTGGGCCATCCCACAGCGTTATGTTATTATAAATGCTGTCGTTGAAAATAACCGGGTCTTGTGTTATATAACCAACCCTTTTTTGAAAAACCGGCATATTTATTTCAGTGCTTTTGACGCCATCTACTTTCATATTACCTGCATCGGGTGGCAGCAAGCCGGCCAACATATTTACCAATGAAGTTTTTCCACTGCCGCTTTCACCAACAAAAGCAACCGTTTCATTTTTATTTACGGTAAGGTTGATATTTTGTAACACTTTTTTATCTCCATACTGCAGCGATACATCATTCAGTTCAAACCCGGAATTAAATTTATTTAACTCCCGGTTGCCTGCCTGCTCATTATTGTTATCCAGCTCCTGTTGAAACTGTTTCATGTTTTCTATAGAGCCTGAAGTAGAAAGAAAATAATTCCATGCTGTTTGCATTTGCAGCAGTGCAGTAAGTGCCCTGTAAAAAAATAGCAGGCTTATTAAAATGGGGCCGAGTGGTGCCGCAAGAAATTTTACCTGCACCAGTATAACTGCTGTTACCACAAAGATCAACAATGGTTCCCTGGCACCCGAAATAACGGCAGTAAGTACCCCAATGCGCCGGTTGCTTTTTTCGAGCAGTAATAATTTATTGATAAGCCGGCTGCCAAAAAAGTTGGACAAGCCGGTAGCTTTTAAATATTTATAATTACCTACATGCTGAATGATAAGGCCCTGGAAATCGTGTGCATCACTGGTTAATTGCCTCGATGCTTTTTTAGTAAGCGTATTTATTTTTTGATAAATAAAATTGGTAACCACTCCACCAATACTTACCAGCACTGCAAATTGAGCATCCACAAAAAAAGCAAATGCCATATACACTGCCACCAGTATCATTTGCTCAAATGCCTTGAAATAAGAGAGAAATGCACGGGACACCCTGTCCACTTCGCCGCTCATGGTATTTTGTATGCGGCCTGCATCAGCCGTAACAAACGATTTAAATGAAATGTTATTGAGTGCACCCAGCATCCGCAGCCGTATCTTCCTGATAAAAAATTGCTGTGCTATTCACGGCGTAAGCATCACACAAATACCTCACCACACCTTTTAGTACAAAAAACAAACACAGCAATCAACAGTACTGATACCAGGGTAAGATTAAGACCCATCGCCTGCATTCCCTGCACTATAAAGTGGAGGTTACCAAGTTTTTCAGGATCCACAGTTGTACTATCCCCCACCATTTGCAACAATGGCAAAAACATAGTAAGCCCAAATCCATCAAGCACACCTACAAGAATACTAAGCCCGAATAGTATAAATACCCTATGCCGCAGGTACTGGTAGAAGTACCCAAAGTTTTCAAAATAACGTATAATAATTTTTTGAGCTTAAGCACTTTTAAAACAAACAGTGTTACCCGTTTCCAAACAAACTTGAAAAGAAGACTTTAACAGCTTTCCAGATGCTTTTTTTCTTTTTGTCTTCGATAGTGTAGCCATAGCCGTAACCATAACTATACCCATAGCCGTAGCCATAGCCATAGCCGTAACCATAACCTTTGCCATAACTGTAGCCCATGATACGCTTATTAACAATACCATTGAAAACAATATTGATATTAGGCAGCCCGTTTTTCTGGTAAATATCGTTTATGAGGTTAAGAAACACAAAATTGGTATAGTTATGCCGTATAATGTAGATGGTGGCATCGGCAACATTAGCAAGGATTTTTGCATCTGTTACAGCAGCCACAGGTGGAGAATCAATCACTACATAATCAAAATCCTTTTTCAGATAAGTAATCAGTTCCTGGAGCCTGCTGCCACTCAGCAATTCTGCAGGGTTTGGAGGGATAGGCCCCGATGGAATCACATACAGGTTTTCAATACTGGCATGAGGTTTTATTATTTCCTGTATCAGTAGCTTTTCCAATCAGGTAATTGCTTAACCCTGGTTCTTTGGCTAATGCCAAGAGGCCTGCTGATTTTTGGTTTACGTAAGTCAAATTCAAGCAACACCACTTTATCGCCGGTAAGGCTAAGGCTGATGGCTGCATTTATTGCCACAAAACTTTTGCCTTCTTTGGGTATAGAAGAGGTGGTTAAATATCACTTTGCATTTATCCTTTAGATGGCAGTAATATAATTGATATTGGTACGAAGTTCCCTGAACTGTTCAGCCACCAATGTACGTTTGCCTGCACCCACCACAATTGGTGATATAGGGTCATGCGGATGAAGATCAAGCTCGGAAATAACAGGAATGGGTAAGGCACTTTCAACCTGTGCCCTGAAAAGGATACGCTTGCTTGCAAACTCCCTGAAATAAATATAAATGATCACCAGCCATCAAGGCTATCAACACAGCAATGGTATAAATCTTTTTTGGCTCTGGGTGAAATAATACCGCCCGACTTCAGGTTTTTCTATCACCCTGTAATTAGGCACTATGGAAGCGGCGGCAATGGCAGACTCTTCCCTTTTTTGCAAAAGGAAAGTGTAGATGGCATTTTTAATTGCCTGCTGCCGTGTAATATCAAGAAGTTCTCTTTGCTTAAAGGGAATTTTATTAAGCGAACCCAGACATTATCCTGTAATCGTTTTCCAATTGTTGCCTGCTGGCCGTTAAATTAATTTTTAAATTTTCAATACTTTTCGCAATACTTGGACGAAGTTTAGCAATAGCATCTTCCAACACAGGTATTTCCCTGTTGCCTGGGCCAGACATCCTTTTTATCCTTTCAAGTTTTGCTTCGGATTCATAAAGATCATTCAACAAGTCTACCAGCACTGGATCAGTAAGACCCAGTGTTGCAGGAATAGCACTGGCTGTACTATTCCGCTGGGTAACATATTTTTCTATTTCCCTAAGCACATCAAGGTGAACAGCAATTTCGCCTTGCCGGCGCATGTTTTCTTTTGACTGTGAAAGATATATGTCTGCTTCCCTGCCAAGATCAACCACACCTTCCCTTTCTGCGAAAGACTGCAGGTCTTTTTCCACCCCACTCAACTCTTCCGCCACAATTCTTAACCTGTTATCAAGAAATGTTTGTGCATTTTCATAAATCCTTTTTTTATAATCAACATGCAGAATATCCGTAAATGTCAATGAGGTTATCAAGTATCTCAATCCCTTTTTCAGGGCACCGGGTCAGGAATAGGATATATCGAGAATTGATGATTGTTTTGAAATAGGGTTTACACCAACAGGCCGCCTTTTAACTGGCCTACTGCAGAAGCTACAGGCGCTACTGTAACCTTAAATTTCCTTTCAGATATTCCAGTGTAATCAGGGTTTTTTACCCACTTTAGGCCCCAACCTTTGTTTGAAGGAATGAATCAAAAGGGTAAATCATGCCAGCAAACTTAACCTCGCCAGGTACAGCCTCCACATCGCCTGTAAATGTTCCTTTTACACCGGCATCGGGTTTTCGAGAACAAGATTAAATGGCAGCTTTTCATCATAATACTTTGACATTCTTATAAGCCCTTCCTGCATATAAATGATATTCAACTGCATTTTTCCACCAGTTTTCTAAATAAATCCCTTGAAGCTAACATCTGCATTTCCCTTTCTGTTTCCGCGAAAGGTTACGGGTATCAAGTTTAATTATTTCCTTCAGGTTAGCGCTTTTTTGCTGTGTTTCATCATTTACCACCAGCCTTGCTTTTGCAACATAAACAGGTATCTGGTACCGCAAATAAATACGGGCAGCCACCACGCCCAGTGCTAAGGATAAAATAATAAGCGGCCAAAAGGGAATACCCGATAAAGCAACCGTTGTATTTGTTCCCCCTGGTCAACAACCTGTTCCTGTATTGAAAAATCCTGTTGGATTATTGTTTGACATGAATATGTTGATTATAATTCTTTGCCAGGTTTAATAATGGTAAGTAAGTCATGGATACACCAATTGCTACGACGGTAAAATATTGAGGGTATGCCAGAACGGCTGATAAACCTGGCATTTACCGGTTCTACATATACCACATCATTCGTTCTCAGATAAAAATAAGGCGAATTGAAAAAATCTTTTGACAAAAGATTAATCCTGCCCGATTTTCCGTTCCCCATTTTCTTCTCTTATCACAATCACATTGTCCCTCCTGCCTAAATCTGTAATATCCCCTGCCATGGCTGATAGCATCCAGCACTGTTGCCCTTTCATTGGCATAGTATACCTGCCACTTCTGGTTACTTCTCCCAATACAGAAAAGTTGTAGTTTAAGAAAACGCACATTCACTATAGGGTTTTTGTATATTCTTTAAACAGTTCTGTAAGATTTACTTCCAGTTGCAGCCGGGTAAGCCCCTCTGCCTGTACTTTTCCTAAATATGGTAATTGAATTTTACCATCTGATTCTACCAGGTACCCAGCACTGAGCTCCTGACCACTGGTACCTACATTTCCACTGCCTGCCACCTGTAACCCCAATCCCATTGCCGGAGTTAATTGACCACCAGGTCTTCAATATTACTGCCCCCAACAGTTATCCATAGCTGGTCATTTTTTTGAATGGTATTTTCAAAATTAACTTTTCAGTTTTTAATAGCTGCTGCAGAAGTGCTGTCATTGTCTTTATAGATCATTAAAGTAAACCACTTTTTTAGTAGATGTGCAGGATGATGAAGCAATACAATATAATGCCATCAGCAAAAAACGGAGCTTTACATTTGAAGAATAAGTTCATATTAATATAGAAGATGATTTGTTTATGCATAATATAAGAATGCTGTTCCTTGTTTTTCTCATGGCTTCGCCTGCCTCAGTCACATGTGAAAATAATGAGGCCATAGTAAAACCAATCTTGTTCAATAATCCGGTGTAATTAAAGAGGCAGCTTTATTTTTAAAGGGTGGCAAATTAATTTTGTTTTAGTCTGTTAAAAGACCCATTACAGCAAATTTTTACTGCATTTTATCAATGCACTGCAAACTTTTGAAATCAAGGTTGAAAAATCAGGCGCAAAAGTACCTTTTTTTTATTGGAAACTTATCGTATAAAAACAGTTGAAGCATAATCCTTTTTAATGCGATTTACTGTGAATAAAAACGACATAAATAAAAGGCGGAACCATACCAGCTCCGCCTATTATAATAAAAAATTAATCTTATTTACCCAAGTGCTACTCTTTTAAAGCCTGTTACTTTCAATTCTGCATCTGTACTTTTAAGATATTCGGCTACTGATTTTGCATTGTCTTTTACAAAAGCCTGTGCCATCAAAGTATTTTCTTTTAAAAATTTATTTACTTTTCCGGCAGCAATTTTTTCAGCCATTTCTGCAGGTTTTCCTTCTGCTTTAATTTGCTCAATGGCTATTTCTTTTTCCCTTGCAATGGTTTCAGGTGCTACAGATGTTTCATCAACAGCCAAGGGATTCATAGCAGCTATTTGCATAGCCACATCTTTTCCTGCTTCCGCAGCATTCTTTATTAAACCCACCAAGCACACCCATCCTGTTGGCACCATGTATATAGCTTGCAACAAATGGAGCATCTATTCTTTCAAAACGAATAGCAATTTTTTCACCAATAGAAGCCAGTTTGTCATTTATCAATTCAGAAATTTTAGTTACCGTTGATAGCCACTTCATTTAATTCGTCAACCGTATTTACATCATTAGCCACTGCTGCATCAGCAATACTTTGGGTAAAAGCAACAAATTCAGCATTTTTGCTTACAAAGTCAGTTTCGCAACTAACCAATACAATCATACCGGCTGTTTTGGCTATCATTTGTTTTTGCAATTACAACACCTTCTTTTGCTTCCCTGTCACTTCTTTTTGCCGCTACTTTCTGGCCTTGTTTACGCAACCAGTCAATGGCTGCTTCAAAATCACCATTGCTTTCTGTTAATGCTTTGCGGCAGTCCATCATGCCTGCACCTGTTGTTTGACGCAGTTTATTTATATCTGCGGCTGTTATTGTTACACTCATCGTATAATATTTTAAGACTGCTGACCTAAAATGCAGAACAGTAATTGTTATTAATATCTTGACTACTTATCAGAATTATCTTGCCACCACCTGTTGCCGGCCTTCTGCCTCCAGCACCCGGACCTGGTACCCTGCGTTTGGTTGGTGTTCCACCTCTTACACGCTTGTTCTTTGTCATCAGCACCATCTTGCCTTTGTTCAAAACGGGCTGCTCTTGCTTCTGCTGATTCTTCTGTTTCGCCTGACTGGTCATCGTCATCTTTTTCAGCCTGGCGCTCTGCCAAACCTTCTGCAATAGCTGCAGTAATGTAGTTTACAACAATAGCAATTGATTTTGCTGCATCATCATTTGCTGGAACTGGCAAAATCAACTTTATTAGGATCGCAGTTGGTATCAACCATACCAAAAGTGGTAATGTTCAAACGCTTTGCTTCTGCTAACGCGATATGTTCGTGGCCAATATCAACCAGGAACAATGCTGCCGGTAGACGGCTTATCTGTGCGATACCACCCAGCACTTTTTCCATTTTATCTTTATCACGGGTAAGCGTAAGTTTTTCCTTTTTAGTAAGGCTTTCGGCAGATCCGTCACCCAGCATTTTTTCAATGCTCTGCATTTTCTTTACACTCTTACGAACGGTATTGAAGTTAGTAAGCATACCACCCAACCAACGTTCAGTAACAAAAGGCATGTTTACTTTTTTTGCAGATTCAGAAACAATTTCTTTCGCTTGCTTCTTTGTAGCAACAAACATGATTTTTTTACCGCTTTTTGCGATTGATTTCAATGCAGCAGCACTTTCCTGCAAACCTTCTACGGTTTTATTCAAATCAATAATGTGGATACCTTTCTTTTCTGCAAAGATGTAAGGCAGCATTTTAGGATTCCACTTCTTTTTTAAGTGACCGAAATGCACACCAGCTTCAAGAAGCTGTTGTTGTAAGGAGGTTGTATTTTCCATTGTGTATTTAGTTATTTGTTAATTGTTATTTGTTATTAATCATATAGCGGTTACGAATAACCAATAACGATTAACGTTTGCTGAACTGGAAGCTCCTTCTTGCTTTTTTGCGGCCTGGTTTTTTACGTTCAACAGAACGTGGATCTCTTTTCAACATACCAGCAGCTTTTAAAGCCGGACGGTAATCAGCACTTACTTCAAGCAAAGCACGGGCAATACCTAATTTAGCTGCTTCGGCCTGGCCTTTTACACCACCACCCTGTGCATTGATAACAATATCAAATTTATCAGCAGCTTCTGCTGTTTTCAATGGCGCTTCCACCTGGTTTTGCAAATACACCAATGGGAAATAGGTTTTATAATCTTTTCCGTTAACCGTTATTTTACCTTCGCCCTTGCTTAAGAAAACACGGGTTACAGCTTCTTTTCTGCGGCCAACTGCGTTTTTTTGTTTTTCCATTTTTTATTATTTAGTACTTAGCTATTCAGTAATGAGTACTGAGACTAAGAAAGTTTTTAGAATTTAAGTTCTTTTGGTTGTTGTGCGCCATGAGAATGTTCTGATCCTGCATATACAAACAGTTTTCCGTACATTTTTCTTCCCAGCCTGTTTTTAGGTAACATACCTTTTACAGCTCTTTCAATCAACACTTCCGGCCTGCGCCTGATAAGGTCTTTTGCTATTTCTTCTTTACGGCCACCAGGGAAACCACTGTAAGTGTCGTACACTTTATCAGCCATCTTGTTACCGGTTAATTTTACCTTTTCGCAATTGATTACGATGATAAAATCTCCACAATCAACATGGGGAGTGTAATAGGCTTTGTTCTTGCCACGTAGAATAGCGGCAATTTTTGAACACATGCGGCCAATGGTTTGATTAGTACCGTCTACCACGTACCAGTTACGGGCAACAGTAGCCTCATTCGCATGTTTGGTTGTGAAATGAAGTTTGCTCATTGTATTTATTTTTTAAGTGATGCGCCCGCTATCCCGGGCTGCTTTAAATTTTGGACGGCGAAGGTAGGAGGATGCATTTTAATTTCCTGCAAAAAAGGGAAGTATTTTTTATCGGTCTTTTGTAAATAATTGATTTTCAGTAAAAATTTTGTCGAATATTTTTATTGATGCTAAAATGAGAAATGGGAACCAATGTGGTTCCCATTTCTCATTTATAAAAAGTATGTTGGCTTATTGTTTAACCACTTTATATGAAGCAGTGGTAAAATCAACGGTAATTTTATAGCTGCCGTCTTCATCAGGGGATGGTGTATTTGAGCCGGGCACCTGGTTATCTGCCAGGAGTGTGCCTGCTGATTTTTCAGACCCTCCGTACTTATGAGACCAGTCACCATTTACCGGCAAGAAAAGATATGATTGATTCATCGTTAAAGGAACGGTAAGCTCATATTTACCCGGGCTTACCAATGTGAATTGTTGGGTAGGCACTGGTACAGGATTGTTCCATCCGCCTGGCGTAGCACCACCTACAATAAATAATTCTGCAGGTACTGCTAATATAGCGGCATCGCCTTCAAAATAAGGCACAGTTACATTAACCGGGTTTGTGTGGCCATCCCATACAGGCACTGAGGTTGCAAAGCCCCATAAGTTTACACCAGATTTGTCATCATCCCTTACTACAATATACTCGGATGTTAAATCTTGCAGAACAGCACCCATAACTTTGGTTGTGCCAGCAACCCTATACATCGGTATAGATTTATCCGATAAGGGGCCGCCTTTTTTTACGAGATAATATTTTTTTGTATCATCTGTTGAATTAACATCTGCAATAATTGAAACTTTTCCTGAAACGATTCCTTCAGATGGTAATGGCTGAGGAATATTCTGTACAGTTACAGGCTTGGTTTTCCAGTTATAAATTGTATATTCCTGAGAGCCCGTGCCGCTATTCCACTTAAAATTACTGGTTGCGTTGCCGTTATTATCAAAACACTCCTTATCCCAACCACCAAGTGTAAATTTAAACTCATTAGCTGTAGTTAAATTTACTGCTATTTCAAAACAGTTTGCACTAACCCTGGTCATCTCAAATAAATTTACGCCACCGGTCCAGTCACCAGAGCCGCCATTTGCAGCTTCAAAATTTCCAGTAAAAAAAACTTTATCTGTTGCATCAAGAGGCAGTGTAGAAATTACCCTTACCCAAACATTTTTGCCTGCAGGTAATGCCTTGTTTTCAAAAGTGCAGTATTTGGTTGTTTGGTTATTAAGAACATTTACGAAATACTCCTTTGTAACAGAAGTTCCTTTTTTATCAAAAACTGTATAAACAATCTTGTACAAACCGTTTGGAGCAACAACTGGCAACGGAAAAGCAACAGGAATATTTATGCGGCCAAAAGCATCGCTGGTAAACCTGCTGATTGTTTGCGATGCGACAGCGGTAGTTGATGCATCGGGATAAATTTTTACTGTAACGCTATCTATCCCTTCGTTGCCTGATACTTCTACAGAAACTGGAAGGTTTCTGTTTGCATCTGTGATTTGCACTAAATCATAATTGGCTATTGCCAGGCCATCTATTGCTGTATCAACATTTTCTTTTTTGCACCCAGCAATAAAAAATGCAATAAATAAACTTAGTGTTCCTAAAAGTTTAAAAGTATTTTTCATTGTATTTATTTTTTATTATTTAAGCTTATTTACCCCGATTAATAACCCAGATTTTGCTGTAGTTTAGAATTGTTTGCCAATGTATTTGGCGCTATTGGGAACAGGTTATAATGATCATCGCTTGCAGGCGCAAAATCATGCCCTAAATTGTATTTACCAAAGCGTATCATATCTTGCCTTCTCAAACCTTCCCAGCAAAGCTCACGGCCACGTTCATCATAAATTTCATCCAGCGTTACAACTCCCGGATAATCGGCCAATCCAGCCCTGTTCCTCACTGCATTGAGATAAGTAGCTGCATCGCCCGTGCTTCCACCATTTCTCAGTGTTGCTTCTGCTTTTACAAGTAAAATATCCGCAAACCTATAAACTGGAAAATCATTATTAGCACTACCACCGTTTATTGCACCAATCCCATCTGAAGGGTAGCCTGCTGTTACACTAAATTTAATATTACGGAGCCCATCAAAGTTTCCTGCGTTTTCTATACTGGCTATGTCAATATTATAGATTAAATCGCCACCGCCGTCTTTTTGTACTGTAACACCGCTTCTATCCTTCGCCACGCTTACCCATTGCTGCTTGCGGATATCGCCATCTTGAAATTTTTCAATAAAATTCCTGTGTGCTGTGCTTCCCCCCCAGGTTGATACGTTATTAAAAGTAAGCGCCTTGCCGTGCTCAAAACGAAGAGAGCGAATACCTACAATATTTCTTGGATTTTTATTTGCATCAATTGATATGGCATAAATAACCTCAGAAGAGTTGCAAACGTCACCAAATAATCCGTTGCTACCAGCATCAAAATACTGGTTGCCTGGCACCAATGAATACCCGAGTTCAATAACAGAATCACATGCAGCAATTGCCTGGGCCCATTTAGGCGTTCCTGTATAAACCTGTGCATTCAAATATACTTTTGCCATTACGGCAAAGCCTGCACCTTTTGTAAAACGGCCATACAGGCTTTTGTTTTCACTAAGGTTGTGTACGTTTTCTTCTAATTCTGCTGTTACAAAATCAAATACCTGTTGCCTTGTTGATTGTGTTACATCTGTAATCAGTGTTTTTGTGCTGGTAACAATTGGCACATTACCCCAGCCATCCATCAGCATGTAATAGAATTGCGCCCTCAATACTTTTGCCTCGGCGATAAATTGGGGGTTAGCATCATTTTTCTCAAGCAATTCTATTGCCTGATTACATTGCGTAATGGCTTTATACAACCAGTTCCATGTTTGTTCAAAGAAAGGGTGGGTGGGTGTCCATGTGTGTTTATACATTTGCTGCCATACGCCACCATCCTGCCAATCAGCACCGCCGTTTCTTGCTGGCAGCATACATTCATCCGAAGAAATTTCATTGAGGTCATACCAGCCACGGTCTGCACCCATATAACCTTTACCATTCCAATCCCCACGGATTTCATCGTAAATGGTAGTGAGTGTACCCCTTACCTGTTCTTCAGTTTTAAAGTATTCACCAGAAGGTATCTGGTCATACACTGTTTCATCAAGCTTGGTACATGAAGCAAACAAAGCAGTAGCCCCAAGCACAATAAATATATTTTTCATTTGATTTCTCATTTAATGTTTTACTTAAAAATTACGTTAACGCCAAAAGCAAAGTTTCTTGTCCGTGGATAAAAGTCTGTTCCGTCAATACCAAAACCGCCGCCGCCGTCAGCCCTGATTTCAGGATCCAGACCTTTATACTTGGTAATAACAAACAGGTTGCTTCCTGTAAAGGACAATCTTAAGGAAGAGACATATTTACTTGAAGCAAGAGGTACTTTATAGCCAACATTTAAGTTATCAAGCCTTAAGAAAGAACCATCCTGAATCCAATAATCGGATGGGCCTAAAGCCAAATTAAACGCATTTGATTTAGCATCAACAAGGCCATTTCCCTTTATTACGTTTGGTAAATGGGTGAAGCCAGCCAGAGTACCTGAGAAAATTTTATTGCCCTGTACACCACGGAATAATATTGATGCATCCCAATTTTTAAAAGTAAGATTGCCGGTAAAAGCATAAGTAAATTTCGGCTGCGGACTTCCTGCATTATAACGGTCGCCGGAACGTGGGCCTTCAGTAATTACTCCGTCTTTATTTAAGTCTGCCAACACCTGGTTTCCGTTTGCATCAACACCTGCATGTTTATAAAGAAGAAATACACCAACTGGTTGTCCTTTTATAAGATAAGACGCTTCGCCGGGGCCAACGCCAATACTGTAACCACCCCATGATATGGAGTCAGTGATAAGTTTCTGGCCATTGATAGTTCCACTTAATTCGGTTATTTTATTTTCATTTTTTGCAATGTTGCCTCCTATTGAAAGGGTAAAATCTCTTTTTTGAACCAATTTATAATTGACTGCAAGCTCTATACCCCTGTTGCTCATGGTGCCCACATTGGCAAGTAATGTATTAACCAAATTTGGCGGTACAGGAACATTGTAAGAGTACAGCATATTTTCTGTTTTGCCATCGTAGGCATCAATGGAGCCGGTAAGTTTATTATTGATAAGTGCAAAATCAATACCTGCGTTAAACATTTTCTTTACTTCCCAACGCAAATCTCTATTTGCATTTCTTACAAAACCAAATGAATTAGGTCCGGTACGGTTAATCAATTCAAGTGATTGATATGGCTCAATACCGCCCTGGTTACCTGTTTGTCCATAAGAAATCCTCAGTTTTAAATCATTAATAACTTTGCTGTTCTTAAGGAAATCTTCCTGACTTATCCTCCAGCCCAACGCCGCACTTGGGAACCAACCCCATTTATTATTATCCCCCAGTTTTGATGAACCATCACGCCTAACGCTTACTGTTACCAGATATTTATCAAGCAATGTATAGTTTACACGGCCAAGAAATGAGATAAGTGTGTTTTCATTTTTGTAAGAGCTAATATCTCCCTGTTGTGCCTTGCTTATGTCGCTAAGGTTAAGTGCATTATAGCCTGTATAATCACTAATAAAGTCTCTTCCTATATTTTTGAAGCCTTCATAAGTGCCTCTTTGCCATTCGTATAGCCCAAGAACATCAATACTGTGTGCGCCAATTCTTTTCTTGTAAGTTAAAGAAAGATCCATAAGCCGCTCGTTAGCCACATCTGTATTCCGTACGCCATAGCCATTGTACACTTGGCCATTAGTGCCAGTTAAATCGCTGGGTTGATAAAAGCCATATACATCGTTCCTTCTTTTGTATGTACCAAAAAAGCCTGCAGTTAATCCATCGATAAGTTTTAAGTCAGCTTTTAAGTTGCCGAAATAGCCATTCTTTTGCCCAAGGTTTTGTGTCCTTTCAATAACCTCCAACGGATTTAGATACGAAAAAGTGCTTGCCAAGTCAGTAAAATAACCACCTGCATCATTATATACAGGGTCTGTTGGCCTTCTGTTATATGCATTCCATAAAGCCGTTCCTGTTTCAATATATGTCGCCTTTGTTGACCATATGTTTATGCCATACTGCAAAGTAAGCCTGTCATTAAGGCCTTTCTGTGTCGCCAGGAATTTTCCAAGGTAATTCTGGCTTAATGATTTTTCAAGGATACCGCTTGCAAGAATTCCACTCAATGTAGCCCTATAGCTAAAGTCGCTTGTGCCGCCACTCATAGATACTGTATGGTTTTGTGAAAGCCCTGCCCTTGTAACTGCATCAACCCAATTTGTATTTGCATTATTGTCGCTGGTTGTTATGTTTTTGCTCTGTAAAAAATCACGATACTGGTCGCCATTCATCAAATCAAACTTCTTCGCCATTTTTTCATAAGATGCCACACCATTGTACTCAAGCGTCATTTTTCCGGCCTTTCCCTTTTTAGTAGTAATCAGGATAACGCCACCTGCGCCCCTAGATCCATATATAGCAGATGAAGAAGCGTCCCTAAGAATGTCGAAAGACTCAATATCGTTTGGAGAAATTTGCTGAAGCAATTCCAGCCCGCCTTGTAATCCATCAACAACAACTAAAGGATCGTTGCCACCCTGCAATGAATTTATACCCCTGATTCTTACGCTTGGTGCTGTATTAGGGTCAGAGCCAGCCTGTGTAATCACTACTCCCGGTGCTTTACCAGAGATTTGTTGTAAAGGGTTTGTAATTGCTCCCTGGTTGAGATCCTTTTCGGAAATCTTATTAACAGCACCTGTTAAATCTTTTTTCCTGGAAGTGCCGTAACCAACAACAACAACTTCATTAAGTTGCTGGTTTGTTGCTACTAAACTTACAACTACTTCTCCCGAAGTAACTGCCACTTCCTGCCTTGCAAAACCAACCGAAGAAACCACCAAAGCAGCGCCAGTTGATGACTGGGGAGTGATTTTAAATGTGCCATCGGCGGCAGTTTGTGTTGAAACATTTGTGCCTTTTACGGTAATAGTAACCCCTGCTAAAGGCGAACCATCTTTTGAATCGGTTACTTTACCAGCCACTTGTGTTTGTGCGGCTGCGGCTACAGTAAACAAGGACAAAACAATCGTTAACGCAATCGTTTCCATACCCTTGCCTAAAGCTCTTAGCATGTTTTTTTTCATTTTGTAATTTTTATTGTTGGAGTTAGGCGGCTACTAAAACATGAATAATACATGATGATGAAAGAATGAAGCAATCATTTTCATTTAGCAAGCAATTATTCGTTTTGGTATTAAGCCAGTTAGTTTTTATTTAAAAACACACACCCGAATGTGTATTTCTTACGCAAAGTAAGCGTTATTTTTATATTGAAAAACAATTGTTGAATGATTTTTCAAAAAAAATTATAAGCCCTGAAACGCTCTTCAACATATTATGACAACAACCAAATCCTATACGCTGCAACTCAAAAATCAATACCTATAAATTTCTTCTTCTTCTTTTCATACTTGTCAAAATTGAACCTGTAGAGCTTGCCCGGCCTATGGGGAACATCCTGTTCCATCTCTTTCATATCCACCAAAAAATCCATTGCAAAAAACTTCTTTCTAAAATTGCGGCGGTCCATCTTGATATTTAATATTGCTTCATAGAGGTTCTGCAACTCCCTGAGTGAAAACTTTTTGGGCAACAAATTGAAGCCAAGTGGGTGCTCCTGAACCCTTTTTTGCAATTGTTTTAAACAGGTATCAAATATATCCTGGTGATCAAATGCCATTTCATTTACACTTTTTACATCATGCCAATGCAATTCGTTATCGAGGATATTTAATTTGTGATGCTGGATATTTATTAAAGAGTAATAAGCTACTGTAACCACACGGCCCGCCGGGTGCCTGCTTACATTTCCAAACGTATACACCTGTTCCAGGTAAACATCGTTTAAACCTGTTCTTTGCTTAAGCACACGGTATGCTGCAGCATTAATATCTTCATTTGGAAAAACCAGATCTCCAAGCAACGACCACTTTCCAATGTACTTTTTCAAATCACTTTTTATCAAAAGTACTTTCAGCTTGTTTTCATCAAACCCAAAAATCACACAATCTACAGACAGTGCAATCCGGTTAATGTTTTCTACCTCTGATTGTATTGCCTGAAGGGTTTTGATACTATTTGTTTGCGACATTGCTTCCACGCTTAACATTAAATTATTTATTGTATAGTAAGGTTTAATGGTATTCTAAAGCTTTTTCCTGCTACAACAGTAAATTTTGCTCCCGAAGATACTGTCTGTGTTACATTCAACACACATTCGCCCCCTGCCTGGGGATTGATAATTATTTCTGAACCGCCTGGCAATGTAGCAGGTGGGATATTGCCATTTTCCCAATTACCAGCAACACTCCAGTTGCCATTTCCTGTAAAGGTGTAAGAAGGTCCTTTGCTAACGTATATATGGTATTCTCCCGGTGCTAAAACAATTGTTTGATTATTGCTGCTAAGGTTGAATGTGGTGTTGGTAGCACCATTTAAACCTGCTGTTGTAGAACCGGAGCCGGTAGTATTATTGCTGAGATAATTATACCATAAACCAGTTTTTTGAAAGTTTAATGATATTGTTTGATTGGTTACTCCAAGGTTAGCTACAATTGTAACCTGCGTATTGCCTGGGTTAGGGTCGCCAATTTGCAAATACTTTACAAACCCACCATTTGCATTAAAATCATAAGCAGATGGAACATTATTAAAAATGGCAGGATTGGACAACCGGAATTTTATGATCTGGGAGTAAGCATTATACAAATTTAACCGGTATGGCTTTGTTAAGTAATCCCAACGGGGGGCTTTGGGATCTGTATTGCCAGAACGTGGTATGTCGTATCCCATTTCATCAAACTGGTAGAACATTTTAGGACCTGGCACTGTAAACAATACGGCTGCTGCTGCTTCCATCCTTTCTACGGCAGTTGCTGTATCCCTTACATTATAAGCCCCTCCAGAAGTATTACCATAATTGATACAATTGAAAACGCTTCTCTCTTTATCATGACTGTTCATAAAACCAACCAATGAAGGAGAAGGTGCGTTTCTTCCATTGGCGTTATAATTCCACATTATGTCGCCAAAATTTTTATTTCCGCCGTTGGCCTCAAGGGATTGGTTGTATTCTGCATACATTTCACGCCATGTCATAAACCCTTTATTCATTAACACATTCTCTTCGGCAGGCACACAAAAGTGCTCCAGTATCATATATGTATTAGGAAACTTGGATACTATTGAATCGTAATAACGGTTAAGAATATCAATACGGGCTTGATCATATGCAGAGTTATCCCCAGAAGATGGTGTCTGGGTCATTCCTTTTGTATAATCAAATCTGAAGCCGTCAATCTTATATTCTCTCAACCAGTGCTCAAGCGAATTTTGGGTAAGATATTTTGTCGCTGCAGACTCCTGATTGAGATCATTGAAAAATCTTAAAGAGTTGTATGGACTTAGGGTTAAACCAAGGGCTATTAACTGCCGGCCTGTTGCTAACTGCATCCCAATACAATTTTCCCTGTGGAATAGCGCCAGCATCCATGTGATTATACACCACATCCAGTATTACTGCAATTCCATTTTGATGTAATAAATCAACTAATTCTTTAAGTTTATTTTTAGTGCCGTAAGCTTTATCCGGGGCAAAATAAAAAGTAGGATTGTACCCCCAACTATTATTGCCGTTAAACTCCTGCAACGGCATAAACTCAATCACATTAACCCCTAAACGCTTAAAGTAATTAATAGAATCAATTATAGTTTGATAATTATTTTGCCTTGCAAAATCCCTTATCAGCAATTCGTAGATAATAAGGTTCTTCTTATCAGGCTTAACAAAATTGGTTGTTTGCCAGTTATATTGGGGTTCACAAATTTGCAGCACACTTACAAAACCATTAACGCCTGCTGAAGCCTGTGCCGGATAAGGCTTAAGGTTAGGATAAGTATTGACATGCGGCGTATCATTGATATACTTGTCATTCCATGGATCCAGTATTTTTTCGCAAAGCGGATCAGCAATATAGATTGAATTGTCTACAAGGTATTGGTAAGCATATTCTGTTTGCGGAACCAGGTTCTTTACCGTTATCCAGTAATAAATACCATCCGGGGTCCTGTTCATCTGGTACTGTGAATTAGAAAACCAGTTACTGTTAGGGAAATCACCAATAAGCATACTCCTTGTTTTATTAGGGGCATATAAAACAAGCGTTACCGAATCAGCACAGTTATAATAATTAATACCTTCCTTAGCACCGGCAGGGAGTGGCAATATTACATTGGGTTGGGGAACATAATATTTTATAGTATCGTAATAGCTTACACCATCTACATTCAGTTCTGCTACAAATATTTGATCAGGAGTATTTAAAATAACTGGGCTTGCAGAAATGCTATCACCGCTTGTAATGGGGCCGGCAATTACATTTCCATTATAGAATATTCTTAATGTACCTGCGGTAGACGGCACTGCTTTCAATGACACTGTTTGGCCTGCGGTAGCAGTAATGGCTTCATTTGAACCATTATAATCCGGTACAATTAAAGGACGTGTGAACTGTATAGCTCTACTGCCTGCAGCATAAATGGGAATATACATATCCGTGCCATCTGCGTTTTTCTGAACTTTCGCACCTGCGGCATCCCTGAACAATAATGCAATTTTATAAATTGCTTCCCCGGCAGGAACGCCACCGCCAGCAGCATTAAAATATGCCCTGGGATTGTTTAATTGAAAAAGCCATTTGTTGTTGCCAAGTGAAATTGCTGTAGGAGCTGTTGTGGTTCCCCATGTAGTGGGTACATACCGCCAGTCTGTAGGTGTAGTGCTGGCACTTGTGATGACACCCAGGTGCATATATACATTGCCTGTATGGCCCATTAATCCCTGGTTGCCCTTGGTTGCATCTAATGTAATAACAATACTGGAATTATCACCCGCAAATTGCGGAGTCCAGCTTAAGAGTTGCGATTTGGCCACGGAAAAAAAACACACAATAGCTACAGAGAGTAGTATCTTTTTCATTTGACAAGCAGTTTTAATGTGTAAATTAAACACATTATGTTGGAACTATCAAAAAATGTTTAAGGTTTACTAAAAAATAAATGCCTTATGGAAAAACTTTCCCTGCCCATAAAAATTTAGAAAAGACATCGGGGTAACTTTATCTTTGAAGCAACACATCATTTGCTATGTATAACCAGGCACAGACTAATAACTTACAACAACTAACCAAACAATTACTGCTTTCTGCCAAAACAATTGATACAGCCAATTTATCCAAAACAGATATTGAAGGATTAAGGGATGTTTTGCGTTTTCATGAATACCGCTATTATATACAAAACGATCCGTTTATCAGTGACTACGAATACGACAGCCTGTATAAAGTATTGGAGAAATTTGAAAAAGAAAATCCACAACTTATTACAACAGATTCACCAACACAGCGGGTGGGTAGTGGCCTTGTAAAAGAATTTCCCAAAGTTGAACACCTTGTTCCCATGCTTTCGCTGGAGAATAGTTACAATGCAGGCGACTTGCTTGATTGGGACAGGAAAGCAAGAGAGCTTTCAGGATTAGAGGTAGTGGAATATTGTGTGGAGCCAAAATTTGATGGTGCCAGTATCTCTCTTATTTATGATAATGACTTTTTATTAAGAGCAGCTACAAGAGGAGACGGTGTTACAGGTGATGAAATAACCATCAACACAAAACAAATTAAGTCGGTTCCACTTTCTGCTAAATTCAGTGCTTATGAAATTGAACAGGTTGAAATACGTGGCGAAGTACTAATTAATAAAAATAACTTCAAGGCTTACAATCAAAAGTTGATGGAGGAAGGTGTGCCGCCATTGGCAAACCCAAGAAATGCCGCTGCCGGAACATTAAGAATAAAAGATACTGCTGAAGTGGGGAGAAGAAACCTGGAAGTTTTTTTGTACCACGTGAGCTATTTAACCAGTGATGGAAACAAGGTGCCGGAAACACATAGCGGCATGCTGGAAATGTTGTGGCAACTTGGCTTCAGAAGCCCCAAAAAAGAAATGAAAGTGGTAAAGGGAATTGATAAAGTGATTGAGTATGTAAACGAATTTGAAAGTAAAAGAGATGATCTGCCTTATGAAGTGGATGGGATGGTGATTAAAGTAAACAACCTTCACCTGCAGGAGCAATTGGGTATGACAAGCCATCATCCACGCTGGGCTATTGCGTATAAATTTAAAGCAAGGCAGGCCACCAGTAAATTAATTGGTGTAGAATTCCAGGTGGGAAGAACAGGTGCGGTAACACCGGTGGCAAAGATAGAACCGGTGCAGGTGGGAGGGGTAACGGTTTCCAGTATTTCTATTCATAACGAAGAGTATATAAAAGAAAAGAACCTGTTGCTGGGGGATAGCATATTAATTGAAAGAAGCGGCGATGTAATACCACAAATTGTAAAATCGTTTTCTGAATTAAGAAAGGGAACAGAAAAAGAAATTGTCTTCCCTGTTAATTGCCCTGTTTGCAACCACCCATTATTTAAGCCGGAAGAAGAAGCAGTATGGCGCTGTATCAATATTAATTGCGAAGCACAGGTGGTGGAAAGGATAATTCACTTTGTGAGTAAAGATGCGATGGACATAAAAAGCTTTGGTGACGCCAATGTAAGAAAGTTTTATGCCGAAGGTTTATTGAAAGATGTACCTGGTATTTTTCAACTCGATTTTGAAGCTGTCAGTAAAATGGAAGGCTTTGGTAAAAAATCGATTGATAACCTGAAGGCTGCTATTGAGGCTTCAAAAATGCAACCCCTTCACCGCCTTATTTATGCATTAGGCATCCGGTATGTTGGCGAAACCACTGCAAAAACACTGGCCAATACGGTTGAACATATACTTGATTTTAAAAATTATACGCAGGACCAACTGAAGCAAATGGAAGATGTTGGGGTAAAAGTTGCCGGTAGTATCCACCAGTTTTTTGCTGACCAAGCCAATATAAATATGATTGAAAAACTGGGTGAACTGGGTGTTTCACTCATCAATCAAAAAAAGCAGGTAGCAGAAAACGATAGGCTTGCCGGGCAAACCTTCCTGTTTACCGGCACCCTTAATAAGCTTAAAAGGAGCTATGCAGAGGAGATGGTGGAAAAGAACGGGGGTAAAATTGTGAGTGGTGTTAGCAGTAAACTTAATTATCTTGTGGTGGGGGAAGATGCAGGCAGCAAACTGGAAAAAGCAAAGAAGATAACGTCTATAAAAATCATCAATGAAGAAGATTTTATAAAAATGTTGCCGGTTTAGAAAAAATAATTTTTATATTTATATCCGTTCAAGATTAAATATGTCTAAAACAAGCGCTATTGCTCACCACCTGAATTAAATTCTTTTTGTATGATCAACAAAATTGCAGGAGAAATCTGGAAGCCACTTAAAATAAGCGGCCACAAAAGCGTTCGCAGAAAATATGCTATTTCATCCCTTGGCAGGGCGGCCAGTTACACAACAGATGTACGTAAAGATGGAAAGATCCTGAAAGGTTCTTTAACGTCTGGTTACAGAACGCTGAATCTCCATCTTGATGGAAGTAACGGTACCATTTACCTGCACAGGGAAATTGCAAGGATTTTTTGCAATAAAAAATCTCCCAAACACAAATACGTAATTCATCTCAACCACAAAAAAGAAGACAATAAAAAAAGTAACCTTAAATGGTCCACTTTGCAGGAGATGAGCGACCACCAGCAAAAAAGCCCGTTGAAGATTGCTTATAAAAAAGAACAGGCCAATAAAACCGTAGGATTAAAATTAACCGCTACCAAGGTAAGAGCGATTAAAGAAGCTATTAAAAATCCAAAACGTAAACTGACTTATAAGCAAATGGCTGCCAAGTACGATGTAAGTGAAATGACTTTGTACAGGATAAAGAGCGGTGAAAACTGGAGCCATATAAAATAAGAAACCAGCCTGCCGGCAGGCAAGTAAGAATAAAAAATAAGAAATGAGGAACCGTTTAAAGCGGTTCCTTTTTTATTAAATTGCTTTTATTAAAACTAATGCCATGCTACAACCTTCCACTTTAAAGTTTATAAAGGACCTTAAGAAAAATAACAACAAGCCCTGGTTTGATGCCAACCGAAAAAAATATGAAGAAGCAAAAAAAGACTTTGTTGCCTTTGTTGATTCGCTGATACTTTCCATTTCAAAGTTTGACCCGGCGGTTGCATCACTTAAAGCAAAAGACTGCATTTTCCGTATTAACAGGGACATCCGCTTTAGTAAAGATAAAAGTCCGTACAAAACAAACATGGGTGCCTACATTAATCCCGGAGGAAAAAAAATAAATACACCAGGTTATTATTTTCATTGTGAACCCGGCGGAGGTTTTGCTGCAGGTGGTTTATATGTTCCAGAGCCTGCAGTGCTTGCCAAAGTGAGGCAGGAGATTGATTATAGTTTTGATGAATGGAAAAAGATCGTCAATGATAAAACATTTAAAAAATACTTTCCTAAAGTAGATGGTATAGAAGTATTAAGCAGGCCGCCAAAAGGATATACAGATGATAACCCTGCGATAGAATTTTTAAAAATGAAAAGCTATATCGTAAGCCGCCCATTAACTGATGCACAGTTTACAGATAAAAATCTTTTGAAAGAAGTGTCCAAAACCTTTGAAACAATGAAACCCATGATTGATTTTTTGAACAACGGCATGAGTTAATCATCAATACTTCATTACAGGGCAACCTAAATTATCTTTTCCATCACCACCGCCATTTCCGCCAAAGCGATATACCAGGCCAAGTGTGTGAGAATGGTAATAATCTTTTTGATTGGGGTTAGCTGCATAGCTAAATCCATCTATGTAATCCGCAAATGTATATCTGAATGTAAATTCGTAATTAAGCGACCAACGTGAACTTAAATACCAGGAAGCACCTGCGCCTATTGGCAACACAAGTAAAGACCGTGGAGGTGCCGTTGCAATATCCTGCTTGAGCCCTGATTGTGTTTTTGAATTAAATGAAAACACAGTTGTATCCATATTGCTGTAATCCCTGGCAATGCTTAAAAAACTTACGCCTGCGCCGCCAAACAAATAAGGCGTAACCTTCATGCCGAGTTCATTACTGTTGTTGCCAAACGGGTTCCATACAAGCTGTGCAGAAAATTCATTGGCAGGCGATACAAAACTAAGGGCACGGCTTTTCCTCCATGCAGGATTATCATAAGCGGCATCATTGCCTCTTAATTTCCCTAAAGCAACATTGCCACGGATAGAAAAATATGGGTTTACAATCCTTGCAATGGAAAACCCGAAAACACGGGAGGCTGTTTTATAAGAGCCCAATGAAGATGGTGTTAAATCACCCTGGTAAATCATAAGGCCCGCATTTACCCCAACCATCCATTTGTACCCACTTTGCCCATGCACAAATGATACAGGTGCAGAAAATAAAACAATAGCAATGATTGCCTTTGATAGTTTGCCCATAGTAATTAATTTTTACTTAATGAAAATCTCCCTGCAGCCGGTAGTGGTAGGTAAAAAAGTGAAGTAAAAATTAATTCATGAAAAGGTAACGTGTGGTTGATTAACAGCAGCAAGGTAAAATGTATTTGCTTTAATTACTCTTAAAGAAAAGATAAAGAATGCTGGCCCTATTTTATTCAGCATATCAATATAGCCATCACTTATGGGCAAAACTGTTCAGTTTTCAATACAACCTTACAACTGTCCCCCAATCGCTAAAGTGACAGATTGTTCAAAAAAAATGGCCAGAGATAAAGATCTCCGGCCTTGCTTACCTCTGAAACCACAAGAAAAAAAGTTGATATATAAATAAGATTAATTCAGTTAATAAATAACCGGCAGATTAGTCAAAAGACGATTGGACAGGAAAATGGGGGTTTTCAGTAATATAGGAAAATGCTTTGCGCTAGTGGCAGGTCGTAAAAGTAAAAAAATATTTGATAATATATCAAATTTCCCTTCTATTTTTTTGCTGTTGCGATTTCCCGGTCGGCTAATTGGTAAATCTTATCCCTTTTCTGGTTGTACCACCAAACCGGCGCCGTTTTTTTCATCACCGTATCAATACTTCTCATTCCAAACAAATTCCATACACCCTGTAGTTTGCCGCTAAGGTTGCTTTGCATGGCACGAAGGCTCATGGCAAACCCACTTTGGATATACTCCATGTGGTGCCAATAGCCGGCAGGCATAAATAAGGTATCGCCGTGTTCCAGCACCACCTCATAACCTCTTGCCAGCTTAGTAGCCGGAAAATTTTGATAATCGAATTGCTCGTAATAATTGGCAAAATTGGCAAGGCTCAACACTTCCCAGGGCTTGCGGTAAAGTTTGTGTTGTTCTTCGTTCGGAAAAAGCAATACCCTTTTTTTGCCCATAAATTGTGTGTGCAGAATATGGCTCATGTCAATATCAAAGTGCATGTGGGTAATTGAGCCTTCGCCACCAACAAACAACATAGGAAATTTTTTTACAAAGCCTTTCATGAATTCTTCGGGCCAGGTAAAATCCTGCGCCAGTTGCGGTGCATGTTGAAAAATATTAAAAAGAAATATCCTTAATTCCAGCGGCCCTTCTTTTACCTGCTTTAAATATTCACCAAACTTCATGTAAGCATCGGCCGTATTGATAGGTGTATATGCATCGCTTTTTATATTATTGTAAACACCCACTTGTTTATCTCCCACCACATCAATAAAATAATCCCAATTCCACTTCTCATAGCAAGGCCATTGCTTTGCCAAACCTGTAATTACAACAGGTTTCTTTACATCATAATATTCCGAACGGAAATCCGCAGGCGAAATATTTTCAACCCTATCAACCGCCTGTAATTGCATAACAAAAATTTAAAGGCGTAAAACTACAAATTAATATGAGTTCAAATGGCCGCTGGTCAAAAACAACTATCCCACAAAGCCACTAAGAAAACCAAGTAAGCTTTGCGGCCTTTGTGCCTCCGTGGGAAAGGTTTTGCAGCAAAAACTAATAAGTGTTAGTTTTGTGAAAAGCGTTTGCAGCCAATGGCAAAAATTGTAACCGGAAAAAACAGCAGTAAAAAAGAAGTGATCCTGAAAAAGGCGGCCACGCTTTTTAAAACAAAAAGTTTCAGCGCTTCTTCTATGAGGGAACTGGCAGATGTTGTTGGTGTGGAAGCGCCCAGCCTTTATAACCATATTGGCAGTAAAAGCGAATTGCTTCAGGACATCTGCTTTAAGATAGGCAACCAGTTTACAGAACAGATTGAGAACATCCGCAACAGCGATAAAACTATGGTTGCCAAAATAGAAGCGGTGATACGTTTTCACATTGAGATAATGGCTGGAGAATTTTGATGAAGTATATGTTGCCAATCATGAGTGGAAGCATTTGAACGAACCTTACCTCACAGATTTTTTAACCATTCGCCGCAGCTATGAAAAAAGCCTGATGGGTTTTATTGAAGAAGGTATTAATAAAAATGAAATTAAAGCAGTGAATCCTTATGTAACAGTGTTGACGATTCTTTCGGCTGTACGTGGGCTGGAATTTTGGCAACGAAATAAAAAGAATGTTCCGCTGCAGGTGTTGGAAAACGATATGGTGAACCAATTATTAAATGGTATCGTAAAATAAGTAACCCCACGCAGAGATACAGAAGGACGCAGAGAAAAGACAATAAAAGTTATGGCAATTCATTTTCATAGCTTAAAAGTAAAAGAAATAAAAAAACAAACGCCGGAATGTGTTTCTGTTTCGTTTGATATTCCAAAAGAGCTGCGACAGGATTTTTTATTTACACAGGGGCAAAACATAACGCTAAAGAAAATGATCGATGGTGAAGAAGTGCGACGCTCCTATTCCATCTGCACAGCGCCTTTTGAAAATGAATTAACTGTTGCTATAAAAAAAGTGGATGGTGGCAAATTCAGCGCTTATGCCAATGATGAATTGAAAAGCGGTGATGAAATAGAAGTGTTGCCACCAACAGGAAAATTCAATACAGCATTAAATGCCGCCAATAAAAAAAATTATGTGGCCTTTGCTGCCGGCAGCGGCATTACACCTGTTATTTCTATTATTAAAACAACTTTGCAAACAGAACCACAAAGCAATTTCACTTTGGTATTTGCCAACCGCAACAGGGCTTCTATTATTTTTTTTGAAGAACTGGAAGGATTAAAGAATAAATATTTGCAGCGTTTCAATTTCATCAACCTGCTTACAAGGGAAAAAACAGATGCTGATATTTTCTTTGGAAGAATTGACAATGAAAAGCTGAACCAGTTAAATAAACTGATCGATTACAATAAACAGCATGAGTTTTTTATCTGCGGGCCTGAAGAAATGATCTTTTGCGTAAAAGATTTTTTAGAAGCAAAGAGTATTGATAAAAAGAAAATACATTTTGAACTGTTTACCACACCGGGAGCCAATAAGCAAAAGGGCAAGGAGGCAAAAGAGCAAACTGCAGAAAAAATAAAAAGCACCGTACAAATAAAACTGGATGGAAGAACTGTAGAGTTCCCAATGGGATTTGAAAGCAGCAGCATTTTAGATGAGGCTTTAAAGCAAGGTGCTGATCTTCCTTTTGCCTGCAAAGGCGGTGTGTGCTGTACCTGCAAAGCAAAATTATTAGAAGGCAAAGTAGAGATGGATGTACACTGGGGGTTGGAAGAAGAAGAAATTAAGCAGGGATATATTTTGACTTGTCAAAGTCACCCGGTGACGGAAAAAGTGGTGATTGATTTTGATGTGAGATAGCTATTTTGTTGAAAATTATATGTTAGATTACTACGATAAAATCTTTGTCAAAAGCGCTGTAATAATTCCATGGGGATTTGCAGTCTCAATTTCTTTATTCTATTTTAATGTTGGCCTTTTACAAGGAGAATTACCTACATATGCTCATCCAGATCCTAAAGACTCAAGTATTTATATTTTTTATGGGCCATTAATTTTACCTCTGTTAGTACTCTGGATATTTACTTTCTTCCTTATTTAATTGCCTTTTTGATTCTATTGGCAAATGGTAAAATCAAAATGTTCTGGAAACCAACGGTTCTTGCATTGGTTGGTCAGATTGCTTCTTACTTTATCTTCAACTCACCGATATTTGAATGGTTCATTGATAAGATTACTGACTAATGCTTTTCACTCCACCAATTTCTTATTCGTTCTGAAACAAGTACCCTTAAACACCGCCACCACATGTTCATGTTGATTGGTGATAGTAATATGATACAACCCCGTTGATTTTCCATTGTGCAATTCCTTTGCTTCAGCAGTCAATACATCACCCACATGCACCGGTTTTAAAAAATTGATAGCCGTATCTAAAGCAACAGATAACACATTGCGGTTGTTGCAGGCAAAAGCAAAAGCACTGTCAGATAAAGAAAAAGCAATACCGCCATGCACAATCCCAAAACCATTTATCATTTCACTTCTTACCGTCATTTTTATTTTGCTGTAGCCTTCTGTTACCTGCAGCACTTCTATTCCCAGCCACTGGCTGAACAAATCATGCTGCATCATGTGTCTTACCACTTGTGTAGGTGTTGTCATCGTTTATTAAGTTTAGAGTTTAGATGTTTAGAGTTTAGTGCTAAACCTTCTAAACTCCTAAACCTCTAAACCATATTTAGACTATCCTTTTAATATCTGCTCCCAGTGCCTGCAACCTTGCATCAATATTTTGATAACCCCTGTCTATCTGTTCAATATTCTGAATAGTGCTTTTTCCTTCAGCACTTAATGCTGCAATCAGCAATGATACACCGGCACGTATATCAGGGCTGCTCATAGTGATGCCACGTAATTTCTGTTCTCTTTCCAAACCAATAACAACAGCACGGTGAGGATCACATAAAATGATCTGTGCTCCCATATCAATTAATTTATCTACAAAGAACAAACGGCTCTCAAACATTTTCTGATGGATCAGTACACTGCCTTTTGCCTGTATGGCTGTAACTAAAATGATACTAAGCAGATCTGGTGTTAAGCCCGGCCATGGATGATCAGAAAGTGTAAGCACACCGCCATCCATATATCTTTCAATTTCATACAAGCTCCTGCGCCGGTATATGAATATCATCACCTACAAAATTCATTTTTATTCCCAGGCGTTGAAATCTTTCCGGAATTACACCAAGGCTTTCTATACCTGCATCTTTAATCGTGATCTCACTTTGCGTCATTGCAGCAAGGCCAATAAAACTTCCCACTTCAATCATATCAGGTAACATGCGGTGCTCTGTTCCTTTCAAATTGGTAACACCTTCTATCACCAATAAATTGCTGCCGATACCGGAAATTTTTGCTCCCATGCGGTTAAGCATTTTGCAAAGCTGCTGTAAGTAAGGCTCACAGGCTGCGTTGTAAATAGTTGTAATGCCTTCTGCCATTACTGCTGCCATTAATATGTTAGCCGTTCCTGTTACACTGGGTTCATCCAGCAGCATATAACAGCCTTTTAAATTGGGTGCTGATAAATAAAAATATCCATCACTGTTGTATTCAAATGCAGCACCGAGTTTTTCAAAACCAATGATATGTGTATCTAATCTTCTTCTTCCGATTTTATCGCCTCCAGGTTTGGGTATGTATGCTTTTTTAAATCTTGCCAGCATAGGGCCGGCCAGCATTACAGAGCCACGGAGTTTGCCGCTTTTTTTATGATAGGCTTCGCTGTTAAGATAATCCACATCCACATCATCTGCCGTAAAGATGCAGGTATCCCTGCTCACCCGGTTGATCTTCACTTTCATTTCTCCCAGTAATTCTATCAGCAGGTTTACATCAATAATATCTGGAATGTTTGTAATAGTTACAGGGTCTGGTGTAAGCAGCACAGCAGAAATGATTTGTAATGCTTCGTTTTTTGCTCCCTGCGGAATAATGGTACCGGAAAGTTTTTTACCGCCCCTTACTTGAAATGAACTCATGAATTAAAGTATAATAATGTAGTGAGAAATAGTTTTGGAATACCGCCTAAAAGTAAATAAAGGTTACGACAACTATAAAGAAGCTAACTGAAAATGGTTATAAAAAAATTTAGCCACGAATTACACTAATCTTCACGAATCTTATTTTTCGTGTTCATTCGAGTAATTCGTGGCAAGCAAATAAAAAACCCGGCGTTTTTACACCGGGCCTTTTTGCATTATCAAAAGCATTAATAACGTTTCTTGAAATTTCGGTTGTTGCCACCACCGCCGCCGCCCCGGTTATCCCTACCGCCTCCTCCACCGCCACGGTTGTCCCTTCCTCCGCCGCCCCGGTTATCTCTTCCTCCACCGCCACTATTGTTGCGTTGCTGGCTGTAGTTTTTGCGATAGCCGCCTCTTGCAGGATATTCATCCCTTTCAATAATTTCTGCCCTGTGTTTTACAAATGGACGGTTATTAAACTCTAACTGCCCCTCGGTAATGGCAGTTAATTCGGTCTGTATGTTATCATCATGCACCAACTCTTTGTGCCAGTTGCTGTATGTAAGTTTCATGTAATAAGCAATGGCATTTGCAAAACCTTGTTTCTTTTCCTGGTTTTCTTCTTTCAATGCCTTGTCAATTACAAACTCAATGTTTTTTCCAAGGTGATTGAATTTGGGATATTTTTTTGGATACCTTAACCGCTCTGGTTTTGCTTTAAGTGTTTCCCTTGTAGGAATAGGGTATGGGCTTTCAACATTCAATTTGAAATCACTTATCAGGAACAAATGATCCCAAAGTTTATGGCGGAAATCCTCCACATTTTTAAGGTGTGGATTTAAAAAACCCATCAGTTCAATCAAAGATTGTGCGTTACGCTGGCGTATCTCATCATCTTCAATCGTTAAAACGTACTCCACCATCTTCTGAATATGGCGGCCGTATTCCCTCATTATTAAATAACTCCTCGTGGTGTTATATTCCATTGAATTGTCTATGTCATCAAAGGCAAATATACTGAAAAGAGTGAAGTTTACAGGTTTAGGGGTTTAGAAAGTTTAGCCGGTTTAGGCTGGAGTATTTAGAGCAAAACATCTTCACTTTCGCTAATATAAAAGACGATAAATGATATAAAGTTGACCGAAGTCCCGGAATATCGGGACCACTTCCGCCCAATCATGATTCTCATTTTGTCTCAAAAAATTAAAGAAAAAATTTACGGCATACAAAGAAAGCAATAACAGCCCCTATTCCGTCTGCAGCCCAATCCACCAGGTCAAACTGGCGGCCTTCAATAAAAAATTTTTGAATGTACTCTGTGGCAATGCCCCACACAATTGTTGCCATAGCGATCCTTATAAAGAGATTTAGCTTGCTTGATCTGGCAATGGTACTTTTTTTAAAGGGCATACAAAACAAAAACACAATGCCGCCAAACAACCCTGCATGAACTATTTTATCAAATTCCGGAATATTGAACCAATCCGGCCCATCGGGCACATCATCTCCCGGCAGGCATATCAGTACCAGCACAAATAAAAACCAGGCAATGCCTGGTAAAAATTGTATAAACCGCAATGATTTTTTTTGCTCCGTCATTTTATGAAACTAACGCAGTGTAAGCTGCTGCATCCATCAATGCTGCCACATCTGCCACATCATCTACTGTCATTTTTATCATCCAGCCCTGGCCGTATGGGTCGGTGTTTACTAATTCCGGTTGTCCTTCCAGCACAGGATTTATTTCAGTAATAGTCCCCTTTACAGGAAGGAACAGATCACTTACTGTTTTTACTGCTTCCACCGTACCAAACACTTCTTCAGCCGCCAGCGCTTTTCCTTTGGTGCTGATGTCAATGTACACAATATCGCCAAGCTCTCCCTGTGCAAAATCGGTGATGCCTATAGTGGCAACATTGCCTTCTAATGAAACCCATTCATGGTCTTTTGTGTAGCGTAAACTGGCTGGAGCGTTCATAACTAATAATTGAAAAAGTGATGCAATTTTTAAAACCGCTGCAATTTAAACAACTGGCTCGTTTTGGATGAATTATTTTTTGCTTTCCGCTGTTTCATCGGGTATAATTTCCATTCTCATTCGTACATCTGCTAACGGCCGGTCTGCAGCGCCTTTTTGTACAGCAGCAATTTTGTCCACTACTTCAATACCGCTTTCCACTTCGCCAAATACTGTGTAATTATTATCAAGGAATGGTGTGCCGCCATTCATCTTGTATGTCATACGCTGTGCAGGGGTGTATTTAAACCCATTGCGCTGTGAGAGATTATCGAGTTCAGCGTCGCTGACCGGCTTTCCCTGTACAATATAAAACTGGCAGCCGCTGCTGGCCTTTTCCGGGTTGTTGTCTCTGGCTGCACATAAAGTTCCTTTTTTATGAACCAGCGTACTATCGAATTCTGCCGGTATCCTGTAGCCAACATCGCCATTACCAAGCATTTCTCCTGGCTGTGCATTTTTACTCTTAGGGTCTCCACCCTGTATCATAAAATTTGCTATCACACGGTGAAATAATAAACTGTCGTAAAAGTGTTCGTTCACCAACTTGATAAAATTATCACGGTGCTTTGGTGTTTTATTATAAAGCTTCAACACCATGTCGCCAAAATCAGTAGATACTTTTACCCTTGTAAATTTTTCTACCGGGGCCTGCTTTTGCGAAACAGGTTTTGTTTTCTTTACTACTGTTGCTTTTGTTTTGCCTTTAGAAACAACTTTTTTTACGGGTGCTTTTTTCTTTACCTGTGCATTTACATCAGTAAAACAAAAAAGAGAAACTGTTACCACTAGAAGAGAGAGAAATTTTTTATTCATTGAAATAAGTGTTTTAAAAATCCTGTTGGTTGAACTGTTCAAAATACATGATCACATGGTCTCTCAAAAAATTTTCCTGCTCTATCATGTGATGATCCGGCAGTGGTTTCAGTTGTTTAAAATGCGGCCAGCCCTCATCGTCATATCCTTCCTTGACATAATAACCACTGGGTGCCAAAATGGTGCAGATAGCAATATGCATCAGGTCTTGCTTTTGTTCCTTAGTGTATTCCTGTTTGCCCGTACCCAGTTCCTGCACACCAATTAAGAAAAGAACACCATCCATTTCTGGTTTAATGCCATACTTTTCTTTCAGCATTATCCGTAGCTTAAGCCACCGCACCTGTAAATCGTCCTTTGCCTGTTGCATGCTGCAAATATATAGAGATGATGCGGAGGATAGAACGCTGATGACACAGATACAGCGGATTTAACCGGATTTTAAATCTGCGATTATCAGTTCAATCCGTTCAATCAGCGTTTCTATCCTTCGCAAATATTACCTTTGGCGAAATTTTTTAAGGTTTATGTTACAGATTAATGTGCTAAGGCAAAACAAGGAGTTAGTAAAAGAAAGATTAGCAGCTAAATACTTTTCAGATATTTCATTGGTTGATACCATTCTTTCATCAGATGAGCAGGTACGGAAATTAAAAGTGGAAAGTGAAACTTTGCAGGCAACAATGAATGCTGCCAGTAAAGAGATTGGTATGCTGATGGGCAAAGGTGAAAAAGAAAAAGCAGAGGCAAAAAAAACAGAGGTAGCGTCTATCAAATCTTCTATACAACAATTAACAGAACAATTAACTGCGGCTGAAAAGCAATTGCACGATGAATTGGTAAAGTTGCCTAACCTGCCGCATACTTCTGTACCAAAAGGTAAAACACCAGAAGAGAATGAAGTGGTGAGAGAAGCCGGAACTAAACCAACTTTGTACAAAGGTGCAGCCCCACATTGGGAATTGATAAAAAAATATGACCTGGTTGATTTTGAAACCGGTGCTAAAATAACCGGCAGCGGTTTTCCTTTATACAAAGGCAAAGGCGCTAAACTGCAAAGAGCATTGATACAATATTTTTTAGATTATAATACTGCTGCAGGTTACACAGAATATTTACCGCCACTTACTGGTGAATGAAGATACCGCTTACGGTACCGGCCAGTTGCCTGATAAAGAAGGGCAGATGTATCATGCCACTGCTGATAATTTTTATTTGATACCAACAGCAGAAGTTCCTGTTACCAATATTTATCGTGATGAGATTGTAAAAGAATCTGACCTGCCAATAAAGATGACAGCTTACACTCCCTGTTTCAGAAGGGAGGCTGGCAGCTTTGGTGCAGATGTTCGTGGGTTAAACCGTGTTCATCAATTTGATAAAGTAGAGATCATACAATTGGTTGATCCTGCAAAAAGCTATGATGTGCTGGAAGAAATGGTGAAACATGTAGAAACTCTTTTGCAAAACCTGCAACTGCCTTACCGCATTTTGCGGCTGTGCGGCGGCGATATGAGCTTTACCAGTGCCCTCACTTACGACTTTGAAGTGTATAGTGCGGCACAGCAAAAATGGCTGGAAGTTAGTTCTGTCAGCAATTTTGAAAGTTTCCAGAGCAACAGGATGAAGATACGCTACAAAAATGCAGATGGAAAAACACAATTGGTGCATTCACTAAATGGTTCTTCATTGGCATTACCGAGGATTGTGGCCGCATTGCTGGAGAATAATCAAACGGAAGAAAGGATTGTGTTGCCGGAGGTGTTACATTCTTATTTTGGTAACAAGTCTATTTGATTTGTAAAGATTGCCGGAAGATCTTACATCCACTTATAAAATAAATATGCCGGAGCCATCACATTCTTTTCAAAAACAAACCTGGCTTCGCCTTAAAAAAAACAAAGGCGCTATGTTTGGGTTGATTGTGATCGTACTGGCTTTTTTAATTGCTGTATTCGGTTATCTCATTGCGCCGGATAATTCTCCTAATGCAGATTTGCAGACGGTGGAGATACAGGCGAAAAAACCGGGCTACAAACAGCAGTTTTTAAAAATACCAGAAGGAAAGTACTGGAGTGGGTTGTGGGTTGACCACCTGGTAAGTGGAAAGAAAATTCATTACCAGCTTATACCAATCAGTGGTTACAGTATTAATAATGACAGCTTGTTTATTAATAAATATGTTGACCAGGATACTTCAGTCGTTCAATATTATTCTATCAACCAAATCACAAATAATCATCCTGAATTAGTTGCTCAAAACATCATCACAAAAAAATACTGGCTGGGCACAGATAAATTTGGCAGGGATATTTTAAGCCGGCTCATCATCGGCACAAGGGTAAGCCTTGCGGTAGGAATGATAGCTGTACTTATTTCATTAACCATTGGAATTATATTGGGTGCAACAGCAGGTTATTATCGTGGCAAAACAGATGCTGTAATAATGTGGCTGGTAAATGTTACCTGGAGCATTCCAACATTACTTTTAGTATTTGCTATTACCCTGGCATTGGGAAAAGGCTTTTGGCAGATATTTATCGCTGTCGGGCTAACCATGTGGGTGAGTGTAGCCCGTTTGGTACGTGGGCAGGTAATGGCGATAAAAGAATTAGAGTTTGTGCAGGCAGCCAGAGCGCTTGGTTTTACTAATACAAGAATTATTATAAAACATATTTTACCCAACATCATGGGCCCCATTTTGGTAATTGCTGCCAGTAATTTTGCAACTGCCATTATTATTGAGGCTGGTCTTAGTTTTTTAGGTATTGGCGTACAACCACCACAGCCAAGCTGGGGTTTAATGATAAAAGAAAATTACAATTTCATCATTACACACAATCCCATGTTGGCTTTGGTGCCGGGCTTTGCTATTATGCTTTTAGTACTTGCTTTTAATTTATTGGGAAATGGATTGAGAGATGCAACAGATGTAAAAACCCCCTCCGCCCCCTAAAGGGGGAACTACTCCGCAGGCGCTACTCTTACATTCCTGCTAAAGCCTTCTTCAAGAGAAATAAATGTTTCTGTACGTTCTATACCTTTTATCTTTTGGAGTTCATCATGCAATACCCTGCGAAGCTGTGCAATGTCCTTACATACGATCTCTATAAACATACTATAGTTGCCTGTGATATAATTCAACCTTGTAATTTCAGGGATATTTTCAAGGTCTTTTGCAACGGAATCGTATAAAGAACTTTTTTCAAGATATATACCAACAAAGGCAGTGATATCATAACCTAATTGTTTAAGATCTACATTAAGCCGGGTACCCTTTACAATATGTAGTTCCTGCAATTTTTTTATTCGCACATGTATTGTGCCGCCACTTACAAACAATTTCTTTCCGAGTTCGGCGTAAGAAATTTCTGCTGTTTCCATCATTTCATGAATGATTTGCAGGTCTAATTTGTCGAGGTTAAATTTAGATGCCATACAAGTGGTATTTTTTAACGTATTTTCAAATATATGTACAAATCGTTGAAAAATTTTGACGGAAGCAAGATTTATCTAATTCCCTTTGGTGTACATCTATTTAAGCAATGAAAAAAATACTACAGATGGTTTTTGGGTACAGCTTTTCGGTTTCGTTGATATTTATCTAAAATCAACCCATTTTAAAGTAAGAGACTTGAAATAATCTCTTTGCCCTTCGATTGCCATTGCAAAAGTTTTAATGGTATAAAAAAATAAGTGTGGTCTTTTAAAAAAATTCAAGATAAAGTTCAATTTGAATGATATTTTCTAAATATTAAAAATTATACCTACAATATTTCCAATGTAATTGCGTTTTACCTTATGTTTGCACTATCAATCCAGACGATATCTGGAAAAGTTCTTAAAAAATTGTGGGGTGATGAAATTTTTGGCAGACATGCCCCCTTGTCTCGGGGGTGAGGATAACAGGATAAACGAAGTATAGAGCCGTCTCGTCATTTATGACGAGACGACCGGGGTCGACCACCGAACTTTGTACTTTAGCTAACTGCCTCGTGGAGGTTCGAACCCTCCCCCTACAGCGCTTTAATAAGCCTTTCCCGATAAAATCGGGAGGGCTTTTTTATTTTACCAACTTCAAGATTCTTAATGACAGCGACCCCCTTGTCTCGGGGGTGAGGATAACAGGATAAACGAAGTATAGAGCCGTCTCGTCATTTATGACGAGACGACCGGGGTCGACCACCGAACTTTGATCCCGATAGCTATCGGGACTAACTGCCTCGTGTCCCGAAAGCTTTCGGGAGAACCCTCCCCCTACAGCGCTTTAATAAGCCTTTCCCGATAAAATCGGGAGGGGCTTTTTTATTTTACCAACTTCAAGATTCTTAATGACAGCGACCCCCTTGTCTCGGGGGTGAGGATAACAGGATAAACGAAGTATAGAGCCGTCTCGTCATAAATGACGAGACGACCGGGGTCGACCACCGAACTTTGATCCCGATAGCTATCGGGACTAACTGCCTCGTGTCCCGAAAGCTTTCGGGAGAACCCTCCCCCTACAGCGCTTTAATAAGCCTTTCCCGATAAAATCGGGAGGGCTTTTTTATTTTACCAACTTCAAGATTCTTAATGACAGCGACCCCCTTGTCTCGGGGGTGAGGATAACAGGATAAACGAAGTATAGAGCCGTCTCGTCATTTATGACGAGACGACCGGGGTCGACCACCGAACTTTGATCCCGATAGCTATCGGGACTAACTGCCTCGTGTCCCGAAAGCTTTCGGGAGAACCCTCCCCCTACAGCGCTTTAATAAGCCTTTCCCGATAAAATCGGGAGGGCTTTTTTATTTTACCAACTTCAAGATTCTTAATGACAGCGACCCCCTTGTCTCGGGGGTGAGGATAACAGGATAAACGAAGTATAGAGCCGTCTCGTCATTTATGACGAGACGACCGGGGTCGACCACCGAACTTTGATCCCGATAGCTATCGGGACTAACTGCCTCGTGTCCCGAAAGCTTTCGGGAGAACCCTCCCCCTACAGCGCTTTAATAAGCCTTTCCCGATAAAATCGGGAGGGCTTTTTTATTTTACCAACTTCAAGATTCTTAATGACAGCGACCCCCTTGTCTCGGGGGTGAGGATAACAGGATAAACGAAGTATAGAGCCGTCTCGTCATTTATGACGAGACGACCGGGGTCGACCACCGAACTTTGATCCCGATAGCTATCGGGACTAACTGCCTCGTGTCCCGAAAGCTTTCGGGAGAACCCTCCCCCTACAGCGCTTTAATAAGCCTTTCCCGATAAAATCGGGAGGGCTTTTTTATTTTACCAACTTCAAGATTCTTAATGACAGCGACCCCCTTGTCTCGGGGGTGAGGATAACAGGATAAACGAAGTATAGAGCCGTCTCGTCATTTATGACGAGACGACCGGGGTCGACCACCGAACTTTGATCCCGATAGCTATCGGGACTAACTGCCTCGTGTCCCGAAAGCTTTCGGGAGAACCCTCCCCCTACAGCGCTTTAATAAGCCTTTCCCGATAAAATCGGGAGGGCTTTTTTATTTTACCAACTTCAAGATTCTTAATGACAGCGACCCCCTTGTCTCGGGGGTGAGGATAACAGGATAAACGAAGTATAGAGCCGTCTCGTCATTTATGACGAGACGACCGGGGTCGACCACCGAACTTTGATCCCGATAGCTATCGGGACTAACTGCCTCGTGTCCCGAAAGCTTTCGGGAGAACCCTCCCCCTACAGCGCTTTAATAAGCCTTTCCCGATAAAATCGGGAGGGGCTTTTTTATTTACTGTAACTCTCATTGATGATAAAAAAATTTGTTCATGCGCCTTTGTTGCCTGAACATCAACTATTGTAAGCCGCTACTTTAACTACCTGTTTTTCCCGATTATATAAACTGATTTCCTGATTATAAAACCCAATACAGGTCAAATACTTTCTTTTTGCACAAAACATCTACTACTTATGATCAGAAAATTCTCTACCGTACTTTTTATTGGTGCTATTGTATTCAGCTCTTGTAAAAAAGATGATGTCATTGCTCCATATACTACACCGGATACATATAATTTCAGCAATGTTGAAAATAAAGAAGCTACTGCAAGAATAAGTATGTGGGCTGGATACACCGGCCTTCTTGGAAAATCTAATACCCGCCAGTTGAGCCAGGATACCATCAACTATTTATGGAATAATACCAATAATGCTTTTACTGCAGAAACCGGCAGCGATATCCCTTACACTTTTGATGTGATAAATGCATTGGGTACTTCATTTAGCCTTTCCGCTAAAGTTGCTGATGCTGCTTTCTTCAAATCGCTGGCCGATTCGATGAAAAATATCAGCCAGTATTACAGCAGCCCGGCTTCCCGTGGTGTACCTGGTAAAATAGGCACCCGCATTTTTAACCATACAGGATTAGAGTTTAACCAGGCAGTGGCAAAAGGCCTTATGGGTGCTTTGCAATTGAGCAACATAATAACTCAGTTGGATGCCAGCCGCAGCGCTGATAATAATACAGAAGTTGCAGGACAGGGTACTGCTATGCAGCATGCCTGGGACCTGGCTTATGGATATGTAGGTATTCCTAAAGACTACGACACCTCTATTGCTTATACCAGTGCTATTATTGACAGGCCACTGGCAATAGGCGGCTATTTTGCTGAAAGGGGAAAATCCATCCAGTCTGGTTTTAAAATATCTGAAGCATTCCGCAAGGGCAGGGCAGCTATCGGTGCTAAAGATTACGCCACCCGTGATGAAGCCATTAATACCATTAAAGAGTACCTGGAAAAAACAATTGCGGTCTCACTGTACTATTATATCACAGCTCCACAAACCCAGGCGGAACTTTCTGCCAAATTTCATGGTTTGAGTGAAGGATATGGTTTTGCATTGGGTTTAAAATACCGTGGCTCCAACAGCCCTTTAACTGCCGCCAATTACCTGGCATTACTGGATATCATCAAAACGGATTTTTACGAACTGGCTGATGATGCCAGCAATACAAAATTGAAACAGGCACAAACAATTTTAACTACTGCTTATGGGCAATTACAACCATAAATAAAAAATATTTTAGAAAGCCCTGTTACAGTTAACAGGGCTTTTATAGTTTTGCACGCTCAAAAATTCACGATGAACAAAATGAAAATTACTATTGCCGGATGCCTTGCAGCTATTGCTGTGATGTTTTTTGCCTGTAGTAAAAACAACGGTGGAAATAATAACCCTGCAGCTTCGGATACATTTAAGCAAAGAATGTTGCTGAACTATTGTGATACCTTGTTCATCCCCGGATATACACAATTGAATGCACAGGTCACCACGCTTGATGCTGCCATTAATGAATTTTTGAACGACCCGGTACAATCAAAACTGGATGCACTGAGTAGCCATTTCAAAAACACCTACCTGGCTTTTGAAAATATTTCAATGCCTTATTTTGGCCCGGCATCTGCCTTGTTGCTGAACAATACGATTAATTCATTTCCGTCTAAGATTGCTGATATTGAAAATGCCATCATTACAGGTCCCGGCACCTACAATTTTAACCAGCCACTGGTTTCAGACAGCATACAAGGGTTGCCAGCACTTGATTATTTGCTTTTTTCAACCAACACATTGCAAAAATTCCAGGAAATCACTTCAGCTAACCGCAAGCAATATGTAAGGGATATAATGACTAAAATTAAAACGTTGGCCGCCAGTAACCTTACGCAATGGAATGGAAGCTACCGTAGCGCTTTTATAGGTAATCTGCAAACGAATGTGGGTAGCCCTATCGGTTATGTGGTGAATCAACTGGCTTATGAAGTTGATGCTATGAAAGGGCTGAGAATTGGCTGGCCATTTGGCAAAAGATCGAATGGGATTGTTTTTGCTGATAAATGCGAAGCTTATTATTCCGGCTTTAGTGGCGAACTGGCAGTGGCCAACCTCACAGCACTTAAAAAATATTTCACTGGTGGCACTGGTACCGGTATTGATGATTACCTGGTAGAAATAAACAGGGCTGAATTAAAAAATACAGTACTGGGCCAGTTTGATGTTGCCATTAATGCAGTGGCCGCCATCCCTGCTCCCTTGTCAGCCTCGTTTAGCAACAATGCACCTGCAGTGGAAAATGCTTACAGGGAAATACAGAAATTACTTACGTATTTAAAAACCGATGTAGCATCGGCAACAGCTGTACAAATCACTTACATGGATAATGATGGCGATTAACAGGCAATTTTTGTGGAAGCCTGTTTCCATTGCACCATTGGTGATATTCAGAATTTGTTTTGGGCTACTCATGTTTGTGAGTTTGCTGCGGTTTTGGTGGCGTGGATGGATCAATGAATTGTATGTAACGCCATCCTTTCATTTTACTTACTGGGGATTTGAATGGGTGAAGCCACTGGGCAATCCCGGTATCTATATTGTATTCTCTGTTATTCTTATTGCTGCTTTATGTATAGCACTTGGGTTTTTTTACAGGATAGCCATTATCCTTTTCTTTCTTTGCTTTACTTATGTTGAATTGATTGATGTAACAACCTATCTCAATCATTATTATTTTATCAGCCTGGTGGCATTTATAATGATATGGCTGCCTGCAAACAGAAACTACTCCCTGGACTGTTTGCTGTTTCCATCCATCCGCACAGATACAATACCTGCATGGTGCATTCACATTATTCGTTTTCAAATGGCGGTGGTATATATTTTTGCCGGCTTGGCAAAGATCAATTACGACTGGCTGATACTGGCCGAGCCAATGAGAACATGGCTGCCTGCAAAAAGTTATTTTCCTGTTATAGGCAAATGGATGTATGAGAGCTGGATGGCATACCTTTTTTCATGGTTTGGCATGTTGTACGACCTGTTTATTGTTTTCTTTTTACTGAATAACAAAACAAGAAATATAGCTTATTTCTTTGTGCTGGCATTTCACATCGCAACCGCCATTTTTTTTCCTGCCATCGGCATGTTCCCCTTTGTGATGATTGTATGCAGCCTCATTTTTTTCCCTGCTGCTTTTCATCAAAAGATTTTACAACAATTACCATTATACCAACAACAAAACAACAAAACAAAAGCAGCATACAACTTCAATAATAACAGCCTTATTTTGTGGGGAATTGTTTTGTATTGTTTGATACAGGCCCTGTTACCGCTTCGGTTTTTATTGTATCCCGGCAAATTGTTCTGGCATGAACAAGGCTATCGCTTTTCATGGCGTGTAATGCTGATGGAAAAAGCAGGTGCTGCATACTTTACTGTAAAAGACAGCACAGGAAAGCAATTTTATGAAGTTGATAACAAGGAATTTTTAACGCCGCTGCAGGAAAAAATGATGAGTACACAGCCCGACCTTATTTTAAAATATGCTTACCATTTGGCAGATGTATATAAACAAAAAGGTATCAGTGAACCAAAAGTATATGCCGAAGTGTATGTAACATTGAACAGTGTACCTTCAAAATTATTTATTGATTCAACTGTGAACTTAGCAGCACAAAAGCTAAGCTGTAAAAATTACGACTGGGTATTGCCATGGCGAACAAAATAATTATGAAACTATTTGTATTGATACTGTGTACTTTTTTGTGTGGCCATTCCTTTGCCCAAAAAAACAAAACTATCAGCGGCCACGTGAGTGCAGCAAATGAAGCTGTAGCCAACGCAACCGTTACTCTACAGCCCGGTAATAAAATCGTTATGACGGATGATAATGGTTACTATCGCTTTCCCAGCGTTGAAAATGGAAAGTATGCTATTTCCGTTTCGCTGATTGGATATAAATTAAAAAAAGAAGAAGTAAATATTGATAACAATTCTTTGGTGGTCAATATTGCCTTAGAAGTATCTAATACCCAATTACAGGAAATTATAATCAGCGGTTTAAAACTGGAAACTGTTTCCGGTAAACTGAATGATGTATCAGGCACAGCTATCTATGCTGGGAAAAAAACGGAGCTGATCACTTTAAAAAACCTCAATGCTAATTTAGCCACTAACAATACACGCCAGATCTATGCCCGGATACCGGGGCTTAATATTTGGGAATACGACAGGGGTGGATTGCAATTAGGTATTGGCGGCAGGGGATTAAGCCCTAATCGTAGCAGCAATTTTAATATCAGGCAAAATGGATATGACATCAGTGCAGATGCATTGGGCTACCCGGAAAGTTATTACACACCTTCGGCAGAAGCACTTGAAAAAATTGAGATCATCAGGGGTGCAGCCAGCCTGCAGTATGGGCCACAATTTGGCGGGCTGGTAAATTTTGTAATGAAACAGGGCTCTCAAAAATCATTCGAATTCACATCAAGAAATACTGCAGGTTCTTATGGCTTCTTCAACACTTTCAACAGCATTGGTGGAACCATTGCCAAAGGTAAACTGAATTACTACAGCTTTTATCAATACAAACGGGGTGATGACTGGCGGCCAAACAGTAAATACAACCAGCATAACGGGTACGTACACCTCAGTTACGATATAAATAAGGCATTTAAAATAACCGGGGAATACACATTGATGAAATACCTGGCACAACAACCCGGTGGCCTTACTGATGCACAGTTTAACCAGGATCCTTCCGTAAGTGTAAGGGCAAGAAACTGGTTTGAAGTAAACTGGAATTTAATAAACATCAGCCTGGATTATGCTGTTGGCAAACATGCTAAGTTAAACTGGAGAAATTATATGCTGGTGGGTGGACGGGATGCACTGGGTATTTTAAATTATATCAACAGGCCCGACAATGGTGGCAGCAGGGATTTTATGAGTGACAAGTATAAAAACTTCGGTTCTGAACTGCGGTTTATACAACACTACAAAATAAAAAGCCAGGATAATACTTTTTTAATCGGCACCCGTTTTTACATGGGACTTACTAAACGCAAACAGGGTGATGGCAGTAATGGCAGCGGTGCTGATTTTGAATTTATTGGCACCGGAGCCAAACAAGTCATCGTTTGAATTTCCCGGGGATAATATTGCCGCTTTTGCAGAAAATATATTCCGTATCAACGACCACTGGAGCATTACACCTGGGTTACGTTTTGAACATATCAATACAAAAGCAAACGGCTATTATTATAAAGACAACTTATTTATCCCTGATGAAAAGATCAATGAAAACAAACAAAGCCCCCGTTCTTTTTTTCTACTTGGTATCGGCAACTCATGGAAACTTAAAAACGGGTTGGAGTTGTATGCCAATATTTCTCAAAATTATCGTTCTGTCAATTTCAATGACATCCGTGTGGTGAATAGCAATGCAAGAGTGGATGAAAACCTGAAAGATGAAACCGGTTACAATATTGATCTTGGTTTCAGGGGCAAGTTGCTGAAATGGTTCTATACCGACGTAAGTTTGTTTTACCTGAAGTATAATAACCGGATCGGTTCTATTTTTAGTACAGATACAAGTTTTATGTTGTACCGCCTGCGTACCAATGTATCAGACAGCCGCAACCTGGGCGCAGAGATATTGCTGGAAGGCGATATCCTGCAGGCACTTTCAAAAGGGAAAGCCAAATTTAAATTGTCACCTTATATCAGCTTATCGTTGATTGATGCCCGTTATATCAATACAAAGAACAAGGCCATACTGGATAAAAAAGTGGAGAATGTACCGCCGGTTTTATTACGGTCCGGTGTTTCTTTTGGTAATCCAAGATTTAATATCAGCTACCAGGTGGCTTACCAGGCAAAACAATATTCAGATGCCACCAATGCAGAGGAAACACCAACTGCTGTTGACGGTGCCATTCCTGCCTTTACGGTAATGGATATCAGTGCCAGTTATAACTGGCGTTGGTTTACATTTTTTACCGGTGTAAATAATGTAGTGGATAAAAAATATTTTACACGCCGTGCGGATGGTTATCCCGGGCCTGGCATAATACCTGCAGACAGGCGGAATTTTTATTTTACACTCCAATATAAATTTTCAGGAAAATAATAACACTGGAATTTCTTCGCTACCCTGAATTAAAAATTGTTACAACTCAACATAGAAGCCAAAGTGGCAGTTTTATTTTATCAAGGTGAAGCTTGCTTCTTTTACATTGTCAGAACTTCCACCAATAAACAGACTAAAATCTCCTGGCTCATAAATGTATTGCAGCTTGTCATTGTAAAAGCGCAAATCATCAACCGTCAAAGTAAAGCTTACTTCTTTTGATTCGCCTTTCTTTAAAAACACCTTTTGAAATCCCTTCAATTCTTTTACCGGACGAACAACAGAACCAAACATATCACGGATGTATAATTGCACCGTTTCTTCTCCATCATAATTACCTGTGTTAGTGATTGTAATTTTTGCTGTTAACTTACCGGTTGGTTTAATGGATGATTTATTCAACTGAATATCGGTGTAAGAAAAATTGGTATAACTCAATCCATACCCAAAAGCATACTTTGGATACAACGACAGATCAGTATAAGCCGAACGGTAAAATCTATCACTATCACTTGTAGCAGGGCGGCCAGTGTTGTAATAATTATAGTAAATAGGAATTTGCCCTTCGGTCAATGGAAAACTCATCGGCAATTTTGCTGAAGGATTATGATCTCCAAACAACACATCGGCAATAGCATTGCCAGCTTCCGTACCCAACCACCAGGTATATAAAATGGCAGGCACATTATCTGCCACCCAGTTAAATATCAATGGCCTTCCGGCATTGATCATTACAACTACCGGCTTGCCTGTTGCCTGTATTGCTTTTATCAGATCTTCCTGTACACCTGGCAGACGGATGCTGCTCCTGCTTTTTGCTTCACCACTCATATCCCTAGCTTCACCCACATTCATTATAACTATATCTGCCTGTTTTGCCATTTCAATGGCTTCAGCAAAACCAGCAGTGGAAGTATCATTTACATTACAACCTTTTGCATACAGCATTTTTGAATCGTTGTTCAATTTGCTTTTTACTCCATCCCACACAGAAACAATTCTTACAGAATCATCAGGCCAATCATAACTCCAGAAACCAAGGTTATCGCTTTTTGCTTTTATGAAAGGGCCGATCAATGCAACAGTTTTTGTACTCTTAGATAAAGGCAATGCTTCTTCTCCTGCTTGCTCATTCTTCAACAACACAATACTTTTCTTCGCCATATTTCTTTCCGCTTTTAAATGCTCAGCATTATTCCATTGTTGTTTTTCTCTTTCCTCATTTGAAAATTTAAAAGGGTCATCAAACAAACCCATTTCAAATTTCTTTTTCAATATTCTTTTTACGGCATCATCCACCACACTCAGTTTTACTTTCCCTTCTTTCACCAGCTTTGCTAAATTCTGAATATATGCCCTGCTCTCCATATCCATATCACTACCTGCATTGGCTGCTGCCATTGCCGCTTCATAACCATCTTTTACAAAACCATGATTGATCATTTCACCCACACTGCCCCAATCACTCACTACAAACCCTTTAAAATTCCATTTGCCTTTCAATACATCCCTTTGCAGGTAACTGTTACCTGTAGCCGGAATTCCGTTTAAATCATTGAATGAATTCATAAAAGTGGCAGCTCCTGCATCTGCTGCTGCTTTGAATGGAGGAAGATAAACTTCCCACAATTGGCGAAGGCTCATATCAACACTGTTATAATCCCTTCCACCAATGGCTGCACCATATGCTGCAAAATGTTTGGCACAAGCCATCACTGCATCTGTATTGCCTAAACCATTTCCCTGAAAACCTTTTACCCTTGCTGTTGCGATCTGTGAACCGAGATACGTGTCTTCTCCTGCGCCCTCCATCACTCTGCCCCAGCGTGGGTCACGGGCAATATCAACCATTGGTGCAAATGTCCAGTGCACTCCTGCAGCACTTGCTTCTATAGCTGCAATTCTTGCTGACGTTCCATAGCTTCCATATCCCAGCTTGCGGCTTCTGCCAATGGGATCGGAAAAATTGTTCTGTACCCATGTATCACATCCTGCCCGAACAATAATGGAATTTTTAATCTTGATTGCAATGCCAGTTGCTGCAAGTCTCTTGTTCTTACAGCGCCGGTTGTATTCAGCATGGAGCCTACTTTGCCTTCTTTTATCTGGTCAATTAATTTATCATCATTGGTTAATGGTCCGGTTGCAGCCCAAGGTCCATTGTATTGGTTCATTTGGCCAACTTTCTCCTCGAGTGTCATTAATTTTAAAACGGAGTCAACACGTTGATCAATTGTTTTCCCTGCCTTGCCGGCAGGCAGGTTTTGTGCCTGCGAAAAAATTGCGGTTGCTACAATGGCAATTGTTAGAAATGATTTTTTCATTTTATATTTTATGTACTTAGCTTTTGGAATACTATTCAATATCGCCTGCCGGTAGGCAGGTTGTGTCACTCATGCCGGCGTTTTAGTCAGCATCCCGACTAAAACGTCGGGACCTGTACCGCATACCATTATTAATCTTTTCTCACATTGTATTTTTCAACGATGGCTTCGCCATCGTCCCTCATCGTATAATTTTTTCCTTTTTACGGCGGGTTTCACCCGCCGCTACCGATATACCGCTCCTACGGAGCCAAAGACATACAACCGGTTTTAAATTATATCACAAGAGAAAATTTCAATACCAAAAAAATCAATCCGTGCCTCCGTGGCAATTCATTTCTTCTGTGAAAACAACCAAGGCAGCAATTCCGGTTCTGCAAAAGCATTATCCCAACTATTATGATTCACTCCGGGATACAAACTATATTTCACATCAGCACCTGCAGCTTTCAATGCGTCCACCATTTCCTGTGATAAACTGGCTGGCACCACGGCATCTGCATCACCATGAAACACCCACCATTTCATTTTCTTCATTGCTGGTGCAGTAGCAGCAGCGCCACCACCACAAATAGGAAATGCTGCAGCAAACAGTTTAGGATTTCGTCTTACTATTTCAAAAGTGCCCATCCCTCCCATTGATAACCCACCAACATAGATTTGCTTTTTATTTACAGGATACTCATCAATGATCTTATACAGAAGTTCCTGTGCCAAATTCATTGAGGTAGTTGGTTCGCCATCTGGCCCGGAAATTCAAACTTCTTTTGCCCGTAGCAGAATCAAATTTGAATGCAGCATTGCTCCAAAAACTGTTTGCAGCACATTGAGGAAATACTACAATAGCAGGATACTGTTGCCTCACACTATCTTTTAAAAACAAATACAGAGCCATGTACCAATTGTGCTTCATTATCGTTGCCCCTTTCACCTGCGCCATGCAATACCAATATCAAAGGATATTTTTTTGAGGCATCGTAATTCAATGGTAATAAAATACGGTAAGGCAAGGTATCGCTTGCCTGACACATAGATTTCCTTTTTGAATAAGAGATTTGTCTTGAGCTTTCAGCAACAAAACGTAACAGCAAATCAAAACAATTGCAAATGACAGTTTTATTTTCATAGTTCTAATTTTTCTTTTTTGAAAATTTAATTACAAAGCCGCCGCCGGACGCCATCTTTATCCTCATAACATCTTCAGACATCGGATGGTAGTTTAAACATTAGTAATGTATTTATTGATGAAATAATCGGATGGATAATTATTTGCATTAACTCCATCGGTGTAAAAAGTAGTTCATATTCATCATTCAAAAAATCAATTATAAATTGTATTTCCCTTGCCTCCCAATCCGTCATTCCTCCAATATACCAATCATCTCCTTTTCTTCTTGCAGTAACAATATAGTCACCAACTTTTCCGGCCAGTACTTTTGTTTCATCCCAAGTAGTTGGTATCTCACCAAGAAACTTCATAAACTCTGGTTCCATCGTTCCCTGTGAAGGATTGCCGGAGAAAATTTGTATCGGGCTGTCGTATACCACAAACATCGCCAATTGATGGCACCTTGTTCCCTGGCTCATTACTTTTTTACCAATCGGCCTGAACTGTTCTTTTGTTGCATTATCCAAAATGCCGGGTTCATAATCCATTGGCCCGGCCATCATTCTTGTAAAAGGTAAAATAACATCATGCTCCGGTGTTGGCTTATCACTCCAGATATTATACTCAGAACCAAGTATGCCTTCCCTGGTAACATTATTGGGCCAGGTACGGTTGTATCCTTTCATCGGGTAAGCGCCATGAAACATGATCATGATCTTTTTATCAGCGCAGGCTTTTGAAATACGGTCATAAAAATTCACCATCGGCTGATCATCCCTGTCCATAAAATCAGTCATGATAAAATCAACGCCCCATTTGTTGAATTGATCTAATGCACTGTCTAATTGTTTATCCAGCGTAGAACATAGTGTCCACATACTTAATTTAATTCCTTTACTTCTTGCATACGCAGCAATTGTATCCATGTTTATATCAGGCGTAATATCAAAGAGGTTTTTATAATGGCTCCAGCCTGCATCCATCATAATTCTTTGCAGTCCGAATTGTTTAGCAAAATCAATATAGTATTTGTATGTAGCTGTATTGATCCCTGCCTTAAAAGACACATTGAATAAGTTGATACCTATTATCCATTCATCTGTTCCCTTGCCCGGATTTATCCACGATACATCTTTTATTTTAGAAGGAGACGCCAGCCGATATACCAAATCACATCCGGGCAAATCCTTATCCTCTTTCGCAATGATCAACACACGCCATGGAAAATTTCTTGTGCCTTTTGTCTTAGCAATATAGTTGGCTCTTTTCGTTACCACTTCCTGCGGAAATTCTCCATCTGTCATTTTTGTTTCTAAGGGATATGGAGCAAATAAGCCTTCCACGGCGTTTGAATTTGTCCCCTGCAAAAACATTCCGGGATAATCTTCTAAGTCAGATTCTGTGATTGCAATTTTTATTTCATCAGCAGAACCAACCAAAACAGGCGAATAGGCAAATGATTGTGTGGTTAAACTATCAATTGATTTTGACTGGTATAGTTCTTCAAAGCTGGTATGAAATTTATCTGTTCTCTGTCCGGGATCGATCAGTGGTAATAAGATATTCTTTCCTTTTTCAAAAGCAAATACACCTATCTCATTTTTTATTACAATCGAATCTTTAAATTTTGTTGCAATACGATAAGCAACACCATCATTATACGCCCGGAAGATTAAAGTATAAGGCTGTGCAAAATTTATGGTAAGCTGATTATAATTATCCCGGATAATTTTTCTTTTCTCCGCAACGGGAGAAATAATGTTTTCATCAAACGTTTCAATTTTTTTTGAGGTAAGTTTTACTTTCTCTGAAAGTGCTGTTTTATTTTCTACAAGTAAATCAATCAATGATGGCTGAAGAATAGTTTTCCCCTCATACTTTATTGAGTAGGTTATTTTATCCTTGTAAAAAACTGAAACGGTAATTTTTTTATCCGGAGAAGTTACCAACAAACTATCTGTCGCAAACAAATCTGTGAATGCAAGAACATAAAATAATATGACAAGGAGTCGTTTCATAAAATGGCAATCTTAATAAACATGATACAGGTTGCGTACCCAGAGTGAACAGCATCTTTTCACCGGTTATATAAAAACAAACCCAGCCTTACGGCTGGGCTTGCATCAACCAATCTTATAATAATTTAAAGGAGGCTTCCTTCACATCCCTGCTGTTGCTTCCAATAAACACTTTAAAATCCCCTGGCTCTGCCACAAATTTTAAATCGCTGTTGTAAAACTTCAGGTCATTCACAGAAATTTTAAACTCCACCGTTTGGCTTTCGCCGGCCTTCAATTCAATTTTCTGGAAGCCCTTTAATTCTTTTACCGGTCTTGTAATACTTCCTACCATATCACGTAAATATAATTGCACCACTTCTTTGCCATTTACCCTGCTGTTGTTTGTTACAACAACAGATGCGGTAATTGTTTGACCTGCTTTTAATGTATTGCCACTCAGCTTTACATCGCTGTAATAAAAATCACTGTAGCTTAATCCATAACCAAAAGGGTACAAAGGGTCATTACCCACATCCAGATAATTGCTGCGGAATTTTTCAAACCATTTTCCTTGTGCCAGTGGACGGCCGGTGTTTTTATGATTGTAATAGATTGGAACCTGCCCAATATTTTGTGGAAATGTAGTGCTTAATTTTCCGGAAGGGTTTACATCACCAAACAATACATCCGCAATAGCGTAACCGGCTTCACTGCCACCAAACCATACATTCAAAATGGCAGGTACATTTTCACTTTCCCATTTAATAGCAAGCGGCCTTCCTGTAAATAAAACCAATACCACCGGTTTACCTGTCTTTAATAATGCTTTTAACAGATCCATTTGCACAGCAGGAATATCAAGGCTGCTGCGGCTGCTGCATTCACCACTCATTTCTGCACTTTCACCAAGCGCTGCCACAATTACATCAGCATCTTTCGAAGCATTCACTGCTTCGTTAATTATTTCCTGTGCAGGGCGCATGTCTCTTTTAAAATCTTTTCCAAACATGCCGGCCCTTTCTTCAAACTGTGCATCAGCATCAAGGTTGCTTCCTTTTGCATATACAATAGTTGCTTTATCTCCGGCAACAGCCCTTAGCCCTTCAAACAATGAAATGGCTTTATCAAATCTTGCGGCCACCGCCCATGTGCCGGGCATGTTTTCTTTGGCATCGGCCAAGGGGCCAACCAATAGTATTTTCCCTGATTTATTTATTGGCAAAGTATTATTCTGATTTTTCAACAATACAAAACTCTGTGCGGCAATTTGCCTTGCTTCCTTTCTGTTGGCATCAGTAAACACTTCTTTAGCAGCTCTTTCTTCGTTACAATATTTATAAGGGTCATCAAATAAACCCAGTTTATATTTTGCTTCTAAAATCCTGCGGCAGGCGGCATCAATTTGTGCAAGTGTTACCTTTTTTTCCTTTAATGATTTTCCCAAAGTAGTAAGCAGGCCTTCGCCCACCATGTCCATATCAATACCAGCATTCAATGCCAGCGATGAAACTTTTTGCAGGTCGCCCATGCCATGGTCTATCATTTCATTGATGCCTGTGTAATCAGTAACCACAAAACCATTAAAGCCCCATTGCTTTCTCAATACATCTGTCATTAAAAATTTACTTCCTGTTGCCGGTATGCCATCCACTTCATTAAACGATGCCATCACGCTGCCCACCCCTGCATCAACTGCTGCCTTATATGGAGGAAGATACTCATTGTACATTCTTACACGGCTCATGTCAGTAGTGTTATAATCCCTTCCTGCTTCTGCAGCGCCATACATCGCATAGTGTTTTACACAAGCCATGATGTTATTATTTTTATAAGAGCCAGTTGTGCCCTGGTAACCTTTCACCATTGCCTTTGCAATTTCACCACCGAGATATGCATCTTCACCATTACCTTCTGCAATACGGCCCCAGCGTGGGTCACGGGCCACATCCACCATAGGAGAAAATGTCCAGTTAATACCATCGGCGCTTGCTTCCTGTGCAGCTATTTGTGCACTGCGTTCAACGGCTTTCATATCCCAGGTACAACTTAAACCTAACGGTATAGGGAACACCGTTTCGTAACCATGTATCACATCCATTCCAAATATCATGGGGATTTTTAAGCGGCCTTCTTCTACTGCTACTTTCTGTACTGCTTTAATTTTTGCTACCGATTTGATGTTGAACAGGCCGCCTACTTTTCCTTCTCTTATTTTTTTACCAATATCAGAATTGGATGCCTGGCCTGTAACAATATCTCCACTGCCTGGCAAATTGAGTTGACCAATTTTTTCTTCGAGTGTCATTTTCTTCATCAATCCATCAATGAAGGTTTTCATCCGATAGCTATCGGATTTTGCATCTGCAGGTTTTACTGCCGGGATTTGTGCATTTACTGAAAAACTCATTATAAATGCTACAAGCAATAAAAGTGTTTGTCTCATGTTTCTTTTTTTATTTACGGTTACTCAATTTTTATGAAGTATGATCACATTGCCGCCGCCCTGTGATAAGTTTATTTTTATTTTACTTGAGTTATCTACCTGTCTTATTTCTTTCTTCAAATGATTGGGATTTATAATTACATCGTCTGCATCACTATAAATTGTTGCTTTATATTTTCCTGCAGGCAAAAAGTTTAAATCAATATTCACTTCATGTTCATCATGATTTGAAATAGACCCGATATACCAATCATTCCCCTTTTTTCTTGCAATAGAAATATAGGCATCAATTTTTGCATTTGCAACATGTGTTTCGTCCCATGTGGCAGGGATATGTTGCAATACTTCAAATCCTGATTGGCCAATGTAAGCATCGGGATAATCACACAGCATTCCCTGGTAATTCTCCAACACTACATACATACCCAGCATATGGCAACGGGTTCCCATCGTTAGTGGCCTTGTATATTGTACTTTGAATGCACCGTTGCCATTCTGATACGGCATACCAAAAGCCCTGAAACCACCGAGGTGATAATCTGTTGAGCCAGCCAGCATTCTTGTAACAACAATATTCAAATCGTCATCTACTGTAAGTGTAGTGTCCCATTTATACGTTTCATAATTCAGCGTTCCTTCTCTTGTAAATTCATTGGGATACATGCGATGCAAGCCGGTTGGTTTATATGCACCATGAAACTGTATATGCAAATGATGTTTTGCTGCTTTCTCTAAAATTTCATTTTGAATGTTAACCATCTCCTGGTCATCCCTATCCATAAAGTCAACCATCATTCCGCTGAGGCCCCATTTTTCAAACACGGCAAATGCGGTATCAAGCTTTGGATACAATGCTTTCCAGTGTACCCACACTCTTACACCAACTCCCCTTGATTTTGCATAATCACAAACCTGTTTCATATCAAGCCATTCAACTGGTTTTGTTACATCCACATTATTCCCGGGTTGATATCCGCCACCATCATTAGTGTACCATTCATGTCCATTAGCTTCCACCACTGTATGGTATAATACATTATTATCTGCACAAAAATCTATATAGTATTTATTCGTTTCAAAATTATTGCCTACAGCAAAATTGGTGTCTGGTATAATAGTTCCATTCCACCAGGGGAAGGTAGTGGTGCCTGTTTTTATCCAGCTTGTTTCTTTTAATGCCAATGGTGGACAAAGGCTTGTAAGAATATTTGATTCAATCAATGTTCCGATACTATTACTAATCATCATCACTCTCCATGGGCTTTGGTGCGGCAGTGTTGCTTTTACTTTTATGCCTGGCTGATTGGGTAATGGAGATAACTGACTTGTAAGCATACCATTCCGTTTTATTAAATACATTCCAGCATAATCTAACAACGCAGCTTCCGTTATTGCCATGACTATATTATTGGGGAATTGCAACAACGCTGGCATATCCATTAATGTGTCATTATTAATTTTATCCAATGGGGCAGTTGTATAAAGCCCTTCATGGGATGAAGTATAATCAGGAAGTTGCAATGCTTTGATAACAGGGTTGCCAACTACATTGAACTGTGTTTGCTCTTCTAAAAGAGTTATGCTTTGTTTTTTTTGTTTTGGAAAAACATACCTGAATGCAATGCCATCATCAAATGCTTTTACCTCAAGATTCACATTATACCCTTCGCCTTCTAAAAATATTACTGCCTTTTTATACGGATGATTTACTGATGATGTCTTGCCTACAATTAAAGAATACTTTTCAATCCCGGTGCTATACTCAGGCGTTTTTTTAAGCTTACAGTTTTGTAAAGGCTTTGCATGATCAAACACAAGATCAAGAGAAGAATTTTGTATAAGCACTTGTTTATTATAAGAAACGGAATAGTGTGGTTTATTTTTTTGCAATGAAAAAGAAAAAACAATGCTGCCATCGGGAGATGTAAGTTGTATATTTTTTTGAGCAACAAGATTGCTGCACAGCAAAACCAAACAACAGGCAGTAATAAACTTCATACAATTATTTAACGAGATAAGGTAGAATTGCTTTTTGCCAGATATGATACCCCTTTGCATTAATGTGCAAATCATCTTCTACAAAAATATCCTTCATAATGCTGCCATCTTTATTGAACATTTTTGGCCACACATTTATAAATGCTGTCCTTTTATTTACAGCCAGGTACTTTTTTATCAATTGATTTGCCTTTTTCATTTTAACCCACAAATGTTTCCTGCTTGGGCTGGGCTTTAATGAAATAAAAGCGACAGGTACCACAGGATTATCATCACGGATAATTTTGAATAACTGCTTGAATCTTTCCAATACCATTTCAGGTGTGGTTTCATCAGAATAAGCAACATCATTTTCACCACAATAAATTACCACCTGCTTTGCATGATAAGGCTTTATCACCACATCAGCATAGCGTATCACATCCTGCAATGTAGAACCGCCAAAGCCACGATTGATAATGGTATGCTTTGGAAAATAATCCTTTACATCTGTCCATTTTGTAAAAGAAGAACTGCCAACAAATAAAATAGCATTCTTTGGCGGCATACTGTCTTTATCCTGTGCAGTGAAGACTTGAATATCTTCATAAAATGGAGGTGGCAACTGGGCGGTGATTGTGCCGCAGCAGAGGAGAAAAGCAAGTATTAGTTTTGCTGTTTTCATTATTCCACTTTCATTGTTTTAGTTCTTTCACTCACTCCATTTTCATTGATTGCTTCCATGGAGAAATAGTATGTTTTCTTTAAATCCATTGCCTTAAACCAGTATTCATTAAAATCATAGATCATAATGCAGTTGTATAATTTGTCAGGCGCTGTACCGTAATACAGGTTATAAGCAAAGGCATTGTCTATCGGATTCCATTTAATATAAGCACTGCGTTTGTCTTTTTCAGTTCTTAATACAATCAAATTTTTTACTGCATCAGGTTTTGAACCACCACCATTACCAAATACACGAAGACCGCTGATAGCAAATTTGCCTGTGGGCATGTGAATATTCTCCAGTTTGATATACTTCGCCTGTACAGGTTTTTCTAACTCTACGTAATCATGTGGCACATCTGTTTTGTTATTGCTCTTATCAGCAAACACTGTCCATTTTTTTCCATCCAGCGACGAATACAATTTGTATTGATGATAAATATTTGTTTGCTTGCCGATAAATTCGGCATCCTGGTCGGCGTAGTTTATTTGAATCGCATTCACGGTTGACACATTTCCCAGGTCAGTTTGTATCCATTCTCCTTTATCAGCCGTTTTTGCACTCCAGTATGTTTTAATAGTTTCATCTACTGCATTATTTGAAAAGAAACTTGCCAACGTTGATGAAACAGTAACCGGTTTTTTAAAATTCAGCAAATACCACTCTGGCCGGAAAGCATGCTTCGTTATTGCTGACGGCAGATATAAAGGATAATCACCAAACGCAGCATTGCACCACATCACATCATCTTTATCAAAACCGGCAGGCCATATTCCCATTCTTCTTTCCCAGGTATTTTTTACACAGATAATGCTGGTAGAAATATGCCAGTAATTATTATTGTTATCAGTAAATGTAGCACCATGCCCGGCACCTCTTGAAAAACCACCCATCTTGGAACTGTAAGGATCTGATTGAGGAAAAGTTTGAACACCATCAAACAATGGCTTACTTGACATCACGACTCCATCAGCATAACCACTCATTTCTGTTCCGGGTGCACCATACTGAAAATAATATTTGTTGTTGTGTTTTGTCATCCATGCTCCTTCAATGAAAGGATCAAGAAAAGTATTGTCCATGTGTTCGCCAAAGCGTTGCCAGCCATAGCGCCAGGCCTCTAAAATATACATGGGTATTCTTGTACCAATTGGTTTAAATGTTTTTCTATCCAGCTCCACACCATATACAGGATAATTGTTACTGCTGCCATTGTACATATAAAATTTTCCATCATCATCTGTAAAAAATGCCGGGTCCCAGCCACCAATTTCAAATGAATCAACCAATGGGAACCATTTGTTTCCTTTTGGATCAGTACTTCCCCACAAGGTGAATGTTTTTGTGTAGGTGCTTCCAAATACCACCATTGTATCGCCGATAACACCAACTGCGGGTGCACACAATTCGTCTTTTGTATCATTCCATGGACGCAAAAATCTTTTTTCAACAAATTTCCAGTTCAGCATGTCGCTGCTCCACCAGTAACCCCACTGGTTAGTGCTGAATAAATAATAATCGCCTTTGTAGTTTACAACTACCGGATCTGCGGTTGCCCTGTGTTTTCCCCAATCGGTGAATGAAGGATGTGGTGTGTAGCCATAATCTACATTGATTGGATTGCAATAAGTAGTAGCCCCTCCGCCCCCTGAAGGGGGAATTTGCGAAGTGCTTTTGTTTACGCTCAGCAATAAACTGATGGTAAGAATTGCTATTGTACAAGTGTGATTATACTTTCTTTTTTGTAAAAAGAAAGTATAACAGAACAAGTTCGCAACGATATTGCCATAAAAAACTGAAGTTTGTTTCATAATCTCAAATCTTACCATTACACAATACAGTTCAAATTTTAATGCTCTAAAGCCCCTTTAGGGGTTTGGGGTTAAATTCCCTTTTTTCATTTCTCCCACTGCATAATTAACAGCCCTTGCAGTAAAAGCCATATACAATATCGATGGACTTTGGCTACCTGTGCTTGTCATACAAGCGCCATCTGTTACAAAAACATTTTTGCAATGATGCAGTTGGTTCCACTCATTCAGCATTGATGTTGTTGGATCGCTGCCCATTCTGCAACCACCCATTTCATGAATATCCAAACCGGGTGCCTGTTTATTATCATAAGTATTTACCTCTTTAACTCCAGATGCTTCCATCATTGCTTTTCCCTGTTCTAAAAAATCTTTTACCATCTTATCATCGTTATCATCATAACCAACAGAGGTGATGAGTAAAGGAATTCCCCATTGGTCTTTTTGATCTTTGCTTAAACGAACATGATTATTTTCTTTCGCAATTGTTTCTCCCTGCATGTACATATATACACTCCATTTGCCGGGCTGGCTAATGGCTTCTTTATACTCAGCTCCTAATGCAGGTTCTACATTTACATTAAATTTCTCACGGCTGGCGCCGGAATAAACTACATAACCGCCAACAAAATCTGTATCCCTTTTTTCTACATTCCTGAAGTTGGCCATGATACATTCCACCGGTTTGGATTCTTTGTAATACCAATCTTCAAAACCATCCATATAACCCCACATGCTGCCGCGATAATTATGATGACAGATGTATTTACCCAGTACACCGCTATCATTTCCCAAGCCATTAGGGAAACGATTGGAAGTTGAATTGAGCAAGATTATATTGCTGTTCAATGCAGAGGCATTTACAAAAATAATATCGGCAAAAAATTCCGTGGCTTCTTTTGTGTTAGCATCAATCACTCTTACACCAACCGCTTTCTGCTTTTGTTCATCATAAATTATTGAATGAACAACAGAATCCGGGCGTATAGTTAAGTTGCCTGTTTTCTTCGCCCAGGGCAAAGTGCTGCTAACAGAACTGAAGTAGCCACCGAGAGGGCAACCTCTCATGCACAAATTCCTGTTCATACACTGGCTGCGGTTTTGCTCTGCAAACGTTTCCCTTCCTTCACTTATATGTGCCCACCTGCCTGGAACATAATGCCGGTTGAATTTTTCTTTAATAGTTTTTTGAAAATGTTTTTCTACTGCATTGAGTTCATACGGTGGTAAAAATTCTCCATCGGGCATAGATGGTATGCCATCTTTATTTCCTGTAACACCAATAAATTTTTCTACATGGCTGTACCAGTCTTTTATCTCATCGTATCCAATAGGAAAACTATCGCCGTATCCATATCGCTGCGGTGAAGTGAAATCAAACTCACTCCATCTTGCACAGGCACGCCCCCACGTTAGTGACTTGCCACCAACCTGGTAACCTCTTATCCAATCAAATGGTTTTTCCTGTATGTAAGGATGGTCTGCATCTTTTACAAAAAAATGTTGTGTGGCTTCGTCGTAACCAGCGGCTTTGCTGATGAGTGGATTTGCTTTTAAAGTTTCCTGTGTTATTCTTCCCCTGTGTGGCAATTCCCATCTTGACAAATTTGCTGTAGGGTAATCTTTGATGTGTTCAATATTTCTTCCTCTTTCAAGCACCAGTATTTTAATACCTTTCTCACATAATTCTTTAGCAGCCCAGCCACCGCTTATGCCACTACCAATTACGATGGCACCGTAAGTGTTGGCTTGTTTTCCTTTTGAGTTGATATGTACATCGGTACTATCCGGCATTCTTAATATTTTTTTCTTTGTTTTAAGAAAACAAAATCCAATCCCCATTTTACCGGCCCGGTAAAGAAGAACAGCAACGCTATCATAGCAAATAAAAATGGATGCTGGTCTTCATAATAAAATTTACCGCCACCTACTTTGAAACAAATAAATATCATATCAATAAACATAAACAAAGCGGAGAGCCTTGTAAATAAACCAATCGTTAAAAAAATCCCCGTTATCAATTCAAGTCCTTTACCAAGATACACCATGAAGAGCGGAGATGGGAGTTTTTTTATTACTTCCCATTCTGTGTATCCTTTTATCAGTTCCGGTTTAAAAACCTCCAAACCGTGGTAAGCCATCAGTAAACCTGTCACAACACGAAGTAAGAAAAGGCCGTTCTTTTGCCAGAGTGGTTCAGCAGAAAAAAGTTTCATCATATATGTATTATTGATAAGAAAATTTATCTCCTCCTTTTAGTACAACATAAGCCTGATCTATCTCTTTTGCCGCTTCAACAAACCCTTTTACATCAGCCGTATTAAATTCAAACAAATCATAGTGACAAGGCACCACATATTTTGCGTTGATGGCTTTTCCCAATGCAGCCGCTTCTTTACAATCTAAATTGCCAGCGACTTTTCTTTCCGGTTTGTTTCCGTTGATTGGCAACAGTGCTACATCCACATTAAATGGTTTTAACAGATCCACCATTTCATCAAACCACAAAGTATCGCCACTGTGATAGATTTTATATTTTCCAAATTCAATCACATAACCCATGTACTTGCAATTACCGTTCTCATCCCTGTCAATTTCATTGTGTTTTGCAGGTATGCCATGAAAGGTAAATCCATCAATAGTTACAGCTTGTTTGTCATTCAAACCAATAGGAAAATCATTTTCACATTTTACTCTCTCTGAAACAAAACTTCTGTTGGCTTCAGGAATGATAAATTGTATAGAAGGATTAGTGTTTAAAACAGGTATTAGTGTTTCTGCATCCAGGTGGTCAGTATGATTGTGGCTTGATGTAACAACTGAAATATTTTTTAATAATTCAGGTTTCAATACCAACTCACTTATTCTTGTATGCGGTTTATCAGTATTTAAATATTTTTTTGTCAGCGAATCAGACAAGTAAGGATCAATCAAAATTCTCTTTCTCTTCCATTGCAGCAAATAACCGCTTTGCCCAAGCCACCAGAGGTGAAAACCTTTTTCATCCGGCAGGAGAGAATCCATTTCGGCAATTAGTTCGGTGTCTTTTTTATATGCTGCTATCATTTACCTCACCCTCCTTCTCCCTCTCCTAAAGCCCGCCTGAACGGAACGGGCAGGGAGAAGGAGCGGTACTTTATATCGTTAATAAACATTTTATCTTCCACATCAACACTTCAACTTTAATGAACAATACTGCCAACACTCTGCGTTAAAAAACAAGCTTTGACTTAGCAGAGTTCAAAGTTCCCCCTTTAGGGGGCGGAGGGGGTTATAAACTTTCCCTAACCTTCTTTGCACCCTTTACCATGTTGATCAATTTCTGCCTGCTGGCCCATCTTGCCGTTTGGCTCAATCCACAATCCGGCGCCACGGATAATTTATCCGCAGGTACATACTGCAAACATTTTTTTATTCTTGCCACCACATCATCCACACTTTCTATGTAATAATTTTTTACATCAATAATGCCTACCGCCACATTCATCTTTTCTGCAAATGGTTTCAGCAATTCTATCTCTGCAAATTCCCTGTTCGCCATTTCAATATGAATTTCATCCACCGTCATGTCTAAAAAATCGGGAAGCATCGGTTGGATACTCCTGTACCCAACCGGCCTCCCTTTAAAATTACCAAAACAAAGGTGTGTGCTTAAATCACACCTGCCAACTACGGCTTTAACGGTACGGTTAAAAATATCTACAAATCTTTTTGTGTCTTCTTTGTATGCATAGCAACTCATGCTCGGTTCATCCACGGTTATTTCTTTGCAACCGGCTTCCACCAATGCTTCCAGTTCTTTGCTGATGATGGGCAGCAATGCTTCTGTAATATCAAAACGGGTTTTGTATGTTGAGTTGGGCAGTAATCTTCCACTCAAAGTATAAGGACCGGGAATGCTGGCTTTTAAGATTGGGCCAGCAGGCGCTAATTTTTTCAGTCGTTCATATTCTTTTACTGCTCCTAATCCGTTTGGTGCTTTCAGTTCACCCACAATATTATTCTTGCCACGCTGGTCATGTGCCGGTGGGCCAAATTTTCTTGTTTCGGTTTCGTTGTTTTGAATGCCTTGTATAAAACCATAAAAAGACAAATTGAAATCCAGCCTTGTCTGTTCGCCATCGGTAATTACATCAAGTCCTGCTGTCACCTGGTCATGCACCGCCGCAATCACGGCGTCTTCAATCATTTCTTCAATGTCGGCAGCGCCAAACTGGTTCATGTTTTTAGAAGCAAATTCCAGCCAGCCCGGAAAAGGGTAGCTGCCTACAACAGTTGTGCGGATGGGGATATGGCTCATAAGCGTTTTTTATTTTTTGGGACAAGCAATTTTACCTTGATTTGACTTCACCTGGCAGAGTTTATCCCGAACTTGTTTCGTGACTCCGTTCAACATTTATTTTCTATTGGGCAAGCGAAGACAATGGGCTCTACTTTAGCCAACGGTTTATGGACACAGGAAAAGTGGGTTTCCCCTAAAAGAAAAGAGTATTTTACTAATAAAAATTTGTGGCTTTATAACCCTCTGTACAACTCCGCCAAACGATGTGCATGCTCATCATACGCCGCTTCAAAAATGGCAGTGGCTTTTGCTGCACCCACCACACAGGCAGCAGTTAATACTTTTGGCGGTTGGCCGGCTGCAGTGAGCAGTTGCGCCAGTTCAGCTTTTATTGTATTGATGATCATTACGCCGCCGGTAGTGGAACCGGGAGCAACAGGAGTTTCAAGGCCATCAATATAGATCATGGAATCACCTGCTGGAGCGCCGGAGTCTAAGATCAAATCAGCAAAGTCAGATAGTTTTTTCCCATCGCTGCGCTTGCTGCTGCTTTTTTCAGAATGTTGTTTTGTAACAAGTGCTACCACTTTTATTTTTTTTTGCTGAAAGAGTTCAGCCATTTCAACAGGCACCACATTGGTTCCGCTGGAAGAAATAATGAGTGCCGTATCATTTTCTCTTAAAGCAAAATTTCGTAATATCCTTTCTGCAAGGCCTGGTACATTTTCTAAAAACATGGCTTGCCGCTGGCCATTGGCACCCACAACGCTATTATGATTTGTAAGCGATAATTCTACAATAGGATTGAACCCCGGAAAGGAACCATATCGTGGCCACATCTCTTCCACCATTATACGGCTGTGTCCGCTGCCAAATACATGTACCATTCTTCCTGCTAAAATTGTTTCAGCAAACCACTGTGCTGCTTTTTGAATATCGCTCTTTTGATCTCTTACTGTTTGAAGAATGCCTTCGCATTTGTTTAAATACTCGTCGGTAAGGCTAATGTTGTTTGACATTACTATATAGCTTGATTAAAAAATGTTGGATGAAATAAAATGAGTGTGCAATTTACCTTATTCTTATTTTAGTTTTATATCTTTTCATGCAGAATTAAAACGAAACAATGAAAACAATCCGCTTTGCCAATTATGCTGAACTATCTGACTACACAGCCAATGAAATAGCAGCAGCCATCAAACAAAAACCATCACTTGTTCTTTGCATGGCATCGGGGCACACCCCTGCACTAACTGCCGAACTCCTTGCAAAAAAATTACTGGAAGAAAAAACAGATTACTCACAGATAACATTTTTAGGATTGGACGAGTGGGTTGGTTTACCAGCTGAAAACGAAGGAAGCTGCTTTCACTTTTTCAAAACAAAATTATTTCAACCGTTGCAGTTAAATCCTTCGCAATATTTTTTATTTGATTCACTGGCAGATAATTTACAAACAGAATGTAAAAAGATGGATGACCTCATTACTGAAAAAGGCGGCATTGATATTATGCTGGTGGGCATTGGTATGAACGGGCATATTGGCTTTAACGAACCGGGTACTCCATTTAACATACAATGTCATGTAGCCGAGTTAGACGATACTACCAAAACAGTTGGCCAAAAATATTTTAAAGAAAAAACTGTGTTGCACCAGGGAATCACCATCGGGCTTGGCCATTTACTAAATGCTAAAAAAGTTTTTTTAAAAGCAGATGGGAAAAGAAAAGCAGAAGTGGTTCAAAAAACAGTGGAAGGCGAAATAACAGAAAGCTTCCCTGCCAGCATTATGCAGCAACATGCCAATGGATTTGTATTGATTGATGAAGAAGCAGCCACTTTACTTACCAAATATTAGCCACAGACCTGCCGGCAGGCAGGCAGGTTACACAGATAAATACAGATTTTATTTGTGAAGATTTGTGTAATCTGTGTCTTGCAATAACTACTGCGGCTTGCCGTTCTTATACTCACGGGCAGTAGTGGCATTGGTTGCTTTTGTGAATATTGTAACGGTGCCTTCCAATTTGTCATTAATGAATGTGCCGGTATGCACATCGCCATTTTTAAAAAGGATATTCCCTTTCCCGTTCATTGCATTGTCCTTCCATTGGCATTCATAAACCGTGCTGTCTTTTAAAACCATGCGCCCTTTCCCATCAAGTTTATTATTTTTTACTTCCCCGGTGTAGGAATTGCCGTTGCTATATATATAAGTGCCCCTTCCATCGATCGAATCTTTTTTCCATAAGCCTTCGTAGCTCCAGTTTCTTCCGCCAAAATCATAACCCTTTACCTTATAGGCCGCTTTGCCAACACCATCCCTCTTATTATCTTTCCAGTCCCCTTCGTACACTACATCATTTGCCGCTGTGCATTTTCCTTTCCCATTTCTTTTGCCGTTTTTAAAATTACCCTCGTACACGGATCCTTCCATGTCAATATGCTTGCCTGTGCCGTTTATGCAATTGCCTTCAAGGCATATATTCAAAAAATTATTCCGGTCTTCTTTTGTAATGTTAATTGTTTTGGCCCGGTATATTTCGCCATCATCTTCATTAATATAACCTAATAAAAATTTGCTTGCAACAGGTGCCGTGGCAAATACCTGGGCAATTCTATCCTTTGCTATAATTCTTAATACACTGTCGTTCACAATTAAGATAATATCGCCTGTTTTTAAGCCTGCTTTGTCAGCCGGCCCATTTTTAAATACAACACCTACTTCCACACCTTCCAACAAATATGTATAAGTAAACCCAAAACTTAATTGTGCATGCAGTTTATTTGCAACCAATAAGAGCAATACCAGCAGCAATTTTTTCATGTTGATAAAGTTTTAGGAAAATTAGAAAATGTTTAGCAAGATTGCAATAGCAAAATCCACAAACAATTAATGAGCAAAGCTGCCGCACTCCGCATAATTTATTTTTTAGTGTTTTGCTGCACTGGTGCATGGCTGCCCAAGCTGTATGATTATTGTGTATACAAACAACTAAGCAGTACACAAAGTGCCCTCATCCTCAGTATTACTCCCATCATGATGTTTGCAGTGCAGCCGCTATATGGTTTTTTGGCTGATAAATTCGGACATAAAAAAACGTTATTGCTTTCAACTTTACTGGCATCGATAAGTTACACAGGATTTTTATTTAATGTTGGTTTTAGCGAATTGATCATTGTAACCATCATCATGTCTGTGTTTTACAATACTATTCAGCCGGTGCTGGACAGCATGGCGTTGCAGATAGCAAAAACAAATGATAAATTTTCATACGGCAGCCTGCGGTTTTATGGTGCAGCCGGTTTTGCCTTCACCAGTATCATAACAGGAAGGATTATTGATTCCAACAACATCACCGTAATATTTATTGTATCAGCCGTTACCATGTCGATTGCATTTATTTTTTGTTTTTTTCTCCACGATGAATTGCATGAAAAAAATTCGGGTAGTGCTTTCAGCAATGTGTGGGGTGTTTTGAAAAACCGTTCTTTGCTGTTCTTGTTATTTTGTGTATTCCTCGTTTCAATGGGTGCTACCACCATCTGGAATTTTTATTCTTCCTACTTAAAAGAAAATGGCGCTAACGATTCTTTCGTGGGAAACGGTTTGGCATTCCAGGGTTTGTGTGAGCTGCCGTTGTTCTACTTTTCTGCCAGGATCATTTTAAGGCTTGGTTTGAAAACTACTTTGCTTATTACGGTAAGTGCAACCGTGATCAGGATGATCTTATATCATTTGATAACAAACCCGGTGGCAACCTTACCGGTAGAGTTGCTGCATGGTTTTAGCTGGAGCCTTTTTTGGGTGGTATGTGTGGAGTATGTAAACAAACTGGTGGATGAGCACTGGCTGGCAACAGGACAATCGCTTTTGTACGCTGCCTATTTTGGCGTTGGTGCCATTGCAGGGAATTACTGGGCAAGTTATTTTATTGACAATGGTATGAAAGTAGCGGATGTGTTTTTAATAAATGCAGGCGTCGTGGCGCTGGCGTTTGTTTTAATTGCTATATCAATGAAAAAGATCAGCATTAGCCCACAGCCACTAAAGTAAGTATCTGCACTATTCCAAACTTATGAGGGCACAACCTTTTAATAAAGAAATATCGAGTTCCATTTCTTCCTTATATTTTTTAGCAGCGATTTTTTTCCACTCAGACCTCCCTGGGTACAACACTTTCACAAGGATGGTTTCTTTACCCAGTAAGTTATAGGGCAACCGTACAATTAATTTTGCGGCGCTTCCTTTACCATGTACAACAGGGATTAACACCTTATCATTCACTTTAAAAATATTCGCTCTTGCATTTCTATCTTTTACTGTAATAAGGTGTGGCGCCAGTATCCAATGCCTGCCTTTTATAGCGTTAAACATTGGTCCATAATCCAAATAAAATTTTTCAATAGATGAATCAGGATTTATTGTATGATCGTTTCCCGGAAAAGGAACAGTAAGAAATGCGCCCATATATAAATGATGCTGGAAATAAGCATCCGGATCGGGTTTAAAATCTGCTTTGCCTGTTGTCCATGCAATGATGGGTTTAAACATGGCCATTTGTGCACATAAATTCAGGCTGTGCGGAAAATTTCCATACTCGTCATAGAAACCATCCATCTCTTTCATCAGATCCATCCGCCTGTAAATTGGATTGCAAAAAATAACCTTGCCGTTTTGGTGCATCAGCGGGCCAAGCTTTGCCATCAGGTCATTCCATGACAACAGCAGCGACCTGGTTTTATTTTGCTGTACAAAACTCACGCCGTCATCTCCATAACCGTTGTAATACCGTAACCAGTCCATTCTGTCAATACATATGCCGGATGATGCCGGTATCTTTTCAAGGTGCAGTTTTGCCTGCTCCAGTAAAAACGACTGGTACGTTGAATCGCCAGGGTCCATTGCCACACAATTTTCCCAATTAGAAAAAATAGGCCGTTCATCCCAATCTGGCATGATGGCAGGCGGACGCAATATGCCCGTGCTTAATTTATTATAAAGAAAATCGTTCGCATTTTTCCAAAGGTTTTCATCTCTTGATTCAACCCTTTTGTACGGGTACTCAATTGCATTGCCAAATTCAGTTACATTAAAATAACTAAGCGTATAAAAACCCATTTTATTAAAATGTCCGGAATAACTATTGAGTCTCTTTATTGAAGCAAGGCCATCTCCAATTGTTATGCCCCGCTGCTTATACTTTACCCATGTTTCGGTATCATTTTTCACTGGAGGAATAAACATGCCCATATACGGAAAATCAAGTGATGCTTTCCAGTTAACACTAAAGGACATACTTTTATACATGGCCGTATCCAATTCTCCTTCATAAGAAGAATAAGCACCACCTCCTGCAATTGTATGTGCCAACGGCTGCGATGGTAAAAAGTAGGCTGTATGATTTTCAAACATCCATTGCATTCCCGCCCGCCAATCTGCTTCATGCAGTACAATTGAATGGCGGATATGAATTGTATTTTCTGTGCTGATGCGGTGATTGATATGCCTGTATGCGATACTCCCCGCTGCTGATGTACGCATCTCTAAACCTAGTATGGTGTCCTCTAACGATTGTACAAAACTTAATCCGAGATTATTTTCCTTTATAAAACTGGTTGCTATGGGAAGCGAAAAGGCATTTGCAGACCAATGACTTTCGCCACCATACAGCAATGACAGATTTTGCAACGGTGAAGTTTCAAATGGATCCTGCCATTCGGGTGCAAAAGGCTTTTCCTGGTTATTGGGCCAGGTTGTCCAAAACTGTGTAGAATCATTTTTGTCCCATTGTAAAACAGTTTCAACAGGAACTGTCCAGGGACTTCCATTGCCCCTGATCTCAATATCCCACTGTAGCCCGAATTTTTTCTTTGTCACGCTATTTATCACTATGCACTCATTATCAAAATAGCGGATCGTTTGTTTTGTTATAATGCTGTTGCTGTCATTCAATAATACTTGCGGGGTACCAATAATTTTTGTTTGGGGCATAACTGTTTCAAGAAAAAAATACCTGCCTGAGTTGTTTGAAGAAATACTGCCTTTTATTTTTCCCTCCCTGTATTCTAACGATAGTGGAGCATTTTGTGCCGCAACCAATGTTGACATCAGAAGAAGACAAAACAGGATTGATATATTACCTAAGCGGTTCATGGAGATTTAAGATTGGATTAAAATTATTCCGATATATCCTGCTTTAGCTGCTCCACACACCAATCCACAAAATTTACTACCTGGTCTTCCACCGGCGCATAAGGGCCGGATCGGTAAGCATCACTTTGTATGCCTTTAAAATTATTCTCACATAGTTTTCCATCCTGGTCGCCGGTGATCTCCCAAAATGCTGTGAGTCGTTCTAATGAATAATCTTTTCCTTCCATTGCATTTTCATCAACCAGCCAGCAAAATTCCACATCTGTTGTGGATGCATTAACCGGCGTTACCCTCATCGTCCATATATAATCACTCACAGCATCCATCCAGAAGTTGGGATAATTTACCAGGCCCACCACACCTGCATCATGATTTTTATGATTGCCCATTGGTATGGAAATTTTTTTTCCATCCACACTATAACTTTCAATGCCAGGGCGTAATGGATAACGGATGGCATAGGTTGTCGTTCCTGCTGTTACTTCCACCAGTTTTGTTTCCAAACCATTTGCATTCCACTCTTTTTGTTTAGCCGATGTAAGTTCGTCTGTATCTTCTCTCAGGTTGGCACCGATAACTGCACTGCAATATTCAGGATGTGCGCCACCGCAATGGTAACACTCCCGGAAATTTTCTGCTACCAATTTCCAATTGGCAACAAGTGTATATTTTTTTATACAAGCTACCTTAGCAGTATTTATCTTATATGGTTCTAGATAAGGCGTTAAACTTTTTTCTATCGCATCAAATGCAGGAGCTTTATCCGCAAGCGAAATAAAAATTAAACCTCCCACCACTTTCACATGCACAGAATGTAAGTTGTATTCGTTTTTACAAAAATCATCCGGCATCATCCGTGCATTTAATAAAGTACCGTCTTTGTCATATACCCACTGATGATAAGGGCAAATCAGTTTTGGTGCATTTCCTTTTTCATGCTGGCAAATGACAGAGCCACGGTGGCGGCAGGTATTGTAATGTGCATATACTTCTTCATTGCTGCCACGAATGATGATGATCGAATCTTTTTGCAGTTGGTATAAAAAATAATCGCCTGCTTTTTGTATTTGTGCAGTGTTGCCGGCAAACAACCAGTGTTTTTTAAAAATGGATTTCCATTCTGCGGCAAACAGTTCTTCGTTTGTATAGAAAGCCTGTTCCAGGCTAAAGCCGGATCTATAATTATTTACTAAGTGTTTAACAAAATCGTTGTTCATAAAATTTATGGATTGTGTTTACTCATCGCAAAACAAGCTGCGCCTGTTGCGCCTGCCAAATCTCCATGCATTGCTTTTACAATCTGCGGACGGATGCCACCTGGCTGCCATTCAAATTTATCAAACCATTCATTCAACGGAATAAACAGATCATCATTAGCTTCTGCAATGCCGCCGCCAACCACAATAGTATCAGGCGAAATAAAATTGCTTGCTGATGCTAATGCCATCGCCAGTTTTTTTATTGATGTGTGCCAAATCTCTTTTGCAAATTCATCGCCAGTTCTTGCGGCATCAATCAAATCTTTGGTGGAAGTAAATTTTCCCTTACTTCTTTTTTCAACTGTACAGTTACCAAAACTTTCTTCCAAACTTCCGGGCATTCCGGTTACATCACAATCACCTTCACTGTCCACCACTGTATGGCCAATATGGCCTGCTTTATTAAAAGAACCCTGGTAAATTTTTTTCTCGATCAATAATGCACCGCCAACGCCGGTACCTAATGTTATCATCACTGCATTGGTACTATTTTTTGCAGCGCCGGTTTTTGCTTCTGCTGCCATGGCAGCTACACCATCATTCAATACATACGCTTTGCAATGGAGATAATCGCTCCAGATAAAATTTTCCAATCCTTCTAATCTTCCAGGCATAAAAGCAATGGCCGTGTTTTCCTTATTCGGTAAACCGGGTGCAGAAATACCAACAATGATATTTTCTGCATTGAGTTTTTGTACTGAGCGTAGTAGAAGTATCAATTCATTTACAGTGGTTGCTATCGCAGCTTTCCACACTTCACCTTCGCCATCATTTGTAGCTGTATAGGTTTGGTGCAGGATGTTTCCATCTGCATCAATAGCTACACCTTTTATTCTTGTGCCGCCTAAATCAATTCCTATTGTCGCAGTGCTTTTCAATTATTGATTATTAATTGGTGATTAATACTGGCCTTCGCTAACAGACCATCCGCCATCTACTGCTACGATTTGCCCTGTTGTAAATTTTGATAAATCGCTCATGAAATAAACTGCCAGCCCATCTAAGTCTTCCGGCCTCCCAATACGGCCATCTTCCAATGGCTGTTTTGTTTTTATGTATGATAAAATGATTTCGTCCCTTGCCGCCCTTTGTGCCATCGGTGTTTCCACCAGTGCAGGCGCAATTACATTTACCCTGATACTATCCTGTGCATAATAAGCAGCAATTGATTTTGTAAAACCAATGATGGCGGCTTTAGCGGCTGCATAAGCATGTGTTGTAAAGTATTTTGGCGATGGGGAATAACCAAGCACAGAGCCCATGTTTAAAATAGTGCCACCCTTTTTTAATTCTAAAAATTTTCTTACTGCCGCCTGGTTACTTAACATGAGTGATGTAAGATTCAATTCCATTGTTTTATTCCATCCTTCCAATGTCAATTCATGCAATGGCCCATCACCCATTTTTCTGCCACTGCCACCAGCAACATGATACAGGCCATCAAAATTGCCAAAGTTATTTACGCAAATATCTATTGCCTGCACAGCAGTATTTTCATTGGCGGCATCAGCAGCTAATGACAGCGCATTGTTGCCCAATACTTTTTTTGCGGCTTCTGCACTGTCTGCATTTCTTCCCACTACAATTACTTTGGCACCATTGGAAATAAATGCTTTGGCAGCTGACAACCCAATGCCTGTAGTGCCGCCAATTATGACAATATTTTTTTTATCCAGCATCATTATAATTTCATTTTTTGTAATTCCGCTTCCAGCCTGTTTAAGTTTTCTTCGTTCTTTTCTGTTACAATATCTTTTAGTGCTTCGTAAGCTTTATCTGTGAGAAAAATCATTTCCCATAACAATGATGATGAATCAGTACCATTTGTTGAAAATTTAAATGTTGCCGTATATTCTGGTTTTGATAAGTGATGGAGAATTATCAACTCGTTTTCTTTAATAGTTTCAAACACACTTTCATTCTCATAACCTTTTCCATCAGGCCCGGTCATGGTAAAATGCCATTTGCCGCCCTCATTAAAATCAAATTCATAAAATGTATTGGTGAAGCCATTTGGCCCCCACCAGTTTTTTAAATGATGCGGTTGTGTCCATGCTTTGAATAACAATTCAACCGGCACATTGAAATCTCTTTTGGTTATTATTTCATTCATCGTTTTTCTATTGAGCCGGTTTGTTTGTGTTTTACAATTGTTTTCTTTTCGCCTGATGGTAATATTTCTTCTTTTATCAAATAGTAATTTTCATCATAGCTTGTCAGTTCTTTTTTTACAGCAACATCATCGCTGCCACGCCAGTCTTCAATCAATACCTGCTCCCATTGTTTTGTTTTAGCAGATTTGTAAGCTGCATCAATAATTGCATTCACAATATAGCCATCATAAAAAGTTTCTGCAGGTTGTATATTTTTTTCAATCGCATCAAACATATCAGTGAACATGTGATTGTAGCCTAACTCATGCACTTCATCACCCACAGGAAATAACCAGCCGCTGTTGCTCTCTGCTTTCTCTGCTACATAACCAACTCCCTTGCCGGTAGAATACATTTCAAACCCTGTACGTAAAAAATTATTTGCCCATATAGTTCCTTCTGTTCCCATTACTTCATCTCTTAAATCCATGCCGCCACGGAAACTCCAGCTTACTTCAAACTGGCCAATAGCGCCGTTTGCATACTTCACTAAACCTACTGCATTGTCTTCCGCATCTATCGGGTGCATTCTTGTATCTGCCCAGCACATTACTTCAACAGGCCTGATATTTTTTCCAATAAAGTTTCTTGAAATTTCTACACAATGACAACCGAGATCAATAATAGCACCACCGCCTGCTTTTTCCTTATCCCAAAACCAATCGCTGTGGGGACCGGGATGTGTTTCCCTGCTTTTTGTCCAGATGACTTCGCCAATGGCTCCGGCTTGAATACTTGCTAATGACTTTAAAAACTTTGGTGTATAACATAAGTCTTCTAAATAGCCCCCGGTTATACCTGCTCTTTCCACAGCCTGTAACATTTGCAAAGATTCTTTCGCAGTTCTTCCTAATGGCTTTGTACACACCACATGTTTTTTTGCAGCAGCGCAAGCCAACACTGCATCGAGGTGCACATTGTTTGCCAAGCCAATCACTACTGTTTCCACATTGGGGTGTGCAACTGCTTTTGCCAAATCAGTTGACCAGTTGGGAATTTTGTAATCAGCAGCAAACTGTTTTGTTTTTGTTTCGTCTCTTCCATACACCATCACTACTTCATCCTTTCTTCTTTGCGCCACTAATGATTCGGCATAGAATCTTGAGATAAAACCAGTACCGAGGATTGCTAATTTCATAATTGCGTTTTTATTTTAGCCACAGATTGCACGGATTGACACAGAAAAGAATAAGCCACGAATAGCACGAATTGATACGAATGAAAATGCTTCGCATTTTAATTTTACTTCACTACCGGAAAAGGGAACTTACTTTTTAATTTCACTTTCATTCCTGTGGCAGATGATTTTCTTGCTGCTTCAATTATTTCCAATACATGGAGTGCATGCTCCACATTTATTTTGGGTTCAACGCCGGTAATAATACTTTCACCAGTAACCCTTGCACCTTCCTGCCACTCGTAGCCCCCTTTATCGGTGCTCATTAGTTGAGCGGGCTTATCCCATGAGTTATCAAGCCATACACCGTTGGTTTCCCAATCATAACCTACCAAACGCATATTGCCATAGTCGCCATAAATTTGAATAGAGTGCAAACTTTGTGTACCGGCTTCATGCCCATGTGGATCAAAATAATTAAAGCCGCACATTACATGGCTTATCACACCTTTATCATGTTCCAGTAAAACATGGGCATTGTCTTCTGCAACAACTTTTATTTTTCCTTTTTCGTCAATTGTTCTTTCAGGGTTTACAATACTTGTCATTGCCATCACACTTCGTGCCGGCCCAAGCAGTCCCGTTAGTGTGGCCATATTATACACTCCAAGATCCGGCATACTGCCGCCGCCTTTTTCATAAAAGAATGAAGACCATGTTGGTCCTGTATGACCATACTGCCCGTGTGCAGCTGCAACCCTTCCTAATTTTCCTTCCTGAATTGTTTTACTCATAAATGCAAACTGAGGAGAGTTAACAACTGCAGGTGCTCCCCACAAACGAAGTTTTTTGCTTTTTGCCAAATCCAATAATGCTTTCCCTTCGGCATACGTATTCGCCATTGGCTTTTCACTCCATACATGTTTCCTGCAACCAAAGCTTTTTTATTCAGCATGCCATGTGCCTGCATATCGGTGAGTGTTACCATCATATCAAATGGCACGCCTTTCAGCATTTCGTCAATGCTGGCATACGTTTTTGCATTTACATTGTATTGTTTGTTTTGTGCCATCGCCCTTTCTGGTTTAATATCACAGAGACTAACAACTTCAATCAATTTACTCGACAGCAATTGTGGTATATAGCGATTGCTTACGCTGCCACAGCCGATTACAGCCACTCTTAGTTTTTTCTCATCTGTACGCACGCAAAACTTTCTAATGAAGACAAGCAACACGGCTGCACCTGCGGCAGCAGTGGTATTGCAAAAATTTTTGCTCTTGACATGTTTTTACTCATAGCAAACAATTTTTATTGTGTTTTAAATTTTTGTGTTACAAGGATTTGTTATTTATAGCATCTTCGTTGCAAACTTGTTCTGTTATTCTTTTCTTTCAGTGAAAGAGAAGAATAATCTCTCTTGTAATGTTTGTTCTTTATTCATCTTTGCCCACATTGTATGTTGTGAGTGGTTTTATCCATCGTTATGGATGCCGCCTTTTCAGGGTTAAGCACAGTCTTTCGTCTCATCCTTTCTCTCTCCCGTAACACTATAAATTTTTCAATACACTCAAGCTCACAGCCTGCCCTTCAGCATACACTTAAATCATCTGGGAATTCCTGGTTCCCCTTTAGGGGGCGGAGGGGGCAAAAAGCTTCTTTGCTTTTCCCAACTGCTGCACTTTCATCAAAGTATTCACCCACTCCTCTATATTTTCATCATAATCCAATTGCAATCTTTTCGTAACCGTTTCTTTCATTTCCTTTTTAAAAATATCCGGGCCATAAATGGCACCAACAAATGCCCCAAGGAACTGTGGGTAAGTGTCATGGTCATTTCCCCACTCAATGCAAAGCTGCATGGCTGCTAAAGGATCATACTTACAAATTTTTAAAATGGAAAACACCACCAGGAATACGGCACCTGTGCTTCCCACTTGGTGGTGTACATAAATTCCTTATCCAGCAATGCAAATAATTTTGCAGGGGAGCCATTTGCTTCTTTGGCATACATATCAGCAACATCAAACCAGCGCTGCATCTGTCTTTAACACCACGGCACTTTATAATAATCATAAGGGTCTGTTTTCAGCATGGCATCAAAAATTTTCCTCCACAATTGTTCGTTTGTCAGCTTTGCGCGGGTCAAGTGTTAGGGCAACGGATATACCTGCAACGGAAGCCGCAACCATGTCTTTTGCAAAACCAATGTCAAACCAAGCGGTACTATAAGCGGCTAAGTATGCTTTTTCCGGTTCCCCTGGATAAAGGGCGGCCATTGGCGTTAGCGCCATCTGTCCATAGCAGGTGGGCAGGCATTCCACATTCTTTCCACAGGGTAGGCTTCACCAATTTCCTGCTTCCCATAATCCAGTTGATGGATTTATAGGATTCACCCAGCCATTGCGGACACAACGTGTCATAGCCCGGATGTGTTTTTATTGTTTTTGATTTTGACCAGTCCAAATATGACTGTGCAGAATGTTTTGCGGTAAGTGGCCATTGATTTTTTTGCAAGCCAGTACGAAGCATCTTAATCAAAATCATTTTGTGCCGGCTGTCGTCTGTAACAGCACCCGGTGGCGCATTTTCTGTCCAGCAGCCATAAGGCTGCACAAAGGGAAGCAGATATTTATATTCCCTTAGATACATTCTATCTTTTGCTGCTTTAATTCCATCGTCATTCATTAATCGGTTCGTATCTATCCACAGTTTGGGCGGATTAGGCGAAGCTTGAATTTCTGCATGGCCCTGAAATTCTATCGGCCCACCTAAAGCATCCCCAATGAAGGTGCCTAGCAAAAGCCTTTTATTTTATTGCGGATAAATGCTCCATCACTGGAAGGTTGTGCAAAAACATTCGCTGCATGACACAGCAATAAAAAAGAGAACCAGTATTGATATTTTTTTCATAATGTATTTAATTTATTTTTTAACTGCTTTTTCTTTGACTTCCATTGTGTCTGTTGCTAAAAATTCTATTTTGTAACCACCTGTATCAATCACTGCTTTGGGAAAAGTTTTTTGCACTGCACCCAATCCATCTGCTGTTATATTAGTTTTGTACAGAAACAGGCTTTTTAAACTCGTTAACCCTTTTAATGTATTCAGTCCATTTACAGTAACAGCCGTGCCGGAAAGATTGAGATATTGTAATTGTAAAAGATTTTTTAAATTCTCAATGTTTCTATCTGTAATGTTTGTTCTGTCGAGAAATAAACGGGTGAGATTACTAAAACTTCCAATAGCGATGAGAACCGAATCGTTAATTTTTGCATTGCCCATTTTAAGCCACACGATTTGTTTATTCAGTTCTTTTAACGATTGTAAATGCTGTGAGTAACAGAATCAACTGCTACAAAATTCACCTGCAAATAATTGCTGCTTTGCGAAACAGGGTTTACTGCAACATCCAATGCTTTTAATTTTTGTATCACATCATCTGGTGCTTTATCTACCGGCTTCTCCGGAATATCTGTTACAGTTGCAATTGGTTTTTGTTCGTCCACCATTTTGCAATGCTGCTAAATAAGGTTTTACTTTTTCCGGCTGATTTAGCTCTGCTACTTTTTTATGATAATCACCTCCGCTGTTTACCCACCAGTTGAGCAATTCAATCTGTGCCTTTGTCAATTGCGGTTTTTCTTTTGGCGGCATGTGATCTTCATTATCCAATGGCAGTAATAGTCTTTTTATCATTTCACTTTCTCCTGCACTGCCTGCAACAATTATTTTTCCATCTTCTCCACCTTTGTCAATAAAAGAAGGTTCGTCTAATCTTAGTTTTCCTTTTTGTTTATTTGGACCGTGGCAGTTGTAGCACCTTGCCTGCAGTATCGGCTGTATAATATCATTGTAAGCGACTGCCTGCTGTACATCGGGTATAGCTTTACTTATCACTGCACTTCCTGTACCTGCTGATGATAACGATTGGGTAAGATATCCTTCGCCATGTGTTATTGAACCTCCCAAATGCCCGGTTACCATAATAAGCAATACCAGCAGCGGCATCATCCATTTTACAAATAGTGAATTTTTTAAAGCAAATAAATACGCCACTATTGCGGCAACGGCTACCCCAATTCCAAACCACTGGTGTTTGCTTACCAATGCCTCTTCATACTCTCCGTTGTTCGCCAAAACCAACCCACTGATACAGGATACAATAGCTGCCAGCATACCCAGCAGTAAGGAGGTTTTTACAGCCGGCTGCAATACTTCAAACTTCTTTTTATAAGAAAGAAAATGGAATACTGCTGCAAGTAATAAAATACCAATAGGCAAATGCACCAGCACCGGGTGAAACCGGCCTATTAAATCTGTTATGGTTAAAAGTGTATTCAATTAAAAAGTTTAATCCGGTCTGACCGTGCGGTACCGACCGGTGTTATGCACCATATCTTTTTCTCAGCAACTGCATCATGTACACATTTATTTCCCACTGGTTGCTTAATGGTTGCAATGTGTAAGGCAGCGTTTGCATATACAACGGCGGGCCAAACTCTGTGAGAAATGTTATTCTTTCTCCAGCTTTCCTTTTTCTCTCAACTACTTTATCCCACCAGGCAAAATGTGCATCCACAGCATACTTCCATTCAGGCGCTCTTGGGTCTGCCACCTGTGGCCCTTCCTGGTAACCCACCCTTGCATGAATATGTTCTGTTCTTTCTAATGCGGCAGCAACAGCGTCTTGCTGATTATCCAGCATACTTTCATGCACATTGCACCAGTGAGAAATATCCAGCGTTAATTTTAATTCAGGGTACTTTTTTATAAACTCATGTGTTGTGTGTGCAGCAAACAACATCCTTCCACGGTGCGTTTCATGATAAATGGGTATACCGGTTTCGTTTGATAATGCTATGCTGTATTCAATTAATTTTTTACTATCATCAAAAGGGAAATAATCCCTGCCTGAATGAAGATTGATATAAATAGGTTTTTGATTTTTTTGTTTTGCAAAAATTTCAACTGTTTTTTTAAATGTTGCAGCATGTTCTGTATAAGTGCCTTCATCTGCACCCCAGATAATTGCCAGGTCCAATCCATATTTTTTTACAGCGTCAAACATTTCCTGTTGTTCCTTTTCTGTTCCTGGCCACCAGTTTTCAATTCCATCATATCCTTCTTTTTTTGCTTTGGCACAAAAGGTATCCATTGTTCCGTCAAAGCCCCAGTTGGTGGCTAATATTTTTAATTCATAGCCAGCATTGGCTTTTATAAAGGGCAATGGCCTGGCAGCAACACTTTCTAAGGAAGAAAGTAAAGCTCCCGTGGCAGCCGTAGCCGTTAGTTGCAGGAAATTTCTTCTGTTTTGCTTCATTTTAAGTCAATCATATTGATGTCAAAAATCTTAATCTACCCTTCTAACCAAAATATCATGTATCACCTTCCCACTCACATCCGTTAACCTGAATGGCCTTCCCTGCGATTGATACGTAAACTTCTCATGATCAAAACCCAACTGATGCAAAATCGTTGCCTGCACATCAAACACTTCTGTTTTTCCATTTACAATGCTGTACCCAATTTCATCAGTTTCCCCATAAGTAGTGCCGCCCTTTATACCACCGCCAGCCATCCACATACTGAATGCTTCTCCATGATGGTCACGCCCTTTGAAAGGCATTGTTTTCCCTTCCCTGTTTTCCTGCATCGGTGTACGGCCAAACTCTGCACCCCACACCACCAGCGTTTCGTCTAATAATCCCCGTTGTTTTAAATCCAGTAGCAATGCAGTAATAGGTTTGTCAACACTGCGGCATTTATTTATCAAGCCAACTTCAATGGCAGCACCAGCGCTATCGCCATGTGTGTCCCAGCCCCAATCGAACAACTGCACAAAACGTACGCCTTTCTCCACTAATTTTCTTGCCAGCAATACATTGTTAGCAAATCTTCCTTCACCGGGTTTTGCACCATACATCTCCAAAATATGTTGCGGTTCATCATCAATATTCATTACACCAGGAACGGATACCTGCATTTTATACGCCATCTCGTATTGTGAAATCCGTGGATAGAATTTCCGGGTCTTTATATTCTTCGTATTGTTCTTTATTGATGTTATTGATGGCATCAATAGAAGCTTTACGCAAATCCCTGTTCATGCCGTCCGGGTCTTTGATGAACAACACGGGGTCGCCTTTGCTGCGGCATTGCACACCCTGGTACACACTTGGTAAAAATCCGCTTCCCCAAACACTTTTGCCTGCATCGGGATTATTACCGCCGGAAGTGAGGACCACAAAGCCGGGCAGATTTTTATTTTCTGAACCCAATCCATACGTTACCCAACTGCCAAGGCTAGGCCTGCCCTGCCTGGCACTGCCACTATGCATCAACAGTTGCGCCGGTGCATGGTTAAACTGGTCGGTGGTTACTGCATTCAGCATCGCTATTTCATCTGCCACGGTTGATAAATGCGGCAGGTTATCACTCAGCCACAAACCACTTTGCCCATGCTGTTTAAAATTTGCCTGTGGCCCCAGCATTTTTGGAACACCTCTTATAAAAGCAAACCGTTTTCCTTCCAATAAAGATTGAGGGCAATCCTGTCCATCCAATTTTGCCAGCTCTGGTTTGTAGCTGAACAATTCCAATTGGGATGGCGCCCCGGCCATGTGTATAAAAATCACCGATTTTGCCTTGCCCGGAAACATAGGCGGCCTTGGTGCTAACGGATTCGCAGGATCAAAAAAACTATTGACTAACGGTTCTGGTGAGCCGCTTGTGCCACAGCCCAGCAAACTGCCTAATGCCAATGCCCCCAAACCCATCGCACTTTCTTTTATAAAGTGGCGACGGGTGTAGTGATGCAGCATTTTTTTGTTTGCTTCATCCAGTAGCCGTTGATTGTGTAGTTCTTTTTGTGTCATGCACCTAACCCCTAAAGGGGAATTTTATTTTTTTGTTACCGGCATTTTATCATTGGGCGTCATTGTTGCGTCGCACTCTTGTGCTGTTATTTCTTTATTCATCTTTTTCCGCATTACTTTTTATGCGATGGGCTGCACCGATCGTTATGATATGCCGCCCCTTCAGCTCTTTGCGGCGGGTTTCACCCGCCGCAACTAACATAAAGCCACTCTGTGGCTAAAGCAAGCACCTTTAATTTCCTCACTTCTTCTTTCTTGTTCCTCCCTTGGGTGAGTTTAGGAGGAGCTTCTTAATTCTTATTCACCCACTCATCCAAATTCATCATCGCATTTGCCACCACCACCATCGCTGCTGTTTCAGGCATTGCTTCTTTTTCATTTACACCAGCCATTTTTGCAGCGGCAGCTTTATCATTTTTATATTGTGTCAACGCCTTATCATACAAACCAATCAATGCTTTAAGTTTTGTTTCACTGATGGGTTTATACATCATTACTTCATAACCTTTCTGTATCTGCCTTACTGCATTTTTGTCTTCTGTCTTTTGTATGTTAAAGGCAAACTGTCTTGCCATTACTAAAAAAGCAGAATCATTTAAACTGTTCAATGCCTGCAATGGCGTATTGGTTCTTATTCTTCTTGTAATACAAACTTCCCGGCTGCCTCCATCAAAATTTATCATGGAAGGATAAGGTGCAGTACGTTTCCAGTAAGTGTATAAAGCACGGCGATATTGTTCACCATCTTTGCCTGTTTCCCATTTAGCATCATTGTAAGGTGAAAGCCAAATACCATCCGGTTGGTAAGGCATTACACTTTTGCCATACATTTTTTTGCTTAACAAATTACTGATGGCTAATCCCTGGTCTCTTAATTGTTCGCCTGTTAACCTCAACCTTGATTGTCTTGCCAACAAAATATTGTTAGGGTCTTTCTGAATTAATTCTGGCGTTGTTCTGGAAGACTGGCGGTAAGTGGCAGACGAAACAATTTCTTTTAATAACTTTTTGATACTCCAGTTATGTTCATTCATCAACCTGTATGCAAGATGATCAAGCAGTTCTTTATGCACCGGCGGTATACCTTGTGTACCGAGGTCTTCCAATGTTTCTGCAAGCCCGGTACCGAATAGTTGTTCCCACAAGCGGTTCACCATTGTTCTTGCAGTCAGCGGGTTTTTTTTATCCGTCAACCACATGGCTAAACCCAAACGGTTGTTGGGTGCGTTGGCAGGCATGGCATTCAAAATATGCGGCACACCAGGAGTAACTACTTTTCCTTTTACCATCCAGTTGCCCCTTTCAAATATATTTGTTTGCCTGTACTGCTCACCGTTACTTTCCACCATTACCGGTGTTGTTTCAGGTTCGGCATACCAATAATTCTGTAAACTGCTTTTTGTATAATGTATAATCTTTCGTGCCTTCACCAGGGAAAGTTGGTGCAAATGCAAACCAATCGAACAATATGCCTGGCATAGTGCTTTTTAATGTGGGGCTATAATACCTGAAATACAGATTGTGTTTTCCTGTTATTGCTGGTAAGTCTTCCATTTGCGTTCTCCACTTCTCTCCGCACTTGTGCATCTTGATTGTTTTAATCAAAGGGCCATTCAGGCTGTCGAGGTGTATAAACCATTTGGCGTCTTCCTGCTGGTTATAATACCTGAACACTATTTGCTGCTTGCCATCCAGTTTAATACCCGGCAGCCTGCAAGTGCCATTGTTATCAAGCGAAGCATACAGGTTTACAAACAACACTCCATTTTTATATTCATCGCAACGAAGTGAATTAACAGCAGGTTGCATCGTTCTTAAAAATTGCTGGTACCATTTGCTTACATAAGCCGCTGCATTTTGTGCTAACCAATTATGCAGTGTTGCCCATTTTGTGCTATCAGCGCCATTATACATCCTGAGTAATGGATAATCAAGCTCAGTGTCTTCATCACGGGTGTTATTAAAAAACGCCATAAACTTATAATACTCTTCATGCTTAAAAGGATCATAAGGATGGCTGTGGCATTGTACACAATTAAAAGTGGTTCCCATCAATGCACTCCAGGTGGTGTTCACTCTGTCAATCACCGCTACTGTCCTAAACTCTTCATTATCTGTGCCGCCTTCATCATTTGTCATGCTGTTGCGGTGAAAAGCAGTAGCAATATATTTATCATCATCAGCGCCGGGCATAAGGTCGCCGGCTATTTGTTCGGTTAAAAATTCATTGTAAGGTTTATCAGCATTAAATGCTTTTATCAGCCAATCCCTATATCGCCATATCTCTCTTGGCCTGTCTGCTTCAAACCCTTTTGAATCTGCATAACGGGCAAGGTCCATCCACATGGCTGTCCATCTTTCGCCATAGGCAGGCGATGCTAATAAATCATCAACCAGTTTATCATAAGCCTGTGCAGAATTATCATCCAGAAATTTTTTTGCAACATGTTCATCTGGCGGCAAACCTGTTAAGTCAAGGCTTGCCCTTCTTAGCAAAGTCGCTTTATCTGCCTCAACTGATGGTTGCAGTTTTTCTTCGTCCAATTTTTGATAAATGAATTTGTCAATGCCTTTTTTTATCCAACCGCTCTCTACATCCGGCATTTCTACTGTTTTCACTGGTACATAAGCCCAATGTGTTCCCCATTCAGCACCTTCATCAATCCATTGTTCTAATATATTTATTTCTTCTTTTGAAAGTGGCTCATGTTTATAAGGCATCCTTTCTTCGGTATCCTTTTCTTTTATCCTTCTTACCAGTTCGCTTTTACCTGCATCACCCGGAACGATCGGATACTTTCCTGATTTAGCTTTTTTTAATGCCTCTTCTCTAAATAACAAACTAAAATCAGATTGTTGTTTTACGCCGCCATGGCATGCAATACAATTTTTGTTAAGGATAGGTTTTACCTGTGCATTAAAATCAATTTTACTTTTCGATGGCAATAAAAAATATATCGCAGCTACCGTTGCTATCAACAGTATGGCAATCAATAATATTTTTGGCAAGCGAAATTTCATATCAGCTAAACAAAAAAAGATTTTACTTTTTAGGCCACTTACTACTTGTAAAGCCAAGCTTTTTTAACCCATTCTGCACATCCGGTATTTTCATAAACAAATTCCACAACATCCCCGTTCTGTAATTTTCAATCATGGTTACAATTGGCCCCTGGTCAATTGCCAAATGCGACTTAGCGTACCAGTTGTGATGGATACTGAAGCCATCTACAAAACCATATTTACTCCATATTTTATCTCCTACACCATAATAGAAATAACGCAATGCTTCCATACTTTCTTTCGGCGTATATGGCATGGAGGAAATGGCAGCAGTTGGCTGTATCACACCACGGTCGTTCATTGGGCTGTGAGCCAGGTAACCTTTGTAACTATCGCCTGCGGTTAAGCCCCAGCATGTAGAGCTGTAGCCTTTAAATTTATTTGGGTTGTCTATACAATATGCCCTATTGATAAGCGTATGGTTCTTCCCCTGTAAAAAGTAATCATTCCCTAATGAGTCTGTTAGTCCATTCGGGTCAATTCCCTGGAAAGTATATTGCTCAAAAAATAATGGCCCGCCCATATCTCTTCCGTAATTACCAAGTGGCAGTTTATAACCATAATAAATGCTGTCGCTTTTAAATCCGGGGCTTCCGGTCCATGTACCATTGTAAGCATCTGGAGAAATAGAATGGTATTGAGAAGATGCAGACATTATGTAAGTGATCAAACATTCATTGTAGCCCCATACCGGAAAGTTCATATCAAATCCATTGGTTGGGCTCCAGTGCCAGAATAATTTCTTCTGCCCATTGGTATGCCAATTCCAATTAGCAGCGCCCCACATCTGGTTGATGCGTTTGCGGAGATATACTTCTCTTGGCGTGTTGCCTGCAAAATATTCTCTTGCACATAGAAAACCCATGAGCAAATAACTTGTCTCTACTATGTCTGCACCATCATCCAGCCTGTCAAAACGTATCGTCTTGCCAGTTCTTCCATCCATAAAGTGAGGATAGATGCCATGATAGCAATCGGCGTTAATTAAAAAATCTGCCATCTTTATCAATCTTCTTATTGCAGTGTCCCTTCCTATCCATCCTCTTTCAACCGCTACCACGGTGCTCATTATCCCAAAACCAGTTCCGCCGATGGCCCCTGCATCAGGGCCGAATTTTGTGTGGGAAAAGTTGGGTTCATCCCATGCTTCATTGATATAATCCCAGTAATGTTCTGCCAATACTGTATTGCTTCTTTCCAATGCCAAACCACTGTATGGGTGTGCGCCATGCCAGAAAAAACGGAAAGTTTGCTTTTGCACTGTTTCCAGCAACTGGTCGTCAGTTAAGTTCTTAATGATGCCTACCGGTGCGATACTGTCGGGGCCATCACCGTATTTTCCTTTAACAAGAGATGAGTTTTTATTTTGTGCCGTTGAGCTCAATGCTGTAACAACAAGCGCCGGGATGATAAAAAGTTTCTTCATAGTAAATCTATTTTTTAATAACAACCCATCGGTTTAAAAAATTATATGGAAGCTCAATTACAATTTTATAAAAATCAGAAGGTATTTTTTTAATGTCGATTATTGCTTTGCCATCGGCAACCGGCACTTCTTTTACCAATTGGTAATCATCATTGCCGCCTTGCTTAAAATTATTGGTTGTGGCAATCCAGATCTTTGCCATACCTTTTTTACTTAAAGGCCTCCATGTTGCCTGGATAGCATTGCCAATCAGGATGGCTTTCCCATGCGTTGCAGAAAGTTTCCCTGTTAATGAAACGCCATCCACTTCCACCAATTTCTCCCTTGGGATTTCCACCCCTAAATATTTTGCTATGGAGGGCATAATATCAATAATGCCCGGGTTGCCGTATTTAAAATAATCATTCAAGCCTTTTGCATTTGTTGCAATCCATGTTGTTCTTTCTCTTTCGGTTTGGCCTCCATGATGATAGCCATTGTCTTCACGGCCATGATCGGTTGTTATCAATAACTGCCATTCTTCGTTAAAGTTTTTCTGACGATATTTAATAGCATCCCACAATATTTTCAATTTATTATCCAGCAGTTTTACAGCATTGGTAAGTGAATCCCCGTTGCCGTGGCGATGGCCCATTTCATCTGTGTATTCCAAATACACCCATGATAGATCCGGCGCATCTGTTTTTATTGAAGCTGCGGTTCTATTCACTACTGAATCATCAATTACATTATAGAAATAACCAAATTCATCATGCGGAAAATTCAGGGTGTCCAGTTCCATCCCATCATAAATAATATCAGGCTGAAGATTGCCTGCGGCTTGTGCATCGCTGCCAATTAATTTTGTCCGGTTATCAAGCCAGGTAGAATAAATAGCTGTTCTCTTTTGGGGATACTGCGTTTTAAACAAGCGGTAAATGTTCCAGTAATTGTAATTGGGGGCTTCAATTTCATTGCCCCACACATTGTGTTTATTTACCCAGGTGCCTGTAAGCAAACTGTTATAACCAACAGCAGAGATGGTGGGGGTTTGAGAGTAGCCATCCTTTTCACCGCCCACATGCGCCCTGGTGTAGCCACCGGCTTTACTGATTTCTTTTAGCGCCGGCATCGGCAGACTTTCAATCAAGTCTGCCGGAATGCCGTCGGCAATTACAAAAACAACCTTGTGCTTTTTTTGAGCCAGCACACTGTTGGCTGCAATCAGGAGGAAAAAAAACGGGACACATAAAGACAATTTCTTTATCATATGAGCTCAATCATTTTAGCAATCGCATATCAAATATACCTGTAGTATAAAAACTAAACTACTATTCCTTTCATTCAAACTGATACTATTTTAGCAAAAAACACACCGAGTTTAGTATTTTTATGATGTAAAAAATATTGTTTTGTATGAAACCAGCACTTGAGCATTTGCCCAGGGAGAAAAATGAATCGTTTGTTGTAAAAAATTTTGACTACAACTATTATCCCACACCCTGGCATTACCATCCTGAACTGGAAATTGTATTGGTAACAGAAAGCACAGGCAAACGATTGATCGGTGATAATGTTTCAGATTTTAAACCTGGTAATCTTGCATTGCTTGGTGCAGATATCCCACACACCTATCGCAATGATGATAAATATTATAAGGCAGGCTCAAGGTTAAGGGCAAAATCAATTGTTATTCATTTTACAGCCGAATCATTAGGCCGTGATTTTTTGCAGTTACCGGAGTCATTGCACCTTGTAAAGTTACTGGACGAATCTGCTTATGGTATTGAGATAAATGGCAAAACCAATCAAAGAGTAAGCAATAAACTTTTTGATATTGTAGATGCAACTGGTTTAAAAAAGTGGATCTGTCTTTTGGAAATACTGCATGAAATTGCTGCTGCAAAAAAAGATGCCAAACGTATTACGCAATCTCCCTACACAGGATTTAATGAAAAAGAATCAACCCGTATGTGTAACGTGCTGAACTGGGTAGTGGCCAATATTGAAAACAATATCACGCTCGACAATGCTGCTGCTATTGCACAAATGAACCCGAATGCCTTTTCCCGTTTTTTTTCTTTGCGTACAAGAAAAACATTTTCTGAATTTGTGAAAGAGTTGCGGCTTCAAAAAGCAGCCAAATTACTGATTGAAAGCGATATGCCGGTAACGCATATTTGCTTTGAATGCGGCTATAATAATATTTCTAATTTTAACCGGCAGTTTTTGAACTATTATAATATCAACCCGGTGAAGTACAAAAAGGAATTTTTGAAAAAAAATATTTGACGAACTCTCTATGGCCTGGATGTTTCAGCATCCAATTTTTGCAACCCTGCTTTTATTTCCGGTGAACTCATAAATAATTTCCAAATCAATCCGGTACGATAGTTTTCAATCATTACCGTCATTGGCGCCTGGTTCAATCCCATATAAATTTCAGAACACCAGTTCATTTCAGGGCTGAATGAATCTTTAAATCCATATTCGCCCCAAATAAGCCTTCCATAATTGAAATAATAATTCTTTAGTGCCTTCATTGCTTCTGCAGGTAAATAAGGGAAAGAAGATAGAGCGCCGGTGGGAGTTATCTTTGCATGATCCTGCCAGCTAACCGGCTCATCTGCGGAATAAGAAAACGGGCCATCGCTTGCCGTTAGCCCCCAGGCACTATCGCCATATCCTTTAAAGTGTAAGGGATTTTCAACACAATAGTTGTAATTGATACGGGCAATACTTCTATTATTTTTAAAATAGTTAGTGTACTTGTCATTGATCGCATGAGGATCGTAACCCAAATAAGAATAGTGTGTAAAAAATAAAGGCCCGCCATTTGAAACACCAACATCCAATTTTACTCCGTAATATTCTTTTCCATTGCTGTACATAGAGCCATCGTTTGTTTGTCCCCACCCTTTGCGGTACTCCTGTCCTTTGCTATCCTGGTTAGCCCAACCAGTATAATACATACTTGCCGGTACAGGATATGTTGGTGAAGCAATGGCCAGCAGGTATGTTACCATCGTTTCATTCCAACCAATCAGGTTGTGATTAATCACCCATTCCTGATCGGGTGACCAATGCCAGTACAGAAATTTACTATCGGGATATTGCTTAAACCAACTCCATTCCACTCTTCTCCATATTTTGCCAATGGTATTTCTTATCAGTGTTTCGTTTGCATCAGTGCCAGAAAAGTATTGTCGTGCTGCCAGTAAGCCCTGCATTAAAAAGGATGTCTCTACCAGGTCTGCGCCATTGTCTTTTGTTCCGAAAAAAGGTACAACCTTTCCTGTCAGTCCATCAATAAAATGAGGATAAGCTCCATGAAATGTTTCGGCCTTGTCTAAAAAGTTAACAATCTTCACAAACCTGTCAACAGATTGTTTTCTTGTTATAAATTTACGTTCTGTACCAACCAGTAATGCCATGATACCAAAACCTGAAGCGCCGGAAGCGATCATGTTGTGCCTGCCATGGATATTCTCTTTTGCCAGTCCGCTGTTTGGTTCTGCTGCTTCCCAATAATACATGAAAGAAGCTTCCTGTACCATTGTCAATAATTCTTCATCACTCATCGCTCTTGTAGATGCTGCAACTGGTAATGATTGTTTTGTTTCCTGAAAATGGCTGTTTACAAAACTGGTTTTATAAAAATATTTTTTACCGGTTACGCCTGTGTAATCTGCATACCGGTTTATGTAAGGCTGCTGCACTCCCACATTCTTATAGTCCTTCCCATTTTGTGACCGATAGATTTTTACAAGATAAACATTGTTGTCTGTAATGGTGTTCCATGAAATATCAACATGTTTTGCATAACCTTTTGCGTCTTTTATTATCGGAAGCATACGAACAGGAGCAGGTGAATCAGAGGCAAGAAACTCCATATCGTCGATATAAATTATATGCTCTCCTGTTTCACCACCTGTTGGTTGTGAGAAAATAATACCGATAATATCAGCAGCATATGAACTCATTGTGCCATAAGTAGTGTTACTGTTAACCGAAGTAGAAACTACTACCTGTTGCCATTGTCTTTTTGATTTTGTGGCAATTAAAAATGGAGGAGAAAGCGTACTGTCAGTCTTTATAAATTGTATCACAGGAAAATCCTTCTCTTTTGTACCGGGAGTTTCAACAAATATCCAGCAGGAAAAGAACGCTGCTTTCTTAAAATGATCCTGTCCACGTATGGCGTTGTGAGACACTGTTGCTTCCCATTTTCCATCTGTGGAATTTTTATATTGCAGTTTTAAAGCATTGCCGGGTGTATGAAAAATTTTATCGCTTACAGGGAGTTTCATGTCAATATTTGCAATAGCCGCATTACCGTTGCTGATAGTTGAACTATAAAAATAATTCCCCCCAACCGGGCTGTTCCTGAAAAATGAATAATTGTATTCATACTCCTGTGCAGTACATACAGAAGTCGTAATAAGAAAAAACAAAAGCAATCTTTGATGAAGCATGATGAAGAGTATAAATGTGGTTCAGTACAAGCATTACTTGCCTAAAGTCTCAAATCCTAACTTCTTTAAACCGTTCTGCACTTCAGTACAACTCATAAATAGTTTCCACAATAACCCACTACGATAATTTTCAATCATAACC
>CAWFCU010000014.1:0-84434 GCA_963814445.1 uncultured Chitinophagaceae bacterium
CGCGCGCCGACGGCGACGGAGAGGTCGTGGACGGCGTCGGCGTGCTCGCCGGTGTAGCCGTCGCGCGCCTGGAGGGTCGCGGCGAGGGCCCGAACGACGGACCTGACCGACTGCGTGGCGCGTCCGCGCTCGCGCTCGAGGTCTCGCAGGACCGCGACGAGCGCGTCGTCGCCCTCCGTCAGCCCGCGCGCGGCCGCCAGCGCCTCCTGGCGCAGCTAAAGGCGTGACGGACTGACGTCGGGCATCACCGCGGGTATCGGCCGCCTCCGAGAGCGACTTCACCGCATGGGCACTGCCCTGGACGGCTGGTGAGCCGCCCAATCCTCCGGTGCGGCGCCCTAGGCCATCGGAAGCGACATGCCGGCAGGCTCGGGCGCCTGCGGCCGGTGCTCCCGGACGCGGGCTCCGACCGCTGCGAGCTGCAGCACCGGCAGCTCGAGCGGGGACATCGCGATCAGCCCGCGGGCGGCCTGGCGGATCGCCTGCGCGGCGGGGTCGTCGGGGTCGGTGACGACGAGCGGCACGCCGCGCGTCGGCCTGCTCGCGCAGCGGCATCGTCAGCGGCACCTTGCCGAGCAGCGGCACGTCGAGCTCGTCGGCCAGCGTCCTGGCCGCCGCCCTCGCCGAAGATCGCGAAGCGCTCGCCGTCGGGCGTGGTGAAGCCGGACATGTTCTCGACCACGCCGGCGATCTCGAGGTCGACCTTGTGCGCCATCTCGGCCGCGCGGCGCGCGACCTTCTGCGCCGTCGGCTGCGGCGTGGTGACGATCAGGAACTTGCGCCTGCGGCAGCAGCTGGGCGAGCGTCATCGAGACGTCGCCGGTGCCCGGCGGCAGGTCGACGAGCAGGTAGTCGAGCTCGCCCCAGTCGACGTCCTCGAGGAACTGGGTGAGCGCCTTGTGGAGCATCGGGCCGCGCCACACGACGGCGGCGTCCTCCTCGACGAAGAAGCCGATCGACATGACCTTCACGCCGTGGGCCTCGAGCGGGAGGATCTTGCGCTCGGCCGACACCGGCGGGCGGCCCGAGACGCCGAACATGCGCGGGATCGAGTAGCCCCACACGTCGGCGTCGAGCACGCCGACGCTGCTTGCCCTCGGCGGCCAGCGCCGCGGCGAGGTTGGCGGTCAGCGTCGACTTGCCGACGCCGCCCTTGCCCGAGCCGACGCAGATCACGTTCGCGACCTGGGCGAGCGCGCCCTCGGGCAGCGCTGCCGCGGCCGAGCTTGCTGCTGCAGGCCGGCCTTCTCCTCGTCGGTGAGCACGTCGAACGAGGTGCTGACGCACCGGCAACTATCAGTGCAAAAGAAGCCAGTTTCCATGTACTCATTTCACCTGAGTGTTTTATGGCATAGCCACTCATAAAAAGCAATAAAACCAGTGGCAATATGCTTAACAGCCAAAAACTGGCAACTTTTGGTAAGTTATCGCCAATGCTAAGGGCAGCGCCGGTATTTTCCACGTATTGCAGGCGAAAAGTGTCGTGAAAGTAAGTTTGCGGCGCTTTGTCCATCAAATGTTCTTTCGCCAGTTCCTTGCTGGCCCTGTCCCAACTGATTAGCACAAGCGAACTCAGGCAGAACAGTAATATTTTCATTCCTCTTTTCATAACTGGTTATTGTAATTGTCTTTTATAAAGCTGTACAGTATTCTCCAGGCCGTAATACAATGCATCACAGATCAATGCATGGCCAATAGATACCTCTAATAAACCGGGGATATTATCTGAAAAATAACGAAGGTTATGCAGGTCAAGGTCATGCCCTGCATTAATACCCAGCCCCAGTTCATTGGCCTTGGCTGCCGCCGCCACATACATCTGTATAGAATCTTTGTTGCCGGAAGCATATTCCCTGGCATATTCTTCCGTGTACAGTTCAATCCTGTCGGTGCCGGTGGCTGCCGCGCCTTCCACCAATTCTACTACAGGGTCAACAAAAATTGAAGTACGGATGCCTGCATTTTTAAATACGGCGATCATCTTTACCAGGTACTCTTTGTGTTCAATGGTGTTCCATCCATGATTGCTGGTGATCTGCCCCACGGCATCCGGTACCAGGGTAACCTGGGCAGGTTTTGCATGCCAGCACTAATTGCACAAACTTGTCTTCGGTGCAATTGCCCTCAATGTTCAGTTCGGTCTTGATAACCTTTTTCAGTTCAAACACATCATTATATCTTATATGTCTTTCATCCGGCCGTGGGTGAACGGTGATGCCATCTGCGCCAAAGCGTTCAATGTCTAAAGCGGTTTTTACCAGGTCAGGGTTATTGCCGCCACGGCTGTTGCGGAGGGTGGCGATCTTGTTTACGTTAACGGAAAGCGTTGTCATGCTGCAAAGATAATAGCAACACAAATAGGGGCTGGGATAAATCAGCCGGCCTGGATAATAAGTACATAAACGGTAGCCATTTCCCCTACTTGACAACCTGTCAGTACTTTTTATTCTAAAATCCGGGTAGCGCTCAATTTTATATAACTAAAAACTCAACAAAGTACAGTTTAGTTTGATTGTCAGTTAATTAGGTATATTAATAAATGGAAGGAAACGCTTTCGGGTTAAAAGTCACTCATTCTCTTTCTGGCGCCCGTTTTTTTGGCGCATTCCACACTTTTGGGTGCGATAACGACTAGGCAATATGGCAGTGCCTTATTTTTGATAGCAAAATAAAAAAGAATATAAAAGTTGCAAATTATTAAAAATCAGTGTGTTGAAATAATTTTAAAAACTTAAACTTGAAGACTGGCTGATTATTGAAGTATAGATATTCAAGGCCGTTATTTTTACTTCTTTCGCCTGTAAAAAAGGGTTGTATGGCTGAAAAGTAAGCTATCACAGGTAATAATGTGGTTCAATATTCTAAAATAAAAAAGCACTTAACATTTGTAAGTGCTTGATTTTATTTATGTAATGATTTTGTATAGACTCCTCAAATAATCCTTATGGAACTATCCAAAGCCAGCTCCATCATGGGTAAAAGGGCCTTTTCCCGTTGGTCGGCGCTAATGAACTCATGGGTTGGGATAATATCGCTAACGGTCAGCAAAGTACCGGCATTTTTGCCCAGATGTTTGGCGTTGGCAAATAAAGAAAAGGCTTCCATCTCCACCGCCAGGCAATTGTGTTCTTTGGCCACAGCCGGTGTGCCCGGCTCCTTGCGGTAAAAAATATCGCTGCTGTGTATATTGATATTATTTAATGTTACGCCCTTTTCAACCGCTGTTTGCTTTATCACATCAAAAGCATTTCCCTGGTGAGGAATGGCACTGCCTTCAATCCCCCAGGCATATTTGGCAAAGGTACTTTCGCTGGCCGCTACATCCACGTTGATCAGGTCGAACAATTTAAGATCGGTAGAGTAAGCGCCGCAGGTGCCGATACGCATGATGCAATCCACCTCGTATTCTGTGTACAGTTCGTAAGAATAAATGCCGATGCTTGGACAGCCCATGCCGCTGGCGCCAACCGTAATTTCTTTGCCCTTGTAAGTACCGGTGTAGTAATAAATGTTACGGGTGCTGCTCACCAGTTTGGCATCCTGTAAAAACTTATCCGAAACATATTTGGCCCTCAAAGGGTCGCCGGCCAGCAAAACGATCTTTGCAATTTCCCCGGGCTTGGCACTGATGTGTACACTCATAAATAATTTTTTAAGGCGGCTAAGGTATTTATTTTCGGTTTAATAGCGACTTTTGTTCTTAACCACAAAGACACAAGGAAAATAAGGCACAAAGTTCACTATTCCTTTGTGTTCCTTGTGTATTAACTTAGTGCCCTCCTATGTTTACAAATTAAGTAAAAAGTTCTTTGAGATGAGATTAAGATACCAATAGATTTGATTTAAAAAAGTGAAAAAGAGTGAGAGCGGATTCGTGCCTAAACAGCTCTTGAAGCATGTTCACACAAAGAAACTGCCTCACTCTTTTTATCTCTTCGAGTTTGAACAGAATGTAAGGAATACTGCACAGCGGTATATCCAGAATATCCAACCAGGAGACAAAACGAAGGGAGATTTTTCACTTTTTCATTTAAAAACTAATTGGTATGAAAAAGATGGTAAAACAAGTAGTGGCTATTGACGTAGCCCAAAAAGAACTGGTAGTTTGTTTAGGCAGGATGAGCGATGATTGGTCACCGGAGTTGTATGCCGGCAAAGCCTTTGCCAATACCCTTAAGGGGTTTGAATCATTGCAAGTATGGGTTGGCAAAATGACGGAACCCGAAGTACCCCTTCGCTATGTAATGGAAGCAACGGGGGTATATCATGAAAAATTGGCTTATTATTTAGCAGACCAAGGCTATAGTCTGAGTGTGGTATTGCCAAACAAGATCAGTAATTACTTTAGGACACTTGAAGTTAAAACCATTACCGACAAAACAGCTTCGGAAGCGATTGCCCGTTTTGGATTAGAGAGAAAGTTGGATGATTGGCACCGTCCTAAATCACTATTTAAAAGGCTAAGACAACTTACTCGTGAACGGGATCAGTTAGTAGGGGAAAGGACAATTGTAAAGAATCAGTTACATGCAGAGCAGGCAGAGGCTGAACCAGGCGGTTCAAGCGTAGTTCGAATGAGAAAGCGTATTGCGCTGCTGGATAAACAGGAACTGGAGATTAAACAGGAAATACAGGCATTGGTAAAAAAAGATGAACAGACCTGTAATACGGTAAAAATCATCTGTACCATACCGGGAGTAGGTCTGTTAACAGCCGCTACCGTTCTTGCAGAGACAAATGGTTTTGAACTGATCCGAAATAAAAGACAACTTGCCAGTTATGCAGGGCTTGACGTGAAAGAGAAACAATCGGGCACATCGGTAAAGGGAAAAGCTTGCATATCCAAGAAAGGAAATAAATACCTGCGTAAGGCAATGCACCTGCCCGCCTTATCAGTGATCCGTCATGACGATCGGTATAAAGCCATTTTTGCCAGGCTTGTATCAAAGCATGGAATAAAAATGAAAGCAGCGGTAGCTATACAACGAAAATTGCTGGAGATGATCTTTACCTTATGCAAAACCAATGCGACGTATGACCGTGAATATTTAAACAAAAAAATAGAGAGCAACTAAAAAAGCTACTCTCTATACAGGCTGGCTTATAGCCGCCTAAAAAACAAAAATAAAAAAATTAAATCACTTGGTTCTTAACACAGAATCTTTGTGGTAAAAAAATAAAGCTATATGACTACAGCAACCAAACGCTACGACCCCATCAAATACAAAACCCCCACCGGAACCACAACTCTCCTGCAAAGGCTGGATACAGGAAGCCGCATTAAGGATGCTCCTCAACAACCTTGACCCTGAAGTAGCAGAACGCCCCGATGACTTAATAGTATATGGCGGCCGTGGCAAAGCAGCAAGAAACTTTGAAGCACTCGACAATATCATCGCCTCTTTAAAAATATTGGAGAACGATGAAAGCTTATTGATACAAAGCGGAAAGCCCGTAGGCATTCTTAAAACGCATAAAGATGCACCCCGTGTGCTTATAAGCAATTCTCAGCTCGTTCCCAACTGGGCCAACTGGCAGCATTTTGAAGAACTGGAGAAGAAAGGCCTGATGATGTACGGGCAAATGACCGCTGGTTCATGGATATATATCGGCAGCCAGGGAATTGTACAAGGCACTTACGAAACCTACGCAGCCGTTGCAGACAAACATTTTTCAGAAGCCAAAGGTCAAAAGGCATCAAGCAAAAATGGAAAACAGCAACCGCAGGACTCAAACGAGAAACCAGAAACGATTAAAGAAGGCGGAACCCTAAAAGGAACACTTAACGTTACTGCCGGTTTAGGTGGCATGGGTGGTGCCCAACCGTTAGCCATCACCATGAATGAAGGTGTTGCATTCATTGCCGAAGTGGAAGAGTGGCGCATTGACAAACGCATTGAAACAAGATACCTCGATGAAAAATACACTGACATTGATGAAGCCATTAATGCCGCATTAAAGTATAAGGCAGAAGGTATAGGAAAAAGCATTGGTGTGTTATGCAATGCCGTGAGTTTATTGCAGCGCCTGATAGAAAGAAACATTATTCCAGATACGCTTACTGACCAAACAAGTGCCCATGATCCTTTGATCGGTTATATACCACACACACTTACCAACGAACAGGCCAATGTATTAAGAGAACAAAATAAAGAACAATACCTGCAACTGAGTTATGAAAGCATGTACCTGCATGTACAACTGATGCTGCAACTGATGGACAAAGGCGCCATCACTTTTGATTATGGCAATAACATACGTGCAAGAGCGAAAGAGTACGAAGGCAAAGTTATCGGTGATCAGTTATCAGTGAGCAGCCAGGCAACAGTGCCACAACTTATCACCGATCACTTATCACTTTCAGTAATTATAAACCTGGCAGAAACTTCGACTTCCCCGGCTTCGTCCCCGCCTACATACGCCCATTATTCTGCGAAGGTAAAGGCCCTTTCCGTTGGGCAGCCTTAAGCGGCGACCCTGCAGACATTGCCGTTACCGATGAACTCATCATGAACATGTTCCCTCAAAACAAAGGCATGTTGAGATGGATGAAAATGGCAAAAGAAAAAATTGCCTTCCAGGGATTGCCTGCAAGAATATGCTGGCTGGGCCAGGGCGAAAGGGAAAAAGCAGGCCTTGCTTTTAATGAACTGGTACGAACAGGAAAAGTAAAAGCACCCATTGTTATTGGCCGTGACCATTTAGATACCGGCTCTGTTGCATCTCCCAACAGGGAAACAGAAGCCATGCTGGATGGCAGCGATGCTGTTGCCGACTGGCCAATATTAAATGCCTTGGTAAATACTGCAGGCGGTGCTTCATGGGTTAGCCTGCACCATGGCGGTGGCGTAGGGATGGGATACTCTATACATGCAGGTATGGTGATTGTTGCTGATGGTACTGATGATGCAGAAGCAAGATTGAAAAGAGTATTGAGGAATGACCCGGGGATGGGAGTGATACGGCATGCGGATGCAGGGTATGAGATTGCACAAAGAACTGCGGAGGAGAATGGATTGGATTTGAAGAGCAAGTTGAAATAATTTTTTTTTACCGGCATTTTTGCGTTGTGGCGGCATCGTTGTGTCACTCACTTGCACGGCATACCATTGTTGAACTTAATGAAGCGTAGATCGTTCGTGAAGGCACAAACCACGGCGGAGGTTGTAAACAGATGTGTACATTTTTTAGACAGTCTGACGTTGCTTAGAAAGAGGCATCCATGCATAGCAAAAAAAAACCAGGACTAAAGGTTGTCATCGAAAATGCACTATCATTGCAGCAATTTTTACCAAACCAACACCGATGCATAAGTTATTTTCTTTTTTTTGCATTCTTCTTTTTACAGCAAGCACCGTTCATTCCCAAACAACAGTTACTATTAAAGCCGGTGCAGTACTAGATCAGAGTTTTCAAAGCGGCCCCATTTACAGGGCTTCTGCCACAAGCACCATTGACTTTAGCCAGTATGCATATTTATATACTGCCGGTGAATTAAACGTGATACCTGCCGGCACCTACCTCAGCAGCATTGCGTGGAACAAAACAAACGTTGGGGCCACCACTTTAAGTGGCGGAGGCAGGTGCAGGATATATCTTAAAAATTCAACGGAGGCCAGTTATGACCTCCAGTTCGGGAAAAAATTCACCGATTTAATTAGCGGAGCCACATTGGTATATTCAAACAACAATACCACTATACCAGCCACGGCCGGTTATGTGCCATTTACATTCATTACTCCATTTTTATATACAGGCGGCAACCTGGAAGTGATGGTGGACTGGGATATCAGCAGTGTTGCCGGCAGCCCCACCACCAACAGCTTTATTTGGGAAAGAACCACTACCACCAAAAAAATATATGGCATTGCAAGTGCTGCCCCTATAACCACCGATTATTTAAAACCAGCAGGTGACAGTACCGGTACTATCACGAATACAAGGCCAGTGGTTCGTTTTATATTAGATGGTGCGTTACCAACCTGTACAGAACCTCCAGCAGGAGGTACCGTGCTGGCACCTGACAGTGCATGTAAGGGCGTGAATATTGTTTTAAAGATAACTGGTGCCAGTAATGGAGCTAATGCACTAAGTTATCAATGGCAGTCATCGCAGAATGGTATTACATGGTCCAATATCGGAAGCATGTCAGACGATACTATCATGATTTCGCAATACGCTGAAGCTTTTTACCGGCGCATTACCACCTGCGCCTCCGGTTCAGATACTTCCGACGAAAAATTTATTGACATTAAGCCATATGATTCACAAGGCTGTGTTTGTATACCCGTTATGTCTGGTTGTTCAGGAACTTATTATATATCCAGGGTGCAGTTGGGTACACTCGACAATACTTCAGGTTGCAGTAGAGGAACCTATGTTAATTACGCCGACAGTGTAACTGCACCCGATTTTTTATTAACAACCAGCAAATTTCTTACAGTTACTACAGGAACCACCACCACCGATACAAGGTACCTGCAAATCTGGATTGATTTCAACCACGATGGTATTTTTAATGAGACTCCCTATTATTGGTCAAGCACTAATAACACTTTTACTGGTACAGTTACGATGCCTGCAACTGCAATTCCCGGGTTAACCAGGATGAGAATTCGGTTTGCTTTTTCTAACGTATTCACTTTGGGGGTTTGTGGCAGTGCTGCTTTTACAAGCGGAGAAACAGAAGATTATCTTATTAATGTTGTAGATCCGTTTGCCTGTACAGCAGGGCCGGCAAACGACATCACTATTGCCAGTGCGCCTGCAGTATGTACAGCAGATTCTTTGGTGCTCAGTACATCAGGTGTTAATTCGGCGGCCACTTATTCTTATCAATGGCAATCATCAAAGGACAGTATTATATGGCAGGATATACAGGGTTTCAAATCCTCAACATGTGTTGTGTACCAGGACAGCGCCCGTTTTTACAGAACAAGGATTGGTTGTGCTAACCAGTATGTTTATACCACACCTGTGAAAGTAACAATGAAACCATTGATTAAATGTTACTGCAAAGTGTACCGTACTTTTTGCAGCAGCCCCCAGGATATGATTAAACGGGTTGTTTTTGGAACACTCGATAAAACTTCTTCCTGTTCATCCGGAGGTTATACCGATTACGCAGACAGCATAGCAGCACCATTGATAGAATCCGGTACCGCTGTGCCACTTTCTGTTACTGTAGGAAATGGCCTTGACCATTTTGTAGATGTATGGATTGATTACAACATGAATGGTGAATTTGATATGAGCGAACATAACTATGTTGGTACCGGCTCTGCCATAACGATTACCAAGATTATCAACATTCCTGCAGGCATAAGTGGATTGACTAAAATGAGGGTAAGAGAAAGATACTATGGCGGCAGTACCAATAGCTGGGATGCATGCAACTATTTGCCTGAATTTAGCAGTGGTGAAACGGAAGATTACCTCGTAAACTTTCTTGGGCCAAAGCATTGTTTGCCGGCTGGCATTTCCAATTGCAGCAATGCTGATGTAATTAACAGGGTTGTATTCGGTACTATTGACACTACCACCACCTGTTCACCCAATGGCTTTGGTGATTTTACAAAAGGCCTGCAAAGCAATACCGTTACCGCCAATACTTATGTGCCAATAAGTGTGCAGGTTGCCTGCGTTAGCGGCAATCCTGAAAGTGTGGGCGCATGGATTGATTTTAATCAAAACGGTGTGTATGAAAGAAGTGAGTTTACTTTAGTTGGCAGGGATTGTGGTACTTTATCAAACAATATCAGCATACCCACCAATGCAATGCAGGGGCTCACCAACATGCGTATCAGGGCCACAAGGGATTCAGTAATCAATCCTCATTTTAATCCACGTGATGCTTGTGTGCAATATGTAAATGGTGAAACTGAAGAGTATAATATTATGGTGGAGCCTTATAGTATTTGCCCCACCAACACATGGACGGGGTTGGGCGGTGATAATAACTGGGACAATGCCGCTAACTGGAGTTGCCAGCAGGTACCCGGTGTGCATTCCAATGTAGTCATCAACAGTGGTACCGTTGTTATCGGGTCAAATGTTACCATATACTCACTGAATGTAAATCCTTCGGCAACGCTTACAGTAGTGCAGCCATTTGATTTGCTGGTGACGCATTAGTGGAACAGCATTTTATTTTTGTTCGCCTTCCGCCCCGGTTCGTGGCACGAAACGAAAACAAAACATAATTCCGTTAAAGCATTCCTGTGCCACGAACGCAGGCGTATGCGTAGCATAAGGATATTGATGAAAAATATATACTTTCACATTTGCACCTGTTAATTCAACTTATAAGAATGTATGCATACACTACTTACACTTTGTATTTTATTTACCTCTTTGTTTGTAAGTGCCCAGACACCAAATATAGAATGGGAAAAATCCCTTGGGGGAACCCAGGCTGACATTGCCGGTTGTATTGAGCAAACCAGCGATGGAGGCTATATTGTGGCAGGGTATGCAGCATCCGCTGATGGAGATGTTACAGGTAGTCATGGCAATGGTGATTACTGGATTGTAAAATTGAGCACTACAGGAACCATTCAATGGCAAAAATGTCTCGGGGGAAGCAATACTGACAGGTGTTTATCAATACAGCAAACTAACGATGGCGGATACATAACATCGGGGTTTTCAAGATCGGGTGATGGAGATGTGACTAACCATCATTGGGGAGAGGATTGCTGGATAGTAAAGCTGAGCAGTACAGGAAACATTCAATGGCAAAAAAGCCTGGGGGGAACTGAAAGCGAAGTAGGTTATTCAATAAAGCAAACTGCTGACCAGGGCTTTATCATTGCAGGCAGTACATTTTCTAATGATGGCGATGTATCCGGTTTTCACGGCATGCAACCAAACAGAGATTACTGGGTGGTAAAGCTGGATAGAAATGGTATAATACAATGGCAAAAATGCCTTGGGGGTACTGGTGATGATATAGCCTATTCCGGCGAACAAACTACTGATGGAGGTTATATTATAGCTGGATATACACGATCAAATGATGGAGATGTTACAGGTAATCATGGTGATGCAGATTGGTGGATTGTAAAACTGAACAGCAGGGGTACCATCCAATGGAAAAAATGCCTTGGTGGCAGCGATGATGAAGAAGCTAAATCTGTTCAGCAAACTACTGATGGGGGTTATATTGTAACAGGATATGCTTATTCCCGTGATGGAAATGTTACAGGCATACATTGGTTCAGTGATTACTGGGTTGTAAAACTCAGCAGCACCGGCAGCTTACAATGGCAAAGATGCCTGGGCGGCAACTCGTCTGATATGGCCAATTCCATTCAGCAAACTAACGACCATGGTTATATTGTAACCGGGTATTCAAACTCCATAATCGGAGATGTAACCGGTAATCATGGCGCCGCAGATTACTGGGTTGCTAAATTGAACAGCAGGGGCAGACTGCAATGGCAAAAAAGTTTTGGAGGAAGCCTGTTTGATATAGCTGTATGTGTAAGGCAAACAACAGATAAAGGATTTATTGTTGCAGGTAATTCATCTTCTGTAAACGGTGATGTAACCGGCCATCATGGTGCAGCCAATATGGATGATTTATGGATAGTAAAGTTAACTGCTCCACCACCAAAAGATGTATGGCTTAAAGACACACCGGATGATACAGGCAGGGAACCTGACCCGGCTACCGCTTCTCAAAGCATGTCGGCCTCGCCGTATATATGGATACGAAATACAAGAGATATAAACTTAAATCACCAGGAACAAAACGAGGATGCAATATTTGGATCTGCCACATCAAACTGGGTATATGTAAAGTTGAAGAACGACTTTAATTCAGTCACAAGCGGTTCCCTTAATTTGTATTACGCCGATGCTTCGTCTGGTATGCGTTGGCCGGTTGACTGGCATCTTTTAAGTTCCATACAGGTAACCGGGTTTGCCGCCCGGAGTGAAAAAGTGGTTGAATATAATTGGTCAGCATTGCCGGCCGTAGGTCGTTTTGCTTTAGTGGCACGCTGGGTTTCAAGGGGCGATCCAATGACAACTCCTGAAACTGCTGATATAAATGCCAATGTAAGAGGGAATAATAATATTATTTGGCGAAACATTACCATCGTTGCCCTTAATTAAAACTTAGCCTTGGGTCGTGTCTCCATGAACCATCTTCCAAACCCTGGTTAATAAATTAAAATCTTTTTCATACCCCTTGCAATTGTCATGTAGATATTTTATTTTGTACATATATTTTAAAAGCCTTAAAAAAGGTATCTACCTTTTTTAAAGTATAGCATACAGCATAAATAACCCAAAACAAAACTAACATGGGAACCAGGCTCAACACCACCAAAGCAACGAGGATGTCCCTCTACGCAGCATCAAAATTCCTTTCAACCGCTGCAAAAGATGAATTAGGATTAAGGATTCCCTTTGATGTGTACCTGCAGGATCCGCTATGTAAATAAGAATGATCCCAAGTTTGGGTTTGATGAAGATTTTTTTGTGAACTGGGAACCAGGCATTGCAGATGGCCCTACCAGTGCAAGGTTTGCGGTGGTTGATTATAACGGTGATACAGAAACGATAATTCCAATGGCAATATGGGATGATAAACAGGAAGCATTCCTGGCGCCGGACAAAACAATACTTGAACAAAAAAAACAGCAGCCTGCCACAATTTCACCAGGTAAATGTGTGGGCTGTTTTACAAAGGGCGCTTACATTTTTTGAAGAAGGCAGCGGCCTTGGCAGGTGTATACCATTTGGTTTTGAAGGCAACCGTTTAATAGTGCTGCCACATGCCGGGTATGGAAAGAATGCTTATTACGACCGTAAAAGCAAGTCTTTACAATTCTATTATTTCGACCAGGATGATGAACGGGTTTATACCTGCCTTTCTACTGATATTATAAACCATGAGTTTGGCCATGCAGTGCTGGATGGTATCCGTCCTTATTACTTTGAAAGCAGCCTGGTACAAACGGGTGCATTCCACGAATTTATCGGCGACCTCACTGCCATTTTAATTATTCTCCGCAACAACAATTTCCGTGGTAAGATAGCAGCCGATACAAAGGGTGATATATCCGCAGCATCTCATTTAACTTCTATAGCAGAAGAATTTGGAAATGCGGTGAATGGTAAACCTTATTTGCGTACCGCATTGAATAAACTAACAATGACGGATATAGGTGACAGTGATGGGCCACACCATGTTTCGCAAGTGCTTACAGGAGCCATGTTTGATATTATTAAAGAACTTACCCGGCATTATATTGCTAAAAGGAAACACAGTCCTAAAGAGTCTTTTAATTTCGCCGTTAAACGGATGCAGTGTACCGCCATTCAACCGCTTGACCTGTTGCCGCCGGTAGATGTTACATTCAGAGATTATGCATTGGCTGTTCTCAGGGCTGAAGAATTGATCTAATCCTACTGATCCACATAACTATTATGAAATGATGCTGAATGTTTTTGTGAAACGTAAGATACTTGATAGTAAAGACAGGACAAGAACTCCTTGCACCCAGGTATGTTTACGAGTTCCCTGGCTCCCCGACCCTGGATGTATATCATGATATTGGCGACATTTCAAGATCGAGGGCTACTGCTTACCGTTTTCTCGATGATAACCGGGATAAATTATTTATTCCGGCAAACCAGGATGTAATAGTAGCTGACCTGTACGATGCCAATAAATTTTCAAACCATGCGATCCGTCTTCCACGGCAGATCATCCTGGAATATATCTGGAGGGAGGATGTAGTGCTCACTGGAAAAAGATTTGAAGAATTTGAAGGACAAAATACTACCATGCTCTGTGGCGGCACACTGGTGTTTGATGATAAGGGAAACATATTATCATGGTTTCGTAAGCCCGGTTCTGTTGGTGGTATAAGGGAGATAAATGGGAAGCAGAAAATAAAAAAGGGAAAAAACGATTGTCGGATTTTTTGAACGACCTGGCGGTAAGGATAAAAACAGGGCAAATAGGAGCTGTATTAGGAAGCAGCAAAGGAATGGTGGGTTCGTTGGTTCCGCCACTTATAGTAAGCAAACAGGATGGCGTATTAAAATTTGAATTATCTCCTCACTTAAGTTTAAGTGAAGAGGATCATGAACACTATAAAAGAGGAAAACAATGGCAAGTAAGCTCTTAGTAAGAAGTTATAATGTTGGATGTGGTGATTGTATCTATGTACGCATTCCCAATAAGGGAGAGCATTTTCATATCCTGATCGATTGTGGTTCTTTGGAGTCAGCTGCTGTTACAAAACGGGCAATAGAACATTTAGAAAAAAATATGTTGCCGGCTTCGGGAACGCCAGGTAAAAAACGCCTTGATCTTTTGGTAGCCACACACCGGCACGAAGACCATATCAAAGGTTTTGATCCGGCTAGTTTCAAAAACATCGAAGTAAAAAATATATGGATCACTGCTGCAATGAATGCAAAACATCCACAGGCAAAAAAATCACTGGCGCTGCATGAATTTGCAACCGAACAAATGCAGGCCTTTGCCAAATCCGGCGCAGCATTAAGCCCTGAACTAAACGACCTGGTGAGGCTGTATGGAATCGGGAATAAAGGGGCAACTGAATTAGTTACAAAAACACTTCCACAAGCCAATGGCATTGATCCGGAGTTTGTATTTGCCGGGCAAACCTCTGATGATTTGGGAATTACAATTGACAAAACAAAAATTCATGTGCTTGCCCCCGAAAAAGATATTGATGGATATTATTTAGGCAAGGCAGCAGATGAAAGCCTGCGTGGGCTACAGGGTGGTGCTGCATTTGTGCATAAGCATAGTGATAAAAAATCTTCTACTGCTGTTCCTTCAAATATCAGTGCCGGCGATTTTAGAAACCTGCAGCCCCGGATTTTATCCAACAGCCTTGCTTTTGCTCTTGATGACACCAATATCCAAAACAATGTAAGCGTGGTATTATTAATTGTGTGGAAGAAAAAGAGGTTACTGTTTACAGGAGATGCTGAGTGGCATGGCGAATATAAAGAAGAAAAAAATAACGGAAGCTGGAACGTGATGTGGAAAGAAAGAAAAAAATTATTGCAGAAACCACTGGATTTTTTAAAAGTTGGCCATCATGGCAGTTTTAATGCCACACCATGGAACAGGGATGAAGATGACAACCATGAAGTGAACCAGCTATTTAATGCCATACTTCCTTTACCAAAGCCAGGCAAAAAGCCAACAGCTAAATGTGTGGTTTCCACCAAGCGTAAACAATATCCAACCATACCCGATGCACAATTACTTACTGAAATTGCCAAAAGGGTAAGCAACACCAAAAATTATTTAAAGGTATTTGCACAAGCCGATAGCAACTTCGATCCTGCAAACGATATTTTCAATTATTCATTTATGGAAGATTATACCGACGAACCTTCACCGAGAGAAGTTGGAGATATAGGTTGGCTCGATAAACCTCAACCATTAAGAACAGATATGGAATCGGATGGAAGAGGGTTAAAAGAAATTGATGGAACAGATTTTATTGATGTAGAAATATCCTGATAACTGCTAAGCTATCTCTGACTTTAAAACATCCGGCAACCTCCACACTTTGAGATTTCCAAGGTGGATTTTCTCACAGCATTGCAGCAAAGCCAGTCGTGCAAACACCGCCTGGAAAAATTTTGATGGATAGAGTGGTTGTAATTAAATAGAAGCCGGGCTTGATGGAAGCAATCTATCAAAAACAAATCACTACATTTATCCGGCAAAACAATGACTATGCTTACCAATAACGACATACTTAAAAAACTCCGTGTAGCGCTTTCCTTAAAGAACGATGACATTGTAGAAATATTAAAGCTGGCCGATTTTGAAATGTCAAAAGGAGCGCTCGGTGATCTTTTCCGAAATGAAGACCACCCCGGGTATGTGGAAGCAGGAGACCAGGTGCTGCGTAATTTTTTAAATGGGTTGATCATTTACAAAAGAGGCAGGCTGCCAAACCCAAAACAAAATGTTGACAGGGAATAGAATTTGATCCTGGATTACAAGCGCAGGTTAGTATTTGTAAATGGGCAAAGTATGAGGGCGTAGCGATCAACTATCTATTCAAAACCCCTTAACTCCTTTATATCCCTCCGCAGCCAGTTTTCCACCGGGTATTTTGCACGGCGGTCAATAGCATGAATAGAATAAGCCTGCCGGGAGCGGCCGCTGGTATTGGGCAAACTGCAATGCGGCAATAAACCATGCAATACAATACAGCTTCCTTTTTTTACTTCTAATGGTATCATGCCATCCATGGTAAAAGGTTCGTCATTCAGTACTACTGTTTCGGCACCTCCGCCAGCTTTTCTTCTGAACCATGTACGCAGGTTGGTATGATGGCCACCCGGCTTTGCCCACAGGCAACCATTTTCTACGGTAGCATCTTCCAGCGCAAACCAAAAACCAATGCAGGTGCCGGGCTCGGTATATAAAAAAGTGGCATCCTGGTGTATATCCACCACGCCGCCAATACGGGCATGTTTTAAAATAAGCATGCTCTGGATAATTACATATTCATCAAGCCCAAGCGCTGCCGTTAGTTTTTTCATTTGAGGCGAACGGGAAAATACATCAAAGAGCGGATCAAGGTCATGCAGGGCATGGCCGATCTTATTCATGGAATGAAAAAGGTCTGTTTTTAATTTACCATTGCCATCAAAAGAATCTTTTTCAAAAAAGAAAGAAATATTGCTGCCCGAGTTAAAAAAATAATCAGTGCTGGTTTCTTCCTGGTTGGTGGTTTGAAAAACAGAAGGATGCCCATCAAAGTTATATGCGTTTGCTAATTCTTCGCCACGCTGCATCAGTGCATCGCATGCTTCATCGGTATTAAAATTTTCCAGTACAAGGTATCCCTTCGCCTGGTATTGTTGTTTACTGCTGTTCAAGAGTAAATAGGTTTAGTTTGGTAATGAAAAGTAAAGTATTTTTTCAAAACAACAGCAGGAAGAAAAGTAAATAAACTCTTTGCCCATCCTTCATTTTTTTCTCTTAGAAAAATTGTAAAGCCAGATACCTGTAATGATTAGCAGCACTACTATAACAAAACCGGTGATGGTGAATGGGAAATCTTCCATATAGCTATATTTAAACCCTTTACACTATTGAAGGTAATAAAAAACAATCTCTTACCGGTACTTCTTTTTTATTAGGGTTACTTTTTCACAAACCGGATAACAGCACTGCTTTGCTCCGTACTTTCCAATCTTGCCTCATAGTGTTTTTCTTCCACTACCGCCACCACCAGGGAGGTGTTGGGCGGAATGGAACCGAGGTTTTCCGCTACCATCACCAGTTCATTTGATTCTTCCAGGCTGGTAACCGCCAGCTTAATAGTATAGGGCCTATCGGTAAGGCGTACATGTTCGTAGAGCAATTTATTATTCAGGAAAATAGCAATGGAATCTCCATCCACTTCGGCATTGTCATAAAAACGCAATTCGATAGAGTCGCCACTTATGGCAATCTCCTGCATCAGCTGCCTGCGCCGGGTAATAAATTTTTGTTCATTGGTTAAAGCTGCAACAACCACCGGTTCTTTAACAGGTTCAGGCAGGGGTTTTACCGGCTGCTCCTTTTTAGTAACAGGAACGGGCACCTTATTTTTTGGTACTGTAGTTATGGCTGTTATTTTGCTAGATGGTTTTGCAGGTGTTGCTTCTGTAATTGTTGGTTTAACGGAAATAGGTTTGGGAAAAGCCAGTTTGCCAATACTGTCTATCAATTCCGGGTCGTTGGCACCAAGGGTATAGTTATCTATTACATAATCCCATTCATCATTGAATATATGTGTATCAGAATTTTGCAGCGCTACCAGCCGGTTTTGCTCATCGGTTTTATCTTTTAAAGCAGCCTTTCCATCAAGGTACATTTTGTTACCGCCGGGGCAATTAAAATCTGCTGTTGAAAGATAATGTGCCAATTTTTTTGAAGATGAATTTCCTTTACTTACTTTTTCTTCCAGCAGCACATCATCCCACCATACCACGCTATTATCCCTGCCGTTGAAATAACCTTTTATGCTGTATCTCCTGTAATTATTTGATGATTCGTAATAGTAACTGGTACCGGTAAGGCTGTCGCCGTTCTTTATTATTTTAATTTCCACATTTTTGCGGTCTATCTTTCCTTTCCAGTAGCCGGTAATAAGTTGTGCATTGGCAGATGCACCTGCAATGATGCAAACTATAAACAATAAAAGGGAGGGATAGATATTCAAACTGCTGTGCCTGTTGTTTTTATAAAACAGGGAGTTTAAAATTAAGGGTTTACCGGGTTGAAACTGCCATTGTAAAGTTAATATTGCCAACCAGCAATCCTGGCGCAATGAGGGAAGCCATATCTCTCCAGCTTCACTGGATGGATTCAACTAAAGGTTATAAAGCGTAATGGTGCTTTTTTATTCTATACTTTCAATCTCATACTTATTTTTATTAAAAACAGCGGCACTGCCAACTGTACACCCCATCAATTGCTTTCCCAATGGTGATTGTGGCGATAATGCAGTAACAGCAACGCCATCCACAACGGCTTTGCCCAATGCCACACTCATAAACAAATAACCCTTACTTGTTTTGATAAGGCTGCCGTTTACAATACCGGATGCAACAATGGCGGCATCAATTTTTTCTATGGCAGCTTTTTGTACCTGTGCTTCTTTTAGTTGTTCTCTTTTTTGTTCCTGTTCTATTTGCAGCATTGCCAATGCTGTTTCGTGTTTATCTCCTGCAGTACTTTTTGTTTCGTTGCTGCCGCTTTCTTTCAGGTCTGCCAGTATTTGTTGCAGGTGCTGTACTTTTTCGTTGGCAAGCTGCAGGTAATGCAAGTGTATTTTTTGTTTTAACGTCATCAGGGAAACAATTTTATCTAACCCAAAAAAGTATTTGTATTTTGTAAAACTAAGCACTACCTTACCAATAATTGTTATAGAGAAAGTTTGAATCAAAACGCTTCAATAACATAATCCTCATATTCCTCCATGGAATTTAACCCTTTGGCTTTATCATTTTTTATTTAAGCGATTGCCTTGGCAACAGGTAGAAGATGTTTAGGTTTAAAAACGATGTAACCAGTACCCGGCACAGTAAGCAGTAAACTATTTATTCACCATAAACTTTTAAAAACATGGCAAATCGTCCAATCACCATTACTTATGGTAATCCCATAACGGGTCAGTTAACCTTGTCGGACAACGGCAACACCAATGTTGACCCTGGCGATACCGTAACCTGGAATATTGGCCCTAACTCAGGTGTGGCATCTATCACTGCCATTTCCGACGACCCAAATTCACCAGATGTGTTTAGCCAGGATCCGGCACCGGTGGGCAACTCCGGCAACTGGCGTGGCACTGTCAATCCTGCTATACCTGCTAATACACAGGAAAGTTACACGATATGCTGGATAGCCACTTCAGGAGTAACGCCTCCATGCTACGATCCAAAAATTACCGTAAACCCATAACTTAATTGTATGCTGTTAAAAAGAAAAGCTTATTATTTTTTGATAAGCTTTTTTTGCTTTGCTTATCACACTGCTGCCGGGCAAGACCAACGGGTGGCAGACAGCCTGTATAAAATTTATAAACAGAACAAGCTGGATGATACAGCCAAATTAGAGTTGCTTAGGAATTTATCTTTTAATGAAGTAAAGAACCGTAAGCTGGCCCTGCAGTATGCAGAAGAACTGATCAGTTTATCAAAATTAAAAGGTAATTATTTATACCTGCACAGGGGCTATTTTCAAAAAGGAAATAAAACAATGGCTCTTGGCAACCTGGAAGAGGCATTGGAAGCTTTTTTTAAAAGTGGCGAGGCAGCACAAAAAGCAAATTATGCCAAAGGTGAAGCTAACGTGTATGGTGCTATTGCCAACATTTATTCCATCTCAAAAAATCACAATAACGCAATGCTTTATTACAATAAGGCAATTGCTTTGCTAAGAAACACTGATGATTCCCTTGGCCTGGCATCTGCCATTTTAAATGCCGGTGATGAATTTCTTAATCATAAAGCGTACGATTCTGCATTGCTGTATTTTAAAGAATCAAAAATAATTTTTGACAATATTGATTACGCAAGCGGCAAGGGCTACAGCCTCGGCAATATGGGGATAGTGTATGCCAATACAGGGCAAGCTGCATTGGCAGAAAAAAATATCAACGAAGCAATAAGCATACTGGAAAAAGCGGAGGATTATTATCCTATCTGTGTTTACTTAGTTTCTATGTGCAACATCTATAGTGATAAGGGAGAAAAAAATATTGCATTGAATTATGCTGCTAAGAGCCTTCAACTGGCAGAGCAGTACGGGCTTAAAGACCAGATAAGCGAAGCCAACCTGAAACTGAGTGAGCTGTATGAAAAGCAGGGCGACCTTGCCGCCTCTTTTAAGTATTACAAAAACCATATTGCATACAGGGACAGTGTAACCAATTTAAAGACTGTGCAAAGCATGGCCGACCTGCGTACAGATTATGAAGTATCGCAAAAACAAATTGAAGTTGATCTCCTGAACCAGGAAAAACGCAACCAACGAAACATCATGATTTCGCTTGCCGTTATCATTGGGCTTGGCATAATAATACTCGGCATTTTGTACTGGTACTACATTGCTATTTCAAGGGAAAAGAAAAGATCAGAAAGCCTGCTGCTGAATATATTACCTGCGGAAACAGCGAAAGAATTAAAGGTGAGCGGCAAAGTGGATGCAGTAAAATTTGATGAGGTTACTGTATTGTTTACCGACTTTGTTCAGTTTTCAAAATTTGCCGAGTATGAAGAGCCTGAGCAACTGGTAAAGAGTATTGATTTTTATTTTAAAGGTTTTGATGAGATAACTACAAAGTATGGGCTGGAAAAAATAAAAACCATTGGTGATTCATATATGTGTGCCTGTGGCCTGCCCACCGCCAATACAACCCATGCAAAAAATGTGGTGCTTGCAGCAAAGGAAATGATTGAACTGGTAAAGAATGAACTGAACGCTGCTGATGGGTTAAGCCATTTTGAAATAAGGATTGGCATACACACGGGCCCGGTAGTGGCAGGTATTGTGGGCATAAAAAAATGGCAGTATGATATTTGGGGCGATACCGTAAATATAGCCTCCCGTATGGAATCTAAATCAACACCAGGCAGGGTAAACCTTTCGGAAACAACCTACAATATCATTAAGGATGAATTTGCCTGTGAATACCGTGGAGAGATTGAAGTAAAGAACCGGGGTTTGCTGAAGATGTATTTTCTATCATGACCTCTGCCTAAAAGTGGCACACTAATCAACTTCTCATCTAAAATAAATTTGCAGATCAGCAAATGCTTCTTAAAGATAAGCCAATAATAGTGCCATCCGGATTTGTTTATATACCTGCCTGCTGCAAAAAAAATTGCTTCATATAACCTGCTATTTAAAACACCTGCCCGTTAAACACTACATTATCTATACTGAATGTGCCGCTTGATGCTTCGGCGTTAATACCATAAAAACGGAAAGTAACAGGAGCAGCGATGCCATTAAATGCAGCGCCTCCTAACGTTATCGTACAACCGTCCTGGAAGCTTGTATTATCGGTAACCTGGAATTTATTGGTAGCTGCTATTGATAAAACAGCATTGGCAGGGCTGATGCTGGCTGCAAGATTATTGCTAAAGCCATCAATACTGCTTCGTACAAATGCCTGCCTTACGCCGGTTGAAGAACGCTGCAAACGGAAATTGAGTGAAGAAAGATTTATTGTATTTCCCTGCGATGGTGTAATGATTACTTCAAAATATTTACCTGTACTATCTTCTGCAGAAGTAAATGTATTGGATCCATTGGTTGCACCCAACGTCCAGCCGGTAAGTGAAAAGCGGAAAGCAGCGGTAGAGTTTAAAGAAGGCGCCCCGGCTCCAACACCCGAAAATGCACCAAAACCGATTCCGCTAACAATGGGTAAAGGAGTAGGGTCAACAAGGCCTGATGTTGTTTTTACAGAATCAAAACTATAAGTAGCTGCAAAAAAACCTTCGGCCAATGTAGTAAAGCTGACCTCTGCAGCATAAGTGGACCCGATAAAAGGATTGCCGGTATAAGCTCTTACATAATAAGTAGTGTTTGGTAACAAGCCCGTAACCGGTATAGAATAGCTGCCTGCACCAGTACTTGCATCCTCTAAAAAATTATCGGCTGTTGTGGGGTTGTGATTAGTGCCATAAACAATAGCATGAGTAGTCATTGGGTCTCCGCCATCATTAGTAATTTGACCACCGCAGATAGCAGATGTAGAACTGATACTGGTGGCTGCTGTAGTGATGATAACAGGGTTTGTTATCGCATTGGTTGTAAAGCTTACCTCGTTGCCATAAGCAGTACCAGCACTATTGGTGGCAAAAGCCCTCACATAATAAGTTGACGAAGGCCCGAGACCGGTGATAGTGGAAGTAAAACTGCCGGTTTCTCCAGTTGCATTCACCACACTATTGGCAATAGTGGGATTGGGGTTAAGGTCATAACAGAGCCCTCTTGCTGTAATGCTTCCGCCACCGTCTGTGCTTACATTGCCTCCACCTGTTGCAGTACTGCCGGTGATACCAGAAATGGAACCGGTACTAACGGTTGCCAATACCACTAAAACACAAGGGCCCCAGGTAGGTATACCATTGCAAAGTGTGAGTGTTTTTCCGGATGCACCTGCAGGGAGTACCACCCACTGTGTGCCATTCCAGTATTGCATATCGCCGGGTGCATTGGCAGAATGGCTCAATCTTAACCATGCCTGGCCGGTATAATAGTAATATCCCGGTACTACATTATTGGGAGCAGCGCCTGCACTGGCGGTGTTGTATACCAGCAAACCTGTTGCAGGTGTTGCAATGGTGCTGATATCGTTAATACCAGCTAATGCTACTCTTGGTGGAAGTAAGCCCTTATTGGTAGCTGTAATATCCAGTGCTGCACTGGCATTGGGTGTGTTGGTTCCAATGCCTGCATTTTGAGCAAATGAAAAGGCCGTAAATAAGAGTAAACAAAAAGAGACCAGTACTTTTTTCATGCTGAAAAATTTTAATATTTTTTTCCTGCCGGCAGGATGATTTTTTTAATTTACGATGCCAGTAATAACAACATTATCAATGCTGAATATGCCGTTGCTGTCTTCTGCATTGATGCCATAAATCCGGAATGTTATGGGTGTTGTAATATCCGTATAACTGGCTCCGCTAAGTGTAATGGTAGAACCATTTTGTCCTTCAGTTGCTATATCGTTCATTTGAATTTTGTTGAGAAACACAGTTGATAAATTACTATTGGCAGGGCTGATGCCTGCAGGCAGGTTGTTGGTAAAATTGTCAATACTGCTTCTCACAAAAACCTGTCTTGGCCCTGTGCCCGAACGCTGCCATTTGAATTTTACAGCACTAACGGTAAGGCTTATTCCCGGGTTGGTGGTAAGGGTAAATTCAAAATACCTGCTGGTGGTGTCATCGGTAGGAAATATATCCGAACCATCAGTTGCCCCTAAAGTCCAGCCGGTAAGCGAAAAAGAACCATTAGTAGTTGAATTCAACAATGGCATACCTGCCCCCACAGCTTTGCAGGCACCAAAGCCAAGCCCCGTTACTTCCGGTAGAGGGCTTGGATCAGTAAGCCCCGAATTTGTTTTGAGAAGATCAAACATGTAAGTGCCGGCAAAATATCCTGCCGGTAAAGTAGTGAAGCTGTAAGTGATTGCGTTTGTAAGGTTAGTATAGCCATTATTGGCTCCATACGCCCTTACGTAATACAATGTATTGGGTGTTAAATTTGTCAATTGCAGCCTGGTACTGTCCAGTGTGGTAAAAGTGCCGGGTATATTAATAAAGAATTGATTTGGCAGTGTAAAAAAATCATATTTAACTCCTGTAGCAATAAGCGGTGCACCGCCATTGCTAACCAGGAAAACTCCTGTATATGCGGAAGTGGAACTGATGCCAAACGGTTGAATAGTTCGTACAACCGGCGCTGTTACATTGCCGGTTGTAAATAGCAGATCAGCACCATAAGCAGTACCTGTTGCATTGGTGGCAAATGCCCTTACATGATAATTTGTATTTTCTGCCAGGTGCAGCGTTTGGGTTATAAAAATTCCTGTGCCGGTGCTGTCATCTAAAATGGTGCTGTCTGTAATGGTTGGGTTGGCAACCCTGCTATAACAAATTCCTCTTGCTAAAACCGTAGTGCCACCAGAGGCTGTTACATCTCCTATACAGGTTGCAATAATTCCTTCTACACTTGCAATGTCACTCGTTACTACAGTTGGCAATGCAGAATTTCCGGGGCAATTGCCCCACCTCGGTAAGCCGCTGCAAATGGATAATTCCTGGTTATGCAAACCTGCAGGCAAAATCATCCACTGCTTCCCATTCCAGTATTGCATGTCGCCAGTGCTATTACCTTTCGTTCCAATCTTCAGCCAGTTTGCACCTGTAAAGAAATAATAACCCGATGTTACATTGTTGGGAATTGTTCCGGCAGTCGTAGTATTGTACACCACTAAACCAGTAGCAGGCGAGTTGACAGTTGCCACATCGGTAATACTTGTTAAGGCAACTCTGGGTGGCAGAAAACCTTTGTTTATTGCTTTCACTTCAAGCATGGCACTGGCTTCAATGGTTGTAGTGTTGATGCCTACGCCCTGCTGTGCAAAACCAGCGAAACAGCTATTTATAAAAAGAAAGTACAGGAATATTTTTTTCATCATTGCAGCAACGTTTGTGTAACCCAAAAAGGGAGGAGGACAAATATACATTTTCTGCATATTTCAAACAAAAGCTCCCTTTGCAAGTAGTGTGTCAGTTTGAAAACCTATCAAATTGAGCCTGGGAAGACGATTTGATTTTAAGAATTTTTAAACCTTAGGGAAGTAATTTGTATACCACTAACCATAGTGGATATATAAAGAGCAACAGTACAGTAACTCAATTAAATTGAAGTTGCAAGGCGCTGACGTTTATTCTGGAGAGTGGCCTTGTAAAGGCCGGCAGTTGCAAGGGGCCTTTTTTCTAAATGCTGCAGCAGTGTTTCTGCATCTTGCTCCGGCACAATAAATTCGATTATATACCCATAGTTACTGTTTTCATAATATGCCTGGTGAATACTTAACTGGCTGTATAAAGGCAGATCACGGTAATAAGCCATGTCGTTTTCATTGTGCTGAACAAATGTTATAATGGTGGTATTATTATCTTTGTTATTGTAAGCATGTTCTTGCTTTACGGCTGTATAGCCACCCAATTGCAAAGCCCTTATCCTTGATTCGGAAAGGCCGGTTGGCTTACGCTCATTTATAGATGGCAACTGGAAATCTTCTTCGGGCAATTCGAATTTTGCAATGTAGGCAAAGCTGTTTTTTCCTGCTTTTATTTGTTTGTACAGCACTGCCTTTGTTTTATTGATCTTCAATGTTTGGGCATAACCTTCCCATTCTGCGGCAAATTCTTCGGTATTCATATCTGTGATAAAACACACGAAGTGTACAATAGTTTCTTGTTGCATGATCTGTTTTTTATTCAATAAAAAAATACCAAATGAGGTATGAGGTACTTGGTGGCAGAAGTGATTTTGCAGGGATCAGTAACCCGTATGTGTGTAAGATAACCTTATTAAATGGTGCCGGCCGTTTTATTTTATTGCTGCTGCCTGCCATTGCTTTAAAGCCGTTTGGTTTTTTGCATGAATTCATTCACATAAAATTCTATCTTTTTTGTAAGGGTTTGTTGCAGGTTGGATATATTGTCAGAAGTATATAGTATCTTAAAACAGGTTAACTTTTTATGGAGTTACTATAAGCGTTCCAGACATTGACACTCCATGAATAGTGCAGTGATAATTAAAAGTGCCGGTAGTGTTGGCAGTGTAAGAGGCAGATCCATTGGCAGGTATGTTGCCTGTATTAAATGTTACACCGTCATTAGAGGTAGCAGTATGGGCAGAACCATCATAATTATCCCATTCCACTTTGGTACCTTTCTTTACTGTTTTAGATGCCGGGGAAAATGCCATATAGCGGATACTTATAATGGTTGAAGGTGTACCGCCTTGATTTCCTGCCGGCGTGGAAGAATTGCTTTTGTTGCAGCCAGTTAATAAAAGGCTGCCTGAAAAAAATACTATGCTGAAAATGGTATTGGCTTTCATTGCAATAATTTTTACGTGGAGAAAAAATAGTTACAATATGCCAACGGGTTTTATTGACAGAGGGTTGCTGGTTTATTGAGTAATAAATACTAGCTGTGTAAAAAATGCGGATCTGGATAGAACACTATTTTATCAATGCCGCACAATTAATTTTTTATTAATGCTGTTTCCTTCGCAATTGTACCGTACAATATACAATCCTGCTGCAAGCCGTGAAATATCAAATGTAACAGAAGAACCAGTTACATTGGTGGTAAGCAGCATGCTGCCGTTATTATTAATGATGGAAACAATACCGGGCCTGCGATAGCCCATTTATGCTAACAATATTATTGGCCGGGTTGGGAGACAAAATGATAGAGAATTTTTTTTCAGTTTTTATCATTACCACTTTACTGTAAGCAATTTTTTTATCAAGGCCTGTCATTTTAAGGCGGTAAAAATATTTGCCTGCTTCACGGGGATTGTTCTCATCAATAAACTGGTAGTGTGTTTTGCCGGCAGGTATAGTAGCTATACTACTGAAATGTGTGGCATCTGTACTCCGCTGCAACTCAAACTTTTCACATTGTATCTCATCTGCCATTTCCCAGTTCAACTGAATATTACTGTTTATTCCTTTGCCTGTAAAAGAAAGTAAACCCAATGGCACCACGCCAGGTTTTGTAAGCGATATATCGTCAAAGTGTACATTGATGGCAGGCTGGTTTACATACATCTGTGTCTGCAACCTGATTTTTATACTTCTTGTTCCCACAGGCGCAGTCCTTGTATTGCTGTACTGGTTCCATGTAATACCTGAGCCATCAAAATTAGATTGCCAGGCGCTCCTGTAACTGGTGCCAAGTATTGCATTGCCTGCATCAAGAAAGTCAACAATAAACCGGCCTACATCTGTTTGAATGGGTACGGGTGTTTGTATGTAGCCGCTAAAATCATACAGTTGACTGCCAATATCAATAGACGCTGCATCGGCAGATACATCAATAGTTTGATACAGCTCAAATGGCCCCTGGAAAATATTACTGCAGCCAGAAAAAAATACAGTTCCACCACTGGCACCTGCAGTATGATCAAAAGGATAATTAAGAGAGCCATCTGGTTTCATTGTCCAGTTGCTGGTGTTATTGGTGGGCACTAATAAACAGGTGAGGCCACCCTGGTTTACTATTGTCCAGCCGGTTCCCCGTGGCAGGCTTTCGGCATCGGGATTTACCACCAGGTTTTGTGATGATAATGATTGAATGAATGCGATGGTAGAAAATAAGAGTAATGTTTTTCTCATAGCAATTGGTTGTTTTCAAATATACATTGTTCTTGTTATAATCGAAGCATTGCAGCAGCAACAATTTATAACCTGCAAAGGGCCCTGACTAAAAAATACAATTAATAGTTATGAAAAAAGAAACGGATATTTTATCTTGTTGACTTACCATATAACCTAAAACTAACAGTCATGAGGAAGTTTAAAAAAAATTTCGGCAGGCTTTTAATCGCCATAGTTGTAATTATCATTGGGATAGTTGCATACATTAAATTGTTTTTACCCAATGTGGGTGCTGCACCGGTACTAACTGTAGAGCAGACGCCGGCAAGCATAGCAAGAGGAGAGTACCTCGCCAATCATGTTACCATTTGTATTGATTGTCATTCCACACGGGACTGGACAAGATATTCAGGCCCTATTACAGATGGAACTGTAGGTATGGGAGGAGAGTTGTTTGACCAGAAGTTTGGTTTTCCCGGATCGTATTATGCAAAAAATATTACCCCAGAAGGCATCAGCCGTTATACTGATGGTGAATTGTTCCGGATAATTACTACTGGTGTGAATAAGGATGGTAAAGCAATATTCCCGGTAATGCCTTATCATAATTATGGCCGCATGGATGAGGAAGATATTAAGAGCATCATTGCATATATCCGTACCTTAAAACCTATTAAGAATGCTATACCGGAATCTTCGTCCGATTTTCCAATGAGTATTATTATCAATACCATTCCTCAAAAAGCAAACCTTACAAAAAGACCGGCAGAAACGGATATTGTTAATTATGGACAATACCTTGTAACGGCCGCTGCCTGCATGGATTGCCATACACAGTTTGAAAAAGGGAAACAAATTGCAGGTACAGAGTTTGGTGGTGGCCGGGAGTTTCCTTTTCCGGATGGAAGCAAAGTGCGTTCTGCCAATATAACTCCGCATATAAACAAAGGTATTGGCCGTTGGACTGAAGAGATGTTCCTAAGTTATTTTCGTGCCCGTAGCGACTCTGCTGCATTGGCAAGAAAAATACAACCCGGAGAAGTAAATACCATTATGCCATGGACGATGTATGGCAAAATGAAAGATGGTGACCTGAAAGCGATCTATGCTTATTTACGAACGGTGAAGCAACTTGATAATACGGTAGAGAAATTTTCAAAAGCTGCGGCTAAATAATCCAGGAAGGTTTATTATAATAATTAGGAGAAATGTTTGGAGTATAATACTTTTGGTATTCATCTACCATTGTTATATGCCCAGGCATTCACTAAGAAATATTACCGTTGCTTTTTTATTATCAATAGTTGCATCACAGTCAATAGCACAAAAAGTGCAGGAGCCTGAGCCGATGCCTGAGGAATGGAATAAACCTTACCAGCCATTCCGTATTGCAGGCAACCTGTATTATGTGGGTACGTACGACCTTGCCTGTTACCTCATTACCACTACAGAAGGAAATATACTTATCAATACAGGGTTAGCTGCTTCTGCTTCACAAATAAAAAGGAACATTCAAATACTCGGTTTCAAATTTTCCGACATCAAAATCTTACTGACCACACAGGCACACTACGATCATGTGGGTGCGATGGCTTCTATTAAAGAAAGCACAGGAGCAAAAATGATGGTGGATGAAAAAGATGCTGCTGTATTAAAAGATGGTGGCAGTTCAGATTATGCCTTGGGCGGCAAGGGCAGCACTTATCAACAGGTAACACCTGATCGTTTATTGCATAATAATGATACAATAGCATTAGGCAATATGCAACTGGTGATGCTGCACCATCCCGGCCATACAAAAGGCTCCTGTAGTTTTTTGTTTACTGTAAAGGATGAAAAAAAATCTTACAAAGTACTTATTGCTAATATGCCAACCATTGTTACAGATAAAAAGTTTGAAGAAGTAACATCTTATAAAGACATAGCTAACGACTATGCTTACACTTTACTAGCCATGAAGAATATTTCGTTTGATATATGGATGGCTTCTCACGCCAGCCAGTTTAATATGCATGATAAACATAAGCCGGGGGATGCTTATAATCCTGCGGCTTTTATTGACCAGTCTGGTTATGATACAGCATTGGCAGAACTGCAAAAGGAATATGAAGAGAAGATGAAAGAAAATAGCATCCGCTAATTTATTACTGCACAACTGTTTGATACATTATTATACACGTCATCTAAAATAATATGGCTGACCAGGATAAACTTCTTTTTAGCAATTTCACATTTTGCAGGCATTTCAAAAGAAGCATTTGAATTATCACAATCATGCTGGCAATATGCCGAGTATAAAGAAAGGAGATTTTTTAACAACAGGCAGAAAACAGTTTGTAAATATCTGGGCTTTGTGGTGCAGGGTGTATTCCGTTCTTATATTGTTGCTGATAAATCCGCAGAAGAAAAAAATGTATTTCTTTATTCTGCCAATGGGTTTGTGGTTTCTTTCAAAAGTTTTATCAATCAAATACCCTGCGATTATCACACACAGGCGCTTACCGATGCAGCCGTTGTGCAGATACATATTGCCGACCTTCAGCGGCTATATAAACAATCGCATGAGTGGGAAACCTTTGGCCGCCTGCTGGCGCAGGAAGCATTTAATGTGGTGATGACAAGAGTGGAAGGCTTTATGTTTAAATCACCCGAAGAACGGTACCTCGATCTTGCTGCACAGCATCCTGATATATTTAACTCCGTGCCGTTGTATCATATCTCATCCTATCTCGGCATACAGGGGCCATCCCTCAGCCGCATCCGCAAAAGAATTTCAGGGCGTTGATAGCAATTGCACGCTGAGTGGCAGAGGACGCAGAGGTTTCTTTTTTAAAAAGAGATATTCTTTACTCAGCGGTCTCAGCATCTCTGCGTGCCAAAAAATTTCAACCTCGTCATACGATTTTAACCCAGGTTAAAATTATTGTGCCCACCAGTATGGAGCTTTGTGTTGCAATTAAAAAAATACAAAATGAAAAAGTCAAAAACAATTGTTCTCATACATGGAATGTTTGTGAACAATACCAGCTGGAATGAATGGAAAACTTATTTTGAAGAAAAGAGGATACAAAGTGTATGCTCCTGCAAATCCCGGCCACGAAGGCAACCCTGCAGACCTGCGTAACAATATTCATCCTCAACTTACCCAAACAGGTTTTGAAGATGCGGTAATGAATATTGTAAAACTGATAGACAGCTTGCCTGAAAAGCCAATTGTAATTGGCCACTCTATGGCAGGCCTGGTGGTGCAGAAATTAGTTGAAATGGATAAAGCTTATGCAGGCGTAAGCATTGATGGTGCTCCTCCAAAGAATGTATTGCCTCCATTATCAACCAGCAGTAGCCTGAAATGATAAAATAAAGTGTTCTTTAAGGCAATTGGTAAAGTAGCAGAGGAAAAATAAATTGCAAATGCATTTAACCTTATAAAGAACTATGAAGAAGTTTTTTCCACTGCTGGCAATGATCGTTTTTTTATCATCTTGTAATAAAGAGAAAGCGCAGGTGTGCTGGCGCTGTGAATTATATGATATTGTGAACGGCGAACAGGAGCCATCACAAACAGTTTGCACGGATGGACCACAGCCGGGTGTGTTTAAAGATGAAGATGGAAATAACTTAACTTCTCATTGTACCAGGCAATAGCGATAAGTCAGAAGGTATGCAGTTTAATTTCCTGTAGTTTCCGTTTGTTTCTTCAGCAGGTCATCATTGGTTACACCTTTCTTCTTTGAAACATTTTCTGTAAGCTTTCCAAAGTTATAAGTGAGTGCCAGTACAGCACCACGCCTTATACGTGTGTTTACATTGGTGCTGTAAAAATTTGCATCCTGTACTATGTTTTTAAAGGCCCGGTCTTTTTCAAAAAAGTTTACACCTCTTACAGAGATAGTAAATTTGTCGTTGAACATTTTGTAATTAAAAGCAACATTGTACCAGGTGCTGAATGGATAAGTGGTTTGAATAGTGATAGGGTCTCTCCACAAACCAATATAATTGCTGATGCTGAACCTGGGACTAAACTGGTAGCGCTGGTTGAAATTGAAATTGCCACCCCAGCCACTATTTGTTTGTGCTGTATTAGCATTGTTTTTTATAGTGCTGTAGCGAAGAGAGCCATTTACAAAAATGCTCCACTTATCAGTGAACTTTGTATTGAGATTAAGATTAAAGCTTCCCTGTGTTTCTTTACCAATATTAAGGCTGGTAGTTTTTGTAATACCGGTTTGAGCATCGTAAGATAAATAATCTAGTATTTTATTGCCGCTGTAGCTGCCTTCTACATTAATACCAAAAAATGTTTTTCCTTTTCCATACCGTATCTGTGCAGAAACACTGTGAATGGTTTGAGGCCCAAGATCAGGATTGCCAAACGAAATATTCAATGAATCGTTGTTAAATACAAATGGGTTAAGATCCCAGATATAAGGACGGGATAATCTTTTATTGTAATTGATGGTGAGGTTGGTTACAGCACCCAGTTTGTGGGTGAACTGGAAGTTTGGCAAAACAGTAGTGTAATCATTTTTTACGGTAGTGTTTGCACTGATGAAGTTGCCATCAACTTTGGTGTACTCTATTCTTGCCCCAATGCGAAAACCTGATTTTTTTATTTTAAAACTGTACATGCCATACGCACTCAATATATCCTGTGCATATTTGAATTTATCTGTATTGGAAGGATTCAGTTGATATTTATCATCAAGGTCATATTTAATTAAACTTTCAAAATCAGAACTTGCCCTTCGCATTATTGCTTTTACACCGGTTTCAAGCCTGCCCGTTTTTGTCACTGGTAAACTATGATCGGCCTGTATGGTGTATTGGTTATTTTTTGCGTTGCTGTTGTTCAGTAAAAACCTGTTTGTGTTTGAATAGTCCTGCAGGCTGCTTACATGCGATTCGCTTTTACCAAACTCACTAAAGAACTTTACTGAAAATTCCCTGTCTTTATTTTTCCTGAATTTCCTGATGTAGTCGGAGCCTATGCTATATCCGGGATTATTGGCATTGTTTTCTAAATAGTAAAGGCTTGTTGTAGGTGGGTTGTTTGTAAAGTCAGTGGTGATGGTTTGATCAAACACATTGTTATCATGCCAGCTATCAACATTTGCATATAAGCTAACGGTGTTGAGTGTATCAACTTCCCAGCTTATCTCCGCATTGCCAAACTGCCAGCCCTGTTCGTTGCGGCGGTTCCCTGCTAATGTTCTTTTACTAAAGGCAGCCGGGTTTACAGGAGTGGTGGTAATTACATTTGGCAGTGTAACAGGGTCGGTGCCTCCAAAATCATACAAGAGACTTACGCCCACATTCCCAAATTTTGCATTGCCGTTTACTAGACAGGTCATTCAGTTTATCACTGGTTCTGGAAAAAGATGAAATGGTTCCATTGTAACCAACTATTTTTTTCTTTGTAATGATATTGATAAGGCCGCCCACACCTTCGCCATCATATTTTGCAGAAGGATTGGTTATCACTTCTATCTTTTGTATCAATGCACCGGGAAAAGCCCTTAATGCTTCTTTTACATTATTGGCAAACATGGAGGTTTCCCTGTTATTGAGCAATACTTTAAAATTTGATTTCCCATTTACTTTTATATTGTCTTCTCCATCCACACTTACAAAAGGTGTTTTGCGTAAAATTTCAATGGCAGTTTCTGATTTACTGGCAGGGTCATCTTCTGCATTATATACTACCTTGTCATCTCCCTGCTCTACCAGAGGGCGTTGTGTTTTTATCACTACTTCATTAAGCGTATTACTTGTTTTTGCAAGCGATATTGTTTCCACTTTTGTTTCATTACCCACTGTTACAGTAATATTTCTCTGGTTTGCGGCAAAGCCGGAATGAGAGAACAGCAGTGTATAATTTCCGGGGCAGATTTTATTGAAAAGATAGCTGCCGTTATCCGTAGTAAGTGTTGTTTGTAATACCGAAGCTGGTTCCCCGGCTTTGGTTAAACGTACTGTTACCAATGAAAGGGGCTTTCCGCTGCTGTCTGCTACCAGCCCTGATATCTTTTCTGTTTGTGCATTCACTGTTTGATGAATGCTGCACAAAAAGATGATAAGTAAAAGCATTAATTGTTTTCTCATAGCTATAGCGATAATGGTTTATCATTATTGCGATATAACATTACTAACTTATTCGTTTTGATAAACTTAAAATTGATGAAAGGAAGTGTGAGAGGATATAATGAAAATTTTGCGGCGGCTTTTTACAGAGGAGTTGGCAAACTTCCGAAGTTTTCAAAACTTCGGAAGTTTAATCAAACGGCGATACAAAATTTACACATCACTCAAAATAAATTTCCTTAGCAGGTTCAATGCATTCATTGCCGTAAGCGTAATATTCCTCTCCCTGTCAAAGCGGAAATTAAATTTGTGGGTAACAATGTTTTTATTGTTGCCAACTGCCACCCACACCGTTCCAACCGGTTTGTCGTCAGTGCCACCGCCGGGGCCCATAATGCCGGAGACTGCAATGGTATAATCAGTACCGATATTTTTTAATGCACCCTTCGCCATTTGTATCACTATTTCTTCACTCACTGCACCCAATGTTTCCAATGTAGTTTTTATCAACGCCAAGCAGGTCTTCTTTTGCTTTGTAAGAATAACTCACCACGCTGCCATCGTAATAATTGGAGGCGCCGGGTTTTGTTGTTATCAGGCTGGCAATATAGCCGCCGGTACAACTTTCCGCCGTGCTAACTGTTTTTTTTCTTGCTGATAAAAGTTTCGCTACCACATCCTGCATCGGTTCATCTTCATTGGTAACCATATATTCTTTCACCAATGATTGAAGTGTCACAAACAAGCCATCCACTTCTTTATCAATTTCATCTTTATTAAAACCAGTAGAGGTTAAACGCAAACGCACCATGCCATAGTTTGGTAAGTAAGCTAATTTGATATGTGCAGGCAGTGCTTCTTCAAAATCAATTATCATATCTGCCAGCATTGATTCGCCAATGCCAAAGGTTAATAAAGTGCGGTGTGCAATATGAGGAAAGGAGAATTGTTTTAATAACATTGGTATCACATCATCTGCCATCATGCCCTTCATTTCATGCGGCACACCGGGCATGCTCATAAATATTTTTTTTGTCCGTTCTTTTCAAACCACATCCCCGGCGCAGTACCTCTTTTGTTTTGTATCACTGTACAGGTATCAGGCACTTCAGCCTGTTTAATATTCCTGTCTGTTATTGGCCTGCGGAAAACAGTTTCAAAAAGATATTTCACATTCGTCAGTGCTTTTTCATCCACTATCAATTTGCCATTAAAATATTTGCAAAGCAACGGTTTGGTAATATCATCAGCTGTTGGGCCAAGCCCGCCTGTTATTAAGATAATATCTGCATGTTTGGTTTCTTCATCCAGTGCATTCCATATTTCATCCCACACATCACCTACAGCCACACGCCTGCAAACCCTTATACCTGCTTTGTTTAATTGCTGTGCCATCCAGGCACTGTTGGTATCTATTACCTGTCCTATTAAAAGTTCATCGCCAATGGTAATAATGCTTGCCTGTGCCATAATAACTTTTTTGAAATAAATAGAAATGGTTATTCAAAAGATACACCATCATAAATATCTTTTAACAACAGGCTTATTTGAACCGTATCAATAAGGATTTGATTGACGGGTGAGCGGTAGTCTGTAAGCTGCCAGCTATTGTCGATATTACGGATATGTTTTTCAATATGCATTTTTTCTGTGTCAATTAAAATGTATTCCTTTAGCGAATCAATATCCCTGTATAAAGTGAACTTTTCGCCCTTATCATAATTCCGTGTTGATTTGGAAAGCAACTCGATAATAACTGAAGGGTTGGTTACATTGTCAAATTTGTCATCAGTTAATTCAGGTTTGCCACAAATGATGATGATGTCAGGGTAAGTGTATAAAGTATTTTTTGGGATATGCACCCTGAAGTCGCTGCCATAAGGTTTACAGCCTTTACCTTTTAATTTATGGGCAATTTCGCCAAATACATTTGAGAATATTTCATTGTGTTCTTTTGATGCGCCACTCATGGCAAATATTTCCCCCCGGTAATATTCATGCTTTTCTGTTGCTGTTATTTCCTGCTCAAGGTATTCTTCAGGTGATATATAATTATACTTCACGGCTGGTTCATTAAGTATGTTGCCTGTATTCTCCATATATCAAATTTAATCTTTTATCCATTAAGCAAAATAAATATGAGCCATCGGTAGTGTCTCAGTTTGAAAATTTTTGCGAAGCAAAACTGCGTCCTCTGCGTCTCTGCGTGCCAAAAATCCCACGCTGAGAAGCAGAAATCGCAGGAATAAGACAACTTCGTTGTCATTTTTTCAAACTGATACACTACTGAGCCATCACACGGCACTTTTTGATGATGCTTGCCTGAGTTGTTTGCATGAAAACCTGTTCTTTAAAATTCAACGTTGTAGTAAATATCGCTTAACATAATTTGTTGCTCAATTGTTGCGATTGTTAATGATGAAGTTGGGTCAGCGATAGTTTCAAATTTCCAAAGGCCGTCATCTTTTTTTACAATGGTTTGAATGCTGATGGTAGAAGTGTCAACTAAAATATATTCTTTAAGAGAGGGTATTTGCTGGTAAGTGAAAAATTTATTTCCCCTGTCATAAGATTCTGTTGATGGACTTAGCACTTCAATGATTACAGATGGGTTTAGTAAATTGTCGAATTGTTCATCAAGTAGTTCCGGTTTGCCGCAAACTATTGTGAGGTCAGGATAACAAAAAGAGTTTGTGGAAGGAATATTTACTCTCAGATCACTTGGAAAAACTTCACAGGATTTGCTTTTCAAAAAACTACCTATTTCTGCAATCAGGTTACCAACAATCCTGTTATGTTTCAATGAAGCGCCTTGCATGGTAATGATTTTTCCATTCATTAATTCATGCTTCTCTGTTGCCTTTCTTTCTGCTTCAAGATACTCTTCAGCAGAAAGATAACTGTATTTTACCGCCGGTTCCTTGACTGATATTTTCCATACTTCAAATTTACTCTTTTATCTGTTGTTCAAAATAAAAAGGCTGTCCCAAATGTACGGGACAGCCTCTTTTTAATAGCACTGAAATAATTATTACTTCAATGTCATATTAATAGTAATGTTCCTTTCGCTGCTGATAGTCGCTGCTTTCCATTATCCCTGCAACCACCACCGCCGAGTATTGTGATTGAGTAACTTTCAACATTACCTGGTCAGTAGTGCTTTTGCCTGCTTTTGCACCGCCGGTAGTTACATATTTATATATATATCCTCCATTGTAAGCATCATAAGCAATTTCAGAAACGGAGTAAGCCGTAGCCTGTTTGGTTATACTGGCAGTTCCATTACCATATTGTGATACGTTAAGCCTGTAAGTGTCGCCGGATTTTACAGTTACGTTTATAATGGCTGGCGAGGTATTTGGCATATCGCCGTTTCGCCTGTGGCCTTCTTTTTTACAGGAAGAAAATGAAATGATTGAAACTGCTGCAACACAAAGCAGGAGAATTTTTCTTGACATAGCAGTAAGTTTATAGGTGAACGATAAAATATTTATTTCTCAATCGCAGTATAAATCTATACTTTTTTTATACAAGGCACATAATTTTTTTATGCACCGGCATTTTTCATTTTTTTATATGCATTGATAAGCCCGTTGGTAGAACTGTCATGCGATTGAACCATTACTCACTCTTGTAATTCAGGTAAAATTTTGCCAGCCAATACTTTACCCAGTTCCACACCCCATTGGTCAAAGCTGTAAATATTCCAGATAACACCCTGCACAAAAATTTTATGTTCATACAAAGCAATCAATTGCCCCAGTGTAAAGGGTGTTATCTTTTTTACCAGGAAAGAATTGGTTGGCCTGTTGCCTTCAAACACACGGTAAGGATCAGTATGTGTAGCGCCATTCATCAATGCTTCTGTTTGTGCAAAAAAGTTGCTTAATAATTTTTGATGATGATCGCCGATAGGGTTATGGCTGATGGCAGGTGCAATAAAATCACAGGGAATCATTTGTGTGCCCTGGTGTATCAGTTGATAAAAAGCATGTTGCCCGTTAGTGCCTGGTTCTCCCCAGATAACAGGGCCGGTGGAATAGGAGACTTTGTTTCCATTCCTGTCAACATACTTGCCATTACTTTCCATATTGCCCTGCTGAAAATAAGCTGCAAAGCGGTGCATATATTGATCGTAAGGAAGTATGGCTTCTGTTGCAGCACCAAAAAAATTGGTGTACCACAAACCGATCAATGCCATCAGTACAGGAATATTTTTTTCAAATGCTGTGTCCTGAAATGTTCATCTGCATCATAAGCACCTTTCAACAATTCTTCAAAATTATCATAGCCAATGGTAAGTGCAATAGACAAACCAATAGCACTCCACAAACTATATCTTCCGCCAACCCAATCCCAAAACACAAACATGTTTTCTGCTGCAATACCAAACTTCACCACATCTTTTTCATTGGTGCTGAGTGCAGCAAAATGTTTGGCAATATGTGCTTCGTCTTTTGCCTGTTGCAAAAACCATTCTCTTGCCGTGTTGGCATTGGTCATGGTTTCCTGCGTGGTAAATGTTTTGGAAGCAATTAAAAACAATGTTTCATCTGCTGTTACTTTTTTTAAGTTTCTGCAATATGGGTTCCATCAACATTGCTTACAAAATAAGTTTGAATGCCATGAAGGGTCACCCAATAAGGCTTCAATGCTTCGGTTACCATCACCGGCCCAAGGTCGCTGCCGCCAATACCAATGTTTACAATGTATTTTATTTTTTTTCCTGTATAGCCTTTCCATTCGCCGCTGTGTATTTTGTGGCAAAAGTTTTTCATTTGCTGCTGCACTGCTTTCACAGCAGGCATCACATCTTTTCCATCTGTCATTACTGGCTTACCACTAAAATTCCGTAAGGCGGTATGCAGTACAGCCCTGTTCTCTGTAGCGTTTATTTTTTCTCCATCAAACATGGCTTTTATGGCCGCTGGCAAACCACATTCGTTGGCTAACTGCATAAGCAGTGAGGTTGTTTTGTCAGTAATGATGTTTTTTGAGTAATCAAAAACCCATTCCCCCTGTATTGTGGAAAAGTTGTTGAAACGGTTTGCGTCTTCTGCAAACAATTCTTTCAAATCTGCAGTCTTCATTTCAGCATAGTGCTGTTTTAATGCCTGCCAGGCTGGGGTAGAAGTGGGATTTGTATTGGGAAACATAGTAATGCCTTGCGTTTTAATATGCCGGCGAAGATAAAGCATCAAAAAAAAGTAAACCGGGTAATTGTTTAATTTATTGTCATACTTCCTTTGCAAAATGTGCAGTTCCGGGTTTTTATTTTGCCAGTAATGTGATTTAATTCTTCAGGGAATAAAAAAAATTTGCTGTTTCAGGTGATTACGGCTACTTTAGCGAATTGATAAAAATTCTAACGATTTTTCATAACCGATTTTCTTACCTCCGAAAACTTATTGAAGCCGATATTTCCATTCCTGCAAACCAAAGCTTGCAATTACTCATTATTGAACAATTATTTGATCACCAAAACCAAAATTATGCGGAAGATTTATTCTTTGCTATTGGCATTTGTCCTGTTTGGAACTGCCCAAATCAATGCACAGGTTGTAAATATTACTGGTGCAGCTAACACTGCCCCTGCCATGCTTGCAACTTATCCTTCAATGGCTGCGGCTATTACTGATGTAAATAACAGGACATCCATATCTGGCCCTGTTACACTTACATTAGCATCAGCAAGCATACCTGCACCAGCAGGTGGCTTTGTTATCAGTACAAACCCAGCAATCACTGGTGCTTCTAACACCAACAGGTTTATTTTCGACGGTGGTGGTAATACTATTACCGCTGGCGCTGGAGTTTCCACAACTAACGATGCCATTTTCAAAATCACTGGATCTGACTTTATTACTATTCAGAATTTTGTATTGACAGAGGTAGTTGGAAATAATACAGCTACGCTACAGCTTGAATGGGGCGTTGGTGTGTTTTATCAAACTGGTGGAGCAACAAATGGCGCAAGAGGTATCACTATCCAGGGCAATACAATAACACTTAACAGGACTAATATCAATACATTTGGTATATACAGTAACTCTACTCACACTGCAGCAGCACCTACAAGTTCTGCCCCGGCTACCACAACTAATGGTGGCAACCACGATCTTAAAATTTACAGCAATACTATAAGCAATGTAAATATGGGTATTGTGGTGATTGGTACTACCGCCATTGCCGATGTTAATACGGGCCTTGAAATAGGTGGTGCTACTTTAGGAAATACGATAACCAACTATGGCACCAGCAATGCAATCAGCAGCTATGTCAATGTATCTGGTACGGTAAATGGTATCCTTATAAAAAACTGTAATGGTTTTGTTATATCAAATAATACAGTTACCAGCTCTGTAGGTGGTGTTACAGCCGGTACGCTTAATGGTATCCAGGTAGCTAACTCAAGCAGTACACCAACAGCAACATTTACCAATAATGTTAACAGCAATACTATTTCATTACAAAGTGCAGTAGCTACAGGCGCAATGAATGGTATCACATACCCTTCTGGTTCGGCAAGTACTACCAGCGTATTGAATGTAAACAGTAACAACTTTGCCACATTTGGTCATACTGTGGCTGCAAGCGGTACCATTTTCTTTATTAATGTTGCCAGTACAAACCTTACTACAAGTATCAGCAGCAATACATTTACTAATATATCTCTAAATACTACGGGTAGCGTTACTTTCATTGCTCAAAGTTTTACTGCTCCTGCATCAGGTACAAAAGCTGCCAACAGCAATTCAATTGTTACTGCATTTGCCAAAACAGGTGCTGGCGGCACAGTTACTTTAATTGTTGATAATGGCTCTACAACTATTACTTCTACTTCAAATTGCCAGAGTAATAACTTTTCTAATATTACCCTTACTGGCGCTACGACCCTTATAGGTATAAGCTATACAGATGGCGGCACAGCTCCATCAAGAACTGTAAGTGGCAATACATTAAATAACTGGACAACTGGCGCAGGACCTATTACTGCAATGAACTTTCCTTACTGGAGCGGCAGCACCTCAAGTTTATCAACCAATACAGTTACAAACATTACAGGCCAGGGAGCTATTACAGGTATTAGTATTGGCGCTTCGGTAAATACTGCCACTGCTGCAACTATTGCATCCAACATAGTTACCAATTTAACTTCTACAGGAACTGGTGGTGCTGTTATAGGTATAGGTTGTACAAATAATTCCCCACTAATAAATATCAACAATAACACGATAAGCACTTTGGCAAGTACTGGGGCATCTGCAGTTATTGGTATTACCATAACGGGAGCCACTACTACTAATGTTCTTAGAAATACAATTTGTGATATCTCAGGCAGCAATGCAAGTTCAACAGTAAGCGGTATTTCAGTTTCTGCTGGTACAACTGTTACTTTAACAAATAACAGGATTGCAGATTTACGTACTACTGCTGCCAATGCTGCTAATCCGCTAAATGGTATCAATATCACAGGCGGTACCACTGTAAATGCTTATTATAATTCAGTATTCTTAAATGCAACAAGTTCAGGAGCATTGTTTGGTTCAAGTGCCATATCTGTATCAACTACTCCAACAGTTGCTCTTAACAATAACGTATTTGTAAATAATTCCACTTCTGTTGGGGCAGGTTTAACGGTTGCTTACCGCAGGTCAACCGTCACAATAGGAACATACGCAGGAAGTTCAGACAGAAACGATTTTTTTGCAATCAACCTGTTTACAGATGGTGCAACTACCATTACTGCTCTTGCCACATACAAAACATTTGTTTCTGCAAGAGATGCCAATTCAATCTCAGAAAACCCTCCTTTCTTAAGCACCACTTGTGGCAATGCTAACTTCCTTAAAGTTAGTACTGTTACTGCTACCGGTCTTGAAAGTGGCGGTGCTACTGTTGGCGGTGTTACCGACGACTTTGAAGGTGACACAAGAAATGTATCAACACCAGATATTGGTGCCGATGAATTTACTGGAGTGGTATTGCCTTTATGTATGGGTACACCTGCTGTCTCAACCATTAATGGTGCTGCATCAGTTTGTACTGGCCTTGGCACTACTTTATCATTAAGTTCTACATATACTGACATTGGTATCACTTACCAATGGTCGTCTGGTACTACACCTGGTGGGCCTTATGGTACCATTTTGGGTACTGCAGCAACACAGGCTACAGGCCCCTTAACAGCGGATACCTATTACCAATGTGTAATTACTTGTACAAACAGTGGTTTGTCTTATACCACTGTTGAAAAATCAGTATTGGTAAATGCATTGCCTGTTGTAACAGCCACTCCAAGTACTGCATCCTATTGTACACCAGGTGGCACAGCAGTATCAATTGCTGCAGGTGGTGCTTTAACTTATGCATGGTCTCCAGCAGGAGGTTTAACTGCTGTTACTGGTACACCTGTAAGTGCAACACCTTCTACCACTACTACATATACGGTAACCGGAACAGATATTAATGGTTGCGTAAATACTGCTACTTCTGCTATAACTGTAGCTGTAACACCACAGGATGTAACGGCATTGGCTACCCCTTCAACAATATGTAGTGGGGATATTTCCAATCTTACTTCATCAGGGTATGTTCCAAATTCAGCATCCCTTCCTAATGCATATTCATTTACAGGTTCCACCGGCACTTATTCCGCCATTTCAGGAACAGGAGTTTCGTTTTCAGATGTGGATGATGCTTCAACCGGAAACCTGCCAATTGGTTTTACATTTAACTACAACGGAATAGCTCAAACAGTATTTGCGGCTTCTACAAACGGCTTGATCATATTAGGCCAAACAACAAATGGCGCAGGATTAAGCACCAATGCCCTTGCCAGTACAGCCAACATACTTGCTCCTTTGTGGGAAGACAATAACATTACAGGTGGTACGGTGCAGTATCTTACAACCGGTACGGTTGGAAGCCGTGTACTTACTGTACAGTGGACAGGTTTGCATGTTGGTGGAGGCGGTGGTGCTGCACAGCCTACTATTAATATGCAATTGAAATTGTACGAAACTACAGGTAAAATTCAATTCATATACGGTGCTACAAGTGCAGCCCTTACAAGCACAACTGCAAGTATTGGTATTTCTGGTGCTTCTGGTAATTACATAAGTGTAACGCCTACAAGCCCTACTATTGCACCTTATGCCACTACAAACACCGCTGCAGAAAATACATCAATTTCATCTGCAGCAAATTTCCCTACGGGAATGACCTATACGTTTGCAGCTCCATCGCTTGCTTTATCGTATTCATGGACAGATGTAACAAACCTTGCTAGCCCTGGAAATCAGAATACTGCTACTACGGCTCTATCAGCAACAGAAACTTTCACTGTTGTGGTAAGCAACGGAGGTTGTGCCGCAGCAGGTGTTACAGCTACAGTTACAGTTTCTGATGGTGCTGTAATCACAGATGAACCTGATGCAACTGCTAAGTGTGCAGGCGAAACTGCCATTTTCAATGTTACCGCTACGGGTGCAGGCCTTACTTATGCATGGAGCTTGGACGGCAATCCATTAGTAGATGGAGGTAACATATCTGGTGCTTTATCTGCCACATTAACAATAACAAACGTATCAGCTCTTGATGCAGGTAATTATCGTGTGGAGGTTTCGTCCACCTGCGGTTCTCCTGTTAACAGCGAAGAGGCTGCATTAACTGTTAATCCATTACCTGCTGATGTTACAGGTGCTGGTGCCGGTACTTTCTGTACAAGCACTACTATCACTGCTGCTAACGGTAATGATGGCACTATTTACTTCCAGGGTACCACTTCAAACGGTACTTCTACAGCTACAGCATCTATGTCAGAAGTAATAACTGCATCTGGTACTTATTATTTCAGGGCACTATCTGTAGATGGATGCTGGGGTAACCAGGGCAGTGTGGTTGTAGTAATTCAAACAGATCCGGTTATTACCGGTACACCTGCCAGCATTTGTGCAGATGCAAGTGGTACAATTGCTGCCAGTGCTGCAAATAGTTGTGTGAATTTTGTAAATTCAGGTACTACATTCAATGGCACATTTACCGCAGCAACCGATCCTGTGGCATTTCGTTTTGGAGATGGAGTTGCCTCAGTTGCAAATACAGCTACTTGCAGTTTTAATACTTTTACAAGAAATTATACCTCTCAACAATTCCAGGTGTCTGTTACGGGTAATTATGTATTTGATATGACAGCCGCTACCGGTTCTACGGACAATATGGCCTATATAGTGAAAGGATCGTTTACACCTGGTACATGTCCTGCTCCGGCTGATTTTATAAGGGGCGATGATGACGATGGTACTGGTAACTTGCCACGTTTAGGAGCTATAGGCGTGGGTTCTGGTGTAATGACTTTAAATGCCGGTACAACTTATACATTAATTTCACTTACCTATGGTAGTTCAGCAGGTACAGCAAGTGGAACATATACCTGGACAATCACACCTCCGGGCGGCGGACAGATCATGTTGCCAAATACAGGTACAATTGAATGGTACACTGCTTCTTCTGGTGGCTCAGCCGTTGGCACAGGCTCACCATTTAACCCGGTACCAAGTGTATTGGCTAATACGAGCATACCTGGCACTACTACTTTATATGCTGCATGTTCTAATGCTTCTACCTGCCGTACAGCAGTAAACTTTGTTATCAATGCTAATTATACGGTTACTGCATCTTCAGGTGCTAACGGCTCTGTTACACCTGCAGGCGTAACTACCTTATCATGTGATGGCACAGGTGACCAGACTTATACAATCGCTCCTGATGGAGGTTATTTAATTTCCGATTTAATTGTTGATGGTGTATCTAATACTGCATTAACAACAGGTACCTATGCATTAGGCGGTACTTATGATTTCACCGATGTTACAGTTAATCATACTATCAGTGCAACGTTTACACTGGCTGCTTGTATCAACAACACTTTCAGCTGGCACAGGTGACTGGACAGACAATGCAAGATGGAGTTGTGGAGCGCCACCAAACAGCGGCGACAATGTAACCATTGCAGCAGGTGCAAACGCAACATTAAATACCGACTTTACAGTTGCCGGCAGCTTAATAATGACAGCTACCAGCACACTAACGGTAAACCCGACACGTACTTTAACCATTATTGGTACAGCTAACTTTGCCGGGCAGTCAGTAACGTTCCTGTCAGATGGAACAGGCACAGCCAGCCTTGGCCAGGTAAGCGGCACATTAACCGGCGCTACTAACGTAACCGTAGAAAGGTATATACCAAACAATGGCTTTAGAAGCTGGAGGTTGTTATCAGTGTACCAACCACTACCAGCCAAACTATCCGCCAGGCATGGCAGGAAGGCGTTGCCAATCCATTGCCACAGCAAAACAACATTGCCAACCGTGGTACACAGATAACAGGTGTATTTGCCACACAGGCATTGGCTGCCGCAGCAGGTTTCGACAGTACCTCCGTACAGGCAGGCATGTTAAGGTGGAATGGTGCCAGCTGGAGCAATATCACCAGCACCAACCAGTCTATCAATAACTTTAATTCCTACTTCCTGTATATCCGTGGCGAAAGGAGCAAGACAGTAACAGGTGCTGTTACTAATACATCAGCCACTACGTTAAGAACAATTGGTACAGTATTTACAGGCGACCAAACAACTAATGTAGGCGCAAGTGCCTTTGCATTAGTTCCAAACCTGTATCCATCGGCTATCCTCTTTACCGGTCTTGCCCGTACAGGTGGCGTAAACAATTTGTTCTATATCTGGGATAGTAAGAAACTCAATGGCAACAGCCTTGGTGTATATCAAACGTTCAGCAATACCAACAGCTTTAACTGTTTGATAAGCGGAGGCAGTTATGTACTGGCACAGCCAAACACTATCATCGAAAGTGGCCAGAGCTTCTTTGTAACCAGCGGTCTGGCAGGTACTATCAAATTGCAGGAAAGTGCTAAGACAAGTGGCACCAATGGCAGCTTAGGTTTCCGTCCGTCAGGCATTAAGAGGAAGATAGATACAAGGTTGTACAACAGCCTTGAAGAAATGCTGGATGCCAACACAGTAGTGTTTGATGCAGCGTACAGCAAAGCGGTAAGCGAAGAAGACGCACCAAAACTGGGTAACCCGGGAGCTAACTTTGCCATAGAAACAGACAGCAAACTGTTGGCAATAGCAGGTACACACACCAGTATAGCGAAAACGATGCTATCCAATTCAGGATGTGGAACCTTGCCAAAGGCAGACTACACACTTGAGTTTGCAACAAACAACCTGAACTTACCAGAAGGTGTAACCGCAATACTGGAAGACAGCTACCTTGACAGCAGCACAGCTATCAGCCTGAGCGAAGCAACAAAAGTGAAGTTCACAGTAGATGCCAATGCAGGTTCATCAACAGCCAACAGGTTCAGGATTGTATTTGCAAAAGCAAAACCAGTGGTAACCAAACAGTCCTTCAGCATTGCACCAAATCCTATTGAAAATGGTACTATGAACCTTGTGTTCAGCAACCAGGCAACAGGTAAGTACAGTGTAAGGCTATTGGCAGCCGGCGGCCAGTCAGTAATGGTGAAAACCATTGCACATGCCGGCGGTAATGCTACACAGGTAATTAACCTGCCGGCAACAATGGGCAGGGGAACTTACACAGTAGAAATTACTGCACCTGACAGAAGCAGGACAATACAAACTGTATTGGTGAACAGGAAATAAAATGATGTGTTGAACTTTTTATAAAGTGTCAGCATAAAGAACATACCAAAAGAAGAAGCCCCTGATTTATCAGGGGCTTCTTCTTTTATGTAAAGCAGTGTACTTACTAAAGGTTTATTTTGCATTATGCAGAAATTCAAAAGACGCTTTAAAATATTTTTGCTGGCTATGGCAATACTGTATTGCCTGTTACTGATACCAGGTTCAGAAAAACATACTGCAATAGTACCTGTTGACAAACCTTTTGCATGGAAGCTTGATGATTTTTGGAAACAATTGGAAAAGGAATATGCAAAAGCAAAGAGCGGAAATAGTGTAGTAGTTGATTCTGCTATCAATAATTTATTTTTAAAAGAACAGGTTTTATATAATTCTTTAAGTGCCGGCATTGTAAGTGCTTCTGATAAAAGGCTTGATAGTTTCCTGGTAAATTACTTTCAGCTTGCGCCGTTAGTGGCAGCAAGGCCGCAATACAGGCCACAGTTAATTGAGTTGTACAACTTTGGGAGGGAGAAAGTAAAACAACAATCCTGCAACTGGAATGTGGATGGTAGAAACGTTAGAAATGTTCTGTACAGGTTGTTATACGGAATGAGGATAGCAACGGAAGAAGTATTGCTGCAAACGGATACAATTCTTTTTGATCCTGTTTTAAATGTGCAGAACGAGCAATCAGCAACGCCTGTTGCAGATATTTTTGGGATAAAAGTACACAGCGGTGATCTATTAGTGTCAAGAGGTGGTGCAGAAGTATCGGCATTAATTTCAAGGGGCAATAATTATCCCGGTAATTTTTCTCATGTGGCATTATTGTATGTAGAAGAAAAAACTAACCTGCCTTATTTGATAGAAGCTCATATTGAAAAGGGAGTGGCAGTATCATCTGCGGAGCAGTATATAAAAGATAAAAAACTCCGGTTTATGGTATTGAGGCCCCGTGCTGATCTGCCACAAATAAAAAATGATACTATGCTGCCGCACAAAGCCGCCATGGCCGCATACAATAAAGCATTGGGCAGGCATATCCCTTATGATTTTAAAATGAACTTTAATGACAGTACAGCCATGTTTTGTTCTGAAGTAGGATCATTTGCGTATAAAACATTTGGCTTGCAACTTTGGCAATCGCCATCCACCATTTCATCACCGGGTGTGATACAATGGCTGGGAGATTTTGGTGTGGAGAATTTTATCACCCAAATGCCATCTGATCTTGAGTATGAACCACAGTTAAGTGTAGTGGCAGAGTGGCGTAATCCTGAAACATTAATGAAAGACCATATTGATAATGCAGTGATGGATGCTTTGCTTGAACAGGCTGATAGTGGAAAAGAAATTGATTATAATATCTGGCAATTGCCGGTGGTAAGGGTAATAAAATTGTGGTGCGTAATAAAAAATATGTTTGGCGGTGTTGGTATTATTCCTGAAGGGATGAGCGCCACAAAGGCTTTGAAAAATAATGCTTTTGTAAGTATGTATAATACCGCAAAAGAAAAAACTGAAATTCAGGCAGCACAATTTATAAAAGAGCATAACTATCATCCACCTTACTGGCAATTGGTAGCCATTGCAAAAAGATCTGCTGAAGAAAAATAACTTGCCGAAAAACAATTTCCGGGTGTTCCATTTCCTGTTTTCTTAAACCAACTATTTCTGTTACAAAATATTATCTGCTTTTTTTCGTTAATAAGCCAGTTCAGGCAGTTTTAACCATAATGATCCATGTTTGTGAGCAATCACAAATATTTTTTTCTCCGTATAACTGACGCTTTAATGTTCTGTCCCTAAGCGCCGACCCCTCATGTTAACTTCAGAGTGATTAAACGCTGTTGCTAATCCAATGTAAACTCTGTTTGATGAAAAAAATTTATGCATCGTCTTTTAAGACGGGTATCCATGCTGTTAACTTTTATATAGCCATCTTGTTAAAAGCAGTGCCAGGAGTACTGTTTTTGTTATTGTATGCTAATGCCGGTATAGCACAAACGCAAACATTTACTGCCAGTGGAACTTTTACAGTTCCGGCAGGTGTTACCACAGTAAGTGTGCAGTGCTGGGGAGCTGGCGGTGGCGGCAGTAATGTAAGTAATAATATTGTTGGTGGCGGTGGCGGTGGTGGCGCTTATGCAGGCAGCACTGTTACCGTAGTGCCTGGTAACAGTTATAATGTTGTGATTGGAAAGGGGGCTATGCAGGTGTATGGGGTACAAATACTACATTTAATCAACATCTGTTGTAGCAGCAGGTGGAGCATCTGCTGCCTCAAATTCTTCTACAGGTGCTATCGGTGGTACAGTTGCTGCTTCGGTTGGAACTATACGCTATGCAGGTGGAAATGGTGCTACAGGAAGTGGTTCAAATGCAGGCGGTGGTGGTGGTGGCGCAGGTTCAACAGGAACAGGTAACAATGCTTCAGGTTCTACCGGTGGTGCAGCAAAAAATAATAATGGCGGTGCAGGTGGCACAGGAAGATCTGGCACCAGGGGAAATGGTACTGCCGGGTCTGCTTATGGCGGTGGAGGAGGAGGCGCTTTTACTAACAGGCGAAGGTTACGTACAGGTGGTGCAGGGGCAGATGGGCTTGCCATCATTTCATGGACATGCTCTATATACAACTTAACATCCACATTGGCATCGGGGCCTGTATGCCCGGGTAATACATCAACTATTACACTTAATTCTTTGGCAGCTAACCTGCCAATTGGCGTTTATACAGTTACCTATAACTTAAGTGCCTCTAATGCTGCAACAGGGCTTACTGCACCTGCAACGGTAACGGTGCCGGGCACTGTAACTTTTGCAACATCAGTATTAGCAAATGTTGGATCTACCACAATTACTATTACCAGCATTGCGTCTGGCAGTGGCACTGCTGTTTGTGCAGGCACGATAAGTAGCAATAATACAGCAGCTATTGCTGTATCTAATATAGGCCCTGCTATTACTGTGCAGCCAGCTTCACAATCAGCTTGTGTTGGTTCTGCCGTAAATTTATCTGTAACGTCACCTTCAGCCACTTCATTTCAATGGAAAAAAGATGGCGTGGATATTTATGGCGCTATATCATCATCTTATACTATAAATACTTATGATGTAACCGATGCTGGCAGTTACAGTGTGGATGCAATAAACGCCTGTGGCGCTACTGTTTCAAATACCGTGTATGTAACAACAAGGCAGGCACAACCTGCTGTTTCAGCTAATGCAAGTGCCACTACAATTTGTGCTGGTACAAGTATTAATTTAACGGCTTCTACAAGTTCTGCTGTAACATTATTGTCAGAAAATTTCAACAGTGCTACAAACAATTTTACTAAAACAAATAACAGCACCAGCGGTACGCCTGCAAATGCGGCATGGACATTAAGGGCAAATGGATATACATACAGTGGTACTGTATTTAACAGCAATGATAACAGCCAGTTTTATGTAAGTAATAGTGATGCACAGGGTAATGGAGGAACCACGGCTACCATTTTACAAACACCTGCTTTCAGCACACAGGGATTAAGTGCTGCCAGCTTAACTTTTTATCATTATTACAGGTTTAACTCAGGAAGTGAAACTGCCAAAGTGGATATCTCAACTAATGGAACTACCTGGACAACATTAGCAACCTATACAAGTACGCAAGGTGCAAGAAATAACTTTTCACTGGTTACATTAAACCTTGCCGCTTATCTTAATCAAGCTGTAGTAATGCTTCGTTTTAAATACGATGCCACTTACGACTGGTATTGGGCTATTGATAATGTAAATATTACCGGTGCTTTAAGTGCGCCATCTTATTCATGGGCGTCTATGCCAACAGGGTTTACTTCTTCTTTGCAAAATCCAACAGGGGTTGCCCCAACAGCAAGTACTGTATATACTGCAACAGCAACTAACGGCGCAGGTTGCACCAACTCAGGTTCAGCTTCTGTTACTGTAAATGCGTTGCCTGCAATTACAGCACAACCAACTGTACCTGCAGCTACCTGCTCAGGCAGTGGAACACAAAGTATTTCCGTAGCGGCAACAGGTGCAGGGTTAACTTATTCATGGAGAAGAGGTGGCATTGCAGTTATTAATGGTGGTGTGATAAGCGGACAGGGAACTGCAACATTGACCTTAACTAATCCAACAGTTGCCAATACCGGAACTTACGATGTGGTGGTAAGCGGAGCCTGTTCTCCTTCTGTTACATCTAATGCAGTTACAGTATCATTACTTACTGCTACAGCTATTACAACAGCTGCAGCACCGGTTAGCCAAACTGTTTTGCTAAATGGCACAGCAACAAATCTTACTTTAACTGCAGCAGGTACTTCATTAGCATATCAATGGTTTTCAAACAATACCAATTGCAATACCTGCGGCACAAGTGTGGGTAGCGCCAACGGTGGGCAAACAAATACTTATACCCCACCATCAAATGTGATTGGTACAAGATATTATTATTGTGTGGTAACAGGCACCTGCGGAATAGTACGTACTACTGCCGTGTCTGTAAATACTACTAACAGTAACACATGGGCTGGCGGCGGCAGCAGCAACTGGAACACTGTGCACCAACTGGTTGCTTGGTACTATTCCTGGCAATACTAATGATGTAGTAATTCCCACCGGCAGCACGCCTTACCCGGTTCTATCGGCTTCTACCATTGTTAACAGTATAACTATTAATGCCGGTGCCACTATCAGTATTGGGTCTAATACACTTACTATTAATGGAGCAGTAAGCGGAGCAGGTACCATCACAGGTTCAGAAACTTCTAATCTTACAATCGGTGCTACTGCTGGCACATTACGTTTTACAACAGGCGGTACAAATAACTACCTGAAAAATCTTACTATTAATACAGGTGCAACTGCCACATTAGGTAATGCATTGAATATAACCGGTGGTGCAAGCGCTAATAATGAGGGTACACTAACAGTATCGGGCACAGGTATTTTAAACAGCGCCGGTTATCTCACCATTAAATCAAATGCCTTTGGTACGGCAGGGATAGCCCCGGGCAATGTTGCAGGTGGCTACATTACCGGGGATGTAACGGTTGAAAGATATATACCCAGGAATTCAAGCAAGTCGTGGAGATTGCTTGCTTCTAACACAAGCGGCCAAACAATTAATGCTGCATGGCAGGAAGCTGTTGCCGGTAGTATGCTGAATCCTAATCCCGGTTATGGCATCAAGATAACATCCAGCGGTGCCAACCTTGCAGCAGTACAGGCGCTTGGTTTTGATACATTATCATTGGGTAAATCAATTTTTAAATACATCCAGTCAACAGACATGCTGGATTATGTACCTAATACCAATAGTACACTATTAAATTCTGAGCATGGTTATTTTATATTCATTCGTGGTGACAGAGGTGCAGGACAGTTTGGTGCAGGTATGCCAACCACATCAACAGTGTTACGGAGTAAGGGTAGTTTGTTCCAGGGAGACCAACCTGCAGTGAGTTTATCAGCAGGGCAATATGCAGTGGTACGCAATCCTTATGCATCAAGGCTTGATGTAAGGCAGATAGTAAGAACGGGTGGGGCAGTGGCAGCCTTCCAGGTATGGGATCCAAAACTGACGGGAGCTTTTGGTACAGGTGCATTTCAAACATTTACAAGGAACAATACTAACTGGCAATTATGAAGTATCACCTGGCGGTGGCAGTTATGGCGCCAATGGTTCTGTTCAAAATTATATTGAAAGTGGTTCTGCATTTTATGTGCAGGCAACAGGCAGTGCAGGAACAGTGCAGGTAACAGAAAACAGTAAAACAACCGGTAGCCAGGTGGCGGCATTCAGGCCATCTTCTCCTGCATCTGGCAATAGCAGGATATTATTTAATATATATGCAAATAATCCATCCAGCACAGATATGGTTGATGGCGGCTTTATTGATTTTGATAATGCATATAGTAATGCAGTGGATGTGTATGATGTAAGAAAGAATCAAAACTTCAATGAGAATTTTGCTATTGAAAGAAGCAATACTGAACTGGTAGTGGAGAGAAGACAGACTGTTGCATCAACGATACGGTTTTCTTTAAGATGTATAATATGCGCCGCATTAATTATACAATGGATATCCAGGCGAATGATTTCGATACTTTGCTGACAACTGCCATTTTACATGATGAGTACACGGGTACAGATACAGCATTAAGTTTATCATCACTAAATTCTTACACATTTACTGTTAATACAGATGCGGCTTCCTACGCTTCCAATCGCTTTAAGATACTGATGCGGCAGGCAGGTGTGGTACCGGTAACATTTGTTAATGTAAATGCACAGCAGTTCCAAAACAAAATTGTTGTGCAGTGGAACGTGGCTGACGAGGATAACATGTATAAAATATGAAGTGGAAAAATCTGTTGATGGAAGAAGTTTTGGAAAAGAAGCAACAATTGCAGCTTCAGGTAGTAATGCTGCATACTATTGGCTTGATGAAAATGTTTTGCAACAGGTAAATTTTTACCGCATAAAAAGTACAGATGCATCAGGACAAATAAAATATTCCCCTGTGGTAAAAATAAAGGGAAATGAAAACAGCGGTAATATTGTTATTTCACCGAATCCAGTTGCAGGTAATGAGGCGAACATAAGTTTTACGGTAAAAAAACCAGGAAACTATTGTATAAAAATTGTAAATGCAGGCGGCCAGGCTGTATATACTAAAACTGTTATTTGCAATACTTACCAATCTGCAATGCAAAAAATAATCATACCGCATGGAATGGCTAAAGGCGCTTATGAAGTACTTGTATCTGCACCGGATGGCTACACAACAACGGCGAAACTATTGATAGCAGGTGAATGACCTTTTTAAAACAGCTTTAGCAAATTAACTGTTTTTATGTTTTGAAAAAAGTGAAGTAATGCAGTAAGCAACAGCTTTATTTTCAGGCTGAATACAAGGGGATTTCTTCTATTGAATGCTATAATTATAAAAGTCTTTTGTTGTATTTGTTTGCAGCATTTTTTGAAAGGGTAGATGTGGCTGGCTAAAATCAATAGCCGGAATATTTGTGAATTGCTCCTTTTAATACAAAGAAAACCAGTTCTCACCCGGAAATGAATAGCACAAACAGCTATATTCTACACAAAAAAGTATTTCTTTGCAGTAGGAAAATCAGCCGGGTCTTTTTGCCTCATTATTTCTTTCAGGAATATTAAATAAAACATCATGAATAAGATTTTAAAAAATAAAATTTGGAGAAGCATGCCTGCATTGCTTTTGCTGTTCGTTTGTTTGCATTTTTCAGCCGCTGCAAAATCAGGGCCGCATGAAAAGAATGGTATGCGGAAAGATGTGAGTAAGCGTACTAATACAAAGGCAACCTCGGAGAAAAGTAATTTTTCCTGTAAAAGAAATACCTTTCTTAATCCTTCCAGAGTATTGGTAGATGATAAACGAATTTCATTTACGCTTTATGCACTTAATCCTGGCAGTACAGATGTTGTTGATGGCGGGCTTGTATTTTTTAATGATATTTACAGCAACGACGTAACTATTGAAGATGTAAGAAAGAGCGGCAACTTTAATGAGAATTTTGGTATCCTAAGGGATAATACAGAATCTGGTGGTGGAAAAAAGAAAAGATGTTGGTGCAAGCGACATTCCATTTTCTTTAAAATGTACCAGATGCGCCAGATATCTTACAGGCTCGATCTGGATGGAGTGAATTTTGACCCTGCAGTTACAACCGCTGTGTTACAGGACAAATTCACTAATACTAATACTACAATTAATTTATCATCGCTTACCTCTTATACATTCACTGTGAGTGCTACAGCAGGTTCATTTGCACAAGACCGTTTCAGGCTTGTGTTGTCATCTGGCAACACATTTACCGGTACCGGAAACTGGACAGATAATGCAAGATGGAGTAAGGGCGTACCGCCGGTTTCTGGTGAGCATGTGACTATTGCTGCAGATGCTAATGCAACATTGAATACTGATTTTACAGTGGCTGGCTCTTTAACAATGAATGCAACAAGTACTTTGGTTATCAACCCAACAAAAACTTTAAGTGTACCAGGTACTGTTGATTTTGCAGGGCAGTCAGTAACATTCAAATCAGATGGTACAGGTTATGGTTCATTAGGCCAGGTGACCGGTATTTTGAATGGTGCAACCAATGTTACAGTTGAAAGATATGTTCCAAATAACGGCTTCCGTTCATGGAGATTGTTGTCTGTACCTACTTATGGAAACGGGCAAACAATTCGCCAGGCATGGCAGGAAGGCGATGCCAATCCATTGCCATTAGAAAATAATTTTGCAGATCATGGCACTCAAATCACAGGCGTGTTTCCAACACAGGCAGCAGCAAATGCAGCAGGTTTTGACAATACTTCGGTGCAGGCAGGAATTCTTACATGGAATGGTACAGGTTGGAGTAATGTTACCAGCACTAATCAGCCCATAGCCAACAATAAGGCTTACTTCCTGTTTGTTCGTGGCGAAAGGAGCAAAGGTGTAACTGGCGCTGTAACCAATTCATCTGCCACTACTTTAAGAACTAACGGTACTGTATATACAGGTAACCAGCTGTTTAATGTGCCCACCAATAGCTTTGCAGTGGCAGCAAATACTTATCCTTCGGCTGTAAGCTTTACGGGCCTTACAAGGAGCAACGTAAACAACCTCTTCTATATATGGGATTCTAAAAAGCAGAATGGCAACAGCCTTGGTGTGTATCAAACATTCAGCAACACCAACAGCTTTAATTGTTTGATAGGTGGAGGTAGTTATACATTAGGGCAACCGAATACAATGATTGAAAGCGGACAGGCTTTCTTTGTAACCGGTGGCGCTACGCCGGGTGGTGGTACTATTACACTGCTTGAGTCAGCCAAAGTAAGTGGCACTTCCGGTAATTTAGGTTTCCGTCCATCGGCTGCTCCTGCTAAAATTGACAGCAGGTTGCTTGATGCAAACAATGATGTGCTTGATGCCAACGTAGTAGTATTTGACAAAGCATACAGCAAAGCTGTTGATACTGATGATGCTGCTAAGTTTGGAAATCCCGGTGCTAACTTTGCTATTGAAACAAACAGCAAGATACTTGCAATAGAAGGCACACAACCTGTTACAGAAAGCGATGTAATTCAATTCCGCATGTGGAATTTGAAACAACAGGATTACAAATTAGAATTTGCTGCTGCTAATATGAATGTTCAGGGCTTTATGCAATACTGGAAGATAAATATCTTAACAGCAGTAGAGAAATAGACTTAAAAGGTATTACTGCAGTAAGCTTTACTGTAAACGATAATGCAGCATCTTCTATGGCCAACAGGTTTAGAATTGTATTTAGCAAAAACAAACCGGTTGCTGCCATTGAACAGGGCTATAGCATTGCACCAAACCCTGTGGAAGGGAGAACAATAAACCTTGATGTTTAAAAATCAACCTGCTGGTAATTACAATATTAAAATTGTAAGTATAGAAGGGAAATTGATAATGACAAAACTGATCAATTATACAGGTGGAAGCAGTAACCAACTGGTTGTTCTTCCATCCCGTATTGCTACAGGCAATTACCATGTTGAGATTATTGCGCCAGGTAAAACGAAAACAATTAAGCAATTGGTTGTAAAAAATGTGCAGTAATAACAAGTAATCTTTTATACAAAGCCCCTGTTTACCGGGGCTTTGTTTTTTAGATGTTTTGAACATTGCTAATTTTACTTTTTAAATGGTAAAGGGTGGAGCAGTGGATAGCAACACAATTACAGCATTTAAGCTGGTGATTGGTCAAATCAGGTAACAGGTAAATCATAATGAAAACATAAAAGGCGCCATTGGTGCCTTTTTATTTTTTTGTGCGTTAAACCTTTGGCTTTTGTAAAAATCTATTAACCCGGAACAGGAAAAGTTCCAATTGATCAATTAACTTGTAAATAAAAAATAAATCAAATGAAGAAAATTTTTGCAATACTGGCCATCACTTTTATGAGCCAGTTGGTTTTTGCACAAGCAAAGGAAGCAACTGCAACAGAATTCAACAAAACAAAAAAGGAGAAAAATGGTTTTCACAAAAAAGGAAAGCATAGAAAAGCAGAAATGATGAAGCAGCTTAACCTGAGCGAAGAACAAAAAACGAAGCTTAGTGAAATGAAAGCGGTAAACAAGCAGAAAAGGGAGGCTATTAAAAACAACAGCAGCCTTACAGAAGATCAAAAGAAAGAGCAATTAAGGGCATTGAAAGGTGAGAACAAAAAAAGTATGGAGGGTATGCTTACGGATGAACAAAAGCAAAAGATGAAGGAAATGAAGGCGAAAATGAAAGAGGAAAAAAGGAAACATAAAAAAATGAAAGGCAGTAAGGCAGACAGCGAAACAAAGAAAGAGGAAGTAAAGACAGAAACATCGAATTAAGAAGGTTTCAGGTTTAAGAATAAGCAAGCAGGGCCCCCAACAGTTGGGGGCTCTTTTATTGCAGCTGGTTTAAAATGATTTGATATAAATTGCAACACATTAATTTCAGATGAAGTACTACGTAATAGCAGGCGAAGCAAGCGGCGATTTGCACGGAAGCAATTTGATAAAGGAAATGAAATTGCTGGATACAAATGCCGATTTCCGCTGTTGGGGAGGCGATAAAATGCAGGAAGCTGGTGCCACACTGGTAAAGCATTACCGTGAGCTTGCTTTTATGGGCTTTGTGGAAGTGCTGAAGAACCTGAAAACAATTTTGAATAATCTCGATTTCTGTAAGAAAGATATTCTTGCTCATAAACCCGATGCATTAATATTGATTGATTACCCTGGTTTTAATTTACGCATTGCTAAGTGGGCAAAACAACAAGGCCTGAAAGTTATCTACTATATATCTCCGCAGGTGTGGGCGTGGAAGGAGGGAAGGGTGAAAGCGATTAAAAGGGATGTTGATAAAATGCTGGTGATATTACCATTTGAAAAAGAGTTTTATAAAAAATGGGATTATGAAGTGGAGTATGTCGGGCATCCATTGGTGAAAGTGATTGATGATTTTTCTGCTGATGAAAAATTATTTACCGGTAAAGATGTGATCGCTTTACTACCAGGAAGCCGGAAGCAGGAAATACTAAAGAAACTGCCCATTATGCTGGAGGCCTCTAAAAATTTTCCGCACTATTATTTTGTAATTGCCAAAGCCCCTGGTATTGAAGAAAGCTTTTACAATGATTTGCTTGCACCCTATTCAAATGTATCGTTTGTGGTTAACAAAACATATCAACTGCTGAGTGAATCAAAAGCGGCATTGGTCACCAGCGGCACCGCCACTTTAGAAACTGCTTTGTTTGGGGTGCCTGAAGTGATTTGTTATAAAGGTGGCAACATATCATACCAAATTGCAAAGCGGCTTATAAAAATAAAGTATATCTGCCTGGTGAATTTGATAATGGATAAGGAAGTAGTAAAAGAATTGATACAGGATGAACTTACTGTTGAAAATATCACTAAAGAGCTACATGAAATTTTATCAGATACACAAAAGCAGGGGCTTCTAAAAAAAGATTATGCTTTATTAAGGGAATTATTAAGTAAGGGAGGTAATGCCTCTGCGAATGCGGCGAAAAGTATTGTTCATTTCTTACAGGGGAGGTAATCATTTATTCTCTATGCGCTGAATTTGTTTTTGCTTCCAAAAAAAATAATAAACAAAACCTGCAGATGAACCGGGATGCGTATTTGGCCAGTCAGCTTCCACTTTTTTATATACTCTCATTTCAGGATAAGGCGGCACATTCATTTCCTTCATGGCCCATATTTGCATGTTTACCATTGCCGCACCGTTACATAAATGATAGGTATCTTTTTTGCTTAAATAAGGTTGTAACTCATCTATTTCCCCTGCATCTTTTAAACAAATAGCCATCAATGGTAATCCGCCGGAGTACAATCTTGATGAAAGGTAACTGTCCCACAAACCCACATAATTTAAAGCCGGTAAAATACCCCAGCAAATCAATACAACTTTATTCCATCCCTGCCACAGCAAGGCCATATTAATTGGCAGCGATTGGTTTTTTATAAAAACGATGTACAGTAATAAAATCATTAAAATATTCCACGGCCATACTACTGTATTATAATTGATGCCCAATGGCCCAATGGCATATAGTATAAGCAGGTGCATAAAGATCATTCCCCATGCGGCTGTTTTTTTTGTTTTTGAAAAGAAAAGACCGGCCGCAAAAATTGTTTCGGCTATTGCAGTTATATAACCAGCATAGTGAACAATACTTTGTTGCATTGAAGTTTCGCTTACTTTAAATATTTTTTTAAGAAAAATATTTTCCCACACCAGTGTTAAATAACCTTCATTCAGTTTTCCAATGCCGCTATAGATATAGGTGGCAGCCATTACAAATGCAATACACCCAATTATTTTTTTATGATCTTTAAAATTTATGATACAGATCAAAATAGAAAATAAATACTGGTATTCCCAGGGTTGCCAGCGGTTTTGGTCAGCAACACAGGAGAGTAATTCTGTAATAAGAAGGGCAATAAGTATTATTTTATTAAATGGTTTGAAAACTAAGAATACGATGAGCGCAATAGAACAAACAAATAAAATATAGTGAAATAGTGAAGGCCAGTTAAGCCAGTCAAAAACCGGTACCAGTGGAAACTGCCTGTCTTTTATCCATACTTTCCAACTGATAAATTTTGCCGTCAACCAAAAGATGCAGATAAGCCGCATGATCAGCGTTGCATTACTTTTGTTGCCGTCAGCAACCTGTTCTGTAAAAGTTTTTTTCTGCATTTGCCGGTTGGTGCAATTGAAAGTAGTTACTTTATAGCTTTCAGCTTTGCTATTGTTTCAGCTGGGTTGGCGCATTTAAAAACTGTATTGCCTGCCACCAGCACATCAGCACCGGCGTCAATTATTTGTTTTGCATTTTCCAGCGTAACACCGCCATCAATTTCAATTTTCACATCTGCTTTCCCTTGGGTTATCAGTTGCCGTAAGTCTTTAATTTTTTGAATGGTTTGTGGTATAAATGACTGTCCGCCAAAACCCGGGTTTACACTCATCATGCAAACCAGGTCAATATCTTTTAAAACATTTGTAAGCACTTCAACATTAGTGTGTGGATTAATGGCAACACCGGCTTTCATGCCCAGGCTTTTTATTTGCTGTATATTCCTGTGCAGGTGTGGGCAGGCTTCGTAGTGAACGGTTAAAATATCAGCACCAGCTTTTTTAAATGCTTCTGCATATTTTCCGGGTTCCTCAATCATTAAATGCACATCGCAAACTTTAGTGGTTGCCTTCCTGAAAAATTCAACCAGCATGGGGCCAAAAGAAATATTCGGAACAAAACTTCCGTCCATCACATCTAAATGATACCAGTCTGCTTCGCTGGCATTCAGCATATCGCAGTCTTGTTGCAGTTGTAAAAAATTTGCGGAGAGCAATGATGGTGCGATGATTGGCATTTTGAATATTTATTGATTAGTTAATGATGATTGAACTTGTGATTAATATGACTTATTGTATTATTTGCACTTCTTAATTCCTTCCATTTGCCTTTATTGCACTACTCCCATTCTTCCCAACGCATCTTTTGCTTCAGGATAATCCTGCCCTTCTGCAAATTGTATTGCCATCTGGTAGTTTTTAATTGCTTCTTCCTTCTTTCCTAATTTTTCAAAACAGCGGCCCATCCAGTAGTAGGCTTCATCATAAGTTTGTTGTACTGCCAGTGCCAGTTCAAGTGTTTTTAATGCTTCTAGGTATTTAGCCAAATCATATTCTGCAATTGCTTTTTCACGGTAAGCCATAATATTTTTATAATCTAATGAAAGGCATTGGTCAAATAAAGTAATAGCATTTTCTTTTTGGCCGATCTTGCTGTAATATAATCCCTGTATAAAAAGCCCTTCATTTCTTGTGGCCCGGGAGAAGATATCAGCAGGTTGCTCATACCAAGTGCCATTGGATCTTTTGTAATAGCGTATAAAAAGCCCAAGTGTTTTTATATATTCCGGCTGGGCATTTATTCTAACCAGTTTTTCCCAGGCAGTAATTGCTTTTAGTGTGTCTTCGTTTTCAAAAAACAATGTGGCCTTCATATACCAAAGCCTTTCATTGGTGCTGTCTTTTTGTAAAGCATTGTTAGTTTCTGCAATAGCCTGGCTATAATTATTATTATCCCTGAAATATTGTACAAGGTTTTCTTTCAATACAAGGGAATCCGGGTGTTCAGCAATTTGTTCCCGTAATTTTTTTTCCTGCTCGGGCATATCGGCATTGCTGCTGTTTGTACTATTATTGCAGGATGCGATTGCAACGGCAAAGAAGAAAAGGATAAGTTTGTTCATTGTATCTAAAAAAAGCAAAAATAACGGCTTGCTGCAAGTTTACTCACAAAATTATTGCAATACTTCTTTCAACAGCCATTTAACTTTACCAAAGAAAATAAAAGTATGAGAAAACTATTTTTTGTATTGCCATTTGTAATGATTGCATTTGTTGATGCTGCTAATGGACAGGAAGGTAAGAACGATACCATTCATTACCCTGCTGAAAAGCACTTTGCCAATGTACAGCAACTCACTTTTGGCGGTGATAATGCTGAAGCCTATTTTAGTTTTGATGGGCAATGGCTTATCTTTCAAAAAACAAATGCCAAAGAAGGCATTGCCTGCGACCAGATGTTTATCGGGAAGATACCAATGCAACCCGGGGATAAGTTTGAACCCAAATTAGTAAGCAGTGGTAAAGGCAGAACTACCTGCGGTGCCTTTATGAAAGATGGCAAGCATATTATTTATGCAAGCACGCATTTAGGAGCCGATTCCTGCCCACCGGTACCCGACAGAAAAAAATATGGCAATAAATACATCTGGCCATTGTATGAGAGCTTTGATATTTTTATGGCTGATCTGAATGGGAAAATTGTAAAGCAGCTAACAACCAGCAAAGGCTATGATGCAGAAGCAACCATTTCTCCTGATGGAAAGAAAATGATCTATACAAGTACAAAGGATGGAGATATTGATCTGTACATAATGGATTTTAAGAATGGGAAGGAAAAACGCATAACAAATACATTGGGCTATGATGGTGGTGCATGGTTCAGTCCTGATGGAACAAAAATCATCTGGCGTGCAAGCAGGCCTATAACAGAAACTGAAATAAAAGAATATAAAGATTTATTGGCACAGAACTTAGTAGCGCCAACAAATATGGAAGTGTTTGTTGCCAATGCTGATGGGAGCAATGTAAAACAGGTAACATCCTTTGGCAATGCTAATTGGGCACCTGCTTATTTGACCGACAGCAAACGCATCATCTTTGCAAGCAATCATCAAAGTAAACGTGGCTTTCCTTTCAATTTGTATTTAATAAACGAAGATGGCAGCAGTCTTGAAAAAATATCTGCTGAAAAATCTTTTGATGCATTCCCTATGTTTAGCCCCGATGGAAAGAAAATTGTTTTCTGCAGCAACCGTAATAATGGCGGCACAAGAGATACAAATATTTTTATTGCAGACTGGGTGGAGTAGTTATAAGTTATAAGTGCTGAGTTATTTTGCTTAAAATACCACTCATAATTTATAATTCATAACTCACAACTCTTGAAGGTATTCATTCCATATGAACTTCTTTTTGCTTTAACCACGTCAAATATGCGGATGATGGAGATGTTTTTCGGTGCATAGAAATCCTTTTTTAATTAAATAAGGGAAAATAGCCTGTGATAATATTTCCATTTAATAAGCAAACAATGCTGTTGAATAAAAGTATTAGAGATACTGCCGCTTCTTAATATATTTTGCGCCAATAAAAATCAAACACCATGAAAAAGATTGTAATTGGCATATCCATCATGTTCTTTTTTATTTCCTGTAAAAAAAGCAGTGTAAACACCAACCAATTGGAAGTGCCCTATCCACATCAATGGATTTTTACTGCGGATGCTTCCGCAGATAAATACGTTCATCTTGAACTGGCAGGCAATAACATGAAGCGTACTGAAGTATTGAAATCTTACAGTCTTTCACAATTAACGCTTGACAGGTATTGTGAGTTTAACGTGGCAGAAGCAAGAACTGAATTTACCAACGAGTTATGTTACACTATCCAGTTCGAAAGACAGAGAAAGCGCTGGCTGTTTGCAGGGCTTAGCAGCAACGGGCAGGAGGTTCATCTGAGTACTACATCGGGGGGAAGCGAAACAGAAGATCCCGGCGGTGATGGCTACAGGTTTTTTATACATGAAATGCCAAAAGTAAACGGCGTAAGAACAATAACAATTGAAAGCGTGGATAAACCCGGGTATTATATTTCCACCTCATCCCCGGGTTTTGGCTATTCAGCCACACAAGTGGTATTAACGCAGGAAAGCAATCCGGCATCTGCAACACAATGGCAATGCAGATCAGCGAAATAAAATAAAAGCATGAAAGTATAGTGATCTTTTTTGTTATTAGCAAGCCATCATTACAGCATTGAAAAAACGTAGAAATAGATTGAAATCCTGCAAAAGGAGAACCAGGAATTGAAAGAAATTATTCTGTAATTTAAAAAAAGAAATTAATAAGTTTAAATGTACTAACACCCTTTATTGAAACAGCAACAGTAAAGTGAGTTTTTTTAATGTGGCACAATTAGCTACATTTAACCAGCAACTTTTATCCAACAATATGGCACCAACTACCATACAATTGCGGCTGCTTGCCAGCATTAGTGCCATACTTTTTTTTGCCATAAATGTATATGGGCAATCAATACTTCAGCCACATTTTGTTCCATTACAAGGCTCCCGTAATTATGATGATATAAGAACAATTCTGCCAGACAGCAAAGGCTTTCTCTGGTTTGGCTCCAACCAGGGGCTTGTGCGTTTTGATGGCAATGCTTATCATCGTTTTGAGCCCGGCAACCACAACCAAACAATTGCATCGGATGCAGTTACCACTTTGTGTGAAGCTGCTGATGGAGCGATATGGATTGGCACTGCCGATAAGGGCTTATACAGTTATAATTACAATGCTGATACTTTTACCCTTCATTCTTTCAATACAAAACCAGCGGCAATATTTTCTATTGATAAGTACAATGGTGGAGTAGTGATAAGTACAGCCAGTGGTGTTTTTATTCTTGATAAGACAAGTAAAGTAAGACAATTAAAGTTTGCAGACAGCCTGCTGAAAAACAACTTTACTGTTATTAAAACAGTGCCCGATGCAAAAGACAAAAATACTTTATGGCTGCTGGCATCAACAGGATTGTATAGTTACGATGCCAATACAACAGCTTTTAAAAAATGGCATGGCAATGGTTTTTCAATTGATGAAGTAGGCAATGTGCTTACAACACTTGTGGCAACTGCCGATGGTAAAATTTATTCAGCTACAAAAAGTAAAGGGCTTGTTGAACTGGATATTGCCTCCGGTAAAATAACCCAGCATATATTCTCTAAAAATCCCACTGCTGCCTATTCATCCAATAATATTGATGCACTGCTTGGGTATGATGATAATAATTTGTTGGCGGCAACACAGGATAGTGGCGTGGCAGTGTTTAATAAAAATACCAACAGGTTTATCTTTTTGCGGCAGGATAATTTTTCTGAAACAAATTTCTTCCGTTTCCAGGCAAAGGCATTGGGTGCTAATGAAGAGAATTTGGTGATGGCAACACAGCATGACGGCATCTGGGTATTTAATAAAGCATCACAATTGTTTCATACGGTTACTGTTCCGTCAAGGTATAATAAAGTGCCTGGTACATTGTACACCCGTTCTATTTATGCGTCTCCAGAAGGTAAAGTATATGCAGGCAGCTATTTTGGTGATGGGTTGTATGTGTTTAATACTGCTAATGATGCAGTGCAATCTTATCCCTTTCTGCAAAAGAATGGCAGCACACTTATTATTAATGCCATCTTTCGTGATCATAATGGAATCACCTGGCTGGCATCGCATGAAAATGGCGTATTGATTTTTGATGAAGCAAAACAAAAATTAATTCCTGCGGCTGATGAATATCCTGCGTTTAAAAATTGTTCCGCTCAAAAAATTTATTGTTTCCACGAAGACAAAGCAAATAATCTTTATGTCGCCACCGGCGATGCAGGTTTATTTAAAGTGGATGCCGCAAGGCAACACATAAATAATTACCTGCACAATGATAAAGACAGTACCAGCATTCTTAGCAATAATTTATTTGCAGAAAAAATTTTTGAAGACAGGAAAGGAAGGCTATGGTTATCAGCAAGAGCCGGCATTACAGTTTTAGAAACGGCTTCACAAAAATTTTATCACTTTACCAACGAGCAGGGGAAATATAATAGTTTGCCAGCTTCATTCTGGTATCCAGTGGAGCAGGACAACAGTGGTAATATTTATATCGGCACCGGCGATGGCATATATAAAATAAATAGCGATGATAAAACATTGGCAACTGCAAAGCGTTTTACAGAGAAAGAAGGATTACAACACAATGCTGTTTTCAGTTTTGTAAAAGACAAACAGGGGATGCTTTGGATCACCTGCCGCAATGGGTTAAGTTGTTTTAATACAGCCACAAACAGTTTCACCAATTTTAATTATAAAAATGGCTTGCCTGCCAAAACGCTGATGGCACCCATGCAGATAGCTGCTGATGGAAATATTTATCATGGCGCTGTTGAAAAATATTTTTCTTTTCAGCCTCAGCAATTGCTCACACAAAATATTACAACTAATGTGTGGCTCACGGCTTTTAAAATTTTTGATAAGGACAGCATCAGTAGTTTGTCCTTAAACAGTATCAAACAACTTAACCTCTCTTACCAGCAAAATAGTTTCTCTTTTTCTTTTGTATCGCCATCGGTGTTTTATCCTGGTGCCATTGTGTATGCATACATGCTGGAAGGGTTTGATAAAGAATGGAAACAGGCAGGCAGCCGCAATTACATTACCTATACCAATGTGGGGACAGGCAAATATGTATTAAAGATAAAGGCCGCCGGTGCTGACGGAATATGGAGTGATAAATTAAAAACAATTGAAATAATTATTGCGCCTCCGTTTTGGCAAAGCTGGTGGTTCAGGCTGCTGGCTTTGCTGTTTGCCGCTGTTATTGGCTATGCTTTTATAAAACGTAGAGAAAGGGCAGCGGCAGAAAGAGAAGCTGAAAAAACGGAAATGGAAAAACTGAAAGCTATCAGTTACCAATACCAGTTGGAGATAGAGCAGGTAACAAATTATTTTGCCACTTCTATTCATGAACAGGATAGCATTGACGATATGCTGTGGGACGTTGCAAAAAACTGTATTTCAAAACTGGGATTTGAAGATTTTGTTATTTACCTCAAAGATGAAAAAAGAAATGTGTTGGTGCAAAAAGCCGCATGGGGCCCTAAAACAACAGAAAAAAATAAAATTATAAATCCCATCAGCATAACCCTGGGAAAAGGTATTGTGGGCAATGTTGCATTAAATAACAGGGCAGAAGTAATTAATGATACCACAATGGATCCCAGATATATAGTGGATGATATCAGCAGGCTGTCTGAAATTTGTGTGCCCATCAGTACTGGAAATATGGTATTGGGCGTGCTTGACAGTGAACATTCGAAAAAGAATTTTTATACACAGAGCCATTTAAAAATATTAACCACTATAGCATCATTGCTGGCAAACAGGATAGAAAAAATTGCGGCGGAAAATACTACAAGACAAAAAGAACTGGAACTGCTTACAATAAAAAATAATAGTTACCAGTACCAGCTTGAAGTAGAAAAGATCATTAGTTTTTTCGCCACCAGTATTTCCACACATGCTTCAGTTGATGATATTTTATGGGATATTTCTGAAAACCTGATCGGGCAGCTTGGTTTTGAAGAGTGCATGATCTATTTGTGGAATGATGACAAAACAATACTGATGCAGAGGGCTGGTCACGGATTAAAAGGGGATATGGCGGTTGAAATGAATAAATCTGTGTACAATGTACCCAGGGGTAAAGGTATCGTAGGTGCTACGGCTGAAACAGGTGAATGCATATTGGTACATGACACATCAAAAGACAGCAGGTATTTTTCCGCCGATGTAAAAATTATGTTCAGTGAATTGTGTGTTCCCATTATCCAAAAGAATGAGGTGATCGGGGTTATTAATACAGAACATTCCAAAAAGAATTTTTTTACTGAGAAGCATGTCAATATCCTCTCCACCATTGCATCCCTTTGCGCCGACAAAATGGACAAACTGTTAACAGAACAAAAAGGCAGGCAGAAAGAAATGGAAGTACTGAAACTGAATAAAGACCTGGCTACCTGGCAAATAACTGCGTTAAGGGCGCAGATGAATCCACATTTTATTTTTAATGCCATGAACAGTATTCAACAGTTTACTTTAAAAAACGATACGGATAATGCCAACCTTTATATCTCTAAGTTTTCTGCGTTGTTGCGTAAAGTGCTGCATACTTCACAGCAAAGCCTTATTTCACTGGAAGAAGAAGCAGAACAACTTGGGCTTTACCTGGAGATTGAAAAACTAAGGATGGGAAATGATTTTGTTTTTGAGATAGCAATTGACCAGGAGATAGAGGCAGATGCTTTGCAAATACCGGGTATGCTGGTGCAGCCATTTGTTGAAAATGCTATCAAACATGGCCTGCCATTGCGGCAAGGCGAAAAGCGGCTCAGCATACACTTTAGTATGCCTGATGAATTTCATTTGAGTGCTGTAGTTACAGATAATGGCATTGGCAGAAGAGAGGCGGAAGAGTTAAAAAAGCAGCAAACACTGTTGCCGCATGAATCAAAAGGAATTGAGTTGGTAAAGCACCGGCTGCAGTTACTGGAACAGGATAAACAGCACAATGGGGATGTAGTAATTGAAGATATGCCGGACAATAGCGGCACAAGGGTTACACTTATTATTCCTGTTTAATCAATTTTATTTTTTATTAATTTCACTTTGTGATAAAAGCATTGATCATAGACGACGAACCAGGGGCAGCGAATGTGCTGCAAATGCTGATAGAGAGGCATATACCTGAAATTACACAATTGCGGCTTGCAACAAGGATTGGTGAAGCGCATGCACTATTACAGCAATTTGAGCCACAACTTGTTTTTCTTGATATTATGATGCCGGAAAAAAATGGCTTTGAATTTTTGAATGAAGTAAAAAAGATCAACTTCGAAATAATCTTTACCACAGCATTTAATGAATTTGCCATACGTGCCATCCGTTTCAGTGCATTGGATTATTTGCTGAAACCATTAAATGCCGACGAACTCCGTAGTGCAGTAAACCGTTATCTTGAAAGGAGCACACAAAAGAAAGAGTCAGATGCGTTGCTCAAAAACCTTTTGCAAAATCTTGGTAAAAAGGAAGAAGATGACTTTAAGCTGGCAATACCTACTACAGCAGGCGCTGTTTTTTTCTCTCCTGTAAATATTGTGCGGTTGGAAGGGGAAGGAAATTATACACGTTTCTTTTTAAGCGATGGAAGAAAACACCTTAGCTCAAAAACAATGAAGGAATACGAGGAGATTTTACTGCAGCATTATTTTTTACGCATTCATAAATCGCACCTGGTAAATAAAAGTTTTATTGATCAGTATAATAACGAAGGTTCAGTAATTTTAAAAGACAAAACACAATTGCCGGTGAGCAGGCAAAGAAAGCAGCAGGTGGCAGCAGCGTTGAAAGGAGGATAAATTGCTGCATTGCTTAATTGTTGGGTGAAAAACTAAACTCTCTATCCCGAAAGCTTTCGGGACTAAACCTTCTAAACTAATTCACCTCTTTCCTAACTCTATCACTTCACAATCTTTTATATTTTTTCCATCAATTGCAAAACGAATAACCGTTCTTATTTTATGCCAGCCATGTTTGCCTGCAGCACCGGGGTTCATGTGAAGGCAATTGATTTTGTCATCGTACATAATTTTTAAAATATGAGAATGGCCGCTGATAAAAAGTTGCGGTTGATGAATCAATAATTCTTTTTTTGTTTCTGGATTGTATTTTGGAGGATAACCACCAATATGCCTTATCATTACTTTCACCTCTTCACACATAAAAACCAACTGCTCCGGAAATTCAGTTCTTATATCGTTGCCATCAATATTGCCATAAACTCCCTTTAAACTCTTTTTCTCCTTTATCCTCTTTGCCAAATCTCCTTCTCCAAAATCCCCGCCATGCCATACTTCATCACAGTTTTTAAAATGTTCAAAAACAGCTTCGTCCAAATAACTATGTGTGTCTGATATTAATCCTATTCTTGTCAAAATATTTTACTGTAAATTTGAAAAAGCAAGATAGCAAAATGCCATTTCACCGCAACTTCACATATTACATAGATAAACGAAAGTGGAAATATATTTTTCTGCTGGCATCATTAGAACTCTGCGTCATTAAATAAGTCTTCATCTGGGAGAGTGATTCCCGGTAGCCGGATGTACTCAATTATTCATTATCAATTATCAATTAAAATGCCTCACTATTATACTTTGGGAACAATCCCACACAAACGCCATACACAATTCCGCAAACCTGATGGCGGCTTGTACAGCGAACAATTATTTTCAACCGAAGGTTTCAGTGATGATTATTCATTACTGTATCATTGCCACCCGCCAACACAAATAATAAAAACAGAACCACAGAAAGATGTAAGCCCGCAAATTGCAGAAGAGAAAATGCTGAAGCACCGTTGCTTTGAAGGGTTTCATGTAAAGCCAGAAAAAGATTTTTTAGATAGCCGTATTCCTGTTTTGGTGAATAGTGATTGCCATATTGTACTGGCATCGCCACAGCAAAGCATGAAAGATTATTTCTACAAAAATACCGATGGCGATGAAATGATCTTTGTGCATGAAGGAAGCGGTAAAGTAAAAACACAGTATGGTGAATTGCCTTTTGGTTATGGCGATTATATTGTGTTGCCAAGAGGAACGATTTATCAGATAGAATTCAATGATGAGAACAACCGGTTGTTTATTGTTGAATCATTTACGCCATTGCGCTATCCTAAAAGGTACATGAGCAAATACGGGCAATTGATGGAACATTCGCCTTATTGCGAAAGGGATATCCGTAAACCACAGGATTTGAAAACCTATTGATGAGAAAGGAGATTTTTTGATCAAAGCAAAAAAGAAAGGGATGCTGTATGGCTTGCATTATGGCACACATCCATTTGATGTGGTAGGCTGGGATGGTTGCTGTTATCCTTATATTTTTTCTATTCATGATTTTGAACCCATAACCGGCCGGGTACACCAGCCGCCACCGGTACACCAGACTTTTGAAACCAATGCATTTGTGGTTTGTTCATTTGTGCCAAGTTTGTATGATTATCATCCCAATGCAATTCCTGCTCCATACAATCACAGCAATATCGACAGCGATGAAGTGATATATTATGTGGATGGCGATTTTATGAGCCGTAAAAATGTAACAAGAGGAATGATAACACTTGCATCCTGCCGGTATACCGCATGGCCCACATCCTGGTGCAGTGGAAAAAAGTATTGGTGCAAAAGAAACAAAAGAACTGGCGGTGATGGTGGATACTTTTCGTCCGTTGATGCTGACAAAGCAGGCATTGGAAATTGAAAATCCGGATTATATTATGAGCTGGGCAGAGTAGTTTTTTGAACCACGAAGACGCTAAGGCACGAAGAAGCACAAAGAAATTTACTTAGTGTGACTTTGTGCTTTTCTGTCTTAGTGGCTCAACTAAAAAATAATTTTCGCTGTCTTAAAATTTAATTACATTTAGTAACCAAAAATTTCATTCTCACACATCAAAAAATTCGATTGCCATGCTCAAATTTCAAAACATTAAAGTAGGAGATTACCTGATGGCCGATAACGACGGCGATGTATTAAAAGGAGAAGTAACCAATCTTGAAACATGGAGAAAACCAGGTTTGCCTTGATATTGGTGCACAGGAGTTTTGGTACGAAATGGAGCAGCTTAGCCCAATCCCATTAAATGAAGAAGAACTGACAGCTTTGAAATTTTCAAAGCAGGAAAACGATGACGGAACAATATAAAGTATAGTAAAGGTGCTTTCAGAATGATGATACCACAGGAGGGTGATTTTTCAAAAATGGAATTGTGGTACAGGGATGAACACCGGCATGTAACACACCCGATAAATGTACATGAGTTACAAAATCATTTTCATGATATGACGAAAGTGCATTTGAATGACGAAGTATTTTAAAGAGAAATTTATCAATAACAAAAATGGCTGCTCTTTAGGAGCGCTATTTTTGTTAAGTCTTTATTTATTATAAAATATGTTGAGTCTTCTAATTCTGTTTTTTGTTCAACATTCGTTGGAGGGAACACCGGTAATTGTCAGATCAATCTTTGTTTTGTTTTCAATTTGCCCAACTTTTGGTGCATAGTAGTAATGTATGTTTGATGTTAAAGTATGTAGCGAAAGGAATACCAGTAACAGAAAGTGTTGTTTCCACATCGGTAACATCTGTATAGGCTATGCCATTTACAGTTTTGGTAATTCCTTTTTCCGCAATCTTATTACTAAATGTTAGCTGAAGCGATAAAGCCTGAATATACAATTGGCGTAGTCTGCGTTCCAGGTGCCTCCTACTGCAAGATTATCTTTCAAATACAATACTTCTACTGAACCGCCACCTAAAGTCATCTGGTAACTTCCTGAAAGTGTAATAATCACTGCCGGTAATATTGTAATATTCATTGGGGCCTGCACTGTTGCTGAAAACTTTGTAGGTTCTGCCACTTGCAACTGAGTCACCACTTGTAGCGGTTAAAGTATAAGTAGTGTTACAGGGGTAGTGGATGGATTTTCGGTAAGCTTATAATCCCAGGTACTGCCTGTAGTGAAAGACCATGAACTTTTCAGGAGCAGGCGGAGTAGGGGTTGGCTCATCTTTTTTACAGGATGATACAAAGGCAAAAAGGGATCAAAAGGGCGCAAACGGGGATTTTTTTCATAAAATAAATTGATTTAAAGGGTAAATATCTGATTTTTTTCCTGAATAATTAAATTTAACCTCCTATCTTTGCGACCCAAAATTATGGCTAAGCAGGCACTTATTAAACAAGACGGAGTTATTTTAGAAGCGCTGAGCAACGCTATGTTTAAGGTAAAACTGGAAAACGGCCACGAAATATTGGCCACTATCTCTGGAAAAATGAGGATGCATTACATCCGTATTTTGCCGGGAGATAAAGTAGGGGTGGAAATGAGCCCTTATGATTTAACAAGGGGAAGGATAATATTCAGGTACAAATAAATTAGTTATTGGTTATTAGTTAATGGTACAACTTTTATAAACCGGATAGCTGATGAAAACAAATAATAAATAACAAATAACAAATAACATGAAAGTTAAAGCTTCAATCAAGAAAAGAAGTGTTGATTGCAAAATCGTAAGGAGAAAAGGCGTTCTTTTCGTTATCAACAAAAAAAATCCCCGCTTTAAACAGCGCCAGGGATAAGTTAGTTAATGTTATTGGTTAATAGTGCAAACACAATAATCAATAGCATATTCAAAACAAATAACGAATAACAAATAACTAAAATATGGCTCGTATTGCCGGTATAGATTTACCAAAACAAAAAAGAGGCGAAATAGGCTTGACTTATATTTTCGGTATAGGCCAGTTCAACTGCCAGTTATATTCTTGACAAAGCTGGTATCAGCTACGATAAGAAAGTAAACCAGTGGAATGATGATGAACAAACGGCTATCCGTAACATCATTAACAACGAGTTTAAAACGGAAGGTGCTTTGCGTAGTGAAGTGCAGATGAATATTAAGCGTTTGCTTGATATCGCCTGCTACCGTGGCCTTCGTCACCGTAAAGGTTTACCACTTCGTGGTCAGCGTACACGTACTAACAGCCGTACCCGTAAGGGCAAGCGTAAGACAGTTGCTGGTAAGAAGAAAGTAGCTAAGAAATAATTAATGCTAATGTAGCTAAGATATGCTAATTTGCTAATCTGCACATTCTGCTTCTTATTATAAGGCTTAATAATTTCGAAACAAACACCAGATAGCTTATAAGCCGGCAGGAGGGTTTGATTCGGTCCCGGTAAATCGGGATAATATTTTTTAAAGATTACCTATCTAAATTAAACATGGCAAAAGCACAAGGCGGAAAAGCCGCAACCGGCAAAGCAGCCGCTAAGAAAAGAGTAGTAAAAGTTGATGCGTACGGAGATGCACACATCGTTGCAAGTTTCAACAACATCATTATCAGTTTAACCAACAAGAGCGGCCAGGTTATTTCCTGGAGCAGTGCTGGTAAAATGGGCTTTAAAGGAAGTAAGAAAAATACACCTTATGCTGCCCAGATGGCTGCTGCTGATGCTGCAAAAGTGCATTGGATGCAGGTTTGAAAAGAGTGGATGTATTGGTAAAAGGACCAGGTTCAGGCCGTGAAGGTGCTATCAGGTCTTTATCACAAAATGGTATTGAGATCACTATCATTAAAGACGTAACTCCATTACCACATAATGGTTGCAGTCCTCCAAAGAAGAGAAGGGTATAATAAAGGTTTAATAAGTTTCAAGGTTAATAGGTTGTTCAATGTTTTAAACATCATGAACATCTTAAACCTCAAACTTTTCAACATATTGAATCGCCATACGGTTCATTTACACAAAGGGTGACTGATTAATTTTTTACGATTTTTTACCGATCTGTTCACCGTTTCAAAAAAAATCGAAATGACAAAAAACTATGGCAAGGTACACAGGTCCTAAGACCAAAATCTCCAGGATATTTGGAGAGCCTATTACAGGCAACGGAAAGTGGTTAACAAAAAACAGTAACCCTCCCGGTATTCACGGTGCAAACCGTAAACGTAAAACTTTAGGTGAATACGCTTTACAGTTCCGTGAAAAACAAAAAGCTAAATACACTTATGGTTTGCTGGAAAAACAATTCCGCAGAACATTTGATGAAGCTGCAAGACGCAAAGGCGTAACAGGTGAAAACCTTATTAAATTGCTGGAAGCCCGTTTGGATAACACTGTTTTCCGCATGGGTATTGCTCCAAGCCGCCAGGCTGCCCGCCAGTTAGTTAGTCACAAACATGTAACTGTTAATGGTGAAGTATTAAATGTTCCTTCTTATTCATTAAAGCCAGGCGACGTTATTGGATTAAAAAATAAGAGTGCTGTTAATACATCTATCACCGAGTGCCATCCGTGGCAAAAATGCAAAGTTCAACTGGATAGATTTTAATGAAACTGAACATGAAAGGTACTTTCATTGCTTATCCTGAAAGGGAAAGTGTTCCTGAAAATATCAAGGAGCAACTGATTGTGGAATTGTACAGCTAAATAAAGTTAATGGTTAATAGCTATTAGTAGATTCTTTACGATTAACTATTCACAATTGACTGAACAATAAAGCTGAAAAAGTACAAGTGAGTGACACAACGATGATGATCAAGATTACTAAATGCCGGTTACAAAAACAACTACTAACAAAAAATAAACACACATACATATGGGCATATTAAATTTCGTAAAACCTGATAAAATTGTTCTTCAGAAAGCAAATGATTTTGAAGCACAGTTTGAATTTCGTCCACTGGAACCAGGTTACGGTGTAACAATTGGTAACGCTTTACGCCGTGTATTGCTTAATTCTTTGGAAGGGTATGCAATTATTGGTATCAACGTTGCTGGTGCTGACCATGAGTTTGCTACCATTAAAGGTATCACTGAAGACATAACTGAAGTTATCCTTAACTTAAAACAGGTACGTTTTAAAAAGAAAGTTGACCATGAAGTAGGGCTTGAAAAAGTAACACTTTCTATCAAAAATAAAACTGAATTCACTGCAGGTATGATTGGTGAGGCTTCTCCTTCTTTTGAAGTGATGAATCCTGAATTGATCATCTGTGTAATGGACAACAGTGCCAAACTTGATATTGAAATTACTATCGGTAAAGGCCGTGGTTATGTTCCTGCAGAAGATAACAAAGAGAAAAATTCTCACTTTGGTTATATCGCTACTGATGCCATCTTTACACCGATCAAAAATGTAAAGTACACTATTGAAAACACCCGTGTGGAGCAACGTACAGATTACGAAAAGCTGATCATGGAAGTGATCACTGATGGTACTATTCATCCTGAAGAAGCGGTAAAGCAGGCCAGCCGTATTTTGATACAGCATTTGATGATCATCACTGATGAAAACATCACTTTTGATACTAAAGAAGATAAGAAAGAAGACCTGGTTGACGAACAAACTTTACAATTGCGTAAAGTGTTGAAAACACCATTGGAAGATCTTGATCTTTCAGTACGTGCCTTCAACTGTTTGAAAGCTGCCAAGATCAATTCATTGAGTGAACTGGTTCAGTACGAGCAGGAAGACCTGATGAAGTTCAGGAACTTTGGCCAGAAATCTTTAAGTGAAATTGAGCAGGTGTTGCAGGAAAGAGGTTTAAGCTTTGGTATGGATCTGAGCAAGTTGAAATTAGATGATGAATAAACTCATCTAATCTGCTCCAATATGAATGACTTTGCAGAATTTTTAAATTGCAGATTTTCAAATTTATAACATAAGTAGTCTGCAATTCCTGACACGGTGCAGAGGAAATTTAAAACACAAACGTCATGCGTCACGGAAACAAAGAAAATAATTTAAGCAGAACAGCTTCTCACAGAAGAGCATTGCTTGCTAACCTGGGAAGCCAGTTGATCACTCATAAAAGGATCACTACTACATTGGCAAAAGCAAAGGCTTTGCGTACTTACATTGAGCCGCTGATCACTAAAACAAAGGATACAGCAAGTAAAGAATCTATCATGCACAATCACCGTATTGTGTTTAGTTACCTGAATGGATAAACTGGCTGTGAAAGAATTGTTTACTGTAGTTGGCCCAAAAGTGGCAAGCCGCCCGGGTGGATATACACGTATCATCAAATTGGGAGCAAGAACAGGTGATGCTGCTGAAATTGCGATGATTGAATTGGTTGACTTCAACGAAATTTATGGTAAAGGCGTGGCTAAAGCTGCTGCTGAAGAACCAGTGAAGAAAACAAGAAGAAGCAGTGCAGGTGCTAAAAAGAAAGCGACTAAAGCTGATGCTGCTGAAGCAACTACTGAAGAAGCACGGCAACTGAAACTGAAACAAAAACAGAAGAATAATTTTAATGAAAACACATCTAAATACATAGAAACTCCGGTATTAATATCGGAGTTTTTTTTATGAGCATCTGTAAATGATTGATAGAAGGGTATGATTAGCGAAGATGTGAAGCAAGTTGTAAATAGTTTTGAATGATTGAAAACTGCAAATAAAATAACAGCATTTAATAACTTTGACAATCAACTATTGATAGTAAATAATGATTGGCTTAATATAAAAATCATTTCAATAATAATTAATCATTTCTTTGCAAAAATAATTTATAATATGCCCGATAAAATGGAAAGCAAATGCAGTTTTATTATTACAGGATGGAACGTATTGCAAGGAAATGCATTTGGTAAAATTGGTACTGCCACTGGTGAAATTTGTTTTAATACAGGTATGACCGGTTACCAGGAAGTATTTACTGACCCCAGTTATTATGGACAGGTGTTAATAATGAACAATGTTCATATTGGTAACTATGGTGTAAAGGATGCGGATGTGGAAAGTGATAGTGTAAAAGTGAAAGCTGTGATTGGCAGAAACCTGGAAGAACAGTTTTCCCGAATGATGGCAGATGGTTCATTGCAGGAATATTTTGAAAAGCAAAATGTGGTGGCGATTGATGGTGTGGATACAAGGGCATTGGTGGCACATGTGCGTACACAGGGAGCTATGAATTGTATTATTTCTTCTGAAATAACGGATGTGGAAGAATTAAAAGCTGAATTGGATAAAGTGCCTTCAATGGATGGGCTTGAACTGGCTTCTGTTGTATCAACAAAAGAGCCTTATTTTTTAGGAGATCCGGAAAGTAAAATAAGGGTTGCAGTGCTTGATTTTGGTGTAAAGAAAAATATTTTGAATTGTTTGGTTGAAAGAGGCGCTTATGTAAAAGTGCACAATGCCAAAACCAGTTTTGAAGAATTAAAAGCATTTAATCCTTCCGGTTATTTTATCAGCAATGGCCCCGGTGATCCTGCACCAATGGATTATGCGGTGAAAACAGTAAAGCAAATTTTAGCTGCTGATAAACCTTTGTTTGGAATTTGTCTTGGACACCAGTTACTGGCATTGGCAAATGATATTCCACATTTAAAATGCACCATGGACACAGGGGATTAAATCATCCTGTAAAAAATATTATTACCGGTAAAAGTGAGATCACCACACAGAATCATGGCTTTGGTGTAAACCCTGATGCAGTAAGAGCTTCAGCGAATGTTGAAATAACGCATGTGAACCTGAATGATGATTCAATTGAAGGGATACAGGTTAAAAGGTAAAAAGCATTTTCTGTTCAGTATCATCCTGAAGCAACACCTGGGCCACATGACAGCAGGTATTTGTTTGATGATTTTATGGCGATGATGAGTTATTTTTTGATTACACTAAATGTTACGAATTACACGAATTAATACAGATTATTTGTTTGATGATATTTATGCATGATAAATTCATGAATTATACTAATTCCCGTTATAAATATTGATTTATGCAGATAGCAATCATCAACGGGCCTAACCTAACCTGCTTGGTAAAAGGGAAACAGATATTTATGGCAATCAATCTTTTGAAGCTTTTTTTGAAAAACTGAAAGACAAAATTTCCTAGCTGTAGAATTTCATTATTATCAAAGTAATGTAGAAGGAGAACTTGATTAATGAAATACAAAGAGTGGGTTATTCTTATGATGGTATAATATTAACCCCGGTGGCTATACACATACTTCTGTTGCATTAGGCGATGCTATTGCTGCTATTAAAACTCCGGTGATTGAAGTACATATCTCTAATATTTTTGGAAGGGAAGATTTCAGGAAACTGTCTCATGTATCCGGAAAGAGTGTGGGAGTTATCAGCGGATTGGGATTGAAAGGATATGAGCTGGCGGTGAGTAATTTTGTGACTAATAATTTAAGTATTACTTAAACTCCCCAAACACCTTTCTCAACTCATCCGAAATTTCTCCCAGCGTACAATAATTCTCCACCGCTTCCAATACAAAAGGCATCAGGTTTTTATTACTCACTGCAGCTTCATTAATTTGTTTCAAACAGGCAGCACTTTTTCATTACTTCTTTTCTTTTTAATTGCTTTTAGCTTTTCACTCTGCACATTCCGTATGCTGTCATCAATTTTAAATGGTGGCACTTTGCTTTCCTTGTCAATCTGGAATTTATTCATGCCCACAATTATCTTTTCGCCGCTTTCAATTTTGCTTTGGTATTCGTAAGCGCTTCTGGCAATTTCATCCTGCATATAACCTTGTTCAATTGCAGCAACACTTCCACCCATCGCATCAATTTTTTCAATCAGCTTCCAGGCATTGTCTTCTACTTCTTTGGTAAGGCTTCAACAAAATAACTGCCGGCTAACGGGTCAACTGTATCAGCCACGCCACTTTCAAAAGCAACAATCTGTTGTGTACGCAAGGCAATTCTTGCAGCTTCTTCTGTTGGTAGACTCAAAGCTTCATCATAGCCATTGGTATGCAGGCTTTGTGTGCCGCCCAGTACTGCTGCTAATGTTTGTACTGGTAACCCTGGCAATATTATTCATTGGTTGCTGTGCGGTTAAGTGTAGCGCCGCCGGTTTGTGTATGAAAGCGGAGCATCATGGCTTTGGCATCCGTAGCGCCAAGGTCTTTCATAATCATGGCCCACATTTTTCTTGCTGCCCTGAACTTGGCAACTTCTTCAAATAAATTATTATGTGCATTAAAAAAGAAGGAGAGGCGTTTGCCAAAAACATTAATATCCATTCCTTTTTCAATAGCTGCTTTCACATAAGCTTTGCCATTGCTTAGTGTAAAAGCAATTTCCTGCACGGCTGTGCTGCCTGCTTCCCTTATATGATAACCGGAAATAGAAATGGTATTCCATTTTGGAACTTCTGCCGCACACCATTCAAAAATATCGGTGATGATACGCATGGAAGGTTTGGGTGGATAAATATAGGTTCCTCTTGCAGCATATTCTTTTAAAATATCATTTTGTATAGTGCCTGAAATTTTTTTCAGATCAGCGCCTTGTTTTTTTGCCAAGCGCAACATAAAATGCCAGCAAAATAAATCCTGTTGCATTAATCGTCATGGAAGTGGTAACATCTTCCAGCTTAATCCCATTAAACAATACTTCCATATCTTCCAGGCTGTCAATTGCCACACCTACTTTTCCTACTTCACCTTCTGATAAAGCATGGTCGCTGTCATAACCAATCTGTGTGGGCAGATCAAAAGCCACACTTAATCCGCTTACACCTTGGGATAATAAATAATGATAGCGTTTGTTACTTTCTTCTGCCGTACTGAAACCTGCATACTGCCGCATGGTCCATAATTTACCACGGTACATATCAGCCTGCACACCTCTTGTAAAAGGAAATTCTCCCGGCAGTGAATTGTCTTCAGAAGCAATATCAGCTTTTGTGTAGAGTTGTTTTACTTCAATACCTGAATCTGTGGATTTTTTGGCTCATCGTTTTATTTTTTGTGAATGACAAGGCTAATCTGCCGTTTTCTAATGTGTACGTTGTGCTAAATAAGGTAATAAGGTCGGCTGTTTATTGATTGGGGTTTCTACTAAGGTTGAAGACCCAGTATTATAAGCATTACAACCATTTTTTGCAAACCTTATTAACATAGTAGAAAGCATCACCAGTTTTATCAACCTTATTACCTTATTCTCCGCTACAACAGTCAACCAATGTATCAATGTGACAATTCAACTCTACATTATCTTCTTTGCTTCAAACTGCAAAGCATCCAACACAACAGTGCTTAATTCTGCATCTTTATTACCTGCATACTGCAGCAATGCCCTGCTTAATTCAATAGCAGCGGCATTGGGCTGCAGCATGGCAGCTATTTGGTTGATGATAAAAATATTCTGGTCTTTTAAATTGCCAAGCGCTTTCCACATATCAGGGCTTACATATACCTGCTGGCTCACATTGTATTCGTATTCGCTGCGGATGGTATCCAGTAATGTCAATTGGTCAGTCCACCACATTCAATCCCAAATGAAGTACGGGCTACTAAATTTTTTAAAGAGGAACGTTCTGCAAATACAGAAAGCCTTTCATAAGCCTGCAGTCGCAATTTCATACTTTCGTTATTAATACCCATTCTTTCCCTCAGTTCGTCTTTCATCCCTTTAAATTCCGCCAGCAACCATGCAATGGCAATAAAGAACAGGAATATGACTGCTATTTGTACATCCCTCATAATTTCAGCTCCGGTCATAGTGATATTTTTTAATGGCAAAAATAAGCAATAAGGCTTGTTAATATTTCCCTGTTTCGCAAGGTGAAGCCAGTATTCATTTTTTAAAATCCGATAACTTTGTACCCTCAATAAATAATGAAAAATGGAAGCAACAATAACAGCACCGGTAAGTTTCACCCAATCAGCCAAAGATGAATTAAAGCGTTTGATGAATGAAGATAGTTTTGATAAAGCGCTTGAGCTGAGAGTAGGAGTAAAGGGTGGTGGTTGCAGTGGCATGACTTATATTCTGGCATTTGACAACAAGACAGATAAAGATGAAAATTTTGAAATTGAAGGTATTCCCTGCATTATGGAGAAATCGCATGGCATTTATTTAATGGGTATGCAGGTTGACTGGCAGGGCGGATTAAATTCAAGAGGCTTTACTTTTAATAACCCTAATGCAAGCAAAACCTGTGGCTGCGGAACTTCATTTGCTGTATAAGCCTTTTATAATATCTCTGAAAAAGAAAAGCTGCCATTAATCGGCAGCTTTCTTTTTTGATTATTGTTGAGGTTTAATTAACAATATTAATGTGTTCTTTAGAATGGTCTGGCTTCACAATTTCCAGGATATAATTTCCATGCGGTAATTTTTTATCCATTTCGAATAGTAGCATTTCCATTACCATTCATTTGTGCCAGTTTTGTTGTTTTCATTAACTGTCCGGCACTGTTGAATAAGTTGGCTGTATAATCACCCGCCTGTTCACCGGTGAAGTAAAGGTTTATTTTTCCGTCAGTAACCGGGTTAGGAAACACAGCTATACCAGAGATGCTTTTACCAAAAAATACTTTTGCAATATTGGTGTATTTACTTCTGCCATTATTTTCAACAGCTTTTACACGGAAGTAATTTAAACCGTACTGAGGATGTTCATCAACCAATTGGTATGTAGTGCTGTTGTTTGCCTGTACATTGATTTAGTTTGCTGAAGTTTATACCGTCTGCAGAACTTTCTACTTCATAGTGTTGAATGCTGTTTCGTTTTGCACTTTCCACTCCACATTGATATTGTTGTTTTTTCTGTATGCATCCAATGATGTAAATGTTACCGGCAATACATTCAACTGCTTGAAAATATATTTTAAACCTGTCTGCTGCATAAGAACCTGGTGCGGCATTTGTTGGCGTAAAAGTTAATGTGTATGGATTGTTATAGTCCAGTGTAGTAACCGTACCTGTATAATTATCTTTCAGGAAAGCTGTCATGCCGGTTGCTTCCATATTTTTTAAATCTATTTCAAGCTGGTATTTCCTTGCCTTTAAATTACGCATACTGTAATGAATGGTATCTGTCTTCATTAATGGTTTGCCTTTTTTCAATCTGGTAAACCGTTGCTCTTTTGTTGATGCCAAAGTTTTCAGAATTGAGTGTTGATAATTTTTTTACATCGTCCAGGTCAAGGCTGTCATCAAATTCGCTCCTGTATATTATCAGGCCACCATCCAGTACTATCATACTGCTGTCTGCTTCAAATGCCATACAGTATAGTGCTTATTTTGCCTGTAATATTATCAGGCATTGGCCTGAATACAGTGCTGGTGCTTGATGATGCTTTTGAAGCTTCGTCTATTGTTAATGTAGCAGCGCTGAATTTGGAACCAAGAAATGCCTGTCCGGATTGAACATAATTATTAATAGTTCCGGATACCCCATAACTTCCACCACCAGGGAAAACAGTATAATCACTGCCCGGGCCAGCCACTCTTGTAAAATACTGGTAAGCGCCTACGCCTGCAGTTCCTGTAAGTGCAGGATCCCACATTACAAATGTTTTTGTATTTCCACCACCACTAATGCTTAATGTTCTAAAGTCAATAGTAGATGGATAAGGGTTACCTACCACACTATAGCTGCCTGTGCCACCTGCAAGACTTACAGATTGTCTTCCCATTCTTAACCGCCAGTTTTCTCTGATAACAGTATTCGACAGAGGTGCGCCTGTATTCATGCTTAAGTTAGTTGTTCTGTTGCCTCTTACAAAAAGCATATACCCTTCATAATCCCTTACATAAGTACTTAATGTATTAGCCAATACCAACCCATGCTGAGTTTGACCTGGTGAATACTTTTAAAGATGGGTTATTCAGTGGCGTTACATCAAAACCTAACGCTGAGCTGGAGCCGCTTATATGCACGCCAAAACCAGGATTAGGGTTTTGGTTATTAGTAAGTCTGTATTTACAACACCTTCCTGCCATGCTTCATTAATTGTTTGTGAGCCTGAAGCCTGTACTGGTGCAGTTACCATACGCCAGCTTCTTCTTGCCGGGTATATATCTTTCTATAACTACATCGCCACTTATATTGCCTAAAGCATTGCCTGAGCCATCAACAGGTATTTCTGCAACCCTTGCAGTTCCATTGGCATCTGATTTTAATGTAAGGTAGCTATAAGTGGTTAATGTGGCGCCGCTGCCAACAGCTACACTGCCTGCGCTGCTGCCTGCTGTAATATCAAGCGGTGTTTGCAAGTCAGCAGATGCATTGGTATTTAAGAAAAGATTTTTGAGTATCCTGCCGCCACTGGTAAAGAATAATGGGACACTGGTTCCTGTTATACCAACACTTGATGTAGCAGAACCAGTAAGTGTGCCGCTTGTTCTTGTCAAATTATTGATGGTAAGTGAATCTCCATTTATGGCTAATGCTCCGGAAGTTAATGTGAGTGTTCCTGCTACAGTATAATTGGCTGAAGCTGCATACATGGTTACTCCAGATGATTTAAAATTGTAAGATTATTTACTGTTGTGGGCAACCCATTGCCTGTGGCCTGTGCAGAAGAAGCATTATAAGTATAATTGCCACCTGTGCTAAAACTTCTTGCGGATGTTTGAATATTACCTGTGGCACCAGATGATGTGATGCCGGCAGGAGAACCCATTGTTAATGTGCCGCCACTAAGCAGGCTGAATGTACCAGCACCTGAAACCACATTTGTGCCGCTACCAATGTGCCGCCACTGTTAACTGTTGCAGTGCCATCAACAACAACGCCAGTGCCAGGAGTAAATGTTGTTTTATCGCTTACTGTGGCAGCACCGCTTATTGTTACGGTAGCCTGTTGAAATTTTATTGCCTGTGCCGGTGCCGTCTATATTGGAAAGAATAAGGTTACCATAAGTGGGTGTTGCATATACAGTTTGTGTAATGCTGTTGTTGCCATTATATTCAATTGTACTGCTTGGTGAAATACTCATGGTGCTGAAACCGCCAGGGAAATTGCTTCCGGTAACTGTAACCCCTGTATTCAGCGAACTTCTTACAGAGTGATTATTACCCAATTATTAACTTTGCAGAACCATTCATAGTAAATGTTCCACCCGATTGTTCTCTTATCCACTGGCTGGCACCCAGGTCAACTGTACATCCGTCATTAATAGTAAAATCTCCTAAAATATTATCTGGGGTATAGGTTCCGGTTACATGTTTTACATAGGGTTTATTCTGGTTGCCTACAACTATATTGTAAAAACAATCATACCATACGTTGTTATTCCATAAAACCTGTTGCAAGCCGGTGCCATCAAATTCTATTGTGCCTGGTGTTGTGCCTGCACCAGGAGTGGCTAAAGGATAGGTTGGAGGGTAGCCATTGGCAACGGTTTGCCCGGCAGAATAAATGCTGCCGTTCTTCCAAACAATACATCACCTCTGAAAGTAATTTTACTGTTTACATTTCCAATGAGGTACGAATAAGGAACGTTCCAGATAAAGTAAGTTTCTCCAATTTTAAAGTTTGCTTTAAAATCTATAATACCTGCGCCACTGCTGTTTTCGCCGATATAAATATTTGTAGTGTTATTGCCGCTTAAAACATCTATTACAGCATCGCTGTTTACAGTAAGTGTATTGCCTTCTGTACTGAGTTTTGCAATTCTGCCATTACCTGCTACAGTAAAGTTTAATCCATATATGTCTGTTGTGCCGCTTAATGTTATTGTAGCACTGCTTGTAAGTGCAAGCGAAGCATTATTACACTGTGTTGGTGATGCAGGGGAAGCAATATAACTTGTTGACGATGTTGACCAGTTGGAAGCTGTATTAAAATCAGTTCCGATAACTGCACCGGTAAAGCAGAACCGGTTCCGCCCCAGTATAATGTAGTAACTGTACCGCATGCCACATTGGTAGCAGTGGTAACATCTCCTGTAAGTGGTGTACTGGTAAGATACAGAGGGCTGGTGCCGCAACTGCTGATATTGTAAGGAAATACCCAGTAATAATAAGTTGTACCTGGCGTCAATCCATTAGATGTAAATGATGTGCCGGTACCTACATAATCAACTGTGCCTGTAAGTAGTAGTTGAGTTAAGTGTATAAGTAGTGCCGTTGCTTGGATTTGTTGGTGCTACATTGGTTGTCTTTCTTACTACTAAATAATTAGTGGCATCCTGTTGATGCGAGTGAAACTTCCCAATACACTTGTTGTAGATACTGTTGGGAATACAAGATCTTTTGGCAAGTGCAGTTGGTGCCGAAGCTGCTGAATTGACTGTTAACGTTACATAATTGGAAATAACAGTAGAGCACCGGTTAAACGCCGCTGACAACACAATTGTAATTGCTGGCGGCATCACCTGCAACAACAGAACTGATATAGAAAGTGTAGACGCGTTGCACCGGATATTGTTCCCCAATTATAAATTGGTGGTACCTTTTCTCCACTGATATGTTAAGCAGGTACCTGTAGCAGTTACACTAAAACTGGCGGCAACACCACTGCATGCAGTGGTGCTTGACGGTTGTGAAGAAATGTTTGGTACGGCCACAATAGTAACTGTAAATGAATTACCGGTACTGGTGCAACCATTTGCAGTAGTAACCCTAA
>CAWFCU010000015.1:0-8184 GCA_963814445.1 uncultured Chitinophagaceae bacterium
TAGGCGTAGAAATACTAATGAAGGCAGGACAATAGCGAAAAGGGGTGAATTAGGGAAAGGTCAATGGTGAATAGTCAATGGGGAAGATGGTAGAAATTGGTGGGAGTTTTTTATATACACAACAACGCCGAGTCCCTTGCAGGAGACCCGGCCTGGGAAGAAATCTATTTTGTTAGGCGAACCAGTACTGTGTATTTTTGTGAATAAAGGTTTACTGGTTATGGTTTTGTTACTCACTTATAAGATAACCGCTGATATAACCATCTTCATTTGAATCAGCAGACCCAATACCATTTATTTTTTGGGTCATTTTAAAAATTAAATAATCGCCTTGGTTGAGGTAAATATCAATTCTAAAGGGGACTGTAAATATTGGGCTTGTGGACGACGCTGCGACTGGGCTTTCAAAATGTGATGTACCTAATGGGATAACCCAACTATTGCCATTTATTGACAAGTTGCAACCCAAGATTGTTTGTGAACTGGAAAGAAATGAACCTTTTCCTGATACCGTACCTTCAAAATGGTAAAGACCACTTTTAGAAATATTAAATTGGGTGGTGATAAAGTTGAAATTAATTCCTCCATTATCATATACAGTAGTTGCTCCACTAATGAGAGAATTTAATTCAAACCCGGTGTATCGAATCATAATACGTTCGTTATTACTAAACGCAGCATTTTGCCAGCTTGCAGTACCGCTGGCATTACTGGTTAGCACTTTGCCCGCAGCCTGGTTACCATCGGTAATTCTTATATCACCATTTACATGCAGTTTTGCGGTAGGGCTTCCGGTTCCCAGGCCTATACCTACATTGCCTCCATCATTCTGTAAAAACAGGTCATCTGCAGCGCCCATATCCCTTACCATTATTTCATTATTATCCAGTATCATGTTCCGGCCTGATATACTGCCCAGCGTAATATATCCATGTGAAGTAAGTGACGCATCCTGCAACCCGAGAATTTGTGTGTTACCTGTCGAGTCAATTAACACCCTGTCTGCCCCGGCCATACGAAAAATGGTTTTACCAAACTGGTTACCTCCATTAGTACCGAGGCGAAGATTATCACCGGATAACTGCATATAGGTTTTGTTTTCTCCAATGTTTTGAAACTGGATAATGCTGGAAGGACTATTTAATGTTACAGTTCCGTTTTCCTGCAAAAGATTGCCTACGAGGTGCAATCTTGAGGAAGGAGTAGTGGTGCCAATACCTACATTTTGTGCCACTAAATTGTTTGCTGTGCAAAGAATAAATAAGAAGGAAAATAACTTTTTCATACATTAAAGTTTATAGTTGTTTTTTCTGTTTTAAAAGCCCGGTTACCAGTGCTTTTAATTCATCAGTTTGTTCTTACTGTTTTTTCACTTCATTAATTATTCCGGCGCATAAGTATTCAGAAACGCTAAAAGAACCCTCATTAATTTATTTTACCAAATACTACTTTACCAGAAAATGAACCATAACCATTTGCGCCGCATACAAATCGTTTTGTATTGCCTTCAATGGCAGCGGAAGTGCCAAAAAAATCGCTCCCTAAACTACCGGGGTCCACTACTTTTTGAAGTAGTTGCCAGCCCAAGCCAACTCTTAAATAGATATTAGCCGTACCCTGTATGCCATTTACACCTCTTCCGAGCATTGCTCCTACAATGGCATAGTCTTCTGAAATGGATACACTGTTTCCAAATTCATATCCAGCTGCTCCGGTAGCATCTGTAATTTTTTTCATTAAATCCCAACTGGTTCCATTCCGCTTGTAAATGCTGGCCGAACCCTGGTTTGCATTTGCACCAACATCATCACTTTCTGCTCCAATAATAGCATAGCTGCCGGAGATGGATACGCTGACTCCAAAATTGTCAGTTGCTTCACCGTTGGCATCTGTAATTTTTTCCTGTAATATCCAGTTATTGGCAAACCTTGCGTAAATACTGGCCGACCCCTGGCTTGAATTTGTACCAACATCATCCCAAGGTGCTCCGATAATAGCATAGCTGCCGGAGATGGATACACTCCATCCAAAAAAATCTCCCGCTTCTCCGTTGGCATCTGTAATTTTTTGCATCAACACCCAACTGCTGCCATTCCATTGGTAAATACTGGCCGAACCCTGGTTTGCATTTGCACCAACATCATCATTATCTGCCCCCACAATGGCATAGTTACTGGAAATGGCTACGCTGGTTCCAAAAAAATCACTTGCTGCACCGGTGGCATCTGTAATTTTTTGCATCAGCACCCAACTGCTGCCGTTCCATTGGTAAATGCTGGCCGATCCCTGGGATGAATTTGCACCTACATCATCACTATCTGCCCCAATAATAGCATAGTTGCCAGAGATGGATACACTGATTCCAAATCTATCACTTGCTGCTCCGGTGGCATCTGTAATTTTTTGCATCAATACCCAACTGCTTCCATTCCACTGGTAAATGCTGGCCGAGCCCTGGTCTGCATTTGCACCAACATCATCCCTATCTGCCCCCACAATGGCATAGTTACCAGAAATGGCTACGCTGGTTCCAAAATAGTCAGATGCGGCACCTGTGGAATCTGTAACAGGCTGATACTCGGATATATTTCCATTGGTAGCACAATCGCCCCAAACACCATAACCAATATTGCCTGCACCAGCCAAATTGCTGCTTGGCTGCCAGGTGCCCACACCTGCCGCATCGCTTATTAATACTTTACCATTGCCTGCATTGGGGCTTAGCTTAATGCCGGCGGGCTTTATGGTATCGGCTTTTATATTGCCTGCTACCTGTAGTTTTTCTGTGGGTGCGGTGGTACCAATGCCTACGTTTTGAGCAATTATTATTTGCCAGGTAGTAACTGTGAATAATAAGGAGAATATCTTCTTCATAGCAGGTTGTTTTTAATACAACCCAAAGTTGGCTAACTATAAAAAGCGGGGCAATAGCGAAATAGGGTGAATTAGTGCGCAGTTAGTGGTGAGTAATGAAAGTGCAATGGTGCCCTTAGGCAAGAGCAGATTGACAGATAATTGGATTAAACAATCTTATCCCTTATAGCTATGCTTACCGCTTCTATACCAGAGTGTACATGCATTTTGGCATAAATATTACGTACATGGGTTTTCACAGTATCAACAGAAACAAACAGGGCATCTGCTGCCAGTTTATAGCTTTTTCCCTGTACCAATTGTTGCAATACTTTTTTTTCCTGGTTGGTAAGGCCGTATTCATCACTGGCCTGTTGCGGCTGAAGGTTGGTTTTAAAAAGTTCCAGCACCCGGCGGGCAATGCCCGGTGTCATGGGTGAGCCGCCATTGCTTACATCTTTCAGCGCATCTAAATACCCCTGTGGTGTAGTTGATTTTAAAATATAGCCAGATGCCCCGGCGCAGATGGCGTTAAAAATATATTCATCTTCAAAAAATACTGTTTGTATCAGTACATTAATTTCGGGTAAATGTTTTTTGATAGCTTTTGTGGCTTCAATGCCACTCATGCCGGGCATTTCAATATCCATTAATACAATATCGCAGGTATGGGCGTTTAAAACTTTTATCAATTCGTTACAATTGGGCCATGCACCGGCGCAAACATAACCTGGCGAAGATTCCAGCAGTAACTGAAATGTTTCCCTTAAGTGTTTATTGTCTTCAAATAGGCCTACCCGTATCAAAGCAAATATTTTAAAATCAAAAATGAGAAAATTAGTTACAACTAAAAATAGCGAAATAGGGTGAAATTTATATTTTAAGCGGCATAACCAACTTTACCAGGGTGCCTTTACCCGGCGCAGAATCAATATCCAATTTTCCGCCAATGCCCGCAGCCCGGTTCAGTATATTATTCAACCCGTTTCCTTTTTGTACAACAGTGCTGTCAAAGCCTTTTCCTTCATCCTTCACAATCATGGTGAGCATATTACTTCCGTTAGATGCTGATACATACACTTTATCTGTACCGGAGTATTTCACCGCATTATTCAATGCTTCTTTAAAAATAAGGTACATAGTTTTCCGCTGCTCCATCGTTAAATCTTTTTCATCTAACTTATCTAATTCAAGGGTGAGGTCAATATTTTTCGCACCGCATATTTCGTAAGAAAACCTTTCCATCCGTTGTTTTAAATTACTGCCTTCTGCTTCTTCCGGCTTTATAGTCCAGACTAAGTCACTCATCTTCTCCATCGTTTCTTTAGCATTGCTACTCATTCGTTGCAGTATATCGTCTTTACGGGATGCTTCAGTACCAGGTTGCGCCGCCATCTGGCTCAGCATGTGTATGCTGCTTAATGAACTGCCCACTTCATCATGCAGATCGGCAGCTATCTGGTTGCGGAGTTCCAGTTCTTTCATTCGCTGTTTCAGGCGATTGCGGTTTATCAACAACCATACTCCGGCTATTGCCAGCAATGCCAAAACGCCTGCACCCGCCATCAATACTTTTTGCCTTGATAATTTTTGTTCCTGGAGTTGTTTATCTTTTTTAAGTATTTCAATCTCTTGCTGCTTTTTTGCTGTATTGTATTGTTCTTCCAGTTTTTTCATCTGTACCTGCACTTCCAGGCCGCCAATACTGTCTTTTACAGCATGATATTTATTGAGGTTATCCAATGCCTTATCATATTGCTTAGTGGAAACATAAAAATCTGAAAGGCGCTTGTAGTTATTTGCTTCGTCATTCAGGTTGCCGCTTTCTTTAAACGCATTGAGGCTTGCTACTAACGTTGTTTCTGTGTGCCTGATGTTGTCGGCATTTTTATATAAGGTTGCCAATTCAGCATCTGTATCGGCAACCAGCTCTTTCCTGTTTATTTGCAGTGCCAGCTCTTTTGATTTTTTAAAATGAATGATTGCCAAACTATCCTTCTTCTGTTCTTTAAATATTTTGGCCATATTAAAGTAACAGTCTGCTTCTTCTGTCAGCATTTTTTCTTCCAAAGACAATTTCAATACTATTTCAAATTTTTTTAACGCTGCCGGCGCATTACCCATACTCATGTATATCTCCCCAATCATCATTTCCGAAACACAAACACCTCTCTTATCATTTATAGATTTTTTTAGAGCCAACGATTTTTCGGCATATTCTAAACCTTTGGGGTATTGTTTCAGTTTGTAATAAGCTGTTGCAATACTATTATAACAGAATGATTCCCCAAGGCGGTTGCCTGCTTCTTCAAAAAGACGCAGGGCCTTCAAATGACAGGCCATGGAATTATTATAGTCACCTAAGAATACGTAAACATTTCCTGCATTCAACCACTGCCCGCCAGCATCAGCTTTACTAACGTCTGATTGCTCTGCATATTTTGCTGCGGCCAGCGCATACGGCAATGCAATTTTATGTTCTCCTTTTTTTCTATGATACAACCCCATTGCCTGGTTATAGTTCAGCTGTGTTTTTTTATCATTGGGCGCCATTTCAGCAACACCCCTTAATTTATTCACACACCATGTAGCACTGTCCATAAGCCCTTCTTCCTGGTATAGGGAAAGAAGCAAAGCATATCCACCGGACTGCCGGTAAAAATTATCAGCCGGCACAGCTAACTGTAATTGCTGAAACAAGTATGTTTTTGCTTTATTGGTATTAGCTCGGTAACAATTGAGGGCTAATGAAAACAGGGCTTTCATTTCAGCTTCATCCCCCTTGTGCAACGAAACAATTTGCAGCAAGCTGTCAACATAAGGAGTTTGGCAATGAGTTGTAAGACTGGCGAGTAAAAAAGCAATCAAAACAATTGTGTGGCGCATCTTTTGATTTTCTATTGAGGCATTATAATTTTTATGTCTGTTCCTGTGGGGCGAAACAGTTTATATACTGAGTGGCATAACCAGTTTTACTTCAGTTCCCCGGCCAGGAATAGAGGTTATTGAAATTTCTCCTCCAACCCCTGCTGCCCTTTTTTGAATGTTGGCGAGGCCGTTGCCCTTTTCAACCTGTGTTATGTCAAATCCCTTGCCTTCATCTTTAACAATCATGGTAAGTATATTGTTCCCATTCGCTGCTGAAACAAACACCTTTTCTGTTCCGGAATACTTCACAGCATTATTTAATGCTTCTTTAAAAATAAGGTACATGTTTTTTCGCTGCTCCATTGTCAGGTCTTTTGTTTCCAGCTTATCTAATTGCAGTGTAAGGGCAATGTTTTTTGCTCCGCATATTTCATAAGCAAACCGTTCCATCCGTTGTTTCAGGTTGCTGCCTTCAGCTTCTTCGGGCTTAATGGTCCATACCAGGTCGCTCATTTTCTCCATTGTTTCTTTGGCATTGGTACTCATTTTTTCCAATATGCTTTTCTGCAAATTTTCGTTGCCGGGCTGCGTTGCCATCTGGCTCAGCATATTAATACTGCTGAGGGAGCTGCCCACTTCATCATGCAGGTCGGCCGCTATCTGGTTGCGGAGCTCTAATTGCTTCATTTGCTGCCGCAGCTTATACCTGTTAAATAGAAGGAAGCCTGAAAGTAATATCAGGCCCAGAAGTGATAATACCCCGTATTGAAATACTTTTTGCTTTTGCAACCTTGCCTGGTTAATCTGCTGGTCTTTTTTAAGAATCGTAATTTCTTTTTCCTTTTTTTCAATATTATAAAGTTCTTCCATTTTTTTTACCTGTAGCTGCAAGTCGTTATTCTCAATACTATCAATGGCCTGGTGGTATTTATTGTTGTACTCCAGGGCTTTGTCAAATTCTTTATTGGCGGTATAAAAATCTACCATGTTTTTAAGCCCAGATGCCTGGCGGTTCAGGTCGCCCCGCTGCTCCAGCAATTCGAGGTTCGTTTTCAGTTTACTTTCTGTAGCTGTAGTGGCGTCAGCATTTTTTTGCAACGCAATCAATTCTGTTTCTATAGCAGCCAATGATGAACTGTCTTTTAGTTGCTTTGCAAGTAATTTTCCCTGGCTGAGATAGGTACCTGCCTGTATAAAATTTTTTTTTGATTTATATGCTTTTGCAATATTCAGGTAGTTGCCCAATTCGTCGGGCAGGCTTTTTACCTCCCTGGCAATATTCAGGCTGTTGGTGAAGTGTAGAATTGATCTATCAAAATCACCAAGCCCCAGGTAAATATCACCGAGGTTACTTTGTGCAGAACCCAAACCCTTCCGGTCATTTAAAGTAGTTTTTATTTTGATGGATTTATTGGCATACAGCAATGCCTGATCGTATTGCCTTAGCTGCGTAAAGGAGTTGCTCAAACTCTGGTAACAAAAAGATATGCCCCGATCATTACCAATTTCTTCAAATATCCGTAACGATTTCAGGTGTTGCTCTGTAGCTTTTTGATAATTTCCTATAGCCAAATAAGTATTGCCCAAGTTTAATAACTGCCCGGCAGTAGATTGCCGGTCTTTCATTATAATAAACAATTCTATTGCCTTATCAAAAAAAGGGATGACCTTTTGATAAGCTCCTGTTCTTTTGTAATAAAGTGCAGCTACCGTGTAATAATTTGAACCCACATCATTTTTTTCTGATGGATTCGCATTATCGTAAAGATTTTTAACCTGAACAATGTAATACTCAGCGCTGTCTGGCTTTCCTGTATCATGTAAAAGATAAACTAATTGCGAATAGGAACTGCTGAGCCTTTTATAATTAGCAATTCTCTTTCCTATTGCAATGGCTGCATTAAGATAGCCTCTCGACCTTACCAGATCTTTTCTTGAATACTCAAATGCTAATGAATTATAAGCCCGGGCCACTTCGCCTTCATCTTTATTGTCGGCTATTACTTTAGTGAGGCTGTCTTCCAGGCTTTGCTGAGCCGATGCCGCAAAATGAAAAAACAGCAGGATTGAAATAATAGTCAGAAGCCGCTTCATATTGTAATTTAAGGATATTATTGTCAGAAAAAGTAAAGTCGTTCTGGTATTTTTGTCGCACCCAAATTACGAGAAGCCCCTTCCGATAAAAATTACCCGAATTTGTATCCCGGCAGGGGTTTATACACAGAGGGGGAGTCGTAAAATGTTTCGGTAAACTCCTCGTAGGCTATATCCACCATTGATCCAGCTACAAAACCTTGTTCCAGGCAACGTTTTTCCCACTGGAGAACTCGCCCAGAAGTAAAAGTTAAAGTACAGCACCCACCTGCCTGTGTGCACAGCACCAGTAAGTGAGGTTTCGGCACAAGCTGTCTTATGGTGAGGTTTAGCCCGTTGAAAACCCGGCCGAAGCAGCCTTTGTTTCCC
>CAWFCU010000016.1:0-6623 GCA_963814445.1 uncultured Chitinophagaceae bacterium
GTTTGTGAAAAAACCATTGTTGCTATTCAAATGTACACATAATGTGAATAGGTAAAATGGCGTATGGTTTTTGAGATAACAAGCATGCAATTTATACAGGGAAACAACCGGAATCAAAGTTATTTCAGCACCCTTGAAGAGCAGGTAAGTGCCGAAAATTCTGTAAGGCTGATAGATGCCTTTATAGATAAGCTGGATCTGCAGCAATTAGGATTTTCGAGTACCATACACAAGAGCGAAGGCCGTCCCCCGTATGCACCTGGGGTTCTTTTAAAATTGTATCTATATGGGTACTTAAATAAAATCCGCAGCAGCCGGAAGTTAGAAAAGGAATGTAGCCGCAATATAGAACTACAGTGGCTGCTGCAATGCTTACAACCCAACTATCATACGATTGCCGACTTTCGCAAAATACATGGAGCGGCTTTACAATCGATGTTCAGGTTATATATTCAGTTTCTCAGCGATGCAGGCCTGCTTGGTAAAACAACGATTGGCATAGATGGCAGTAAGTTTAAAGCAGTGAACAGCAAGAAGAATAATTACAATCAAAAAAAGATAGACAAGCATCAGCAGTTTATAAAAGATAAAACAGAAAAATATCTGGCGGAACTGGATGACCTGGATAAACAGGAAGCCAGTAACAACAATGATGAGTTTGAAATAAAAAAAGAAAAAATAAAACAAGGCTTAGAAAAATTAAAGGAACGCAGCATCAAATACGATACGCTGCAGCAACAATTGAACAATACTGCTGACAGGCAAATAAGCACCACCGATACGGACAGCCGCAGCATACTCATTACAAAAAGCATTGTGGAAGTAGCGTACAATGTTCAAAATGCAGTAGACGACAAACACAATCTTATTGTACATACCGGGGCCACCAACAGCAATGATGGCAAAGCATTGCACAAAGCAGCTACCCAGGCAAAACAAAATTTGCAACTACAAAACGAAGATAGCCTGATGGTACTGGCTGATAAAGGCTACCACACCGGAGCTGAGTTATTACATTGCCAGCAAGATAACATGATTACTCATGTAGCCTACAAAGAACAACCCTCAGTAAAACATATAGCGAACGAATTTTTAGCCGAAAGTTTTGATTATGATCAATCAACTGATAGTTATACCTGTCCTGCCGGTGCTGTATTAACGTCGCTGGGTACCTGGCATAATAAAAAAGGCGAAGCCCATGAAACAAGCTATCGTTTTAAAACCTACCGGACCGAAGCCTGTAAAACCTGCCCGTTAAAAATGCAATGCACCAAACTACCCAAACGCATTATTCAGCGGAGTGAGTACCAGGATGCGGTAGACATTAATGATAACAACATCAAACAAAACCCACAGTATTACAAGCGGCGGCAAGCGATATGTGAACATCCTTTTGGCAGTATTAAACGGCATTGGGGTTATACCCACACGTTACTAAAAGGATTACAGAAAGTAAACGGAGAAATGAACCTGATCATGTTTTGCTACAACTTTCTGCGTAGCAAAAACATCCTTGGCTTTGAAAAAATGCTGCAGGCAATAGAAAAATGGACACCAGATTACAATAAAGTAGTCTGTGCATTAAAAAAACTGTTTGCCAAAGTCATTTACAGCCAAATTGCGCCCCTGCTTTTTTCAAACTTACTGCGGCAATCATTTTTTAAGGCTGCTTAAATAAGTAACTGTGAAGCTTACATGCAATCATACAAACTGATTTGTTGAGGAGGGGTAGTTTTTTCACGGTCTGACGGCCGAGTATTTGCGAAGGCTGGGTAATAGACTTCCGTCAGCCCGGCTAACCGATGATGAAAATAGAAATAAAAGTTAGTGATTTGCAATTAGCCGAAAGTTGCTTGTCAAGCCCGAACAACTGCTGCACAAAGTTACAAATGATGCAACACGGCTTCCGTCTGCCCGTATTTTGCCAAGACCCATGTTGCCTGCAGGCATTTTTTTGGAAGTTAGTTGTTGTCAAATAAAAATTTTGTAATATTTTGATATTTCTCGCCGTATTGCCTGCTGATTCTGTCAAGGTCATGGTCTAAGGTATATTGTTGTTGCAGATTGTCATACTTTACAACCTCAACTTTTTAAAAATATTGTAGAATTTAGGATGTGAAGTTCATCTAAAAAATAATATGCACAAAAACCCGTCTCATTAATAAATGAGACGGGTTCTTTATAACTGCCGATCAATTTTAATCCTGTTTACTTTATTATTAATTTTTTTGCCTGCACAAATTCACTGCCTGTTAATACAACAGAATAAATGCCACTCGGCAATCCGCTAATATCCAGTTTTAATAAATGTGTGCCTTTAATTACCTGGGTCGATTTTACAACTTGCCCCAACTGATTGGTTACTTTCAATAGTAAAACTTCCTTAGTGGATTCGTTTAAGGCAACACTCACATCGGAAATAGCCGGGTTAGGATATAATAAGAATTCTTGATTATTAGCACCTGATTTTGGAACTTTTATTATCGGGCTAAACTTGTAACTGGCATTTACATCTATCATTTTTAATCGATAAAATATAAGCGACTTTGCAGCAGTAACATCAGTAAACTGATAGAGTTTTGTAGTGCTGCTGAAACCAGACGCCTGCATTTGCCCGATTTTTATAAAGTCAATACCATTGTAACTTCTTTCAATTTCGAAATAGGAACTGTTTTGTTCTGACTGTGTACTCCAATTCACTATAACATTCGCTTCATTTCGTTTGGCCGATAATTCAATTCCATTTATGGGTAACACAACACTCAAAGTGGTGAACGATTGCGTAGCAGTATAACCCGAATTGCCCACACTGCCAAGTGCTTCCACAGCATACTCATAATTGGTGATGGAAGAAAGGCCAGGTAAGGAGATTGTAGTATCATTTAAAGGAGCAATTGTCCAGGTAGTTTCCGTTATTTTTTTGTAGCGTAAATTGTATGAAGCTGCGGTACTATCCGGAGTCCAGTAAATTCTTGCACTTGCTGTGGTTATATTAGTAGCATTTAATCCTATAGGTATTGGAGGAGGTACAGTACCGGTGCCATTAATAAGAACAGTATAATCCTGTGTTTCGCCTCTTGCATAATTACCGCAGGGAGTTGGCGGACTGTCGTGGCTCATAATTACCCGCATTCTTGTCGTACCGAACATCGCATTTGAAGGAACTGTAAAATTAAATGAAATTAACGATAAAATCAGAATAAAGGGCTACCACCTCTTCGCCTGCATCAGTAAAATCATTGTTATGATTATAATCTATCCAGATACTATAATATTCATATTCGGGGTAAGGAACCAGCCCCGATAAATAACCTTGTACATTTTGGTTACGTGTAAAAGACATCACTATATTGGTAAAATCTCCGTAACCATTATCCCTTCCTGAAATATGATTTACACCACCAACCCATACCTGACTCAAATACTCCTGCACCTGGCTTTGCCCTACTGAAGTACAAATAGCTGTTCCTGTTGTTGTAAATGTTTGCGTGGCACTATAGCCCGAGGGCCCGTTGGCGCAAACGGCTTCCACTGCATATTCATAAGTAGTACCCGGGTAAAGGCCAAAAATATTCAGCGTAGTAAGGTTATAGGAAACCACCGTCCAGCCACTGGCGGTAGTTGGTTTGTACCTTACATGATATACTGTTGCACCGGCAACAGGTGCCCAGGAAAATGTAGCAAATGTATTGTTGATATTGGTAACATTTGCACTGGTGGGGATATTGCAGGATCCCGTTCCGGTATGATCAAAAAAATGATAAACCGTCATAGCGGTACCACTTAAAGCGTACAAACTGCTGTCGCTGGCAAGTGTACATGCATAACCCCATCCATTATAAATATTGGTTGAATCAACCCATTTTTGCACACCGGTATTGCTGTATTTTAATGTGATCATCCGCAAACTGGGTACATTGATAGGGTCCACATTGGGACCTCCCTTACCTGTAACAAATACCTCTCCGTTTGCTTTGGCAGCAATAAAATAGGGTGCTTCATCATAGCCTGGTGCTCCATTATATGCTGTATTCCATAACATAGTGCCATCTGTATTTATCTGGAATGTAATCCAGGATCCGAGGCCTTGACTTTGACCAATAATACTCAATTTGCCTGCTACATAAGTGAACCTGGTTGAGAAATCAGTGCCACCTCCAAAATCAAAATCTTTTTTCCACAACTGTGTACCAGATGGGGCAAATTTATAAATCACAATATCGTTTTGGCTGGTTGGAGTAACCTGGTTAAAATAGCCTGTAAGCAAATACACATTACCGGCATCATCTATTTCTACATCTCTTGCACCACGGCCCTGTACACCTGCTGTCCATAATAAAGTACCTGTAGTATCCCATACAGCTACTGATGCAATATTGGGGTCTCCACCTGCAGGAACACCACCCGAAGCACACATTACAATTTTATTGCCTTTTACCCGCATGGATTCAAAGAAACCAGGCGCATTTGCAGCACTGTGTTGTGTAAATAGTATGTTGCCATTTGTATCAAATTTAATCAAAGCAAATCCGGAGAGATTTCCCACACCAGTTGCCCCAACATACAGATTCCCATTAATATCCAAATCACACCTCAGGCTCATGCCTACCAGGTAATTAACAGGGCTAATTACCTGTTTCCATAACTGCACACCATCGGGACTGTATTTTAAAACAATGACCGCTATGGCAGAACCAGGATTGGAGCCGGCGTAGCGATAACCGGCCACAAAAACATTATTGTTGTTATCGGTGGTTACCCAAAGCGCCCTTTCATATTCGCTTTGTATACCTGATGCAGATATAGCTTCCCACTGCAACACACCAAACTTGTTGTACTTGCGGGTATAGGCAGCGTTGCTGATTGCGTAGCCGGTTGCAATTACATTGTCCTGGTTATCCCGGGCAATCATAGACACCGGTTTTCGCTGTGGCATCGGCCGGCCTTATCCAGTCGGTAGAGTATTGGGCAAATAGGTTTGCAGAAAGCAGCATTAAAAAAATTGTTATTTTAAATAACTTTTTCATTAGTATTTTTTTTATGAATGATCATGTTGGTCCAGGCCAGCTTCAAATTAATTAAGCAGGTCTGTAAATAAAATAAAACTGGTATTGCCGATCAGAAATTTTTAGGAGGGTGCCATACAGGTGTTTTATACTTAGTAATAGCAAAGCAACCTTTTGTAACATTCAGTTCTGCTTTATTTACTTTAAAAGATCGTATAGTTACAAGCTGAACATGTTGAACGGGAGTATATAAGACTATGGGATTGGTAAAATATGTTTCAGTTGATTTAAAAGGCAACTGCTTATCCTGGTCATCATCTTTATCGTTTAAATCATCAGTAATGTAATGCATTACCAGAAAATTGTAAAAAGTTAAAGCACTATAATTTTTTTTCGTTTCATAAAAATGCTCAATAAGTATATTTACTTTAAGCAATTCGTGAAACCCTGTTGTGTAAAACAGGTAGATGGAAAGAAATAATATCGCAGTTATCTTTTTCAAAGTGTTAAAGTAAAGGTAATCAAGTATACGTTTACATATATTAATAAAACTTGCTGAATGGGTAAAATCTGCTACTGAACATGACAAATTCAGCATTGCTGGTGATATCAAAAAGGTAGAAGTAGTTTTTTTAGAAAGAAAGGACAATAAAACATCATGAAAGGACAGAGAATAAAGTGAACTTTTTGGGAAGCTCTTTCGAATTGCAGGGTGTCCGCTATGCTTGCAGGCAACGTCCAGGGCTTGCTGCTGTGCTGGAATTCATGTTCGTCCGCCCGGCAACTTAAGCCGATTAATAATTTGATGATGAATTTACAACAAATAGCTCATTAGCAAACGGTCAGCCCGGACTGAAGCTGACAGATGCACAAATGCTGATTGTTTTTCCGTCCGCCAGCATAGCAGCAAACGCCATGTTGCAGGTTTGTGCCTTTTCGCTTTTAGATTTGAATTTACGGTTTGTCAAACTGTCCAGCCAGCAAAACTGCCAAAAAGGGTAGAGGCTTTGTGATTTTAAAAAACTTGTAAATCTCGGACAGACCCCTTGATTTTTAAATTTTATTGTCCAACCACACTAAGCCGAAGACTTTAAACACTTTTTCAAATATTTACTTCGACCTAAAAATATTGTCAAACCCGAAAGTATTAGTAATAAAAATTTGTCACGAGTCAGGTAAAAAGCGTTGCAGTTATGTCGTTGAGCAAATTTTGTTGTCACGGTTTTGCTGAAATGAGTCATTCTATCCTATGTATAGACTTGAACAAAAGTCCACCCAAACAGTTGCTTAATTGAAAACCTATGATTAAATGTGTCCAAAAAGATGATTAGAGCTTGTCAAGCCGACGTGGGCTTTGGTTCAAGTCTTACCAATAAAGCATAATAATTTTTTGTCAAACAGTTGCGAACCGAAAATTGTCCAATGGCATAACCTGCAACGGACAGGGCTTGCCGAAGTACGGGAATTAGTATTCCGTCCGCCCGGTACCGATGATGATTGAAAAACTGAAGTTGAAGATAACAACAAAAAGCTAAATAGATAATGTCCAGCCCGATATGAAGCACAATAGAATTACAAAAAGCCGAAGATAACTTCCGTCCGCCCGTATTTTGGCAA